>JAVRBV020000058.1:0-35627 GCA_034531095.2 Nostoc sp. CreGUA01 | reverse complement strand
CCAACTTATTATCGGGCATTGGGCATGGGGCATTGGGCAAACAGCAAGTGTGGGAGGTGTGGGAGGTGGGGAGGTAGGGAGGTGGGGAGGTAGGGGAGTAAAGGAAGCAAGCAAACGATTATTATTCTTCCTCATCCCCCCATCTCCCCATCTCCCCATCTCCCCATCCCCTCATCCCCCACACTCCCCACACTCCCCACACTCCCTCATCCCCCTCATCTCCCTCATCCCCCTCATCTCCCCACTCCCCACACTCCCCACTCCCTACTCCCCACTCCCTCCTCTCATCCCTCGTAGGGCAACAAATAAGATAGCCATAAATCCGAAGATTGGAAGTGCGATCGCCCAAAGTGGTAAACTTTGATTTTCACTCCCAACTACATCCCCATTGACATTTCGCACATTTCGTGCATTAGCTGTAGAACCAGCTGCTACGGTAACTTCAAATTTGAATTCAAAAGGTTTAAATCTTGCCCCTGAGGCTGGTTTACCATTCAGTTGCAGCTGATAAATCCCTGGCTTGGGAAAGACAACTTCCGCACCTGGAATGCCTTGATAACGTTCAGCTGCTACAGGTTCTAGGGCTGGTTCTAGGAGTGGTGGCTCTCCATCTGCATAGGGTTGAGCATAAACAGCCAACTGACAATTACACTGTGATAGAGGAATTACTTTTCCACCTCTGCGGGTAAGGGCAAACCAGGCTTGGCTGGCTTCTCCAGCGCGGGGGTTATCATTTGGTTCAATGTGAAGGGTGCCACCGACATCTCCAGATACTTTTACCTTATGAGCAGCAGCAGGGTAAGGATTAGTTATTGATATGACTAAGCAACTCAGGAATAATAAATACTTGATTGTTCCTTTGTTGAAATAATGCCTCACTTTTGGACTCGTTGGCATGGAGTCAGAAAACAAGAATGATTTACCGCGATTTGGTTGGGGGAACATAAAACTTTTCTAAGGCTAACTTTGACCAAAAAAAGCGCGAACGTACTAACAAAACACCGAGGGTAACAATTACCATCAGTACTGCCGCTAACTTATTTCCCCAAGTTAATTTGGAACCCAAATAATGGGAACCTATCAACACAGCATGAATAGCGCTTAAGAGCAAAGCTGGCACACTTAATAAATGAATCTGTCGCCAACGCTTGCCCCAAGATTTTTGCAATGATTCCCAACTCGTAAAAGCGGCGGGGGACATTAATATCAATGCTACAGCACCCGCAGCCATTCCCCACTGAAATTGTTGGGGCAGGAAAAAAAAGGCGGCAAAATTCCACTGCAATGAGTGTTCAATCATGTGGACTGTGTGAACCACAGCAAGCACAAAAGCTCCCACCCCTAAAGCACGGCGGTAACGCAGTGGTGACGCCCACAAACCACTAATGGGACGGGCAATTAACGCCAAGATTAAGCAGAATAAAGCCGCGTGTCCGGTGTAATCTACCATTGTGTCACCGGTTCGCAGCAAAGTGATGACGCCAATGGAGAGGGTAACCCAACCACCTAATCGAAACAACTGACTGCGCCTGTCTTTACTTACCAAAGAGGTGGAGACGCCTACACCTAACATGGTGGGTAGGGTTCCCAAGCCAAAAGCCAACATTGTTGCCGTACCCATCCACAAATTGCCAGTTTCAGCGGCTTTAATTTGGGCAGCATACAGAAAACCACAGGGCATTAAACCCCAAGTCATTCCCAAAAGTAATGGCGTCCACCATTTGGTTTTTAAAGAAAGTTTGACCATTCCGGTGCTGAGGCGATGGTGTAAACTGCCCTTTAGTAGGGGATGTAGCACAGGGATGCGTGGTAGTAAATCGGGTTTGATTTGTTCTAAGGCAAACCAGATGAGCATGACACCAGTTATGATTGCCATCCAGCGCCGGAAATCACTGCCAACACCTGCTAGCTGTCCACCTTGCAGCAATACCGAACCCAGCGCCCCAATGCCAGCACCGACTAGAGCATAGCTCAACATCCGCCCCAGATTTAGCAGGATATGAAATTTGAATTGCTGTTTTTGAGTGTTCGACTTTTCTAAGGTTGATGTGTGTCCACGGGGAGTTGTTTGGGGAATTTTTGGCTGCTGAGACAGGGAAAACGCCACTGTTAGCGGGCCACACATCCCAAAGCAATGCCCAAAACTACCCAGAAAACCCAGGATTGCGATCGGCAATAAATCTACCATAAGAAAAGTCCTGAGTTCTGAGTCATGAATCCTGAGTGTCAAAATAAAGATTTTGAAGAATTAGGAAGAAATTGTTTTTTCTTCTTTTTTTGCTCAGTACTCAGTACTTAGCACTCCTCTAGTGGGGCACTTTAATTTAAGTTGCGATCGCTGTCAAAAGACAAGTTGTCAAACTTGATATTCACTCGTAGGAAACAAAAATCATATGAAAAAATGGATCTGGCTGATGCTTTTGGTACTGATGACAGTTGCTGTGGTGGGTAGCAGAGGTAGCACGTTTTTTGAACAGCGTCCCTCAGCAGAAATTGTTCAGAGGATTCCAGTACAAACACCACAGCCAGAGTCTCAGGAAGTTGACAACACCCTACAAGTGTCTGCCGAGAGACTGTTAAACCATATCCAAAAATTGAATTTTCAGCGCTACACAACAACAGAGCGATCGCGTACTCGCACTTATATCACGAATGAACTGAAAAAATTCGGCTGGCAACCTAAATTGGAGAAATTCTCCGACGGTGTAAATATTTTTGCCGAACGTCCAGGAACTAACAAAGCCGCTAAAACAATTCTTGTGGGAGCGCATTATGATACCGTTGCCTCTTCGCCTGGTGCCGATGATAACGCCAGCGGTATCGCCGTCATGCTGGAAATCGCCCGTTTGCTTGGTTCTCGTCCTACACCACGGACGTTACAGCTAGCTTTTTTTGACCAAGAAGAAGTCGGACTTTTAGGTAGTCAGGCTTTTGTTGCCAAGACAGCACGCTTGCAGAATTTGGGCGGGGCGATCGTTATGGATATGGTAGGTTATGCTTGTTACACCGCTGGGTGTCAAAAATATCCTGCGGGATTGCCTGTTACTCCACCTAGCGACAAGGGTGATTTTTTGGTGGTAGTCGGTGATACAGAACATCTACCTTTACTGAATGCGTTTCAAAACTCCCAGAATATTCCCCAAACTGCTCTGAATAAACAAGAATCTTATATGCCAGCGCTTTTAAGACTGCCAATTCCTCTCAAAGGTTTGCTGACACCAGATACCTTACGCAGCGACCATGCACCATTTTGGTATCAAGGAGTCGGAGCAGTGCTGGTGACAGATACCGCAAATTTACGTACTCCCCACTATCATCAACCTAGCGATGTTCCAGCGACCATTGAGCGTTCTTTCTTCACAGGATCGGCACAAATTGTGGTGAATGCTACCACTGCTTTATTAGAAAAAAACGAAGATTTAGCAACTCAACCACCTACCTAATTTGTAATTATTAATAAAGTTGTTTGCTACTAATCAACTTTTGGTTGAGGAAAAATTAATGTCCAATTGTTTTTATCATTGATCTGAAAGTATAAACCTTGGAGAATCAGTCGCACCGATGTTCGAGTTCTAATGAACTTCCTTACTAGATAAGTTCCTGGTTGAGCAACAATATCATCAATTTTTTTTCTATAACCAAATTGTTTGGAACAGTAATTGCCAGCACCTTTGACTGTTAACACAAAAAAGGGAGCTTGTTTATATTCATTAGGAATCATAAAGATTCCGTATGATTTATGTTTACCACGCCAGGGCTGAACAACGACCTTAGTCGCTTGTACTTGAAATTTTGTAGTTTTTGATGCTAAAAAAGCCTCATAATTGCAATTAGAGTCATTCACAGGCCACCATAATGTAACGATACTTAAGGAAAGCAGGAAAATAAAAATATAAATAAATCGATAATACATAAAATCAGAAAAAGGTTTTGGTGCTACTGGTGCAATTTGAAGAGTAATGGTAGTGCAGCAACAACAATAAGACTATCTACCTGCAACAGGTTATTTATTGGGTATTGGGCATGGTGGAGCAAGTGGCGTCATTGGTTATTAGCAAAGGACTAATGACAAAAGACATTTGTTACAGTATTCAACTTAGTTGAGAAACAATCGGTTTTTTGTGGCTATTAACACCGATTTTTGCTTGATTTGCTAGCTGTAATGAATTATACAATTCTTGGTATTTGCGATCTTTTTGATCGGTTGCGATCGCACTCACAAATATATTTACCACTTAGGAGCGATCGCTGCTTTTATTTCTCGGCAGTAAATGGGGTACTCAAATACACAAATATCCGCTATATTCACGTAAGTATGAATAGGTGAAAATCTTTATGGCTAGAAATTGGGAAGGTCTGAAAAAATTTGGCAGTTTCTTGTGCGCGATTGCACTGACACAGTTCGGTACAAATACTTCTGCAAAGGCCGCTGACACAGTTGTTGTCCGTTTTGGTCTATTTACAGAATCCGTCACCCTTACTGAGTTGCAAAATGCTGCCAAAACTGGGCAATTACCTCGGAGTTTGCAACCTTATGCTAAAAGATTATCCCAAGAACAACGCCAGTTCTTTTTGGGAGCGTTAAACATGAATCTACCGTTAAATGTTGTCACCGTTAATGGATTACTTAATACACAAATTGGTACAAGTATTCTCAATGACTTTGCTACGGCCTTAGCACGGGAGGATAAAGCCGGAGTCCAAGCACTCAGGGCAGGATTAATCTTAGGCTCTACTGCACCAGAGGGTCTTTCTATACTCAGTTTTATCGCTGCTTATCCGAGTAAACGCTTAGAAATTAATGTACCGCAGGCTTTTAAGGTTGCGGGAAGTTTAAATACCGCTTTTTGGCGCACCCAACAGTTTATGTTAGCAATTGCACCCCAACTTGACTTGCTAACACCACAGCCCGGAACGCCCCAGATTGCTTTTCCCTCTGACCCTTCCCAACTAGGAACCGCTAAAGTAGAAATACTTAAATTAGACCTGAATGACCAAAAGCGCCAACGCCAAATTCCAGTTGATGTTTACTGGTCAACTGCTGCAACTCCTGACAAACCCGTAATTGTCTTTTCTCACGGCTTCGGGTCAGTTCGTACCGACTTGCGTTATCTCGCGGAACATCTAGCATCCCACGGTTATGTAGTAGCAGCTTTAGAACATCCTGGTAGTAATGCAACGAATGTTGACTCAGCGATACAAGGAAAAAATAGAATTGTCAAACCTGAAGAGTTTTTGCGTCGCCCTCAAGATATTAGTTTTGTTCTCGATGAGTTAGAAAAGCTCAACCAAACAGCTAATAACCCCCTTGTTGGCAAACTTGCCACTACCAAGGCGATGGTTGTTGGCTATTCTTTTGGTGGTGGTACGGCTTTAACAATTGCTGGTGCCGAGTTACAACTAGAACGTCTCAAACAGCGCTGCAAACAGAATTTGACTATCTTGAGTTTGGGAGAAGGTATGCAGTGTATCGCTCAAGAACTGCCAGAAAATAGCTATCAATTGCGGGATAATAGGATCAAAGGAGCGATCGCTCTCAATCCTACAACTTCTCTGCTATTTGGTGAAAGTGGGTTAACCAAAGTGCAAGTTCCTACCCTGATATTAGCAAGTTCAGCAGATAAAACCACCCCGGCTTTAACTGAACAAATTATCGGATTTGATAAAATCCCATCCCCAAAATGGTTAGTTGGTGTAGTTGGAGGTACTCATTTGAGTGTCAAAGACCCAAGTACCACTCAAGATCAAATCGGCAGACCAGATACCCCTATTAGTGGCGGTGAAGTTGTTAATGAACAAGCGGCTGATGTTCGTAAGTTAGTTAAAGCTTTAACCTTATCGTTTGCTGCACAACTGACTCCAGAAGCTAAAAACTACGCTGTTTTTCTCACACCAGATTATGTAAACTACACATCAACTGCGGCATTTCCATTTCGCCTAATTACCCAAATTCCTCCTAATGCTATGGCAGTAGTCAAAGAATTCGTTGAGAAATAAGCTGTTACGCATTTAACAATAAAGAATAAAGGCGTCAGTCGTCAGAAAAAGAAATTGAATTCTGTGCGACTGGCGGATAAAGCACCGATTCGCCGTGTCCGCTAGCGTCTGAATAAATGGTGAAACACCTAGATCTTATTTGATTTATAAAGCCCCTGCCAGAGAAAAAAATTTAATTCTTGACCTCTGCTTTTTTCGGGACATTAATAATATCATGTTTGGTTGTTTAATGATAGACAATCACACTTCTAAATTTATTTTGTATCAATTTGTCTTCAACGTCTGCTTAAATATAAATAAAGAAATCAACTATAAAGTAGCATATTATACTAATAAATAACATATATACGCATTGTATGTTTGTATAAGTTTGGATGATTGCTTGTTTTTCAAAACTCTCTGCGTCCCGCAATTGAAGAACCATTAGTCATAATAAGTCTTCGGAAGCTAATATTATTTGTGCTTCTAAGAACATTCAAATCTTTTGTTGAATACTTTACTTATCAAAGCAATAATACTGAGAATTTTTGCTACATACTATCAGTATCTAAAAATCTATACTAAATTTTTACAATAAAACGAAACATTGAGATATTAACTTTATGATATTTTTGTTAAAAATATTATGAGTTTAAAAGTACGAAAAAAGCAGGAGGATAGGGTCAAAAAAAACATATATACTATCTACGATACTACAAATAATGCTCAGAAATAAATTCCTGGATGCTGAAATATATTTTCAGTTATGTGCATTCCTCTAAATGGAATTGCACAAAATATTAAACCGATTTTTATCTGACAAAAAGTATAAATCAGCCAAAAAAGCAACACCATCAAGGCTGATTTTTTAGAGAAAAATTAATTCAGTTGTCAGATAAAATCACCCAATGCGCTTGGATGAAGAATTGACCACTTACGATACTTGACTTAAGCTAATGCAACTGTATACACCTGTAGAAATTGAACAACTTCAGGAACACGAAGACCTTCCCCACTTTATTCAAATTTTGGAGTGGGTTAAAAATTTTTTAGGAAGACCTCATCCTCATTTAGGAAGACCGGGCGCGGTTTGTCCTTTTGTACCTCACTCTTTGAGATCCAATAGCATTCGTTTGGCAGTTCTTCACACGAAAGACTTGTATCCAGAACAAATAGAAAATATCGTCAGACGTTATCGAGATATCTTTCTAGAGATGGATGTCAAAGAACAGGAATCAAAAATGGGTAAAGCTTTTTTACTTATATTTCCTGATATCCATATAGAAGAAGCTTCTGAAATGATAGATAGCGTACAACAAAAACTCAAACCTGTGTTTGTCGAATCAGGATTAATGATTGGAGAATTTCATAAACGTAATCCAAGCCCTGGTTTACACAACCCAAACTTTCGTCCACTGCGTAGCCCTATACCCTTGTTAGCTATCCGGTTTATGGTTGAAGCAGACCTGCCTTTTCTTCAAAGTCCGGCTGACCCACACTTACGTATTAGATATTTGGAAGCTTATTTAAAGCGGTTTGGGCATAAATTTACAGATGAGGCTAGGTTTAAAACTGCTTATCAAGCGTTGGCTTTAGCGAAAGAAGAAGTCAAAGAGGAAAATTTAGTCAGTTATTAAATGAGTGAGTATTGATTGGTGTTTAAATCAGCTATGAGTTATCATCTACCACTTTTCGCCGATAACTGATAACTGGCGTAAGACTCGTATTCAATGTTTGTAGAAACGACCTACGGTTTTGGCTATTTACTTTTCTGTTAAAGGTATGTGTTTTGTGTTCCCTGTTTTATTCTAAAAATATTGGAAAGATTGCAGTGCGTCACTTCAAGCATTGCTGAATTCTTTGGGCATGGGGCATGGAGAGATGAGGGAGATGAGGAGAGAAGTCTGAGCGCCGGCTTCCGGCGATGCCTTCTCTACGAGACGCTGCGCGAACGGCAACGCGAAGCGCGAACAGAACTTCGGAGAGATGAGGGAGATGGAGTTTTCACACAGCAAGTCCAAGGATGATTATTCTGAATTCTGAATTCTGAATTCTGAATTTCCTATCCGTTATCTTTGCCAAAAATTAATTGGCGGTTAGAGAGTTGCATTTGCACTTCTTCGTCATGGAAAATACCAACTAAAGCACAACCGGCTGTTTTGTGTTCTGCGAGAAGTTCTATTACTACTTGGCGATTGGTAGTATCTAGGGCTGATGTAGGTTCGTCGAGCAGTAAAATCGGATAGTTGACACAGAGGGCGCGGGCGATATTCACCCGTTGCTTTTCGCCTCCAGAAAAGGTGGTGGGAGAGAGTTTCCATAAACGTTCTGGTAGGTTGAGACGATGAAATAATTCTTTTACTTTGTCAAAAGCAACTTCTGTTTTTACTCCTAATTCCAACAGCGGTTCGGCGGCTACTTCTAGGGCGGGAACTCTGGGAATCACTCGTAAAAACTGGCTGACATATCCTATAGTTTTCTGCCGCACCGCTAAAAGTTCATGGGGCTGAAGTTGACACAAATCAACCCAATTTTCTTCTCTACCAGACGCTACGCAAACATGCTTTACCCAAATTGAACCGCTATCGGCGCGATAATTACCATATAAACAGCGCATCAAAGTAGACTTGCCAGAACCAGAAGGCCCAGACAAGGCTACACATTCCCCTGCATTCACACTCAGGAATAATCCTTGTAAAACCGATAAGCTAACACTTCCTTGCTGATGCAAAGTAAAACCTTTTCGCAGATTTTCTACTTGCAGCACGGTGTTGGGGGAAATGTTAGCTGGATGATGATTAACTGTTAATGATTGCATTGTTACTGGGGATTGGGGAGTGGGGAGTGGGGATTGGGGAGTGGGGAGTGGGGAGTGGGGAGTGGGGATTGGGGAGTGGGGAGTGGGGATTGGGGATTGGGGAGTGGGGATTGGGGATTGGGGAGTGGGGATTGGGGATTGGGGACTGGGGACTGGGGACTGGGCAGGACTCATACCATTTCACGAAAATCTTGATACATATAGATTTTTCGTAGGGGCGCACAGCTGTGCATTGGTGTCAACTTAAGCCTGGGCGAATGGAATTCGCGCCTACACAGGCAAAGTCCGCCTACGCGGACTAACAGAAAATTAAGGGTTTTGTTTGTGTAGACGCGGTTTCTAACCGCCCGTTTCGCGTTAAGTTGACTTTCGTTGTCTTTTGCGTAAGTCGTGTTTCGCAAACATTCTTTGCGTTCTTTTTACTATGGCGTTAAGGCGGCGCTGACTAATAGTTGAGTGTAAGGATGCTGGGGATCGTCGAGTACTTGGTCAGTTAAGCCTGATTCCACTACTTGCCCTTGTTGCATTACTAACAAGCGATGGGCTAGCAGCCTGACAACGCCTATATCGTGTGTGACTACAATGACGCTGAGGTGAAAATTCCGCACTAGCGATCGCAATAAGTCCAATAACCGCGCTTGCACTGATACATCCAATCCTCCCGTCGGTTCATCCATTAATATCAACCGAGGACGTGTCACTAATACACGAGCTAATTGTAATCTTTGTTGCATTCCTCCAGAAAAATTTACTGGTAATTCATCCATCCGCGCTGGATCGATTTCCACTTGTTGCAACCAGTGAGTAGCTTCATCCCGAATGTTACCATAATGTCGCACGCCAACATCTAAGAGCCTTTCGCCAATATTCGCCCCGGCACTCACTTTCATTCGCAAACCATCGCGGGGATTTTGCCGCACAAAACCCCACTCAGTCCGCATCAATCGGCGGCGTTGAGATTCAGGAAGCTGGGTAATTTCTAAGTCTTCTTGGTTACGATTTGTATAAATAACATTACCTTGGTCAATGGGGAAGTGATTGGCGATACCTCCGGTGGGCTGCGCCAACGCACCGAGTAAACTAGACTTACCCGATCCTGATTCGCCGACGATACCCAGAACTTGACCAGGATATAAGTCAAAGGAAATGCGATCGCACGCTTTAATTGCACCGTAAGATTTACTCAATTGATGAACTTGTAAAAGAGGTTTTTTCATAGGGCATTGGGCATGGGAAATAGGCGATGAACCTTTGATGTTTGGCGATGAACCTTTGATGTTTGGCGATGAACCTTTGATGTTGGGCGATGAACCTTTGATGTTGGGCGATGAACCTTTGATGTTGGGCGATGAACCTTTGATGTTGGGCGATGAACCTTTGATGTTGGGCGATGAACCTTTGATGTTTGGCGATGAGTCTTTAAAATTCACTCCTTTTTCCCTCCGCTTCCCTCATCCCGCGACAGTAGTTTGTATCCGAGCAAATCCACATCCTACCACCTTGGTCATCAATGACTACTTCATCTAAATAACTTTCCGTAGAACCACATAGTTCACAAGCTTTGTCCCAACGTTCTACTGTGAAGGGATGATCTTCAAAGTCGAGGCTTTTGACTTTGGTGTAGGGCGGAATTGCATATATCCGCTTTTCTCTGCCAGCGCCAAATAACTGGAGTGCAGGATTCATGTGCATTTTGGGATTATCAAAGCGGGGAATTGGGCTGGGACTCATCAAATAGCGGTCATGCACTATTACTGGGTAGTCGTAGGATGTGGCAATGTGTCCGTGTTTGGTGATATCTTCGTAAAGTTTGACGTACATCGAACCGTATTCTTCTAGGGCGTGCATTTTGCCGGTTTCAACTGATGACGGTTCTAGCCAGCGCAAGGGTTCGGGAATTGGTACTTGGTAAACCATAATCTGTCCTTGTCGCAATGGTGTTTCGGGTATGCGGTGCCGTGTCTGGATTAGTGTTGCTTTTTGTGTTTGTTCTGTTGTCTGCACGCCACATACTTTTTTGAAGAAGCGGCGAATGTTGACTGCGTTGGTGGTATCGTCTGCTCCTTGGTCAATTACTTTTAGCACGTCGGTTTGACCAATCACGGCAGCTGTTACCTGAATTCCACCTGTTCCCCAGCCGTAAGACATGGGCATTTCTCTAGAAGAAAAGGGAATTTGATGTCCTGGAATAGCAACGGCTTTGAGTAAGGCGCGGCGAATTGAGCGCTTGGTTTGCTCGTCTAGGTAGGCGAAGTTGAAGTTTGTTTCAGGTTGCAACATGGGTTGATTTTTCCTGAGGAAGATTGAGGATTTTATTAAACGCAGAGGGGCGCAAAGTGGGGCGCAGAGTAACGCAGAGTTGGGAATTATGTTTTTAGCTTTTATTCTTTACCCTTTGATATCAAGTTCGGATAATCACTTGTTATTAAAATTTCTCCGCGTCCCCGCGTCCCCCCGTCCCCCAATCAGTCCTAATGATAAGTCTTCACCCAAACATGATATGATTGGATATCGGGCGACTTCTTGGCCTGTGATGTAGACAGATGCGATCGCAGTAGGTAGAGAATTATTTGGAGATATTAATAAGAAATCTGCATCTAACTCTGGAGAGATTTTACCTTTGCGATCGCTAATTCCCGCTGCTGCTGCTGGACGACTAGAAACTAGAGTCCATGCTTGCTCAAAACTCATTAAGCCTAATTCAGCTAGCTTAAAGGGGGCATGAAATAAGGAAGGATAGTGGTAATCTGAGCAAAGGCAATCCAAAACACCATTTTTAGCCGCCTCCGCTACACTCATGTAGCCGACATGGGAACCGCCACGCACTAAGTTCGGCGCACCCATGAGGACTGCTGCACCGTAGGCACGGGATTGGGCAGCTAAAGCAATACTACCGGGAAATTCGGCGATCGCAACTTGGCGGCGTTGACTTTCTGCTACCTTTTCTTGGGAATCATCATCATGGGAAGCTAGGGGAATACGGTAATTATGGGCAAGTTCAACTAATTCCTCTACTTGTTCGTATCCTTCGTCTCGCTGTTGTTGTATTTGGACGATAAATTCTTTAATTTCTTCTTCAGACATAGATAATCTTCGCCGTAAACCATTAAGGTATCGGCTTAACATTTGCTCATCTCCAACAGGTGGTAAATGATCGTTAATTGATAAAAGTTGAACGCGGCCAGATGTTAACCAATCACATAATTCTTCATGGCCTTTAGTATTTGCTTCTTCATGCCTAATATGAATTCGATGATTGCAACTTAAAACCTGTTTTCCTGTTTTCAAAATCAACTCAATTAAAGCACGGGCTGAATCTCGGCTTCGCAAACCCGGTTCATAGGAGTCTGTAATTGAACAGAAAAAAGTTGTGATTCCAGCAGACAAAAGGTTGCGGTCATTTTCAGCGATCGCCATTGCTAAAGGAAAGTGAATTCCAGGACGAGGGCAAATCATCCTCTCAAAGGCATCACCATGCAAATCGATAATTCCCGGCAACATCTGGAGTCCTTTAGCGTTTACAAAATCAAATCCATTGGGACTACTTTCCTGATTAATACTGATAAAACGCCCATCTTCAATTAAAACAGTTGCATCTTTAATCCAACCTTCTAGAGTCAGTACGTCTGCTCCTTGAATGGCAATTTTAGTTTTAGTTTGTCTTGTTAATTGTTGAATCGTTTGCATTATTTTTACTAAATTCTCTAGTGGAGATATTTGGTCTTTGAAGACGCGATAAATCGCGTCTCTACATGAGGGCTTTGTTGCTCATTTTGAACCGTATTGCCTTTTTTAATTTGGTATTTCAAAACAAATTAAGTTGGATGATTTTCTGGAGTTAACTCAGGCGATGATTGAGTTTTTACCTGTTGTTGTCGCATCTTTCGGACTAGATTTAACTCTGATTGAAAATCAATGTAGTGAGGAAGTTTGAGATGCTGAACAAAGCCCTGTGCTTCAACGTTATCTGAATGAGAAAGTACAAACTCGACGTTTTGGGCTGGGCCTTGGATTGTTTCACCGAATTCCTCAGCTCGCATCGCCCTATCTACCAACGCCATCGACATAGCTTTGCGTTCGTTATAACCAAAAGTCAGCCCATAGCCACGAGTAAACTGAGCAGGTAAATCTTTGCTACCTTTAAATTGATTTACCATCTGCACTTCAGTAATAGTAATATCAGCGATCGCAATTTCAAACCCCAACTCTTCTGGGCAAATCACCACCTCCACTTCCCCCATACGAATTTCTCCAGCAAAAGGATGATTTCTGCCATAACCTCGTTGAGTCGAGTACGCCAAAGATAGTAAAAAGCCCTCATCTGCACGCGCCAAATTCTGGAGTCTCGCATCCCTTTTTGCCGGAAAAGTTAGCGGTTGACGCGTCAAGTCAGAAGAAGACGCGGAGAGTGGGAGACGCTCTGAGGCGGAGAGTGTTTGTGATAAATTCACCTTGTCCTCTTTTCCCGCGTCCCCGTGTCCCCGCGTCCCCGTGTCTCCGTCTCCCCGCGTCCCCCCGTCCCCGTCTCCCCACGTCCCCGCGTCCCAGCGTCCCCGTGTCCCCGCGTCCTCCTCCCCCTGCATCAATCCCTCCCGATCCAAAGTATCAATCACGCGGGGAACTGGCTCAGTAATTGCCTCTGCTTCTGTTGCTGTGGGAACTTCTGCCTCTGCCATCAGCTTAAAGTCCAGCAGACGATGGATGTAGTCAAAGGTGGGGCCTAAACTCTGTCCTCCTGGAACATCCTTAAAAATGGAGGAAATCCGCCGCTGTATTTGCATTTTGCTGGTGTCTAGCGGCTGGCTGTAGTATAAACGTGGCAGTGTTGTGCGATACGCTCGTAACAAAAAAATTGCCTCGACTAAATCGCCCCAGGATTGTTTAATAGCGAGGGCTGCTAACTCTCGGTCATATAAGCTACCCTCACACATCACCCGTTCCACAGCTAAAGTTAGCTGTTGTTCAATTTGGTCTAGCGTCAGTTCAGGAATAGCAGGATCGCCCCGCCGTCTACTTTTGAGCAGCGTTTCTGCATTTTCAATTGCCTGTTCGCCACCTTTGACTGCAACATACGGCATGAATTTTCACCTTTCTCAATTGTTAATTTGGTAACTCGGTCTTACTACGCACTTAAAATCAATCAGCAGCGGCAAATCATCACGACGGGCAACGCGGATATCAAGGCTGATAACAGAACTCAGATTTTGCTGTGCGAGGTAGTCCCATAACTGCATTTTCTGTAAACAACAATACATCAACACCCTGAGGATAAGCTTGGTGATTCTTCACCCAGAAATCCCAAAAATGCCGAGGGAGATTAGGAGCAATTTCTTGACGATCTAAAATTCCCGGCCCTGTCAGCACCACAGGTTGTCCTCCTTGCCAACTTTCAATTTGTACCATTAGCGTTGTCGAAGCTTCAGGTTGTTCTGTTGTCCCCCAGTTAAAATCAGATAGTTCTGGCAATCCTGCCAAATCTCCAATTACGGCAAAGTCAGCCTCCCCTGGTTGCTGCGTGAAGCGACAACCAGTGTGAAACAGTAACCAATTCCTGACTGGAGAAGCAAAACTGGGTTGAACCCAAACTTCAACGTCCAAATCCAGTAACGTCAGACAAGCTGCTGCACAGGCAGCCGTTAAACCTGAAGGCGCAGTCATACTAGCAGTTAGCAGGCATGGTGTCCCCGGTTGGGCATTCGCATCAAGTAGCGATCGAAATGTCCCTTGGGCATCATGAACCGCATCTTCAAAACCTCGTAAATTAGTAAGTTTTGTCATTGGGCATGGGGCATTAAAAAGTCACGCATTCAAAAGTTCTTTAATTTTGAATTTTGAATTTTGAATTTTGAATTGATTTGTCTCCTCACCCTTCCCCCCTCACCATCGTGAAAAAGTTAACCTTCGTGGCGGCGGTTTGACGCTGTTTAAGTTCTTGTTGCTCTCGGTTTGCTGTTTGCAGGGGTTGAATTACCTCGGCTTGAATTCGATCGCACCATCGATCGCTTTGCAATAAGGCATCACATAAGGCGGCTAGTTCTGCATGACGATGCGATCGCCCTGGGATGTACCCAAAACCGGCGTTAGCTGCGCTCGCCGTAGGCATCGTTTCATCTGCTTGGCTCTCTAGTTGCACTACACACCGAGTTATGGTAATTTCTCCTAAGTTAAATGGGTCTCCTGTACCCCCAGCGCGTCCCCGAACCATTGCTAAACCAATTTCTGGAGAACGTAATAAGCTATAACTCGGCAATTTACCTAATTTATTCACTAGTTCTTCTAGTTGCTTGAATTCAGCTTTTGCTAGTGTATTCATCCACGTTTGTCTTTGCGTCACGGTAGCCATAGGTCATACGATTTTGGATTTTTGATTTTGGATTGGGGATTTGGGATTGTCAAACAATTAGTAATGATTGCTTTTGGCTATCTAACTGCTGCAATTATTCATTCAGAACTCGAAATTTTTAATTTTGAATTATGTAAAGACGCAATTAATCACATCTCTACATATAGTATAAATAAATTGGGCATTGGAGATTGAGTAAAATGGCGAAAGAAATAGAGCGCAAATATTTAGTTGTCGGAGATGATTGGAGAAGTTTAGCTGGAGGTAGTGTCTATCGTCAGGGATACATTCCTACACAAGATAAAGTGACTGTACGTGTACGGATAGTAGGAGAAAAAGGTTATTTGACAATTAAAGGCCCGACTATTCAATATTCGAGATTAGAGTTTGAATATCCTATTCCTGTTGAAGATGCTCAAGAAATGCTTGAGACATTGTGTCAACGTCCATTCATAGAAAAAATCAGATATAAGATAGAGTTCGGCGGTTTGATTTGGGAAATAGATGAGTTTGAGGGTGTTAACAAAGGACTAATCTTAGCAGAAGTTGAACTCAGTGATGAAAATCAACAAATTGAACTACCAATCTGGATTGGAGAAGAAGTTTCTCATGATTCGAGATATTTCAATAGCAATTTAGTCAAATATCCTTTTTCACAATGGTAATTGCTGACGGTTAACAATCAAAAATCTAAAAATGCCTTTTTCATGCCATTATTAAAAGGAATAGGATAAAAGATGCCTTTTTTTTATAAATTCTGACTCCTGAATTCTGATTCAAACTAACCAAGCTCTAATTTTTGCTGATAAAAAATCAATAATACCTGTAGCAAGAATCAAAATAATCAAAATCGCACAGACTTTTTGATACTCAAAAGCTCCGAAATTCTGATATAAAGAAACGCCAATTCCACCTGCACCAACAATTCCTAATACAGAAGCAGAACGTACATTTGATTCAAAGCGATAGAGAGTAAAAGAAGTCCATAGAGGTAATACTTGGGGAAGTACGCCAAAGATGATTTCTAGAATCTGATTGGCGCCAGTTGCTCGAATTCCTTCCACAGGGCCAGGATCAATTGCTTCAACTGCTTCAGAAAATAGCTTACCAAGTGTACCTGCGGTGTGAACAAATAAAGCCAACACCCCAGCAAATGGCCCCAAGCCTACGGCTACTACAAAAATAAGTGCAAAAACAATTTCGTTAATGGCACGCATGGCATCTAATAGTCGGCGTGTTGATTGTACAATCCAAGGTGGACACATATTATTCGATGCTAAAATAGATAAAGGAACTGCGGCGATCGCAGCCATTAAAGTCCCCCAAATTCCCATTGATATAGTAATAATAGTTTCGGAAAGATAATATTTCCAATCGCTAAAATCTGGTGGAAAATATGAACGGATATACTCCACCATATTGTTACTACTTTGGAACAATGATGGAAAATTTAGTTCGCTCTGAATAGAAGAAAAAATCAGGGTAGCTACAACAGCCAATAGGAAAAAAACTCGACCAGTAGTAACAATTTTTGCTTCTCGCTCTAACATTGCTAATACTGGAGGAGATGCATTTGCAATGATGTGATTATGTTTTTGCACCTTTTTGATGTATTTCACTATGAGCTATAGGAATCCTATTTGATTGATGAAAATCTCAAATTTTAGATTCAGCTATATATAGCATTTCCCGATAAGCGTGAGGTACTTGGTAGGGGCGTAAAGCTTTGCGCCCCTACGAATTTCTATACCTCATTTGATTGCCAAGCGCTATCATATCAGTTTGTCTGAATTTTTTGTAGTTGCTGATTTAGTTCTGCTAACTTCTTTTTTTTATCTTGCTCGCTGAGATTTTCTTGAAATTGTGTTTCTTGAATTTTCTTAGCAATTTCCAGTTCTCGAATGGGATTCCAAGTTTTATCCTCAGCGGGAACGAAGCCAGAAACTTTAAGAGGGTTTAAAATTTTTGCATCTTTATAGTTATAGAAAAAATCTTGAAACTTCTTCTTGATGTCTGCTGATAAATCCTGGCGATAGGCAAGAGGATCGCTGGGAATTATCGGCGATTCCCAGATAATTTCAATCTTTTTTCTCGCTTCCGGATTAGTTTTACCTAAGCGATATAGACCTTCGTTACTAACTGTAGCGACATCTACTTTTTTATTAGCAACTGCGAGGGCACATGCTTCATGACTACCAGCGAAAATCAACCGTTTAAAGGCTTTTTTAGGGTCAACTTTGTTTTTTGTAAAAATATAGTAACTCGGCACTAAGAAGCCAGAAGTAGAATTAGGATCGTTGAAAGCAAAGGTAAGCTTCGCTGCATTTTTCACCACATATTTATCACCACCTTGTGCTTTAGCTTCAGCAGCAATAGGATTATCTTTATTAACAATCAGGTGAGAGTAATAGCCTTTTTGACCATCGTCACTCACCACTTGAGCAAATGCTTCAACATCAGCAAGTTTTACAGCTTCCAGGTATGGCTTACCACCTAACCAAGCTACCTGTACTTTACCAAAGCGCATGGCTTCTATTAATGCTGCATATTGTGTGACATAAAAGGGTTTGACAGGAATGCCAATTTCCTTTGACATTACAGCAGCAAAAGGTTCCCAAAGAGGCTTTTGATTACTCTGAGATTCTGTGGAAAGAACGCCAAAATTAATTTCTTTAATATTTGCAGCATCGGAACTAGAACTAGAGGTACAGGCTGATAGTATCTTTGCGCTTCCTAAGGTTAACGTAAACAAAGAAGCTTGTTGAATAAATAGTCGTCTGTTCATGGATGATTTCCTCGTTATTGTTAAACTATTGATGTTATTTTTAGTAGCTATCACGCTGCAAAACTTGAATATTTAGTAAAATTTATTATCCGATAAATTCTCCATGTCCTCTGAGAACAAGTTCTTCTGCTGCTGTACCATAAAGTTGATTGAGCATGTCATCATCTAATTTGGCGATCGCACCATCAAACATCACTTCTCCATCTCTCAGGGCGATGGCGCGATTGAAATACCTACGCACCATTTGAATTTGATGTAAGGAAGCAACTACTGTGATTTTGCTTTCTCGATTCAGTTCGATGAGCAATTCCATAACTTTGCGAGCAGATTCAGGATCGAGGGAAGCAATGGGTTCATCTGCAAGGATAATTTTTGCTCCCTGTGCGAGACAACGAGCGATCGCTACTCGTTGTTGCTGTCCCCCAGAAAGCATAGAAGCCCGTTGATAAGCATGTTCCAGAATCCCGACTCTCTCCAATGCACAAAGAGCTTGAATTTTTTCTGCTTTTGTAAACAAATGTAATGCCGAACGAATCACTGGCGATCGCGCTAAATTACCAACCAAAACATTTTCAATCACTGTTAGCCTGTTTACCAAATTGAATTGTTGAAAAATGTATCCTATCTGACTTCGTAAAATCCTAATTTTTGAATGTAATTTACCCTTGCTTTGCAAAGCAATTCCAAAAATCAAAACCCTTCCTCCATCTCCAATTTGCAAGCCATTTATCTGCCGCAAAAGTGTAGACTTTCCTGAGCCAGAAGCACCTACAAGCGCTACCATTTCTCCTTTGTCAATCGTGCATGAAACATTTTTCAGTGCTGGCTTACCCTTATAGTTTTTTGAGAGATTACTTACTTCTATAGCCACTGTAGTCGTGAGCATTTGATATTTCTATGACCTTGATTGACGGTAAGATTATTTGGTTAAATTTTCCTTAAGAAAAGGATAAGATACACAAACAAATATATGTAAAGAAATATAAATTATCAGTATGGTGGCAAATTCAATGGGCGATCCCCTAAATTATTACCTACTTGATATTTCCAATCCTCAATTGAGGATTCTATCATTTTTATTAATTTTTCTTCCCAACATAACTAAATGTTGCAATAATCATTATTAATTATGCTGCGGCTGAAAAAACAGTCGAAGAAGAATTCAGAAGTCAGAATGAATCAGTGGGGGATTCAGACCTACCACTGAATTGTTGCACCACTAAATTTTTGATTTAGTGGGGATCTTAAACCCCTGGATTCATTGACCAGTTGCAGAAAATACCCAACTGAATTCTGGCTACTGACTTGTGAATTCTGTTTCGATAAAAATCGCTAAATTTGAGAATTATACATATTCAATACTGATTATTTTTAATATCTTCTCCAATTTAGTTATTACTAATACTAAACCTTTAAACTTATTAACCGCAATACTACTGGAGAATCAAGCAATGTTTTTTGGACAACTTGAAAGAGAATGTTTATATGGAGAAATTTGGTCAGTTTGGCAAACAACCAAATTACCAGAACATCTACAGTTATTGGTGGATCGAGAACAAGTAAAACATGATATCTGGGAATTGCAAAACCAAAAGCCTGATTCTCAGACCATTCGTGTCAGTAGCGATCGCAATTCTAGTGATTCAAAAAGCATTTGACTCCATAGCCAGTGCATGATACCAAGGTGTAAAACCACAGCGTTCTCATCACTGATACCCACTCACGGATGCAGCTAAGTAGTGCTTTAACTTTAGCGGCCGCTCTTTGAGTTCATACTGCAAACGTATTCCGAATCATCTAGCCAGAGAAGGAATTAATAACTGATGCCACACCTGTTTGAACCATTCAGGATTCGAGAAGTTACTTTTCGCAACCGCATCGCTGTTTCACCGATGTGTCAATATTCAAGTACAAACGGATATGCCAACGATTGGCATATGGTACATCTAGCTTCTCGTGCAGTTGGCGGTGCAGGTATAGTGTTGACAGAAGCAGCAGCTGTAGAACCACGTGGACGTATCAGCCCGCAAGATTTGGGCATTTGGTCTGATGCACACATCCAAACTTTAGCCAAGATTGCGGGATTGATTCATAACTTTGGAGCTGTAGCAGGTATCCAACTTGCTCATGCAGGCAGAAAAGCCAGCACCGCCAAACCGAGTAAGGGAGGAAAAGTACTCGATGAATCCCAAGAAGGTTGGCGTCCCTTGGTTTCCAGCAGTGCGATCGCTTTTAGCAAAGATAGCCCTGTGCCCGAAGCCCTAAGTCTTGAGGGAATTCAAGAAGTTATTAACGCCTTTATCCAAGCTGCTAAACGTTCTTTAGAAGCTGGTTTCAAGGTGATTGAAATCCATGCAGCCCACGGTTACTTGCTGCACCAGTTTCTCTCACCCCTTTCTAACCATCGTGAAGATGATTATGGTGGTAGCTTTGAAAATCGTACTCGTTTGTTAATAGAAGTAGTTCAAGGAGTCCGAGAAATTTGGCCTCAAACATATCCGCTTTGGGTACGCATTTCCGCCACTGACTGGGTAGACAAAGGTTGGGACATTGAACAAAGTATCGCTTTAAGTGACAAACTGAAGTCTCTAGGAGTCGATCTCATAGACACTTCATCAGGAGGCATCATACCGGGAATCAACATACCAGTTAAACCGGGTTATCAGACTCAATTTGCCGAACGCATCCGCCGTGAAGCTAATATCTATACAGGAGCCGTAGGGTTAATTACATCTCCAGAACAAGCTGACGAACTGATTCGCAAAGAAGCAGCTGATATAGTGCTGTTGGGACGCGAATTACTCCGCAACCCTTATTGGCCGCATCTAGCAGCCAAACAACTCGGACACGATAAACTTTGGCCCGTTCAATATGACCGCGCTTGGTTGTGATGGAGACTGGGGATTATGAGATGGTTTGGCAGGTTGCCAAATAGAAATGCGATCGCCTTAAATAAGGGACTTCCAAAAAATAAATTGTTCCAAATTATTTGTACATTTGTAGGGGCGCACAGCTGTGCGCCCCTACGATGGGACGTTTTTTTTATTGGAAGTCCCTAATACTTCTAGCTGAGGGGGCGATCGCAACTGCCGACTCAAACAAAATTATTTGATATTTTAAGAAGTAAAGGAAGTAGGGATCGATGCGATCGCGAGTGTGTCAACATAATTTATGGGATTATAAAATCTAAAGGTAGATTAACCTAAATCTACATAAATATGAAATCGAGGCAACGGTGTGAGTACATTTTTATCTAGTGTGGCTGTATTACTCTCTACTTTGGCTTTGGGATGTAGCGGTTATGTAGCTTACGAAGTTTTCACGCTGCGGGAGACGCTAAATGCCACCAAGACTAATACACTAAGCAATAGCACTCCCACTCAAGTGCCAAGTCCTACAACTACAACGTCTTCACAAGAACCAACAGCATCACCATCACCAGCTACTGCTACTACCTCAGCAATTCAACCCGGTCAATTTGTGCAGCCTGCTTTTGGCAAGAAGGCAGAAGTGGAATTACTTTCAGCCAAGCGAATTAAAGATCCACAAACTGGAAACCGTGATGTCATAAATGTGCAAATGCGTATCCGTCGGCTTGCCACAGACGGAGTTGTTGGTAGTGATATCATATCGGTTTCTAGTACAACAGCCCGTAACCCTGACACTAGCGAAACATACAAAGGAGTTGCTTTAGATCGCTCAACAGGAAGCGTTTCTTTGTTCCAAGTGCGTCCACAAGCCTCCGCAGATGCTTATGTCTGGCTAAGAGTTCCCGATGGTGTCAATAATTTGGACATTTTTGTGCCAGATACAGCCGCATTTAAAAATGTACCAATTTCACTTTAGCTAGAGCATCGATTCAGTAATCAAAAACCTCACCCACGATACAGATGACGAATGATAAGTCTTACCCCTGACATCAAGATTTTACCCGATTTCACGATCTTGTAGGGGCGTACAGCTGTACGCCCCTACCCGATATTTTGGTACTTTCAAGATTACTGAATTGGTGTTCTAGGAGAGCTAGAATACAGCAGCAGAGCATTTATTCTTTATTGATAACGTGCAAGATTCCCAACTTCTTCATAAAGTCGGGAATCTGAACAACTCAAGTCCAACAAAATTATTTCATGCTTTAAATTAGCAGCCTCAAATTAATGATGGTAGATGACTGAGGCTGCAATTTCAAGCATGATTATTCTTCTTCTTCTTCCCCGAATATTTCATCTATTAGTTCTTGCGCTCGTTCGTCTGAAATTCTTAAGGCTTCCTGAAGTTCAGAGATATAATCTTGTTCAATTTCCGGTACTTCTTCATCAATACCTACCACCAAGATAGCGGTGATATATGCAGCTTCTCGATAAGCTCTATTTGGTAACGATTCGATGGCTTGGGCTACTAAGTCTTCAGGTTCTTCTTCTTCAATCAAGCAGACGACTTTCTCGGTTAATTCTTCAAAGTCATCATCAGAGTAATCTTCAAATAAGCCAACCTGACTGAGAAATTCACTCAAAGCATATTCTTCTGTGGAAGAAATACCTTCACCATCAGCAGCTGCGGAAAAAAGTCCCAAAATTGCGATCGCAACTTCTGGTTCTAAAGCAACTGAACTAGCACTACGTCCTTTGGGCAAACTGCGTTGAGGCATAATTATCCTTTAAAAGTTATGCGATATTTGAGGAAGTAATACCTTACGGTTTATACAGCCTCGTAGATTTAGGATTCCCAAAAGAATGCGGAAATATACATTGGATGAATGTTTTTTTCATAAAAAATACGCAGAGAATATATTCATCTACGTATAAAAACGGTTAAGTTACCTTAAGCCATGAGGTTTTTAGTACTTGTGTTTACACAAGTCGAGGTAAGTCGAAGTGTGGGCTACGCTTAAGCCACTCCATACCCCGTGTACGGACGTTTATAAGGTGGCTGTAAACCCAACACAATATCGTCTTTTGGTACTCCCATCTCCAATAGTTCTTGTGCTAAATCTACATCTGTCATATTCTGCTGAATCCAGATTTTGTCATTTTTAATATCAAAATGAATGACACTGCGATAGATGCGACTTAAACCATTCCAACCTACACGCATCAACTGATAATGGTCGTGTACTGTATCAAATATTAATTCACTTTCAATGTCTTCACGCAAGGGTTTATACTCACCGTGTTTAGTTAAAATAGTTTGGATATATTGGCGATATTGCTCTAGTTTGTCCATCCCACAATCATCTCCATAATTGGTTCATATATTATTAGTTTTAATTGATGTCGCTGCACCGCGATTTGAGCAAGTCGGGTCTGGAAAAATGTTTCATAAGCATCAACTGGAATAGCCAAATATAATTGACGTTCTGGTTCTTTTTCTTCGAGTGCAATTTGATAATTCAGGAATTGTCCCAAAGCTGTATGGAAGTCGCTAACCGCAGAGTTACTTGCAAAACTTTTAATTTCCACTGCTATTTTTTCCCCTGCTCGTTCTGCTGCTATCAGCCTTTGGGCACCCAAATCTATTTTAAACGTCACTTCCTCAAATTCTATTTTTAGAGGATCATCGGTAACTATCCAATTTTCTTTCTGGAGTGCATTTTTTACCGCTTCATGAAATAAATCTCTAGCTGACATTAGTAAACAACTTTGTTCGCATTCTTAACATAACTGCCCGTGTATTTTATCTAGTGCCGACATTTTTGAACGCCAAAGGAAAGGGGGTCAGAAATTAGGGGAATTTCATCATCTTTTTCCCCTTCTCTCTGCTCCCCTACCTCTCTAGTCAGAATTATCAAAAAGCGTTACAACTTCGTTCCACACTCAGCACAAAAGTTATGAGTTGGAGCATTTTTCGCGTTGCAGTGGCTACAATAAACTGGCTCTGCTGGGGCTTTGGGTGCTTGCTTGGGCAAGCCGACCATTTGAGCGTTGCTCTTACCAGGGGCTACCATTGGATAGCAATTTTCGTCTCTGGTAACGTGGACATTCACAATTACGGGGCCGTTGTGTGCCAGCATTTCGGCGATCGCATCTTTTAATTCACTGCGATCGCGGATTACCATGCCCTTTATCCCGTAGGCTTTTGCCAATAACTCAATGTCTGGCATCCCTACTTCCATGTTCGAGGATGAGTAACGTTCGCCATAAAAGGCTTGCTGCCACTGGCGTACCATCCCTTGCCAACCATTGTTAATAATTATGGTCTTGACATTGATGCCATATTGTGCTAAAGTACCAAGCTCTTGTAAGCACATCTGGAAACTAGCATCACCACTGATACAGATGACTTCTTCATCGGGAAAGGCGACTTTCGCGCCCATGGCCGCAGGTAGGCCAAAGCCCATAGTCCCCAGACCTGCGCTAGAAATCCAGCGTCTTGGGCCGTTTTTCAGGAATTGCGCTGCCCACATTTGATGTTGGCCGACATCTGTGGTGTAGAAAGCGTTTGGTGCTTGCTGACTGACTTCGACGATGGCTTCTTGGGGTGAAATGCTGTCGGGATGCTGGGGTACCACTAGGGGATATTCTTCCCGCCAACGGTTAACTTTAGTTAACCACTCTTGGTTTTGATTTGGTGTTGGCTTGATGCCCGTTTCCTTGCAGCGACGTAACAAGTCAATTAACACGTTTCGCACATCGCCGACGATGGGTACTTCCGGGATGCGGTTTTTGCCGACTTCCGCCGGATCGATGTCGATGTGGATTACTTTGGCGCGGGAGGCGAATTCGTCTAATTTGCCTGTAACGCGATCGTCAAATCTCGCACCGACGCAAATTAGCAAGTCACAATCACTCACGGCAAAGTTAGCGTAAGCGGTGCCGTGCATTCCCAACATTCCCAAAGCTAGGGGATGATGTTCGTCAAAGCCACCGATTCCCATTAAAGTTGTGGTGACGGGGATATTGAATAATTCAGCTAATTGTTTGACTTCTTCATGGGCAGAAGCGGCGATCGCACCACCACCTACATACAGAAGCGGACGGCGACTTTCAGTAATCAACCCAATTGCGGCTTGAATTTGTCGGGGATTTCCCTTGACCGTGGGACGATAACCGCGTAACTTCACTGAACCTGGCTTCACAGGCACATAATCAAATTCTTCTAAAGCTACATCCTTGGGCACATCAATCAAAACTGGCCCTGGACGCCCAGTGCTAGCGATGTGAAAGGCTTCAGCCACAATTCGCGCCATATCTTTGGGATCGCGCACTACATAGGAGTGCTTGACAATTGGTAGCGTAATCCCATAAATATCGGTTTCTTGAAACGCATCTGTACCGATCGCTGGACGTGAAACCTGTCCCGTGACTACAATCATCGGGATGGAATCCATGTAGGCTGTGGCGATGCCTGTTACCAAGTTTGTTGCTCCCGGGCCGGAAGTACCAAAGCATACTCCTACTTTCCCCGTGGCACGCGCGTAACCGTCCGCAGCGTGGGCTGCGCCTTGTTCGTGTCTCACTAGAATGTGCTTAATCGCACCAGTAGCTTCCACTTTGTACAGGTCGTCGTAAATTGGCAGAATCGCCCCACCTGGGTAACCAAAAATATACTCAACACCGTGGCGATGAAGGCTGTCAAGTAGAGCAAAACCGCCAGATGCACGTTTGGGCACGACTGGCGGGTTTGAATTACGGGAGTGTTTCTGATTCTCGGTTTGTGGAATACTGATTTGGGAAGGCAATTCTCCAACGGAGACACTTTGTGAACGCACGGTCAAACCTCAGACTATAGCTAAAGTTAATGCTGACTTCTGTAGTTAAGATTTCATTTTAATAGAAAACTTCAATTAAATCCCGATTAATTTAATTTATAGATTAAAAATAAAGCCAGATTATCAGCCTACATTACTTAAATTACATCTTGCAAGACTCTGCGGGTATTTTGCCAAGCCCAAACGCCGACAACTACGACAACAATACTCATAACTATTAGCACCGTTCTCAATCCCAAAGCGTCAGTTAATGGCCCGGTGATTGCCAAAGGTGCAGATAAGGCGATGTTTACAGCATGATTTTGAAAACCAAACACTTTACCATGCATTGTTGACGGTGTTTGTTGTTGAATTAAAGTTTGCATAGGCACACCAATGAAGGCAGCACCGATACCTAAAATTCCACACAGAGCCAGCGCCACTAATAAGTTGTGTGTAAAAGTGAACACTCCCAAAACTAGGGCGATCATCAAAAATCCAATTAAAGGTAAGGGCTTATGGTGCAATTTATCACCCCAGTGACCTAAAAGCGCCGCACCAAATACCATACCCACCCCAGCTGCTGCCAAGAAAAAGCCAAACTGTTTTTCTTTGAGGCCAAACTCCTCAGCTAATCGAATTGTCAGCACCGTTAAGGCTGCAAACACACAATATAAGGTTGTTAGTTGCAGCATCGCATTCAAGACCAAACGGTTTTTCTTGAGATAGCGTAGACTCGTGGTAAATTCAGCCCAAGGGTGATTTTCGCCTTGATTTTCCTTTGGTGGTTTATGTTCTTTAAATTTAATCGGCTGCATTAGCCCAGCCGATAAGATGTATAGTCCTCCAACGACAATCTCTTGACCGTATTGTTCTCCCATGAAGTTTTTCGCCAAACTCAAAATTGGCTCTCCTACGGCAAAGCCAACAATTAAAGCTCCCATCATGGTGCTGCTAAACAGTGCGTTGGCTGCCAATAAATTCTCTCGCTTCACCAACAAGGGAATAGCAGCTTGCTCAGCGGGTGCAAAAAACTGGGTGACTGAGGAAATAGCAAAAGTCAGGATTAAGAGAATCAGAAACTCTCGTGGCAAAAAAGGCAGACACAGCGTCAATAGTCCCCGCACCACATCTGAACCGACCATAATCAGCTTTTTTGGCAAACGGTCAACAAAGATTCCGCCAGCAGAACCAAACAAAATCGCTGGGATTGTAAATGCCAGCATCAAAGTTGAATACATCGAGTTTTCTGCCAACCCAGGAAGTGGTGGGTAGTTCTCCAAAAGAGCAATCATCAAAACAAAAAAGACTTTATCTGCTAACTGGGACACTAATTGCCCAATCCACAGGAGCATAAAACCACGGTTTTTTAGCAGTGCGCTAAAGCCATTATTAACAGCGGCAGGTTCTGTTGGAAACATCAGTTACTTGGGGTAGATGGGGCATTGAGCATGGGGCATGGGGCATGGGGCATTGGCCAAACAGGGCATTGGGCATTAAAAAGTCACGCATTCAAAAGTTCTTGAATTTTGAATTTTGAATTTTGAATTTTGAATTGATTTGTCTCCCTCATCTCCCTCATCCCCCTCATCTCCTATTTCTCACTTACTTACTCCATTGTCCGGATTAATTTGCTTCATAGCGTTTTAACAGCATACGCAAAAATTCAGCTGCACTCAGATGGCCTTTGGGGGGAAAAATTCCAATGGATGAATCTACCCAATAACCGTGTACAGTTTCAGGCGATCGCCAAATGGACATATGATCGACTGCGGGTTCTGCATAAAAGTTATTTTGCCCATTACCAAGCAAACTAGAACTCCAATGGGTGAAATAATCATGACTCATCCGATGAATTGGGAAATTACCCTGTAGTGGCACCCCCCATCCATCTATAGCAATAAACGCTTTCACACGACCACCCAAGAGTTGCCACAAATGCGCCGCACCTATAGCCCCAACGACGCCAGCACTAAAGCTAATAAATATCAGTGGCGATTCTGAAGAGTTGTTGAGGCGATACCTGCGGTGAGCTACGCTAACGCGCAAAAACTCTAAAATGTGCAAAGTTGATAAACTTAAAAAGTCTTTCCCCGGAAAAACGAGTATATTAGCTTGATATTGGTCTATTGAGTCATCTAACAATCCCGATATAAAGGATTGGGTGAAAGCGCGATCGTGGATTCCAGGGCAAATAATTATACTCATTTCTCTGTTGTGTGTTAGCAGCTTGCACAATGATTAATAACTTAAACTTTAGCTGATGGTTTCTGAAGATAAATAAAAGCGCTATCAAACTGGGATTCCAGTGATAGCGCTGATTTTTAATAGTTTGAGTATTGCGATCGCAAATTAAACCTGAGCTAAAAAACTTGTCCTATACAAGTGCTTAGTCTAATTAAATTAGGCAACTTTATGCACTGTCAGGTGACTTTAAATTAAATTTCACATATCTACTGTTAATGCAGATTGTCAAACTTATAAGTTAATCCATCGACACTAACATATTTAGCAGTAAAAACTGGGCCACCAAGGACAGTAATAGTATATTGCTGCCCAACGGACAATACACCATCAAAGTTGCTTGTGGTAACTGTCGCACGAGTGCCGTCAGTATTCAACGAAATAGCATTTGGAAGAAACTGTACCCCATTTCTAGTTACAGTAATGTTGTGGTATACAACAAAGTTAATTGGTTGGAATAAATCTGTCTGTCCCCAGTGAAACAGTGTGATGTCGAAACTTTTACATCCTTTGAAGGTTAAGCAAGCTTTACCTGATAAAGTAATTCGCTGTTCAGGGATTCGTAAACATATTTCTAAGTCCCATTTGGCGACACTATAATCACCTTTCAATTCAAGACATGGGTGTTGAGGACTGATTTCTCCTGAGACAACAGTCACACCAGCTACTTTCAGAGAAATTGCTGCACTAGGCGTGCTGAGATTAAGGTCGTAACAAATCTGAATCGGCCCAAAAATTGCAACGCATCCAGAAATATCTCTAAGAATACCCGGTTGTTTCTCCGGCTCAGTTGTAACGCTTGACTGTGGTATAACACTGGGAGCGTATAAAATTTCAGGGATGAGATCTTCTGAGTAAGAAGTAATAGACATGATGGTAACTCCTTTGTAAATGATTGAGTGATACAAATCAGACTTTGACTGATAGCTACTCTTGGCTTGAGAAGCATCTCCGTCTTCCTAAGGAGTTACACGGCCGACTTTGACGGATTATGCAGTTCTATCTCAATCAAGATGAAAAATATTTTTGATGTCGTTTAATTGCTGATTGCCTGTAGTGTTAATCACACCCAAATCTTTATTTACCAGGGTTAGCGGCTTTGAAAGCGTACCTTACCAGGCCACGAACAGCCATATCAAAGTGAACGCCAGTATCCAGTAATGACCAAAGTATGTCTTTTGATGTATTATTTTGATTTTTACACCCATCCTATCCCCCCGGATGGGATAATAATTCACTAGTAGGGATAATGTTCAAACTATTCCCTAACTTTAAATTTCTCTGCACTCTGGTTATATTGAGGAAGTTATTGTGGTTGCAACGCCGGAAAAACTACAACATACTCACGAGCAATTATTAGGTAAAGACCGTGTAGCCGTACTGCTTATGGGCTACGGCGAAGTCGAAAGCTACGAAGATTTCGCCAACTATAACGAACAGGCTTTAAATCTCCTGACAGCAAAATTCGCACCAGTACCAACCTGGATTTATCCGCCCCTAGCAAAACTTTTGGCGCTATTTGACCGCCATGAGTGGGGACACACACACCACGATTTTATCTCCCCACACAACGCCATCTTTGAACAGCAACGGGCTGGGATTGAAAAGAATTTACAAGAAAAATGGGGTGATAAGGTTCAAGTTTTCAAAGCTTTCAACTTCTGTGCGCCTTTTCTACCCAAGCAAGTTTTAGCAGAAATCAAAAACCAAGGCTTCGATAAGCTGCTAATTTATCCACTGTTAGTGGTTGATTCTATTTTTACTAGTGGTATTGCGATCGAGCAAGTTAACAATGCTCTCGTTGAGTTGACTGATGGCGAAGAACACTGGGTTAAAGCACAGCGTTATATTCCTTCTTTCTTCAACGAACCAGCCTACATCGATTTGATGGCTCATTTAGTTGAGGAAAAAATTAACGCTGGTTTAGCAGCAGCTTACCTACCTTCTCAAATCGGTATTGTATTGATGAATCACGGCTGTCCGCATAAAGCCAAAGGATTTACCTCTGGAATTACCGAAAGTCAGGCGTTATACGATTTAGTACGGGATAAGTTGATTCATCGCTATCCTTTAATCTCCGTAGGTTGGCTCAATCACGACACGCCTTTGATTGAATGGACACAGCCAAATGCACAGCAAGCAGCAAGTAACTTGGTTCAATTGGGTGCAAAAGTAGTGGTATTTATGCCCATAGGCTTTGCGACGGAAAACCACGAAACTCTGTTGGATGTACACCACATCATCCATGCTTTGGAAAAGCAGCACCCTGGTACAAACTACGTACAAATGGCTTGCGTTAATGACCATCCGGAATTTTTAGCGATCGCAGCTCAATGGGCTGACGCTCATATTGCACAATTATTATCAGAGGAAACTTTGGCAGTTAATCCCCAACTAGCTGACCATCACCATCACCACCACCATTAAGAAAAAGGTTGGTGGCTGTAGGTAAAAGCTGCTCTGGGACTGGGGACTGGGAAAACATTCCCAAATATGGCAGGGGATAATTTTTAATATACCACTAGCCCGATCCCAGTCCCTTTTACAATTTTGCGTAAATCCTGTATTGTTCTGAAATTTTTTCATAGTACCCAAAGTCGGCTTGACAGACTGCTAAGGTACTGACATACAACTATTTTTTTAATCTATTTTAAGTTTAAGTAAAATTCCGCTGAAACTCAGTATTATTACCAATGTTATTTGGACTGAGTAAAGTTATTCTGTAACCAATGATATCACCCTTAGTACGGATTAAAAATTACAGGCTCTTGATATCAAATCTGGATAATCACTTATTATTCAAATCTCTGTTTGTCAGAGCGTCCACCACGTCAGCCCTAATGATAAGTCTTCAACCAGACATGATATGACTGGTCACGCAGCAGTAGCTCTTAGCAGCTTTTGGCGTTAATTATCTCATACAAATTCTGTGTAAAGATGCGCCAGAATCTAACTAATGGTGATGACACTGTAGACCAACGCATATATCGAGAGAGTGCAAAAAAACACCATAATTTCGCTACCTTCTGGAGTATCCAAGAAAATTTGTTAGCGGAGTATTTGCCAAAGTAAATTTAGACATAAAAATAGCTAAAACTTTAATTTTTATTTGGCAGTTATTCATGAAGTCTAATTCATAAATTAGCTATTTTTAATCAAAGTAATATTGAAATTTTTTCCATACTGAAAAATAAACAAACATTAAATTATTGTGGGGTGGGCATCTTGCCCGCCATCTAAATTGGGCGTGCAAGATGCCTACCCCACGGAGTAATTTATTTATGAGATTTAATTGAGCAAAAAATCTTAATAAATAAAAAATAATTCTTCTATATCTTTAATTTTTTTTAATATAAAAAAGCTATTTTAATTACTTATTTTTTATCTGCTGTGCTATCTTTGATAAATTCGTAAATATCAACTATATATGTCTTACAAAGATATATATAATTAGTTTTACTAATGAAAAAATAACTAAATTGGGAGCAAATATGTCTCTGGGTTCTCATGTAATATCTTCTTATTTAAGCCTTGCCAAAACAGACATAAAAAGTCTTTTGATCCTTTTATATAAATTAGTAAAACTTGGGAAAGCTTCATTACAATACATGCAATATAACTACAATTATAATTATATTCCTCCTTTAGCGATGACCGGCGCTCTCCCATTGCCAGTCATTAAAATACAGGTTCCAATTCAAGAGTTACCTAATTTAAAATGGGTACTTGTGGTGGCTCAAAAAATAACGCTGATTTTGGTAAATGATACTTTAACTAACTTTCCAAAATCTTCAGATTCTAATGTGTCTTACGGACTCCATGATGATGCCCTCGATAGTAAAGTGCAAGCATTAGAAGATATGGAGCAAAAAATTAAAGCTGCTGAAAGTTGCGAAGATTTAGAAAAAATTGCTTTAAAATTGGCATCAATAACTCAAGAAATTACCGAAGAAATTGTGAGCTACAATACATCTAATATTGTGTTATTTGATCCTGAAGAAATATCAGACTTTGAACAACAACTTAGATGTATTGATGAAGAATTTGAACTACATGAATTTCACAAAGATCCGGGCAATGTCGAATTTTTAGCGCCATTTAGTTTAGAAGACTCTATCACGGATTTATTAAGTTCTGCTTTCAAGCAAATTATTAATTCTGATGCTAAATTATTACAATTAAAAGATAGTCGATCATCTTCTATGGAAGGGAATTTTTCTACACAGGCGTCTGCAATAAACCGAAGTATTGAAGATTATAATAAACTATTTGTTAAAATACCTTTACCAGAGATTAGTTCTAGATTTAAAGAGGATTTAGTTTTTGGTTATATGCAGGTTGCTGGGCCAAATCCGCTGATGCTGCAACAGGTATTACAACAAGAAAAAACTTTACAAATTAGCAACGAACAATACCAACAAATTATCGGCATTGCCAACGATTCTCTGGAAGCTGCAAGGCAAGAAGGTCGGCTTTATAAAGCTGATTATTCTAAGTTAAAAAACATGGAGAATGGCAGTTTTCCGAATCAACAAAAATATATCTATTCACCTTTAGCATTATTTGTAGTACCACCATCTAGTAACCCATCTCGCTCTTTAATCCCATTAGCTATTCAATGCCAACCTGAACGCTCAGTATTCACACCTCTTGATGGCGAGAACTGGACGATCGCCAAAAGTATTGTGCAAATGGCAGACAGCAATTACCATGAACTAGTTAGCCATCTTGGTCGCACTCACTTATTTATCGAACCTTTTGTAATTGCTACGAAGCGGCGGTTACCAGCAAACCATCATTTAAGGATTTTACTAGAACCTCACTTTGAAGGAACCATATTAATCAATTATGGGGCGCATCAACTTTTGATTGCCGATCGCCGTCAAGTAGATGCACTTTTAGCTAGTACAATTGAGAGCGATCGCCAACTCACTGTTCAAGCTGCCCAAGATTATTTGCATCATTTCAACGATGTCATGTTTCCCAACACCCTAAGAAGTCGCGGTGTTGATAAAATTTCTCAACTACCTGAATATCCCTATCGAGATGATGGACTGCTAATTTGGAATGCAATTCATCAATGGGTGAGTGCCTATTTGGGTAGTTATTATATCACTGGACAACAGCTACTAGCAGACCAAGCATTACAAAATTGGGCAAAAGAATTAATTTCCCAACAAGGAGGCCGCCTCCAGAATTTTGGTGAAGATGCTTCAGGCACAATTAAAACTTTAGATTATCTAATTGATGCTGTTTCCACCATTATTTTTACAGCTAGCGCCCAACACGCTGCGGTTAATTTTGCCCAAGGCGAATTGATGACCTATGCACCTGCTTTTCCTCTAGCTAGCTACTCTCCAGCGCCGACAAATCCCCACCAACAAGGCGACTTTATGAGTATGCTACCTCCCATAGACCAAGCTGAAACTCAACTGAAAGTAACTTATTTGCTTGGTTCTGTTTACTATACACAACTAGGGCAATACTCAAACTCATACTTTAAATCCAAGCCACAAATAAGTTCAGCACTAGTGAATTTTCAAAATCAACTCAAAGCCATTGAACAAGAAATTACCCAAAGAAATCGTACAAGAATAATGCCTTATAAATTCTTGCTACCTTCCCAAATTCCCCAAAGTATAAATATTTAATTCAGCAGAATTATAGAGATGTTGTAATGCAACGTCTCTACAAGGATGACGAGCGCACAGCATTCGCTTTTATGCGATCCAGGAAATTGAAAACCATAGACACCCGACTTTTTTGAAAAGTCGGGTGTCTTGTTAATAAATAATTGAATTTTAGCAGGCGATCGCCTTTTAAATTACTTTACTTCATTGGGATCAAATTTCGTCACTTTACCTTTCTTAAGGGCGACAATTACATCATAAGTTGAACAATAAGAAAATGTAACATCATTAGCTTTGTTGTAAAGATTAACTACATGACCTGCTCCACCGGGTTGGATACCAATTGGCTCCAAGTCACCAAAAAAGAAACGACGCAGTTGATCGCCACTACCAAATTGACCTTTACTCTTAGTAAGCAAGTCTAGTTTTTGTGAAATAGAGAATTCCTCGGCTGCTGATGCTTCAACTAATGAAGGATCGATCGCCTTTAGTGGTGCATCCCAAACTGTGAAAAAACCAGCTAAGGCTACACTTGTAAGTAGGGGGGCAAGTTTCAGTTTCATTTGTTGCTCCTGAGGTTTGATTTATCTAGGGACTTCCAAAGCATCCCAGTTGGGACTGAAGCCGAACTGAAACTAAAGCAGTATTTTCATGAATTTCTGACTGAAGAAAATTTAGTTAATTCTCAGCATTTTTTCAGTGAATAATGGTAGTCTTAAATCACAGCTTATTTAAGTATTTTTTCAGCAAAACCACATTCTGAACTTGAATCAAGCAAATTCCTGAACAATGCTTTGATTGCGGTGATGTTATTGTGACTAGACCCAAAAGACTACTTCGCCTCATCCCTAAAACAATTTCCGGACAAACATATCTCTGGCTAGCAATGCTAATTTTTGGAGCATCTAGCGCAGTCACCCGCAAGCTTACAGAAATTGGTGCCCAACATTTTATGGGCACTCGCAATCCGATTTCTTTGTGTAATGTTTTGTTCGTAGGCAATTTGTGTGCCTTGATACTTCTAATTGTAATTTATGGGCGACAGTGGAACAAAACGACTTTGAAGCAGCTTTCCAAAAAGGATTGGGTCAGTCTCACAGCAGTAGCAGTGTTATCAGGAGCGATCGCCCCTGGCTTAATTTTCCAAGCACTGGCACTCACAGGAGTGAACAATATTATCTTAGTTGGACGCTTAGAACCACCGTTGACTCTGGCTTTATCGATTTGGTTATTGAGCGAACGGGTGCATCTTTGGGAAATTGCAGGAGCGATCGCCGCCTTTGTCGGTGTTATGCTAACTATCATCCTCCAACCCCCACAAACAGCGATGATGAACATGGGAGGTTTGAGTTTAGGTATAGGAGAACTTTTGGCAGTAGCAGGATCGATAGCCATATCCGCTTCCACAATTATTGCCAAAAAACAGCTTTCGCAGATCCCAGCAGGAATCTATAATATATTTCGCACTGCACTCGGAACCGTAATCTTTTTCTTTCTTGCCTTAATACTCTATGGCAGCGATCATTTTGCTGATGTATTTTCACCATTTTTATGGCAGTGGATGTTTTTATATGGTGGGTTGATTGTGGTAGTCGGTCAGTCATTCTGGATTAAAGGCTTAAAAACTTCCACTGTATCAATGGCTTCCTTAATCGGTTCATTTAGCCCAATTGCAGGCATATTAGCAGCTTATTTAATTTTAGGTGAAGCTCCTACCCTAGCTCAATATATCGGTGGTAGCTTGATTTTAATAGGCATAATCCTCAGTCACCTTGGCATTAGGCGTCATACTTCTAGCAGAATGGCCTCCACCAAAGTAAATTCCATGCAAGCACAACAACAGGTAGAAACGAATATGGGATTTAAAGGGATTTAAGGGCATTGGGCATTGGGCATTGGGCCTTGGGCAAGCAGGAAGTGTGGGGGGTTGGGAGGTTGGGAGGTTGGGAGGTGGGGAGGGGGGGAGGGGGGGGAGGTGGGGGAGGATGGGGAAGTATTAATTCTGTTTCCCCCCTCTTCCCATCTCCCCACACTCCCCCACCCCCCTCACCTCCCTCATCCCCCTCATCCCCCTCATCCCCCTCATCTCCCCAACGACACTAGTATGTCAAAATGAAAATACCCGATATCTCAAGGTGAGCGAT
>JAVRBV020000057.1:0-59754 GCA_034531095.2 Nostoc sp. CreGUA01 | reverse complement strand
TGATGGAGTGAAGTTTGAAGTTACTAATTCAATTGTATACCTTCCTCCTTCTTTCTTTTTCCGACTTCTGCCTTCTGCCCTCTGCCTTCTGCCTTGCCCCAACCAAGATCACCAAAAGTTGCCAAGAACCAAGATATACTTGAAATCACACATACTATTGATATTGATAGTGTGTTGACTTTATTTTTATATCTATGCATTTTTTTATAAAAATTAATATAAGTTTCTGATGAATATATCCTACATTTTATTCAGGACTTACGCAAGATGTGACCGAAAGCCTTATTCTTGGGTAGCGGTAATTCATGAATTACCGCTACTTTTGTTATCTTTTGCGTAAGTCCTGTTATTTACGAATTTTCCTAGCAACTTTTAATCAAAACTTCAGCCTCGTTTCTGCGAAAAAAATGATACTCCACATAGTAAATTAATTAAAGTGCAGATATGCACAGGATGGTATTATGAAAACTCAGGAAGAAATCAGATTAGCACAAGCCTTGGATCGTAAAGTTCATTGGCAAAGATGGGGACCATATTTGAGCGATCGCCAATGGGGAACGGTACGGGAAGATTATAGTCACAATGGTACTGCTTGGGACTATTTTACACACGATCAAGCCCGTTCTCGCGCCTACCGTTGGGGGGAAGATGGAATTGCTGGGATTTCGGATAATCATCAACGACTTTGTTTTGCGATCGCTCTTTGGAATGGTGAAGATGCTATTCTCAAGGAAAGAATCTTTGGTCTAACCGGTAATGAAGGTAATCACGGTGAAGATGTCAAGGAATATTACTTTTATTTAGACAACACTCCCACCCATTCCTATATGAAAATGCTGTATAAATATCCACAAACAGCATTTCCCTACTCACAATTAGTTACAGAAAATCAACGCCGCAGTCGCCAAGAACTAGAATTTGAACTACTAGATACAGGTGTATTTGATGACAACCGCTACTTTGATGTATTTGTAGAATATGCTAAAAATTCTGCGGAAGATATTCTCATCCAAATTAAAGTAGTAAACCGAGGATCAGAAGCAAAGACATTGCACCTTTTACCTACTCTTTGGTTTCGCAATACTTGGTCTTGGAATGGGGATAGTAGCAAACCTACTTTAAAAGAGGTCAAATTAAATAATGGTTGCAATACCATCGAGGCATCTCATTCAACTTTAGAAAAAAGGTGGTTGTATTGTCAAGAAGCAAAGGAGATTTTATTTACAGAAAATGAGACAAATTCCCAGCGATTATTTGGTTATGCCAATACATCTGCTTATGTGAAAGATGGCATTAATGACTATATTGTACAAGGGTTAAAAGAGGCTGTAAATCCAGAAAAAATTGGTACTAAAGTAGCTGCTAATTACATATTAACAGTTGGTGCAGGCGAAAGTAAAATTGTGAAATTACGACTCAGTGATGCAGCAAATTTAGTTGAGCCATTGGGCAAAAATTTTGATGCAATATTTGGGAAGCGACAACAGGAAGCAGATGAATTTTATCAACGGATTACACCACATTGTCTAAATGAAGATATGCGGAATGTCCAGCGACAAGCATTTGCTGGAATGTTATGGAGCAAGCAATTTTATCATTATATTGTAGAGGATTGGCTCAAAGGCGATCGCAACGCACCACCGCCACCAAAAGAACGCCAAAATGGCAGAAATCAAGAGTGGTTTCATCTATATAATGAAGATATTCTTTCCATGCCCGATAAGTGGGAATATCCTTGGTTTGCTGCTTGGGATTTAGCATTTCATACGATTCCTTTGGCAATGATTGACCCGGAATTTGCTAAATATCAATTGGATGTTTTAACACGGGAATGGTATATGCATCCTAATGGGCAAATTCCTGCTTATGAATGGAAATTTAGTGATGTTAATCCCCCGGTTCATGCTTGGGCAACTTTGCGGATTTATCAGATTGAACAAAAAATTTATGGGCGAACAGACCGACAGTTTTTAGAACGAGTGTTTCAAAAGCTGATGCTGAATTTTACTTGGTGGGTAAATCGCAAAGATGCCAAAGGTAACAATGTTTTTCAAGGGGGATTTTTAGGATTAGATAATATTGGTGTATTTGACCGCAGTGCAGACCTGCCTACAGGTGGACATATCGACCAATCTGATGGTACAAGTTGGATGGGAATGTATTGTTTAAATATGCTGGCGATCGCTTTAGAGTTAGCCAAGAATAATCCTGTTTATGAAGACATCGCCACCAAGTTCTTTGAGCATTTCTTGTATATTGCTGATGCGATGAATAAAATCGGCGAAATGGAAGCGAGTTTATGGAATGAATCAGACGGTTTTTACTACGATGTACTGCATTTAAATGAACAGCAGATTACCTTAAAAGTGCGGTCAATGGTAGGATTAATTCCCTTGTTTGCTATCGAAACAATTGAACCAGAAACCTTAAAAATGCTTCCCGGTTTTAAAAAGCGGTTGGAATGGTTTATCCGCAACCGTCCTGATTTACGACAAAATGTAGCTTGCATGGAAACGAAAGGAATAGGTGCTAGGAGATTGCTGGCGATCGTTTCCAGAGATAAATTAAGAAGTATTCTCCAAAAAATGCTCGATGAAAGCGAATTTTTGAGTCCCTATGGTATTCGCGCACTTTCGAGATTTCACGCTGAACATCCTTATACTTTTGATGTCAATGGTTGTCAATTTCGTGTAGATTATGAACCGGCTGAATCTAGTAGTGGTTTATTTGGTGGTAATTCTAACTGGCGCGGTCCTATTTGGTTCCCGGTGAATTTTTTACTCATTGAATCTCTACAAAAGTTCCATTCTTACCTGGGAGATGATTTTAAACTGGAATGTCCTACAGGTTCTCGTCAAATGATGACACTTGGGGAAATTGCATCAGAATTATCTCAAAGGTTAACTAGAATCTTCTTAAGAGATTATTCTGGAAACCGACCTGTTTATGGTGAAATGCAAAAGTTTAAAAACGATCCACATTGGCAGAATTTAATTTTGTTTTATGAGTATTTTCATGGTGATAATGGAGCCGGAATTGGAGCTAGTCATCAAACAGGATGGACAGGTTTAGTGGCTAAATTAATCCAGGATTTTGGTGAATATGAAACACAACAACATGAACCAAAAATTGAGCAGGATGAAAAGGCGATCGCTTTAGCATAAAGGCTTGGTGAATGGAAATAGCGGCTAAACAAACAAAACTAGCTTACCTTGGGTTTAAAATTCTTTGAGTTCGCGCAGGCGGACTTGGTTTGTATAGCCGCGATTTCTAATCGCCAGGTATATTGAGAAAAAGGAAGTAGTTAGGTGTGTAATGATTTTGATACATTGTAAATAAGTAATTTAGAATAGATATCAATAATAAGCTAATTTAAAATACCTCAATGGCTATTAGCAACCACGAACGAGTCAACAGAGCTTTAATTCTTCTACGTCAAGGGTTACACCCTTATTTGGAGCAAGAAATGCAATCAGCGCACAATGAACGCTGGCAGACAATAGCTAAATCCTGTTTACCGGATGACCAAAGTTCAAGGCGTAACTTAGAAGATATTTTACGTGAGGATATCTCTGCCTTACTAAAAATAATGATCAAGCAGTGGGATCAAGTCTTCAGAAGAAAATTAAGTATTTCTGAACGCGCTCTTATTAGTGAACTCCTTGAAGTACGCAACAAATGGGCACATCAATCTCGTTTTTCTACAGATGATACATATCGCGCTCTTGATAGTATTGCTCGACTCCTCAAGGTTATTTCAGCATCCGAGGCAGATATTATAGAAAAACAAAAGCAAGAAGTTTTAGGAATGCTTTCTCCAGAGAAAGCTGAAGAAGCTCGTATTAAAGAGAAATTAGCCGAAATAAATAAACTTCTAACATTCCGTGATGAAAAACTTCTACGCCGTGCGCTGACTCACCGTTCTTATGTTCATGAAAATCCAGGAGAAGGTGAACATAATGAACGCCTAGAATTTCTTGGTGATGCTTTGCTGAATTTCTTAAGTGGAGAGTATCTCTATCGCCGTCATCCAGAAAAGGGAGAAGATGAATTAACGCGGCGGCGTTCTGCATTGGTAGATGAAAAACAACTTGCAAAGTTTGCTATTGAGGTAGGTTTAGACTTGAGAATGCGGTTAGGAAGAGGCGCAATTTTAGATGGAGGCTACCAAAATCCTAATTTACTTAGTAGCACATTTGAAGCTGTTCTTGGTGCTTATTATCTAGATAATAATTCAGATATTGAAGCAGTTCGCGCAATTATAGAACCGCTGTTTGATTCTGTACCTGAACAAATTGTTGTTTCTCGCTCGAATGTAGACTCAAAAAATCGCTTTCAAGAATGGGTACAACGCAATGTTACCCAAACTCCTCCTAAATATTTCACAGTCCAAATCGGTGGTTTGTCTCACGCGCCAGAGTTTATAGCCAAAGTACTTGTAGATGAAAAAATCTACGGCGAAGGTAAGGGACGCAATAAAAAAGATGCTGAAAAAGCTGCTGCGGAAGATGCGTTAGTTAAGTTGAAAAAACAAGGGCTGGTGTAGATATTTTGACCGTAAATAGCAGGGAACTTGGAAGGTACAAATTAGCCTAGAAGGATGTTTTTGTTTTGCTTGCTGCTGGGCTAGAGTTTTATTAGCGTTGATAAAGTAATCGCCACTATCGGGTTCGATCGCAATATACCACCAGGATAATTGTTGCTTAATTCAGTACCCAGGCGATCGTATATTTGACGCGACCTTTTCACATATCCTGGGTTAGCTAATTTTGGTGATAATTGATTTGTATACTGTCTAATTCCTACAAAGGGACGAACGAGTTGGGAATGTTCTTGAGGGTCGTGTTGATTTTTGACAGTAGAAGATTCTTCTGGAAGTGATGAATTTTGATCTTCTGCTGGTAGATTTTGGCTGGAAAGATTACTCATAATTAATCTTGTTCTCGAAGTGCGATCGCTATTTGATTATATGGCGTGCAGCAAAGTTGCAACAGATACTCTATTTCTTAAAATTTCTCACATCTTCAATTCCAATGGCAAAACTACGGTGAAAGTTGAACCAACCCCCACTTGAGAAACTAAGTTAATTTCACCTTGTAATAGTTTCACTAACCGCCAAACTATTGCCAATCCTAATCCTGTACTATCAGGAAGGTAGGGACGATCGCCAGCACTAACACGAAAATAGGGTTCAAATATCTGGGCTTGGTCTTCGGGTGCAATGCCAATTCCAGTGTCAGAAACTGCGATCGCCCATCTCTGTTTTTCCAACACCTGACACATTACAATAATAGTCCCCGACTCTGTATAGCGAATTGCATTGCTAATAAGATTTGTAACAACTTGTTGCAATTGAAAAGAATCTGTAATTAATTCTTGGGGAGCGCGATCGCAATCTACTACAATTTGTAAATTTTTCTCTACAGCCAAAGGTTCCAACATTTCACACACATTATTAATGATTTCTGGCACATTGCTGGGTGCTAGTTGGAGTTTTATCTGTCCGGCATCATACCGCGAAAGTTCCAGCACATCATTAATTAAGTGAAGTAATTGTCTACCATTTCGTAGCACCCGTTCAATATGTTCTAGATTGGTATAATTATCTTTTAACTTGGACTTTTTTCGTTGTTGACGCAAAAACAAATCCGAGTAACCAATAATTGAAGTTAGCGGATGTTTTAATTCGTGCGCCAATTGGGAAATATACTCTTGATTAGCACTAATTAACCGCGTCAATTCCTGATTGTGCAGCCTTAATGATGTTTGTAACTGTCTCAATTCTCGCAAGCGTTCTTCAACATAACTCTTAAAACACCGAGCGATCGCTTCATCTACAATAGCGTCAATTAAACGCATAGAACGAATTATCTCTGCTGGCGTTCCTTTGAGTAAATCTGGCTGAATAGTGTCAAATATGACTGTCCTTAACAGATGATATTCTCTGGCAATTTCTGTTGGATCAAAACCCTGTTCGGCTCGAATTGCCCCATGTTCAAAACTGGCAAAAATTATCGACTGAATATCATTATCCTCAGATTTTGAAAGCACCGTTACCATTGCTTTCAAAACATTAGGAATATGATTTTTGATTGCTGTATAAGATAAATCATCAGCACTTTCAATCCGTTGATCTTTGCGAACTGCTTTCACCCACTTATCTAGGATGGCATCAGTTTTTTCAGCCAGGAATTGACTAAAATCCATTATGTTAAATCAGCTAACAGAGAAATGAGTAAATTTCCATATGCAATTAGTTTAGCGACTGGAGTCATGTTTTACCAAAAAAAATTCCATAATTCACCTACCAAAAGTAATAGATTTTATCTATCGTTGCGTAGGCTAGCAAAAATCCTAAGTATCCCTCGCTCAACCAATCCCCAATCCCCAGTCCCTTTTACTATCCGTACATAATTTTTATTCAGTATAATATATAGAATCTTCATTAAAAAAAATCTAGCAGTTAACAACCTCAATGCTTGATTCAATTATTCCTACTTCCTTGATGGTGAAATAAGTTCACTCATGGCGTAACTAAATTTATCCAAAAGTATAATATTTATTAATTACGCAGAAACCATGATAAAAATTTGATTTCAGTATTGAAATAAACAAGATTTATCAGAAAATAGATGAATTTTACTGAGCATTAATGTTATACTCTTCATATCCATGTTGTATAGTGCGTAATTTCGTACCTATTAGAGTAAGTCAGCCTAATCCAGCGCATCAAAGTGCTAACGCTGGAACGGAGGAACCAAATTGTGGGGCGTATCTTGAAGAAAGTTAGGAGTTAGGAGTTATGAGTTATGAGTTATGAGTTATGAGTTATGAGTTATAAGTTAACTCCTCACTCTCAACTCCTCACTCCTCACTCCCAACTCATAACTTTCTTCAGAGGGGCATCTCTCAGCCCTAGCCCGTCAGCTAACTTCGTAGGCATTGAGAGGAGACTGAAGAGGCGGCATTTTTTTAATGTTCCGATCTCATCAGTGTCCAAGGCTGGTACTGCTCGATTCTTTGTACCTTCACTTAACCCTGTTGAGGTTGCATAATGATCTTTCAATTAAATTTAGCAGCGATCGCCGCGATCGCTGGACAAACTGCTTGGAAAAAGGCAAAACCGGTCATCAGTAAAGATGTCTTCTTTCTACCTGTTTTGGGTTTTTCGGGAATAATTGTGCTGTGGTGGATAGTTGCCCTTGTCAATCATCAATTAATGCCCACTCCACCAGAAGCACTATTAGCTAATCTGGACTATATCTTAAATCCCTTCTATCAACGAGGTCCTGGTAATTTAGGAATTGGTTGGTTGTTAATAGCAAGTCTGCGAAGAGTAATACTGGGCTTTTTGTTAGGCGCAGCAGTAGCCATTCCTCTAGGATTTCTCATTGGTACGTCCAGACCGGCAATGTTAGCCCTCAATCCCATCATTCAAATTTTTAAACCAGTATCGCCTTTAGCTTGGTTACCCATCGCCTTAGCTATTTTTAACCTAGCAGATCCTTCAGCCATTTTCGTCATCTTTATTACTTCCCTATGGCCAACAATTATTAATACCGCCTTAGGAGTTTCTAGCGTTCCCAAAGATTATTTAAATGTGGCACGAGTCTTAGAAATGCCACGTTGGCGGCAGATTATCAAAATCATTTGGCCTGCGAGTTTACCCTACATTTTTACAGGTTTGCGAATTAGTTTAGGCATCGCTTGGCTGGTAATTGTCGCCGTAGAAATGCTCACGGGTGGTGTTGGCATAGGCTTTTTTGTCTGGGACGAATGGAGTCGTTTAAACCTAAGTTCAGTCTTTCTAGCCGTATTACTAATCGGCGTAACTGGATTAATTCTTGATTACGCCGTCGATAAAATCCAAGAACTAGTAACTCGCCGTCCCACACCTTCCAATTAAATTAAACCGAATTTTAGATTTTGGATTGAATAATTTAAAATCCAAAATTTAACAATAGACCTCTTGCATAAATAATTTTTTATCGGGCTACGCCCCGCTTCTCTACGAGACGCTACGCGAACGCTAACACGCAAAGGCGCAAAGACAAGGCAGCGCGGTCTTGGGGGTTTCCCCCATGAGCGACTGCCGTGCAAAGAAGAGGGCAAAAAGAAGGGCTTTTGCAAGAGGTCTAATAGACATCTCCAAAAATGACGTAAGTAAGGGCGTAGGCTCCGCCTTCCCGCAGGGTACGGCCGTACTCCGAAACCCAGAAGCAAGCTACGCCCCTACCAAGGCTTTCGGGCAACGCATAATTAATTTCTACCAGATGTCTAATGTCTGCTTGTGTCGCGTCTAGTGGATTTATACCAATTCGTAATTCGTAATTCGTAATTAAGAAAGTCAGATATGGTCTGGGTTTCGGGATTTGAATGTATAGCAGCCGAATTTTAGAGAATTGGTATTACTCCTAAATTTCTACTCACTGGGGGAAAAACAAGCGACATCGAACAAATCTAAAATCCAAAATCCAAAATCCAAAATTGACCCACGGAGCCACAAAAATGGGTGATTATATCTACACTCGACGAGATTTTATCAAAGGAATAGGAGCAACCACAGCCGGAATAGCCTTATCTTCTTGTGCAATTTCAACAGATAGGTCTGCCCAAGGATTAACAGAAGAAGCCTTAGCTGTGCAACCGATAGTTAAATCCAGCGATTTAGAAAAACCCGATCTTATCGTTGGATACGTTCCCGTTAATGATTGTGCGCCATTTGCGATCGCCTGGAAAAAAGGCTTCTTCCGCAAATATGGTTTAAACGTCACACTCAACCGCGAAGCCAGTTGGGCAAACTCCCGCGACGGCTTAATTTTTGGTCGCTTGGATGCCGCACCCGTAGTATCCGGCGCCGTTACCAACGCCAGAATTGGCGCCGAAGGCGCACGCCACGCCTCCCTATGTGCAGCCATGACCATCCACCGCCACGGTAATGCCATGACCATGAACAAAGCCATGTGGGATTTTGGGCTGCGTCCGTGGTACGAATATCAAGAAAAATATGGTGATGGTGCTTTAGAAGCCTTTGGCAAGGATTTTCGAGGCTATTTTGACAAACAGCCACCAGAAAACAAAGTTTGGGCGGTAGTATTAAGTTCCGCCATTTACGAATACTTTGTCCGTTACGTATCCGCCGCTGCTGGTGTCGATCCTCTCAAAGAATTTCGCGTCATCATCGTTTCGCCGCCCCAGATGGTGACAAACGTGCGAATTGGCGCCATGCAAGCTTATATGGTTGCAGAACCTTGGAACACCAGAGCAATTACAGGAAACGAAAACATCGGCTTTACCTTTGCCCAAGGCAAAGAAGTCTGGCAGGGACACCCAGACCGACTTTTGGGGGTCATGGAATTTTTCATTGATAAATATCCTAAAACCTATCGTTCCCTCGTCAAAGCCATGATTGAAGCTTGCCAGTATTGCAGCAAAGCCGAAAATCGCCAAGAAGTTGCCGAACTGTTGACAGACCGTTCCTTTACAGGCGCAAGACCCAAAGATCAAAACGCCCCAATCGCCAAGTTTACCGGTCCGGGAATTCTCGGTAACTATAACTATGGCGGCTTTGATGGCAAAGACCGCACTATTCAAGCCGCTGACACCACAATTTTCTACGATATTCCAGACAACCTTGGCAAACAACCAGCAGAACACTCAACATTTTTATGGAGATCTAGAAGTATTTGGTTGATGACACAAGCAGCAAGATGGGGACAAATTAAAGAATTTCCCAAAAATGCCAACAAACTAGCCGAAACAGGTTGGAGAACGGATTTATATCGAGAGATAGCAACTGAAATGGGTATTGAGTGTCCCAAGGATGATTACAAAGTTGAACCACCAGAAGTATTTATAGATCAGAAAGGCTTTGATCCCAGCGATCCAGTGGGCTATCTGAATAGTTTTGCTATCAGGGCTAATGCTCCCACTAGTTTTTTCATGTCTTAACAGCAGAATTCACCAATTCACCAATTAGCTCTCGGCCTAGCTACCAGACCTAGATGGTGTGCTTCACTTTCCTTGAAATCTGCTGTAAATACTAAGTTTAAATATCGATCGTGACTGAATTATTGTTGGAGCATTTGATGATGGAATATACCTCATTACCTCTTGATACTCAGAACCAAGTTATGTCCCGCCCTGGATTTTTAGAAATTGAAAATTTAGTCAAGTCTTATCCGACACCAGATAAAGATAATTTTGTTGTCTTAGATGGAGTTAATCTGACGATTGGTGAAAATGAATATATTTCTGTAATTGGTCACTCTGGTTGTGGAAAATCAACCCTACTAAAGATTATCGGCGGTTTTGAAAAAGCAACTTCTGGCTCAGTACTCTTAGAAGGAAAAGAAATTCGCAAACCAGGAGCAGACAGGATGATGGTGTTTCAAAATTACGCATTATTACCTTGGTTAACAGTGCGAGAAAATATCCGTTTAGCTGTGGATGAAGTGTTAAAAAATGCTAATCGATCTGAAAAAATTAGCATTGTAAACGAACACTTGTCAATGGTAAACTTAACGGCGGCGGCTGATAAGTATCCTGATGAACTTTCTGGAGGTATGAAACAACGGGTAGGTATTGCTAGAGCTTTAGCAATTCGCCCCAAAATGTTACTCATGGATGAACCTTTTGGAGCGCTAGATGCACTCACTCGTGGTAAATTACAGCGGCAAGTATTGGATATTTGGGAAAATCATCGGCAAGCAGTGATGATGATTACCCACGATGTAGATGAAGCAATTTACATGTCCGATCGCATCGTCTTAATGACCAACGGCCCAGCTGCTAATATTGGGGAGATCTTAGAAGTTCCTTTTGAGCATCCACGCGATCGCGCTGCCATGCGAAACTCAAAAGAATATTTTGAACTCCGTAACCACGCCCTAAATTTCCTGGATCGATATTTCACGCAACACGAGTAAAGTAGATTATCATTTTTTTTAGTGGGTAGCCTAATTCAAATTCATGAAAGCTGGATTTGTAGCGGAGGAACCATCTCGTGGGGCTAATCTCATACATAAGAAGTAAGGAGTAAGAGTCAGGAGTTAGTAATTATTAATATTAACTCAGTACTCAGCACTCCCAAGAGAGAGACACCTTCCAGTCTTAGCCCGTCAGCTAACTCCGTAGGCAATGGAAGGAACCCCCAACACTTGGCTGTAATACAGTTGTTATTGGGGTTTCCTCTACCGATTTTAAATTTGCGGTTTGCGATTTTCGATTAGGGTTTTGCAGAACAATCCAAAATCTAAAATCCAAAATCCAAAATCCAAAATTGGTCGCCCTGCTTCTCATTGCTTATTCATTTAATTTGGAGAAGTAAAACTGTGAAAATTAAGCCAATGTTAGCACGTCTGCAAAGTGCCATAGGTCGAGATGACTTAATTGAACAAATGGTATTGTTGCCAGAACCAAAAAATCCCTTTTCTCAACAATCTGCCGCAACAAATTCAGTTAACTTAATTGTTGCCTATGATGCTTCTCCTAACAGTCATACGGCATTGGATATTGCCTTCTGGATTGCCCACCAAACACGTTTAGCCACCAATACAGAAGTTACAGTCCAAGCTGTTTATGTATTAGAAGACAATGAAAGTAGCCACTATCCAAACATCTTAAATTTTCCCATCCAACAGCCTTCATTAGAATGTCAGGTTAGCGAAATATCAAAATCTGCCACACTTGTCTTAACTCAACCCAAGTTGCAGACAGCCATAACTCCCTTGCAAGAAGCGGATAGAATTCTTTGGCAAGCACGCAGTTTGGCGGAAGAATGGCAAGGTTCTTTCAAATCTCATTTACGATTTGGTTGCATTTCCACAGAACTTAAAAAAGTCGTGGAATTAGAAGCTGCCGATATACTATTCGTTGGCTGTAAATCTGTCGAACATCCCATGATTGAGGCACTAGATTCTGATTTTCCCTGTGCTGTTTTGGGTATTCCTACTTGTATTGATGAATAACCGCTATTCTGAATTTCAATAATTTTTATCAAAACATAATTCAGGAGTCAGAATTCAGAAGTCAGAATTCAGAAGTCAGAATGGGCTAAACCTTAGCTATCCGCTAACAGAAGTCAGAATAAGTTCAAGTCTGATTGGCTGATGTAGCTTGCTTTGAGGTAGTAGAATAATCGGGTTAAAACCCCCACTAAATTTTCAATTTGGAGGTCTTCAACTAACGCCAAGTAAAAGCATCGGCTTCCGGCAATTTACAGCATTTTTAGGTAAATAGACCACGCGGTAGGGGCGCAAAGCCTTGCGCCCCTACGACAGATGTGGTTCAAATAGATGAAAACTGCTGTAAGTTTGTGAGAGAGTGGTAATTTGGAATCCTCTACACTCTTGATTCTGAATTCTTCTTCAATAAATTGTCATTTTAGACAAGTCACCTATATTTAGGTGGCTTTTTTCGCTACTATCCAATCAATTAAACTTCAGGAGTTAATGTGTGGAAAATTGGCAAGCCATCCTCAGTGTGATTACATTTATCGGCGTCATCATTTTAGTGATGACAGAATGGGTACATCTCACTATTGCCGCTTTATTGGGAGCATTGTTATTAGTTTTTACCAACGTCATGACCTTAGAACAAGCTGTTGGTTACATCGGCAATAGTCATGGAACACTCGGTTTATTTTTTGGAGTTATGGTGCTAGTAAGGGCTTTTGAGCCTACCAAAATATTTGAGTATTTAGCTACTCAAATAGTCATCATTGCTAAAGGAAAAGGCAAGCGTCTACTACTCGCTATCGTTGGTATTGTCACACCAATTTGTGCCGTTTTACCTAATGCGACAACAGTAATGTTGTTAGCACCTTTAATTCCACCAATGGCGGAAGAAATTGGCATAAATTTCGTACCTTTATTGATTTTAATGGTATTTGTTGCTAATAGTGCCGGACTGCTGACTTTAGTTGGCGACCCAGCTACATTTATTGTTGGTGATGCAGTGAATATTAGTTTTACTGAATATTTGGTGAAATTGAGTTTGGGAGGAGTAATTGCTGTTGTCACAGTAATTGTGACACTACCATTTTTATTTCGTAAAATTTGGAATACACAACTAGATAATCTCGAAGAACTGCCACATCCCCAAATTAATCACCCGCGAGCTTTGAGTGTGGGTGCTGTTATTGTATTTTTTGTGCTGCTATTTTTTGTAATTGGAGAATCTCTCCCAATTCCCATCTCTCCTGCTGCTGTGGCTTTGTTAGGAGCAGCTTTAGCTTTGTTGTTATCTCACCACAGCAAAATTGATTCAGTTAATAATATTTTGCGGGATGTAGATTGGAGTACATTAATATTTTTTATGAGTATTTTTGTGTTAATAGGAGGGCTAGAAAAAACAGGCGTAATCAATGGTTTATCAGGAATATTGGCAGCTATTTTAGGAAAAAATATTATCCTGGGTTCGCTAATTTTATTATTTTTTGTGGGGATATTATCCAGCGTAATACCTAATATTCCTTTAGTAGTGGGGATGGTGCCTTTACTCAAACAGTATCTTGTCACTGTTGGTTTAGCACCCCCAGAAGTTCTAGCACAAGATTTTCAAGGACAGTTTCCCCCAGAAGTATTACCACTGTTTTATGCAATGATGTTTGGTGCAACTTTGGGAGGTAATGGCACACTAGTGGGAGCATCATCTAATATTGTAGCCGCCGGTATTTCTGAGCAACATGGACGGCGAATATCGTTTAAAACTTTTTTGCACTACGGTATTCCAGTGATGTTATTGCAACTAGTGACTTCGGCTTTTTATGTGTTAGTTCGCTTTTTGTTGTAGCAGAAGTCAGGAGTCATAATTCAGGAGTCAAATAGGCTTTATTCCTGAATAATTTACCAAGTGAAATGGGAAAGAACCCCGACTTCTTTAAGAAGTCGGGGTTCTTATTTGCCAATTGCTAGTATCTGATGATGTGCAATACGTCACGCAGAAAACTATAGCCGGCTAAATCCCAAAGTAAATAACAAACAAAGCCAATCATTGCCAAGCGACCGTTCCAAATTTCAGCTTGGGGAGTCCAACCAAACAAAAAGGCGTTGCGGTCTACACCGTTATATTCTGGTGCAACTGCTGGTAAATCAGTAGAAGGACGAGTTTCTTTATTGACCATTTTTTTCTCCAAAATTTCGTATTTTTTTCGATGTTTAATCTTTAGTAGCCAATTACCCGGAGTAAATCACGTAGGACGCTAAAACCTGCTAAATCCCAAAGTAAATAAGCAACAAAACCAATCATTGCAAAACGACCATTCCAAATTTCTGCTTGGGGAGTCCAGCCAAATAAAAATTCATTGCGATCGCGGCTGTTGTAAGCTTTAGCAACAGGTGGTAAATCAGTAGATGAACGAGTTTCCATTTTTTTCCCTCTCCGATTGGGTATAGGGCATTGGGTATTAGTTATTCCTAACTAACAAAGAAAGAACTAATCACTCATTTGTTAACTTTAATGTAGCTATTTGTAATTAGATTGCTTTCTGCCTGTGGACACAAACTAGAAGCACTTCTTGTGGACGATGATTCAAAATATATTCTTGTTGACAAATCAACCTTGAGAGGGTGATAAACATAAGTAATTCAACAAATGTTTTGGATTTGGAAAAAATTATAATTAAATCAAGAATAAATCCAATAAAAATAATTATAAATTACAAAAATAACGCCATATATCCTAATAGCAACAACTAAATTTGATTAACAATTACACCAAGAGATAATAAAATTTATATCTTCCGCCGGATAGGGTTTTCAATCTTTGGAGAGATGCTTTAAACACCCAAATTCCACGATTCTGATCTAAAGAGTTAGGTATTGCCATAGGTACACACATAAATACTAACAGTTACTCTTAATCCGCCCAAAAATTAAAACACTAAGACAAGGAAATACAATGTTTGAAAGTACGGAAATCATGCTGGGACTCCACAACCCACTATTGTGGGTGGGTCAGATTCCAGTAGATCCCTCAGTTGTCACGCCTTCCGGGCCGCGCTTTTTTGTGGCTTTAATCTCCGGTGTGATTTTAGCGTTTGCTTTTCAATTAGTCCTCACTAATCTCTCCGTTGCAGCCGGTATTTCCTACCTGGGGCGTTCATCTGACTCAGATTCAGATGGTGGCGAAGTTGGAAGTTTGGGCGGCACTATTCGCAAAGTTGGCACAGCAGTAGGAATTTGGACGTTAGTCACTGTAACCATCGCTTTATTAATTGCTTCTTTCCTGGCTGTGAAGTTGAGCCTTGTGATTTTAGACCCAAGGTTAGGAGCAATTCTCGGTTTGGTGATTTGGGGTGCTTACTTTTTGCTCTTAGTTTGGTTCAGTTCCACCACCGTGGGTTCCTTAATTGGCTCGGTTGTCAATACAGCAACCTCTGGGTTTCAAGCAATTATGGGCACAGCTACCGCCGCACTGGGGGCAAAAGCTGTTAATAACCAAGTTGTAGCCACAGCTGAAGCCGCCGCCGCCGCCGTGCGTCGGGAACTGGGAAGCGCCATTGACCCAGTAAGTATCCGGGAAAACATTGAAGATTACCTAGAAAAGCTGCGTCCACCAGAATTAGATTTATCGAAGATTCGCAGTGATTTTGAAAATTTACTCAACGATCCCCAAATAAAAGCGATCGCTGGAACTCCAGACCTCCGCAATATCGATCGCCAAAAGTTTATCGATTTAGTCAGCAGTCGTACCGACCTTTCCAAAAAAGATATCAACCGCATCGCTGATACTTTGTATAAAGTTTGGCAACAGGTAGTCAGTCAGCAAGCACCCAACGAAGACCGTTTGGGTGAATTAGTCGATTATCTCAAATCACTGCCACCCGGACAAACTAAGACAGATGAACTGAATTCCAAACTCGACCGGTTAGTGGCAGAAATGCGTGGTTCCAAGGAAGCTGACCAAAAAGCCGCCCCTAGCCCCATTCAAAGCACACTCCAACAAGGACTCTCTGCTTTAACCGGCATAGTGTTGGGACGCACTGATTTATCTGATTTGGATGTGGAAAAAATCTTGGGTAGTCTGACCACTGCCAAAGACAAAGTTACCCAACAAGCAGATAAGCTAGGTTTGCCCACACCATCCCAACCATACAGTCCAATTCGGGCTGATGTGGAAAATTACCTACTGAATACCTATGCTTGGCAACTTAGCCAGGAAAGAATTGCTCAAGAATTCCGTGATGTCATCTATGACCCGGCTGCCGATCCGGGAACAATCCGTAGAGAACTAGACCGACTGTCCCGCAACGATTTCGTCAATATTTTGCAACAGCGGGGACTACTTACCCAAACCCAAATTCAGCGCATTGCAGACCGATTAGAAATTGTCCGCAAGGAAGTGCTGGTAACAGTTACAGCCGAAGAAGAAAGAGAAATCGTCCAAGACTTACAACGCCGAGTTGAAAGTTATCTACTAGTTACCGCCAAAGCAGATTTGACACCCGAAGGCATTGAACGAGATTTCAAACCGCTGTTGCAAGACCCAGAAGCAGATTATGAAATTTTGGTGTTGCGACTAGCCCAGGTTGAACGTGCCGAAATGCGCCAGATATTGCTCGAACGTAGCGATGTCCAGCTGTATGAAGTAGATAGCATTTTGGACGAGTTGGAAAAACAACGCGATCGCGCTTTAATTGAATCCAAAGGTCTGGCAGAACAAGCACAATATCAAGCAGAAACTCTGTGGTTGAATGTCGAATCATATCTGCGTAACACTGGCAAATCAGAACTGAATCCTGATGCCATCCGCGCCGACCTCAAAACCCTACTCGACGATCCCCAAGCTGGAATTTCTGCCATTCAGGCGCGGTTATCTCGCTTTGACCGCGATACTTTGGTACAGTTGTTGAGTCAGCGGGAAGATTTAACCCAAGACCAAGTTCATCAAATCATCAACACCGTGGAAGAATCGTGGCATGGTATCCGCCACGCACCCCAAGCTTTAGCACACAGAGCAAAAGAACAATACGAATCGGTTACCACCACCATCGCAGATTACCTCCGGAATACTGGCAAACAGGAACTCAATCCAGAAGGCATTCAACGGGATTTGAATAGATTGTTTGAAAGTCCCCAAGATGGAGCCGTAGCGCTACGCCGTCGATTGTCCCAAGTAGACCGAGATACATTGGTGAAATTGCTCAGTCAACGCCAAGACTTGAGCGAGGAGCAAGTCAACGAAATCATTGATTCTGTACAAACCTCAATTCGCAACATTGTACGTGCCCCTCGTCGTTTAGCTACCAGAACGCAGCAAAGAGTGGATACATTCAAAGTTTATCTAGAAGAGTATCTGCGGCAAACTGGTAAAGAAGAACTCAACCCAGAAGGTATCAAACGCGACTTACAATTACTGTTGCACGATCCGCGAGTGGGGGTAGAAAGTTTTAGCGATCGCCTAGCTCATTTTGACCGTTCTACCATCATCGCTCTGCTGAAAATTCGTGAAGATATCACCGATGAAGAAGCAGCGCGGATTGCCGATAACATTGTTTCAGTCAGAGATCAATTTGTGGAACAAGTGCGGAGCATCCAAAGAGGCATTCAAGATGCAATTGACGGGGTTTTTGCCCGCATCCGCAACTACCTTAACTCCCTCGATCGCCCAGAACTGAACTATGATAATATCAAGCGCGATGTTCGCATCTTTTTTGAAGATCCCCAAGCCGGGTTTGATGCTCTGCGCGATCGCCTGTCTTCATTCGATCGTGATACCCTAGTAGCAATCATGAGTTCTCGTGACGACATTTCCCAAGAGGATGCCAACCGGATCATTGACCAAATTGAACGGGCACGCAACACAGTATTGCAACGTGCAGAACGCCTACAACGGGAAGCCCAACGCCGCCTCGAAGAAGTCAAACATCAAGCACAGCGGCAAGCAGAAGAAACGCGCAAAGCCGCAGCAACAGCAGCTTGGTGGTTGTTTGCCACAGCAGTTGTCTCCGCCATTTTCTCAGCATTCGGAGGAGCGATCGCTGTAGTTCTTCTCTAAGTTTACAAGTTGTCTCCGCTAAATTTTCAGCCTCCCGATTGGGGAGGCTTTTCTATTTGTATGTCATTAGTTATTTGTTGTTTGTTTTTTAGGGCTGCAATCTCAGCAATTAGATAGTTGTTTGAGATTTGTTGAATGTTTTAATTTAATTAAAGAATTTGCAACAAAATCTCGGTTTATCGAACAGAATTCAGGAGTCAGGAGTCAGAATTCAGTTGGGTATTTTGTACGACTGGCGGATAGCGTAGCGTAAAGCCTGCGGCATGGCTTCTCTACGAGACGCTACGCGAACGCTTAGAGCGACGCAGCGCAAAGTCAGGGCGGAGGTTTCCTCCGATCTGAACTTTGTAAGAGAGGAGCGTCTGAATAACTGGGTTTAAGACCCCCACCAAATTGAAAATTTGGTGGTCTACAATTAGTGGCGCGTCTAAATCCCCCACTAAAAAGATTGCTGAATTCTGTTAGCGAAGCGGGGCGTAGCCCATTCTGAATTCTGAATTCTGGTTTATTAACAAACCATCCAGTAAAAGTTAATAATCTTTAGCTAAGTAGGAATTGAAAATAATGGAAAACACAGGAAATACAGAAAATACATTATTTGATAAAATCTTCCGTGACAGTAATGGCAAAATTGTTTTAGCTCAGCCGCCAAACCCACCACTTATTCTCTGGGCAGTAGCTAGTTTACTATCTCTAATTTTGACAACTGGCAAAATCAATACAGTATTAGATGTACTGGCAGATGGCTCGTTGTTCACTTGGGCGTGGCTGGAATTATTTGATGGCGTTAATTATTTTCGTAGAGCGCTAGGTCTTGCCGTATTCATTGTTATTTTTGCATCAAAAATTCTGTAGTTAAGCTGCTGCACATTTAAATTGCATAATTAATTAGGGCGGGCTTTCCGGCCCACCCCACAAGATTTTTATCAAATTTAGATATCTGACGAACAGTAGGATGCAGTAAATTTGTAACTCAAATGGATAAGAGCTTAGGGACTTCCAATAAAAAAAACGTCCCATCGTAGGGGCGCACAGCTGTGCGCCCCTACAAATGTACAAATAATTTGGAACAATTTATTTTTTGGAAGTCCCTTATTGCACGCCATTTTTCTTGAACCACGCTAAAAGACGCTGCCAACCGTCCTTAGCTTCTGTCTCGCGGTAGGAGGGACGATAATCGGCGAAAAATGCGTGGGGTGCATCGGGATAGACGATGATTTCAGATTTGCTGCTGCTTGACTTGAGACGATCGCGCATCTGTTCTACTGTATCTAGGGGAATACCCGTGTCTTGACCGCCATAAAGTCCCAGAACGGGGACTGTCAGTTTTGACGCAATATCAACGGGATATTTAGGCTGAAGCTCAGTAGCATCACCCACGAGTCGCCCGTACCAAGCAACACCCGCCTTCAGCTGGGGATTGTGCGCTGCGTACAGCCAGGTGATGCGACCACCCCAACAAAAGCCCGTAACTCCCAATTTATCAGCATTACCCTTCGCTGATTTCACAGCCCAGTCTACCGTGGCGTCAAGGTCGGATAACACTTGAGAATCTGGGACTTTGGCAACAATTGGGCGAATTTCGTCGATGCTGCTTAATTTTGAGACATCGCCTTGACGAACAAACAATTCTGGAGCGATCGCCAAATACCCCAACTTAGCGAAGCGGCGAGTGATATCCTGAATATGCTCGTGTACGCCAAAGATTTCTTGGAGTACTAAAACAATGGGGAAATTCTCACCACTGGCGGGTACTGCCCTATAGGCAGGAATTTCACCATCTTTAACAGGAATTTTCACAGCACCAGCTACCAATCCCTTGGCATCAGTGGTGATGACTCCAGCAGAAATCGGTTGCACTGCCAAAGCAAAACCCGTCGCCAAGGTGGCTGTGGCAATAAATTTGCGGCGAGTTATTTCTCTCATCATCTCTACCTTGAATTGGCCAAAACTTTTTTGTTTGTTATCCGTACAGTACTATAAAATAAATACTACGCATTAACAATCAGCATATAGGAATATTGACTATATTTCCTACTTTAATATTTTTGCTAACTTGCACCTGTAAATAAAGAGCGATCGCCTTATTTTCCCCGATTTATGAAAACAGAATTCAGGAGTCAGGAGTCAGAATTCAGTTATCAGTCCCATAGCATCGCTGACAATTGAGAGCGAGTGAATTTACCATTCATCACTTCTTTACTTGCATCTGCGATCGCATCTTCTATAGCAATTTGACTTGCAGAACTGATTTGGTGGGAGCAGGCAATAGGGAATATCTGCAATAATTCAAGCAAGTGATATCTTCTCTGTGAGACGCTACGCGAACGATGGGCTACGCCTACGCCCTTGCAAATAACTGGCTTGTGGCCGGCAACATCAGAATATTAAGGCAAATGCTTATGCGATCGCCACCATGCTTAACGACTTAAGACAGTGCAATATTGGAACTCAGTATTTATTACTCAGAACCACTTAGCTGATATATAGTAATCTTATTTGATTTTTGCGAACCTAAGTTGTATTTTTGCCTATTGCCTATTTAAACAAATAACTTCAAAAATCAAAGCGTACTGCTATAAAATATCGCCAAGTCGCGGCAAATCAGAGACAGCAACAGTTAATCTGTTATTTTTAGGAATTAGCTTGCCAGCACTGAAATTTATATAGAGCGAAAAATACATGGGACAAGGTTTTTTACAAATCGGCTTAACGCTGTGTATGGTTGTAGCAATTACTCCGGTATTTGGCAGATACATGGCGCGTGTCTTCTTGGGAGAAAGAACACTCCTTGATTTATTAATGAACCCGATAGAGCGAAGTATGTACGTACTAGCGGGTGTTCGCAGAAAAGATGATATGACGGGCTGGCAGTATATCCGGGCTGTAATATGCACTAATCTGATTATGGGTATTTCAGTGTATTTACTGATATATTTTCAGAGATTCTTACCCTGGAATCCTAATAACTTGGGTAGACCTAATTGGGATGTATTGCTGCATACAACAATTTCCTTTTTAACAAATACCGACCAGCAACACTATGCTGGTGAGACAACCTTAAGTTACTTTAGTCAGGTATCAGCTTTAGGCTTTTTGATGTTCACCTCCGCAGCCACAGGCTTAGCGGTGGGAATTGCTTTTATTCGGGGGTTGACGGGTAGACGACTAGGTAACTTTTACGTAGATCTTACCCGTGCCATTACACGAATATTACTACCAATATCAATTATTGTTGCGATCGCCTTGGTTTTAGTAGGTGTACCGCAAACATTAGCCGGGACTATGGATGTAAGAACCCTAGAGGGAGGAACCCAGTATATTGCCAGAGGCCCTGTAGCATCTTTTGAGGCGATCAAAATGTTCGGCGAGAATGGCGGCGGCTTTTTTGGTGCTAATTCTGCCCATCCCTTTGAAAATCCCAATGGCGCTTCTAACTTAATCGAAGCGATCGCCATGATTTCCATACCAGCAGCCTTGATTTATACTTACGGTGTGTTTGCTAACAACATCAAACAAGCGTGGCTGCTTTTCTGGATGGTGTTTGCGGTTTTTGTAGTTCTGGTTGGAGTCACAGCCGTGGGAGAACTGCAAGGTAATCCCCTAGTAAACAGAACCATTGGCTTAGAACAGCCTTCTTTAGAGGGTAAAGAAGTCCGATTTGGTTGGGCGCAAACGGCATTGTGGGCAGTTATGACCACCGCCACCATGTGTGGTGCCGTCAACGGAATGCACGATTCCTTAATGCCACAAGGAATATTTTCGACTCTGTTCAACTTATTTATTCAAATTATTTGGGGTGGTCAAGGAACAGGAACAGCTTACTTATTCATTTACTTAATTCTCACCGTTTTTCTGACTGGTTTAATGGTGGGACGCACCCCAGAATTTTTAGGGCGCAAAATTGAAAAACGAGAAATCGTCCTTGCCAGCGTAGTGCTGTTAATTCACCCAATTGTAGTTTTAATTCCCAGCGCCATCGCCTTAGCTTATCCCATTTCCCTATCTGGAATTAGCAATCCTGGTTATCATGGCATTTCCCAAGTAGTTTATGAATATGCCTCAGCCGGTGCCAATAATGGTTCTGGCTTAGAAGGATTAAAAGATAACAGCCTCTGGTGGAACTTGAGTACTTTAGTTAGTCTCATAGTAGGACGCTATATTCCGATGTTTGCCGTCCTCCTGTTAGCTGACGGCATGTCTAGCAAACAACAAGTACAAGAAACTCCCGGCACCCTGAGAACTGATTCTTTGGTATTTATTGGCATCACCGCTGGAGTAACCCTCGTTTTGGGAGTATTAACTTTCTTTCCGGTTCTAGCTTTAGGCCCCATAGCCGAAGGTTTGCAACTAGCCTCTGGTAGCTAGAAAAGTTATGAGTTAAAAGTTATGAGTGAGGAGTTATGAATTAATAACTTCTAATTTTTAACTCATAACTTTTAACTTCTAACTCCTAACTTCTAATTCTTAACTCCTCACTCCTAACTTCTAACTCTTAACTCTTAACTCCTCACTCTTAACTTAACTTTATGAATAAAGCGGCAACTACCTCAAAAGCTAGACGCCCAAATTCTCGTCCTGGCGATCGCCGCCAAGCACGTAAAAAGGCTAGGGTAAATACTAAGGGGCTGTACTTAAGGGCAGTTCGAGATGCTTTTATCAAGCTCAACCCTAAGTATGCAATCAAAAATCCGGTGATGTTTTTGGTTTGGGTGGGAACGATCGTTACTATATTGGTAACCATTGATCCCAACTTGTTTGGCCCAGCTAACCAAAAGAATCCGCAATTGTTTAACGGCTTGCTATCAGGGATTTTATTCTTTACAGTTTGGTTTGCTAATTTTGCTGAAGCCATAGCCGAAGGGCGAGGAAAAGCTCAAGCCGATGCCTTACGATCTACAAAATCAGAAACCATCGCTAAAAAACTCGCTGCTGATGGCACAGTTAGTGAAGTTTCATCCACTAGCCTCCAACAAGGCGATAATGTCTACGTAGTTGCTGGCGATATTATACCCGCCGATGGCGAAGTAATTATGGGCGTCGCCTCGGTGGACGAATCGGCAATTACTGGGGAATCCGCACCAGTATTAAAAGAATCAGGCTCCGATGTTGCCAGTTCCGTCACTGGTGGGACGCGGATTATCTCAGATGAATTGATTATCCGCATCACATCTGACCCTGGTAAAGGTTTTATTGACCGGATGATTGCCTTGGTGGAAGGGGCAGAACGCAGCAAAACACCCAATGAAATTGCTTTGACAGTTTTGTTGGCAGTTCTCAGCTTAGTATTTCTGTTGGTTGTGGCGACTTTGCCCGCCCTTGCCTATTATGTCGATAGTCCAGTCAGCGTCCCAATTTTGATTGCCCTACTAGTAGCATTGATTCCCACCACCATCGGCGGATTACTGAGTACCATCGGCATTGCTGGTATGGATCGAGTCGCCCAATTTAACGTCATTGCCACCTCAGGACGAGCCGTAGAAGCTTGTGGTGATGTCAATACTCTAGTTCTCGATAAGACGGGTACAATTACCCTTGGCAATCGGTTGGCAGAAGAATTCATTCCCATCAACGATCATACTATGGCGGAAATTGCCAGTGTTGCCTGGGCAGCTAGTGTATTTGATGATACGCCAGAAGGTAAATCCATTGTGCGACTGGCAGAAAAGTTAGGCGCAAGGTTTGATTTTGATTCTAGTCAAGCCCAAGGAGTTGATTTTTCTGCCAAAACACGCATGAGTGGTACGAACTTACCCGGTGGACACGAGGCCAGGAAGGGAGCAGTTGAAGCGATTAAAGGATTTGTTCGTTCTCGCAACGGACGCGACACCCCAGAACTCGATGCAGCCTACGAACAAGTTTCTCACCTGGGAGGTACACCCCTAGCGGTCAGTTTAGATAACGAAATTTACGGAGTTATTTATCTGAAAGATATTGTAAAACCTGGTATCCGCGATCGCTTTGAACAACTACGACGCATGGGAGTACGTACCGTTATGTTAACAGGAGATAACCGCATTACAGCTTCTGTCATTGCCAGAGAAGCTGGGGTGGACGACTTCATCGCCGAAGCCACACCAGAAGACAAAATCAGCGTCATTCAAAAAGAACAAGCAGCAGGTAAACTAGTCGCCATGACAGGGGACGGAACTAACGATGCTCCCGCATTAGCCCAAGCTAACGTCGGCGTGGCGATGAATACAGGAACCCAAGCCGCAAAAGAAGCCGCCAACATGGTAGATTTGGACTCCGATCCCACAAAATTAATCGACATTGTGAGCATTGGCAAACAATTGCTGATTACTCGCGGCGCATTGACTACATTTTCCATCGCTAATGATATTGCTAAATACTTTGCAATTATTCCAGTAATCTTTGTCGCTGCTAACCTACAAAGCCTGAACATTATGAATTTGACCAGTCCTAATTCTGCTGTATTATCGGCGCTGATTTACAACGCTTTGATTATTCCAGCATTGATTCCCCTAGCATTGAAGGGTGTGCAGTTTAGACCCCTAACAGCTAATCAGCTATTGCAACGTAACATCTTAATCTATGGCTTGGGTGGGGTGATTGCGCCATTTATCGCCATTAAGTTGATAGATATGCTGATTACAGTTGTAGGCTTAGCTTAACAACAGCAAAAGTAAAGATGCTGCAAAACAAGCGCCTCTTACCTGAGTAAGATAATAGACATTTTTGCCAGTTTTATTTTGACTTTTAACTGTTGAGAAGAGAAACAAAAGGAATATGAATAAATATAGTTGTTATTCAACACTTAGCAAGAAATTTGAGATCGGCAGTTCCATGACTTATGCAAAATCACTACTTGAGCGATATCCTTTGTTTGGTAGCAATGCCATCAAAAACATCTACCACTCGCTATTTTTAGCCTGCTGTGGTTGAATGTGGTAGTTCTCTCAATTATTCATGCTGTTGTCAGCATCCTATTTGGCAAAACAATTAAAAATTAAAAATTAAAAATTAATTTTAGGAGCAAGCGAAAAATTTATTATGGCTATTATTCGAGACACAATCAGAGCAATTTTCATAACTCTAATGCTTTGGTTGTTGACTGCAATCATCTATCCTCTCTTCATCCTTGTAGTGGGTCAAGTTTTCTTACCCTACCAAGCTAACGGCAGCATTATGCGGAATTTAAATAATGAACCAATTGGTTCAGCTTTGATTGGTCAAATCTTCACATCTGAGCAATATTTTCATCCGCGTCCCAGTACTGTTAGATATAGTCAAGGTAGAAAAGCGAGGCCAACTGGCATATCTGGAGCCAGTAATCTAGCTGCTAGCAATCCAGAGCTACTCAATCGGATTATAGAGCAGTCAAATGAATTGCGAGAAGAAAATTTAGAAGCGATCGCTGATATGATTTACACCTCAGGATCGGGTTTAGATCCCCACATTTCCTTCAGAGCAGCACGCCAGCAACTGGAACGAGTAGCTCGTGCCCGTGGGGTGGGAGAAGATGAAATTTTACGTCTAATTAATAAGTATACTGATGGCAGATTTTTATGGATTTTTGGCGAACCTGGTGTCAACGTCCTCCGACTAAATTATGCTCTTGACCTGCAAGATATTAATCGTCAGCAAAATTAGTGAATAGGGTATTGGGCATCGGCCAAACAGGGCATGGGGCATTGGGCATGGAAAGAGGATGGGGGGATAAGGGGATGGGGAGATGGGGGGAAAGAAGAATTACTTTTTCCCCACCTCCCCATCTCCCTCATCTCCCTCATCCCCCTCATCTCCCTCATCTCCCTCATACCCCTCATCTCCTAAAAATTAGATGTCAAATAACACTAGTTCGCCTGGAAATGTACCTTTAAATTCTGCAAGTTACTCGCTTTATTCACCACGGCGAGGCAAGCATAAAATCTTTATTGGCATGGCTCCTGGGGTAGGTAAAACCTACCGGATGCTGGAAGAGGGACACGCACTCAAACAAGAAGGAATTGATGTTGTTGTTGGGCTTTTGGAAACCCACGGACGTAAGGAAACAGCAGAAAAGGCAGAAGGACTGGAGATTGTACCCCGCAAGCAATATCCTCGCGGTGAGTTGACCCTAATGGACATGGATACAGATGCTATTGTAAAGCGATCGCCCCAATTAGTCTTAATCGATGAACTTGCCCATACCAATGTCCCTGGTTCCCCACGGGAAAAACGCTACGAAGATGTAGAATTAGTCTTGGCAGCAGGCATCGATGTCTACTCGACAATGAATGTCCAACATCTGGAAAGTCTCAATGACTTGGTAGCCAGAATTACAGGTGTAGTTGTACGTGAGCGAGTTCCTGATCGGATTCTGGATGAAGCAGATGAAGTAGTGGTAGTGGATGTTACACCGGAAACCCTGCAAGAAAGATTATTAGAAGGCAAGATTTACGCACCGCAAAAAATCCAACAATCCCTCGATAACTTTTTCCAACGTCGTAACCTAATAGCTTTGCGCGAGTTGGCTTTGCGGGAAGTCGCAGACAACGTAGAAGAAGACGCGATTGCCACCACACCCAATGGACAATTTTGTAACATCCACGAACGAGTTTTAGTCTGTATATCTACTTATCCAAATTCAGTACAACTATTACGCCGTGGTGCAAGACTAGCTAACTACATGAATGCACCGCTGTATACTTTATTTGTTGCCGATCCAGAACGCTTCCTGACCAAAGAGGAAAGTTTACACATTCACACTTGTGAGAAATTGTGTAAAGAATTTGAAGGCACTTTTATTCGGGTAACTAATAGTAACGTAGCCAATGCGATCGCCGAAGCAGCAGAGAAATATCGTATTACCCAAATTGTAATTGGAGAAAGTCAGCGATCGCGCTGGCAAATACTCCTGAAAGGCTCTTTAACCCAAAAATTGGTGCGCCTGCTCAAAAACATCGATTTACATATCATTGCCAGCGAAAAAACGATTTCAACAAAATAGGGCATGGGGCATGGGGCAAGCAGGAAGTGTGGGAGGTGTGGGAGGTGTGGGAGGATGGGGAAGAAATCTTTCCCCCCCACTCCCCACACTCCCTCATCCCCCTCATCCCCCTCATCCCCCTCATCCCCTCATCCCCCTCATCCCCCTCATCTCCCCACTCCCCACTCCTTTAACTAACTACAAAATTCACCAACTTCCCAGGCACCACAATTACCTTTTTAATTTCTTTGCCTTCGATGTAACGCTGGGCAATTTCAGATTCACGGGCGTATTTCTCCAACGCGGCTTTATCTGCCTGTGCTGGTACTTGAATTGCACCACGAGTTTTGCCCATAATTTGAATCACCAAAGTGATTTCATCAGCCACTAAAGCAGCTGGGTCAAATGATGGCCAGGTTTGCATGTGAACTGAATCACTTTCACCCAACAACTGCCACAATTCGTCAGCAATGTGTGGTGCAAAAGGCGCTAGCAATACCACTAAAGTCCGAATACCTTCTGCATAAATTGGTGAATTTTTCCCATCGGCATCAGTTAAAGCATTGCTCAACTTCATCAATTCTGAAATAGCTGTGTTGAATTGATATTCATCTTCCACGTCTTCCGTCACCGCTTGAATAGCAGTGTGAATTGCCCGCCGCAATTCCTTTTCTGGCTTACTCAAATCAGAAAGTTGGGCTTTCTTACGAGATACCCCAGCAGCAACATAATCTGTCACCAAACGCCAAACCCGATTTAAAAAGCGGAATTGTCCTTCGACATCGGCTTCATCCCATTCCAAATCTTTTCCTGGCGGCGCTTTGAACAAAATGAACATCCGGGCTGTGTCTACACCATATTTGGAAATTACATCTTCTGGCGCTACACCGTTACCCTTAGATTTAGACATGGTGGCGTAGAGACGTTGCAACGGTTCGCCCGTCTGGGGGTCGCGGGGGTCAGCAGCATTCACTAAATTAGAAGGAATCCATTTATCTTTACCGCCCTTGTTGGGATTCAAGTAAGTTAAACCCTGCACCATACCTTGAGTTAACAGACGTTGGAACGGTTCATCAAAATTCAATAAACCTCTGTCCCGCAATACCTTGGTAAAGAATCGGGAATACAACAAATGTAAAATTGCGTGTTCAATTCCACCTACGTACTGATCCACTGGCATCCAATCATTGATTTTACTGGAATCAAAAACCTGTTGTTTATTCTTAGCGTCTGGAAACCGCAAGAAATACCATGAGGAATCAATAAAAGTATCCATCGTGTCAGTTTCCCGCTTCGCAGGAGTGCCGCAAGTCGGACAAGGCACATTTACCCAACTTTCCAATTGAGTCAAAGGTGAACCACCACGTCCAGTAAATTCCACTTCTTCCGGTAACTGTACTGGCAAATCTTTATCGGGCACTGGCACTATCCCACAATTAGGACAGTGAATTACGGGTATCGGTGCGCCCCAGTAGCGCTGCCGGGAAATCAACCAATCCCGCAACCGATATTGCACCCGCATTTTACCAAAACCTTGTTGTTCGGCATACTTAACGATCGCCCCTTTCGCATCTGTGGAAGTCATACCAGTAAAAGCACCGGAATTAATTAAAATTCCTGGTTCAGTGTATGCACTGTCATACTCAATCATGATTAATGGTGGATCTTCTTGCCGAAAATCCACATTAGCAACCGCCTCTGGTTCTACGATGACAAACTCAATCGGCAAGTTATAGTTATTGGCAAACTTAAAATCGCGTACATCGTGTGCTGGTACACCCATTACTGCCCCAGTACCATACTCATACAGTACATAGTCAGCAATCCAGATGGGCACTTCTTCCCCTGTAAACGGGTTGATTACCTTACCACCTGTCGGAATGCCCCGCTTGGGTTTATCTTCAGCGGTACGTTCCAACTCACTTTGATTAGAAACCTCTTTAATAAACGCTTCTACCGTCGCTTGTTGTTCTTTGGTGGTGACACGCTTTGTTAGCGGATGTTCTGGTGCTAACACCACGTAACTCACGCCAAAAACGGTATCTGGGCGTGTGGTGTATACAGGGATTTTTTCATCTATCCCAACAATCGGAAATTCTAAGTAAGCACCTGTGGATTTCCCAATCCAATTTGCTTGCATTAATTTGACGCGTTCCGGCCAACCCGTCAACTTATCCAAGTCATTGAGTAATTCTTCGGCATAGTCAGTAATTTTAAAAAACCACTGCCGTAACAACTTACGTTCAACTATTGCCCCACTGCGCCAAGAACGTCCTTCGTTATCAACTTGTTCATTTGCCAGTACAGTTTGGTCAATGGGGTCCCAATTTACCGCCGCTTCTTTTTGGTAAGCTAAACCCGCTTGTAAAAACTGCAAGAAAATCCATTGCGTCCACTTATAATAATCTGGCGAACAAGTAGCGAGTTCGCATTCCCAATCTATAGATAAACCCAGACGCTGTAATTGTTGCCGCATCTGGGTAATATTCTGATAAGTCCATTTTGCTGGCGGTACACCACGGTCAATGGCGGCGTTTTCTGCTGGCAAACCAAAGGCATCCCAACCCATTGGGTGTATTACCCGATACCCTTGCATTCGCTTGAGGCGGGCAATTACGTCAGTAATAGTATAATTACGGACGTGACCCATGTGTAAGCTGCCCGATGGATAAGGAAACATGGACAAAGCGTAGAATTTTGGCTTGTTGCTAGCTGTCGGTGTTCGATCTAAGCCAAGTTCTGCCCATGTTTTTTGCCATTTTTCCTCAATTGCTGCGGGATTGTATCGGGAATCAACTGAATTTGGTATTTCCAATGGTTTCATGCCTATTACGCTTTATTTCTACTAATCCTAAGTATTTAGCTATTTTTAGTACTTTTGAACTACTAAATGATTTCTATGTCTAGTAATTTTTAAAATTAAATTATAAAATAAATTTATAAATCTCCTGTATTCCCTATTCCTATCTATCTTATATCGCTAAAGTTCTTAGGCTATCAGGGACAGTCTTTATTTGGCTATCGGAAAGTTTTATTTGTCAATTGCTTGCCTCGAATCAAGCTATATTTACATTTCTCAACAATGCCTGTTTTTGATCTTCCTGACACACAAGCGAATGCTAAAGTATTTGGTTATGATTGCAGTTCGCTACATCTACTTACCAATCCATAGAGTTAAGACCGAGACGTTCTATTAGCATGGGTAAATCTTTGGCAGAGACTTGGCGGTGATTGGTTTCTACAGCGTCAACCCAAGAGATACTTTTTCCCATAGTTGAGGCAAAAAACGCCCTCGACCAGCCTTTAGCTTTTCTGGCTTTGCGAATAATCTCACCTGATGGCGATCGCAGTTGACGCTGATTTTTGGTTTGGCGGTTAATTCTCTTTTGGCTTTCCGGGTTGTTTAACCGTTGTTGTGCTTCTAACGGCAAATTGAACCGCCAGCGTGACATTAAAAGTTCTTGCCAAAATCCAGCCGGACGTTTACCTTGCTTGTTCTCCAACCAATCTGGCCCAATTTCAAGTTCTATTTGCCATCCAGCTTTTTTAACAACATTCATATCAGTTTCAAAATCGTCAGCTAAACAGCGACGCAGTTGGCGATCGCTTGCTGCTGCTGTCACTCGTTTTTCTCCATAGGCAATTTCTAACAGCGTTTTGCCAATCAAGCGGTTTTGTAATCCGGGTACAATTTGAAAAGTCAGCCAAATCAGGATTCTGGCAGCACCGACGTTTTGCTTACCAATACTAAAAAGCGTTTGTACGGTTTTCTTAGTAATGATGCCTGTATGGTAATAATATTCTGATTTGTTCAAAAAGTATCTTGCCCACTCGCCGGGTTTGACAGTAACAGTTAAACCAATCGGTTTGCAATGGCTATTCTCTGCTTCAGCAAATTTGTGTTCCACAGAAACGTTCCAAATTTGCCAATCTGTTGTTGTAAACGCCGGAATTTTATCTGTATTGAACCAAGTAATTTCTGCCAACACTTGAGCAGGTTGTCTTACCAAATTATCTAGAATCTCTAATTTTTGTGATTTGCTCAAATCACGGCGCTTTGATAAACCTGTATATTCAACTAACTGTTTATCATCGATCGCAAAAGCTTGATTACAAGGTTGGTGAAGCTGAAGTGCTTTAGCACAGTAAATTAGATGAATAGCACCTGCTCTTGGGTCAAATTCCTCAATGGTGGTAAGAGCAGCATCTATTGTTAATGCTTGCTTTTGTGGAGACAAACTTTCATCGCTGATATAATACTCGATTCGGCCACTACGTCCTTTATTAACAGGTTTTTCGTAACTCAAAATCGAATCAGACTTAATTTTCCAGGATAAATCTGACTTTTGTGACAAAACTTCTGCCACACCTCGCAGTACCAACGTCAATGCTGCTAATGTTGTCGAGCCATCAGGAAATAAAGAACCTGCTTTAAACCTTGGTTTTTCGGTTGGAGATTTCTGCTCTTTAAGTAGTAGTTTCAGCAGGAAAATTGCAAAGCGATCGGACTGGATACTCTCAATCTGACGAAAATTATTCCAAGTGACGAGATGTGTTTCAACCTGCTGTTGAACCTCAAAAATTTGAGTTTTAACTTGATTTTTTGTTTCAAAAAGCTGTGTTTTAACCTGCTTTTTTACGTCAATTAAACTGACTTGACTTTTTTGTTCTAAGTTAACTAAGGAATCTGCGATCGCTTCTCTTGTTCGTTTTACTGTAACCTTTATCCGATTCCGTAATGCGTCAGATAAGCGTTCCATATTGATTGTGATTTCGATCTATTGAAAGTAATTTCCGATCTTTGCTGGGTGCAGGCTTTTGACACGCAAACTTTATTCTAAATAATTTTTGTACAGAGCGCAGGGGAGAATTTTCAATTTTAACCTAAAAGATGATGGTGTAATAAGTTAATACTTAATTATAAAACTCATAAATATAATTAATCAATACTATTTACTAGCAACAAGGTGTAAGGTCTAAAAATTAGTAAAACTATGACGCCAAACCTTCTATTCATAAAAGTTTCAGGATTTTACATTTGCTGCTAAAAACAGGTCACAAAATTGCTAGAAACAGGTCACACATCTATATCAAAAAGTTAAATCTTTAAAGGTATTTACGAATTTTTCACAATATAGATAAACTAATATACTCGTGCATTTTTAGTAGCTGTATGTAAGTTTTTAAATTTTTATGTATACTAAAAATGAAAGCCACAAGCTTTCTAAAAAAGCAAAATCAAGCTTTAATATTGATATGTTTACATGTCAATAATTCTTACGAATCATACTTATCTCTATCGTAATAAAGAGTAGTAAGAATCCAAAGTCTTGATTTTTTACAAACTTTTGAACCTGATTATCGAAGGAGAATTCTATGAGCTTAGAAGATAAAATCAAAGCAACTGCCAAAAACATTGAAGGTAAAGCTAAAGAAATTGCAGGTCAAGTAACTGACAATCCAGAGCTAGAAGCCGAAGGCAAGCTAAAACAAGCTGAGGCTAATGTTAGCCAGTCTGTTGAAAACGCCAAAGATGAAGTGAAAAAACTGATTGACTAATCAACTTTGCTGTCTCAAGAATCCAAAATTCAAAATTAGCGAATTCAGACTTGTCATCGTTCTTAAAACTGTACCGCAGAATTTGTTGCTAACTTGTAGACTGTTAGTGCAATCGCAAGCGTACTGATTTTTTTACTAATTTTGACGATGAATTTGATTGAAATACAGCAATCCTCATAAACAAATAGAATAATATTTAGAGGATTGCTTTTTTTCTGTAGTCTTAATTAATTCAAATTTAATTTTGAAAAAGATTTTTTAGTTTGGATAGAGCTATGAATTAGCCATCTTTACTCTGTTTTTGCTCGATAAGACAATAAGGAATAAAACAATGCCAAGATTGATAGGACAGCGGCGATCGCCTGCTAATTTGTATCTGCTTTCTGCAATTGTTGTAGCGATCGCCGCAGCTGGAGTACTTGAATATAAAGGTGTTTTCGATTTAGAGGATCTGGTTCAAAAAGTAAAAATTAACCTGCAAACAAGTAGTTTATCTTCTAATTCTCCAACAACTCGCTTATCTAAAATAGTGCTGAGTAACAAGTATTCATAATTGATTTTTCAATCATCGAGAAACTGTGAGGAAAAGCCATTGCATAGGACGGGATTCCTGGCTCAAAGCAAGTGGCATGATTTACCTGCAAACAAACTTTAGGAACTCAGCACTACCAAAGGAATCAAAGATATGCGTCGAGGAACTGATTTAATCGGAAAAATTGTTGTTGCTTACAACACCGGAGAGCGAATTGACCTGATTCAAGACTTGATTTTTGACCAACAGAGCGATCGACTTCTGGGACTGCTTGTGGATGATGGCGGCTTGTTTCGTAGTGCCCGTGTGATTCCATTTACTCAAGTACAAGCCATCGGTTTAAACGCTGTAATCGTACCTTCAAAAGCAGCAGTAGTCAAAATTAAGAAAGCGCCAGAAATTAGAGCTATTGTAAAACGCAACAATGTGCTTAAAGGAACCCGAATCTTGACTACAAATGGACGCGATTTGGGAACAATGATTGACCTTTATTTTGACGAACAGACAGGAGTCGTTGAAGGATACGAAGTTTCCGGCGGTTTGTTCGCTGATGCTTATTCTGGACGATGCTTTGTTCCCGCTACTAACACGCTCAAAATCGGAGAGAATTTTGCATTCGTACCGATTGAAACTGCTGAACTCATGCAAGAACAAGTGGGTGGTTTTAAAGGAGCTATTCAAACAGCTAGCAATAGAATACAAGACACCACAGCGGCAGCTAATCAAAAACTTCAGAAAGTAGGTGAGATTGCTACAGAAAAGTTGCAAGAAACAACTGAGGCTGTTAGCAGACAATTGCAAGATGCCAATCAAGCAGCAACAACATCGATGACAAACGCGATTATTGATTCAACAGCGCAAAAAGCTTTTGCGATCGGTCAAATTGCAGATAGAGATGTATTTGCCCCTGATGGCAGCCTGTTAGCGATGCGGGGACAAACAGTTACCAGATCGATTGCCGATGAGGCCGAACGTCTAGGCGTACTCCATCAACTTTATCGAGCCACTGGAGGAGATGTTGTAGCCGAGTTAAATCGCAAAATTCAGGAAACTGTAGACACAACTAGCAATCAATTCCAGGAAACTGTAAAACAAACAAGTGCGATCGCTGATGAAAAGTTGCGACTGACAGCTCGCAACACTGCCACCAAATTAATGAATGCAATTATCAATCCAGAAGAACAAAAGGCATTGGTAATTGATAGAGTGGTTGATTGCGATGTAATTTCCCCGAATGGAAGATTGCTAATTGCTCAAGGACAGTCAATTACATTGGAGATTGCCGAACGAGCCGAGCAGCAGGGAATACTTAACCAACTGTTCCAAGCAACAAAAGGCAGCTTAACAGCCGAGTTGAGTAACTCAACCAGTAATATTGTTGCTAGTTATTTAGTAGAACAAGCTTTGGGACGACGAGTGCATCAGTTAGTTCGGACTAATGATGGATTAGTCGTAGCTGCACCAGGACAAATTGTTACCCAACAAGTAATTGAGCGCAGCCGTAGTTACAAGCAAGAACGGGCGCTACTCAATGCCGTTGGCTTAACCTTCATTGACGCAGTTGGTTCTAGTGCCAATCGCACACTTTCCGATACAAGCGAATTGGTGGTTGATAGTGTTGCTCGCGTACAAGAAAATGTAACTAGCTTCGTGGCAATCCTCCAAAAAAGATTTGAAGAGGTAAGCCAACAGGCAATTCAAACATTAGAAGAACACCGCATCAAAGATGCTTTAGGACGTACCGTGAATCGAATCATTTTAAACAAGGATGATAGCGTGATTTTAATTCCAGGCGATATCATTACCCATCGTGCCATCGAACTTGCCCGGAAAGCTGATGTGCTAGATATCCTATTAAGCTCGGTGTACAGAAAGGAAGAACAACCTGCGATCGCTTTATTAAATCCATCAGAAAAAACTAAAGTCAAAGAGCGAGAGCTTACAGTGTCATCGAGTTAATTATGCTTCAGATGCCTTTACTTTATAGGGAGTGGTGGCAATACTGCGTAGGTTTTGGAATTTCTTGGTTGAGGCAAGCTGTTCAATAGCCGGGGGAGAAATGGAGGCTGGCGCCCTTGTTTTTGCCTCCCCTGCCTCCTCTGCTTAGGGACTTCCAAATAAAAAAATAGACCTGCCTTAAAAATGGGCATTGGGCATTGGGCAATGGGCATGGGAAGATTGATTTTTATTGTTTCTTGTGCGCGTAGCTCATGGAGTCTCTTGCAAAAGTGCTTTTTGCACTCTTGTGGGAAAAGGTTAAAGGGGAAAGGGAAAATACCAAACATGCACCCCCTTTCCCCTTCCCCTTTTCCCGACTTATGCAAGAAGTCTAATATTCCATAGTAGGGGCGCACAGCTGTGCGCCCCTACAAATGTACAAATAATTTGGGATAATTTATTTTCTGGAAGTCCCTTAAATAGGCGATGTTTGAATCAAATATACAATTTTTTGGTTTGGTGCAGGTTTTTGTTTACGGCACTCTCAAACCAGGTGAAGCTAACTATAAGAGATACTGTGCTAGCAAAGTCGTAGATGTCAAACGAGCTTTTGTACAAGGCAAATTGTTTGCTTTGCCAATGGGCTACCCAGCAATGACGCCAGGAGATAGCCAAGTCTACGGATATTTACTATCTTTTGCTAACCCAACGATTTTAAATCAGCTAGATGTGTTGGAAGATTACCACCCAGCTAGACAAGTTTCAGAAAACCTCTATAATCGAAAAACTATCGAGGTTTATCAGGGAGAATGGCTTTCTCTGGGATGGGCTTGGGTTTATTTAATGAGTATAGAGCAAGTTGACAAATTGGGAGGTGTCCTCCAACCTGAGGGTTGGTGGAGTGGCTCCGGTGTCAACTGTTAACTTTGAGATTAATTAATTTATGTCGTCTCTGGAGTCCCGACGTTGCGGTGGTACTAGATAAATTGAGTTTTCCGGAGAGGCTACTGCTGCTTTCGGAATTTCAATTACCGGGTTATTTAGCCCCACCATTAGCGAAGAAGGAGGTACAACAGACGCTGACGAGGTTTGTATTGGTTGTATTTGTGGCCTTTGTGCCAGTTGTGGTGTTCTCGAACCACCACCAGGTAATAAGCCAGATACTGCCCCAATTACACAAGCCGCTGCGGCTGCGCTTCCAACCATCCAGTTGAAACGAGAACGTCGGCGCAAACGTGCCAATACCTGCTCGGCTGTTGCTTCTGGACACTGTTGGGGTGTGGGCACTGGGAGAGTCCGCAAGCCCTGTCTAAGCTTTAACAGTCGGGCATACAAGCATTGAACTGAGGCATCATTTGCCAACCATTCTTCTACTTGCCTGCGTTCGGCTGCTGTGACTTCACCATCGAGATAAGCACTTAATAACTCGAAGCGATCGCGCTTCACCATATCCATAAAACCCGTTGATTCATTGGTATACTCAACCATTCCATCTGACAAATCTTCAGGAAGTTGTAAGTGGGAACGATCATCAAACTGAGAATCAGTAGTCATCTTAACATTATTACCAATTCATACACGGGTAAAGTGAACCGAAATTTCGGGAAAATTACTCAATTTTCCTCCTCAGGGCAGAAGCAATCTACGTCTTTGGTGTAATTCTTAATCAATTCTTAAATTCTGCCATTGGGCAGAGGTAAAATACTGTAAATTAGGAGTCTAGATAGTTTTGCAACTGAGCTTGCAATCTAGATCTAGCTCTGGCGATTCTGGATTTGACAGTTCCCAAGGAAACTCCAGTAATTTCAGCAATTTCTTCGTATGCCATGCCTTCAATTTCTCTCAGGACAATAGTAGTACGAAATACCTCTGGTAAATCCGCGATCGCTTCCCGTAGTTGTTCGTAAAATTCTCTGGTTGTCAGTTCTTCTTCAGGCCCTGGGGTATCGCCAGCAATTTCCCAATCCATCTCGCCATCCTCTACCGACCGGGGAGCATCGAGTGACAAGGGGCTTACAATCCGCTTACGTTTTCGCAACTCGTCGTAAAACAAGTTGGTAGCAATGCGGCTTAACCAGCCCCGGAATTTAGCAGGCTCTTGTAATCGGTTAATATTCCGATACACTCGAATCCAAACTTCTTGAGCCAAATCGGCTCTGTCAGCCCAATCTGGAGCTAAATGGTATAGAACCCTATCAACTTGGGTTTGATAGCGGCGCAATAGTTCCGCAAACGCAGCACGATCCGGGCGCAGTCCAGCTTGACAACGCAAAATTAAATCGTGGTTAGGTAGTTTGTCAACTTGCACTGATGCTTCTGGATACTTTGCATCAACCGTTGACCAGGATACAGTAATCGACTGACTCATAGATCGTACTGGCTCTAAATCATCCCTTTCTATTAGACCTGCTAATGAGTCACAAGTTCCTTGCTAAGGTGACGGATTTATGACTGGAACACTGAGGGACACAAGTTTGGCTAAATTTATAGCAATCAAAAGAACCTCTTTTTCCTTATACTGCTTGCATGTTTCTGTTTCACCAATCAGCTAACCAAAGCATATTTAGTATGCACATTTTGGTACTTTTAGCAACTGGGTATATACGCTTGATCGAGATAATTAAATTTGGTTATAAGGATGAAGATGAAAATTTTGTAATTCTAACTTCTTGATACCTTTAAAATTTAGGCAATAATTTTTGGAAGTTGGGTTGCTCTGGTGGCGATAATAGTGGTTTATTTTTTTGATTGTCTCACCAGAATAGTTGCTGATTGTTCTGGTTGTACTCCGTAACTAACACCAGAGTTATTTTGCTCTGGTAGGTGAACTTGAAAAAAGAAATTGAGGGAAAATGTAATCGTGACTGCTAGCAATAGTTTTTCAAACATGGTTTTTCTCCCACCCACACCATTAATAATTGATTGCTGCATTTCCAAATTTGCACCAGAAAGTCCGAGTAGAGGCTTAGAACCTCCTGAACTTTGGAGGAATAAGATTCCTCACTTGGAGTTTTGCTGCTGGGACACGTATAGCCTTAGTTTGCCCAGAGCTATTGGCAGATTTATAACAGAAGTGATAAGTATTGATAAATTTTTAGCGATCGGATGATGAACCCATCAATTTTTCGGTTGGATATCTCAGGGATAAACAATAGGCAATAGCAATGGTAAGAAATGAATCTGTAGGGCGTATGGTAATGTTGCTTTGTTTTGGCACAGCATTTTTGTCTTTAGCTGTGCATTGGCGCATTACTACGGCACAACGGCAGTTTGAAAAGTCTGCATCTGCTTCGATGCGGCAAGGTTCTAGCCTAAACAACCCTCAAGGAAGCCGCCCAGAGGAAGCCTATAAGAATTTCTCGCAGGTGAGTTTAGGGCAAGTTGCGCTGGGTGCATCTGTACCTCCTGTTGAAAACACCAAAGGCTCAACCGTTGAAAAAAAGTTAACACCAAAGTTTTCAGCTATTGGGTCTGGTACTCAATCGAAAAAAAATCAGAAGAATGTAGCTAAAGCAACAGTTCGCAAATCTTCTAGACTCAAGGCTCAACCTAAGTCGAAAAAAATTAAGAAAAATGTAACTAAAAAGCCTTCTGCTGTGAAGTTTGAAACTAAGCCGCAAACAGTTAAGAAAAATATAGCTAATCCTACAGAACCGCCAATCAAGAGGCGGCTAGTGGCACAAGCACAAACAAATCCAATTGTAGACAATTGGCCAAAGATCTCTTGGCCTAAAGCTTCAGCCCAACAAGTACCAGCTAATAAGCGAGTATCTGGTAAAACAAAGGTGGTGGTTGATTTAAGCGATCGCCGCACCTACGTATATGCAGGAGAGGATGTAATAGCAAGCTACCCAATAGCTATAGGTAAGGCAGGTTGGGAAACACCGACGGGTTCTTTCCAAGTGATGCATATGCGACACTTTCCAGTGTGGCGTCACCCGATTACTGGGAAAATATTCGAGGCAGGTACAGATAGTCCTTTAGGAGATAGATGGATTGGCTTTTGGTCAGATGGACGCAATGAAATTGGCTTTCATGGCACACCAGAAGTTGACCTGCTAGGAACGGCTGTATCCCACGGTTGCTTAAGAATGCGTAATTCTGATGTCAGATTGTTGTACGAGCAAGTGGGCTTAGGAACAACTGTGGTAGTGCGTGATTAAATGGGTCATTGGGCATGGGGCATGGGGCATGGGATGAAGGACATGAGGGAGAAAAGAAGAATAACTCCTCACTCCTCACTCTTCACTTCCAATGCCCAATGCCCCATGCCCAATGCCCAATGCCCTTAAAATCATAATTTTTGCTCAAAATTAGGCGCATATGCCTTAAGTAAAGCACCAATTTGCACGAGAGCTTCATTGCCAGTGCTTTTGCCCAAGGCTTGTCGTTCTGGGAAGAAATTAGGTCGATCTAGGTAACGACCGATCGCTTCATTTACTTGCTGGGAAATTAGTTCTTGCAGTTCTACTTGAGCACGTTGGCGCTGGTAGTTAGCACCTTCTTCTGTGGTTGCATACAAGGGTGGTAGCCGATTGAGAGCGTAGGCTGCAATATCACCAACATCCAGGGAACTTTCGCTAGTGGCCTCAATTTCGGCGACTCTGGCGATCGCTTCTGTGAGTACCAATTCTTCCATCACGTTAATGAATTGTTTTCGAGGTACCGCCACTACCTCACCAGTTAATAGCGCACCCATTAGGCGATCGAGCGCCATATACTCTTCAATAGAGAGTTCCGAAGCGTTGTCACAGATTCTACCGACTTCTGCTTCCATTGCTGGTGTTAAATAACCATCCTGGAGAGCTTGTTCTACAATTTTTTCGATACTCATAACGCTTATCATCATTTATGTTTGCCAAGCAAGGTAGGGACGGTATCAATCCAATTGATTTTGCGTAAATTAAGCAAAAATATCCAAATTATACACAGACGCGATTAATTCCGCCTCTACTATTTCACAACCTTAGTTCGCCAAGGTGTTGGATCGACAGATAGTCCGTTGACATATAGACCCCAGTGCAAATGTGGCCCCGTAGAAGCACCTGTTGAACCTACTGCGCCAATAAGTTGACCAGCTTTCACTAAATCACCTTCTTTAACGTTAATACGACTCAGGTGCATGAAAATACTGCTTACTCCCTGACCGTGGTCAATGCCAACTACGTTACCGTGAACCCGAAATCCTTGGGATACCCTACCTACCAAAGCAACTCGCCCAGCGGCTGGGGCAATTACGGCTGAACCCGCAGCACCAGCGTAGTCAAGGCCACGATGATAGTAGTCCTCTGCAAATTTACCATTATAGTAGCGACGTACACCATAGTTTGTACTCATCCGCCCTGCATTTGGCCTCAGAAATACTCCGTTCCAATATTTTTCTGGTGTTTGTAATGCTTTAAAAGCTGCTACACGCTTGAGTTCATATTCTGTGGCCTGCACTCCAGCTTTCCCTGGTGGTAAAGTAATGCGTTGCACGGGAAACTTGCGATTTTGCACATTCACCGCCAAGTTTTGCACCTGACCATCTCCTGTAACTTGAAGCGATCTAGTTCCGGCTTTTTCCAAGGGAGTTGTCGGAACAAAAGCTCGATACTGATTGGGTGCAATTTCAAATGCAGGATAAGTATTTTTACCAATATTTACTGTTGGATTTGTACCATTCTCCGGATTGTCTAAATTAATTTCCACCGAAAGTGTATCCCCTAATTTGGGATTAGTTGGAGTCACTTTTACTTGCAGAGCATCTACAGGCAATGCCCAAGCAATGGGGAGAATAGCAAACATTCCCTTTAACACATTTATTGCACGGCCGTTAGCTGTCAAATTTTTGACATTTAAGCTGAGCAAGTTCTTGTTTGAATTTCTAGTGCGATTCTCAGTAATCATAGAGCTACAGTAAATCTCTTGCTTGTGTTGGAAAATAGACTAGCTTATTACTACTAGGATTTTCTTTTGACAGCAGATGTTGTTGAAAGCCATAAATTTTGTTTGGCAAATGCTTTAGGCACTTATGAGCATGAAGTAAACAATGATTTGTAAGTGTAATTGTGTAAATTTGTATTAACTCTAATAACCAAGGTGTATGACATTGTGATTGTTCGTAAAATTTGACTTGATTGATGGTAAAAACGCTGAAGTGGCTTGCCATAGGAATCGCTTGTAAAGCAACAAAAGAAACTTTTTATGGTTAAAGTCACTACATAATGGTACTTGAAGAAAATCTGGGAATCAACTGGACACTTGTTTAACTGGACACTGATACCACAATCTCAGGTCAAAGTTGATCTAAGCAAACCAGCCCAGTCAGGGAGAAGTAGCAGAAATAACCCAAAAAACTCAGGCGATTAGGATTTTACACAAAGCTAGTTCAATTTAGTTATGTAATTTACAATCTCCATCTACATAGTAATAACAGATTTTTTGAGTGTTGGTAAACTAGCAAAAAATTCAGTGATTTTACTTAATTGATTTTTATTTGGAGTACTAAGTTTCAAGAATCTAGATTAAAGCTTGAAATTTGGAGTTATCAAGGGGAATAATGGAGTTTTGAAGTCAAATTTGCGTCATTTATAGAATTTATAGTCATAATAAGATTGCCATGACAAATTTTAGCTGATTAGCTCCAGGCTGATAGTTTTAGTTTTGAGTTGAGCTTACCATCTTCCATGTGAACGATGCGATCGGCAATATCTAGGATGCGGTTGTCATGAGTCACCATCAAAATGGTACAGCCTTGTTCTTTGGCCAGTTTTTGCATGAGGTTGACCACATCTCGTCCTGATTGACTGTCAAGGGCGGCGGTGGGTTCATCAGCGAGGATAATTTGAGGATGGCTAACTAAGGCACGAGCGATCGCTACCCTTTGTTTTTGTCCCCCAGACAGTTTATCAGGATAGTAATGCAAGTGGTTGCCTAATCCTACCTGCTCTAACATTTGGGCTGAGCGAGTTCGCATGTTTTTTAAGCCAATATATTTATGTAATTCCAAAGCCATTTTCACGTTTTGCAGTGCGGTCAAACTACCATGCAAATTATGTGCTTGGAAAATGTAACCGTTCTGGCGTCGCACCTGTACTAGTTCTTGGGCGCTAGCGCCACAAAGTTCTCGTCCCAACACCCGCAAACTACCAGATTGAGTAGAACGCAACGCACCCACTAAGGTCAGCAAAGTAGTTTTTCCAGAACCAGATGGCCCGGTCATGATCACAATTTCACCGGCGTTAATCTCCAAATTGATATTACATAAAACTTGCTTGCGAAGTGAGCCGTGACCAAAGTAATGGTCGAGATTTTGGATGGAGAGCATATCGATTTTGGATTTTAGATTTTGGATTTTAGATTGGGCATGGGGCATTGGGCATTGGGCAAGCAGGAAGTGTGGGAGGTGTGGGAGGTGTGGGAGGTGTGGGAGGTGTGGGAAGATGGGGAAGAAATCTTTCCCCCCACACTCCCCACACTCCCCTCATCCCCCTCATCCCCCTCATCCTCCTCATCCCCCATGCCCATTTTTAAAACATATCAGCGGGGTCGGCAGCTTGGAGTTTGCGGGTGGCGATCGCACCGGAAATTGCACACATAATTATAGTCAGCACTAATACTTGTAAGGCGCGAATCACAGTTATGTACATGGGCAAATTTGTAGCTTTCCGAGTCAGTTGGTAAAGTGCTAAGGATACTCCCAATCCGGGAAAGAAACCTAGTGCTGCTAATATCAAAGACTCTTCAAACACCACACCTAGCAGGTAGTAATTGCGATATCCCATTGCTTTAAAGGTGGCGTATTCTCGGACGTGGGCATTAACATCGGTGGAAAGGACTTGATAGACAATGATCACCCCCACCACAAACCCCATCGATACACCCAGGTTGAAAATAAACCCAATTGGGGAATTTGTTCTCCAAAAATTATTCTCAAATTCAATAAATTCTGCGTGGGTTAGCACTCTGACATCATCTCTGAGGTAGGCTTTGAGCATTGCTGCGACTTTTTTCGGGTCATAGCCTGGTTTTACCTTAATCAAACCTAGACTGATGCTGCTAGACTGTCGCCCAGAAAATAGCCGCAAAAAGTTTTGATCGCTGGTAATTAAGTTGCCTTCAGCGCCAAAGGAAGCCCCGACTTGAAATAAACCACTAATGATAATTGTGCGGCGTTCTATTTGGGCAGTGACGATTTTACCTTCCTCAATTTGGGCGATCGCTTTTTGATAATCTCCTCTGGCACCGCGATCGAACAAGGCTACACCCGGCAGCTTGATTGCCTGCAATTGCTGGTTAACATCTGGTAAGTCAAAGGCTGGCTTGTCTGGGTTAAAACCGATAACTAACACTCCCGTCTCGCGGTATGTTAAAGGATTTTTCCAAATTGTGTTGTTGAAATACATCGGTTGGGCCGACTTCACCCCCGGTATATCCATTGCTTGGTAAAGTCGCCGCCGAGAAAACGTAGATAAGCTTGGCAAATTACGGGCTTGGGGACTAGTTAAAACAATGTCTGCTTGCAAACTGCGATGTAGTCTAGTGTTACTGTCATACAGCGCAGTCTGAAAGCCCAGCTGCATGAACATGAGAAGATCCGCAAAGGCAATACCTAACAAAGCCACCAACAGACGACTTTTTTCATGACTCAGTTGTAGCCATCCTAGAGGAGTTCGGCGTCGCAATTGTTCAATCAATCCCATAGTTTGGAGTGGGGAGTGGGGAGTGGGGAGTGGGGAGTGGGGGGGATGAGGGGGATGAGGGGGATGAGGGGGATGAGGGAGTGTGGGGAGTGTGGGGAGATGGGGAGATGGGGGAAAGAGAATTAATGCTTCCCCATCCTCCCACACCTCCCACACTTCCTGCTTGCCCAATGCCCAATGCCCTTTTTACAATTCAACTACTGCTTTAACTTGCATATTGGTTAGGGTGGCGGCTTTTTGGCTGGAGGCTTGATCTAGTCTGATGTGGACTTCCACTACTCTGTTGTCGATATTGCTGGCAGGATCGGTGTCAATGACGTTTTGTCGCTGCACTTGCAAGCCTTTGCGATCTACGATTCCTTGCAGTTCAATGGGTAGGAAATAGCCAAAGATTCGTACTTTTTGCCCTGAATCCACTTTGCCGATATCGCTTTCGTAAACTTCGGCGATGACGTACATCTGGCTGGTTTGGCCGATATCAGCAATGCCATCATTTGATACTATTTCCCCAGGATGAGTGTGGATTTTGAATATCTGTCCGTTTTGGGGCGATCGCACTTCGGTTTGTTTGAGGTTAACTTTCGCTAAATTCATGGCTGCTAGGGCACGACTGACTTCTGCTTGGGCAGCTGCGACATCTACTCCTCGGACTTCGCTGATGCGATCGAGTGTTGCTGTGGCTTCTTTGATTTGTTGCTGACTAGCTGATTGGGTGCGATTTAACTGTGCTTGGGCTTGTTGCAAGTTTTTTTGGGCTGTTTGCAAATTCAAACGCTTGCTGTCCCGTTGGGAAGCGGAAATTGCTCCTTGTTGATATAGTTGCTCGTAACGTTCGTTTTCTGTTTGGGCGTTTTGCAGTTCGGCCTGGAATTTGGCAATTGTGGCTACTTGAGCATCAATATCGCCAAGGCGTTCTGCTTTTAGTCTGGCGATCGCCGCTTTTTGGGCAGTAATCTCACCGCGTTTGGCACCTGCTTGGGTGCGGTTTAGGTTTGCCTGGGCGACTTTAACTTGTTCCTGCGCCTCTTTTAATGCTGCTTTTTGGCGATCGTAGCTGCTCAAAATCGCAATTACTTGTCCTGCTTTTACTCTATCGCCCTCCTTCACTAACAACTTTTCGACTCTGCTTCCTTCGGCAGACACCGCAGCAGATAATTTAATTACTTCACCCTGTGGTTCGATTCTTCCTAAGGCTGTTACGGTTTTTAACTGTGGCAATTGTTTTGCTGGCACTTGTGCTTCTTGAGTGGCAGAATTTTGCCAGAGTTTTATTGTATAAAAACTTATTCCACCAACCAATAAAGATGCAATTATACCTATAGCAACGGATGGACGCAGAATAGACTTAGGGGACGTTGTGTACCCTAGCTTTGAGTTTCGCACCATAGATTACCTCTTAACTAGTGGCGCAGAAAAAATAACAATTTGAAGAACAAGTCAGAATTTAGAATTGTGGATTTATCACTGCCAAGTCCTTAAGATAATTAAAACTTTTTCAGAGGATGTTTGAAAAGTCCTCTTGTCTGTAGCAAAACGTTCTAGATCCCCCTAAATCCCCCTTAAAAAGGGGGACTTTGATTCCAGTTCCCCCCTTTTTAAGGGGGGTTAGGGGGGATCTAAACGTGTCCGAAATCACAATGAAACACTTTTCAAACAACCTCTCAGATTTTCCTTAAATAAGGGGATTTAGCAAAATCGGAGAACAACAAAAATCTCTTCTCTACTGAATTTGAAATTTGTGTTCTTAGTGAACTACTTTTGTTTTATGAAAGAACTTAGGGTATGGTAAACGTTTTAAAAATTCTCGGTTGTAACAGCGCCAACAATCAGATCTAAATTAGGTAAGTAAACATAAATGTTTGTGTCTTTCTAGCCAAGTAAATTGAACCAGAATTCAGAATTCAGAATCAATATTGTAGACCACTAAATTTTTAATTTGGTGTGGCGTTTCACCACTTATTCAGACGCTCCTCTCTTACAAAGTTCAGATCGCCGGAAGCCCTAGCTCTGACTTTGCGCTGCGTCGCTCTAAGCGAAGCCATGCCGCAGGCTTTACGCTGCGCTATCCGCCAGTCATACAAAATACCCAACTGAATTCTGACTCCTGACTTCTGACTCCTGACTCCTGAATTCTGTTTGGTAATTTGCAGTTTTTATACTTTTTGTATCCCTGAATACTTGATTTTAGGACATAAGACATAGAGACTAATTGTGTCTATAAATACTAAAGGTATGATGAAAACTAGGCTTTTTAAATTTCTGCTGCCTTGTGTAGCTGTAGCACTACCTATAGCGCTGATTGCATATTTACACCCAAGTAAAGCACAATCATCAAGCGTGCATCTTACCTTGGGCAATCCAACTAATGCAACAACAAATGTCTTATATCCAAACAACTATTTATTATTAAAATCCCAGTATGCACTCAGTTACAGCCGTGACAGAGGAACTGCAAATTGGGTGTCTTGGCAATTAAACTCCTCGTGGCTTGGTTCAGCGCCAAGACAAGACGACTTCCGCGCTGATACCAGTCTCCCTACAGGATGGTATCGGGTGACTGGTTCTGACTATTCCGGTAGCGGCTTTGATAGAGGACACATGACGCCTTCGGCTGACAGAACAAGAACGGTGACGGATAACTCTGCAACCTTTCTGATGACAAATATGGTGCCACAGTCGCCAGATAATAATCAGGGTCCGTGGGCTTCATTAGAAAACTACCTCAGAAGCCTAGTCGGCCAGGGTAAAGAACTATATATTATTTCTGGTACCTACGGCATTGGTGGAACTGGCTCCAATGGCACAAGATATACAATTGCCAATGGCAAAGTTCAAGTTCCGAATCGAGTTTGGAAGATTGCTGTAGTCAACAACCCAGGTGCTGGGGCGTCTGGGGTTACGACTAGCACGAGGGTTATCAGCGTTGATATGCCCAATAGTCAAGGCATCAGAAACAACGATTGGAGAACATATAGAGTCTCTGTTGATTCTATTGAAGTTAAAACAGGCTTCAATTTCTTATCTAATGTATCCACATCTGTTCAATCTGTGATTGAATCTAGAGTTGACAATTTATAGTCAGGACTTACGCAACGCCGATATTGTCATTGCGACCGAAACGGAGTGTAGGGAAGCAATCCCGGCGTTAGGGGGGATTACTTTGCTATCGCTCGTAATGACGAAATTACGTTATTTTTGCGTAAGTCCTAATAGTTAAATCAAGACTACCGCTTTAGCATAATTGATAATTCGTAATACTCATCTGGGAGGAGTATTACGAATTACTAATTAACTGCTAGGTTTCTACAACTTTAGTCGAAAGCCCTGCTAAATCTCCAGATGGGGTTTTGCCGATAATGTAGACATCAATATTTATCGTACCGATGCGATAAACTTTTATTTCATCAAGGTTATTTTTAAGTGTCTGGACAAGTGTTTGAAATTTTTTAACATTCTGTTTCTGTTGTTCGTCGTGCCACTCTTTTTCATAGGCACAATTCCGCAATAAATAATCTAATTCTACTTCTTCAACCTGCGAATTTTGAGGATGATTTGTTAGCTGGAGTAGTTTTTGAGTTGTCAGAATATCATTTGAATCAGTCCATAAAATAACCTCAAAAGGGTATTCTGATTCACTTGTCATTAACAAATCACCAGAAGACTGCTTTAATTTTTCACTTATTTCATTATTCATTAGCTGTGTTAGTTTTTTGATAAGTTTTTACGAACTTGATTTAGGCTAGGATATCTTGCTTAGAGGTTGTTTGAAAAGTGTTTCCTTACTGTAGGGGCGCACAGATGTGCGTCCTTACTCATAGATCTATACCATTCTTTTTTCAAATTGGTATTAATTCTTTAGACCTCTTGCAAAAGTCCCTAACACCCCACCCCCAACCCCTCCCCTTACCAAGGGGTGGGGAGCGTTTGCTTTACTCAAATGCGGGGTGGGGTTCTTTATTTTTGATTTCTTGAAATAGTACAAACAATATAGCTACTACGCTTGCTTTAAGAGTATTTTTCAAGGCGAAGCTTGTTGACGACAGTGCAAGATTTAAGGTAAAAGATAAGCACAAGTTGGAAAACTTACTTCAAATCGCTATGAGTCTTTTTTGTCTAGTTCACGGTGCGTTCCAAGGTGCTTGGTGTTGGGATTTGTTAATTCCTTACTTAGAAGCGAAAGGTCACAAAACAGTAGCAATGGATTTGCCTATTGAAGATGCATCTGCAAGTTTATCTCAATTTGCGGATGTAGTATTGCAAACGCTTCCAAAAACTGATGATGATATTGTCCTGGTTGGTCACTCAATGGCTGGTACGATTATTCCTCTTGTGGCAGAAGCCCATCAAGTACGTCAACTGGTATTTCTGACTGCGCTGATTCCATACCCAGGAATCAGTACACTTGACCAATTTTCTCATCATCTCGATTCTGATAGCCTCAAATCATTCAATTACGAACCAAAACAGTTACCTCAACTCGAACAATTCTATGATGAACCTTATATGTTTAATCCAGTTTCTACTGATAAAAACTTTTCAGATAAAGCAGTATTGATGGAATTTTGCTATCAAGATTGTCAACCGGATGTAATGCGCTGGGCACTTTCCAATGGACGTTCGCAGCAATCAATGGCATATATTTTTGAAGTTAATCCTTTGAAGGCTTTGCCAAATGTAGATTGTAAATATATTGTTTGTAGTGATGACTTGCTACTCTCTCCTGCATGGTCGCGCTATGCTGCACGCAAGCGCTTGGGAGTTGATGCCGTAGAATTGCCTGGAGGACATTGCCCACATTTATCTCGTCCTGCTCACCTGGCTTCAGTATTAACTACCGTATAGGGCTAAAATTCTCTTCTTTAGTTGCTGATTGCTGCGATAATTACTCTTCCCTACTCCCCACTTTCACAGATTATTAGAGTGAATTAATCAGATTTTGGGAATAATCCTCATAGTGTATGAAAGCATCGTTTTGGTTAGTCTCACACTATGAGAGCGCGATTTCTAGGAAAAAAGCTGGTTTTTTGGAGTTTATCTGTTGTATTTGGCTGTATTTGTTGGGTTTGTTTGGCTTTAATTCCAGTACACGCAAACTCTACACAGTCTATTGATACGCTGCGCCAACAACAACAACAAATGAACCAGCAGCATCAGAGTGTGGTTAACGAACGCGATCGCTTAACAAATCTTCAACAAGAAGCACAAAAACACCTGACTGGTTTAAACCAAAATCTCCAAACTACGGATAGCTACATTCATGAGAGTGAATCACGATTACAACTGGCTAGCCAACGGTTGCAACAGTTGGAACATGATTTAGCTGTAGCCCAACGTTCATACGAAACTCGTCAGATAGCAACAGTAGCACGATTGCGATATCTCCAGCGATCGCCAGCTAGTCAAGGATGGGCTGTTTTACTCCAAAGTCAAAATATCAGCGACTTTATCAGCCGCCGTCATCGGCTGAAGTTAGTCTATCGAGCAGACCAACAAATTTTGGTAAAACTCAACGCCCAAGCTAACTCCATAAATCAGCAAAAAACCGGAGTTGAGGAACAAAAAAACGAAATTGCCTTGATTCGTGAGCAGTTATTAGCACAAAAAGCTGATTATCAAACCCAAGCCCAATCCCAATCAGAATTGATTCAACGCCTCAATAGTGATCGCCTCGCCTTGGAAGCGGCGCAAAATCAACTAGAAAGAGAATCCAAATATTTGGAAGTTTTAATTCAGCAAAAGGTAGCAGAAGCAGCCGCCCAAGCAAAAGCTAACAGTCGCACAAGCGTCATCATTCAGGGAACTGGGATGTTTGCCTATCCTAGCAATGCTCCTACTAGTAGTCCCTTTGGCTGGCGGATGCACCCAGTTCTTGGCTATCGTCGCTTTCACGCAGGTATGGATTTTGCCGCTAGCTATGGTAGTACAATTCGGGCAGCTGATTCGGGGACAGTAATTTTTGCTGGGTGGTATGGTGGTTATGGCAGAGCTGTAATCATTGACCACGGCAAAGGTATTACCACACTGTACGGACATTCCAGCGAGTTGTATGTTAGTGAGGGACAAGGAGTGGAACGAGGACAAGCGATCGCTGCTGTTGGTTCCACAGGTTTATCCACTGGGCCTCACCTCCACTTTGAAGTGCGTCGTCATGGTTCACCCGTCAATCCCGCCGATTATCTTTAATCCGAGAGCAAATGCGATCGCAGTTATGCTATAATCCAAAAGACTAAGGGCGCGTGGCTCAGTGGATAGAGCAACAGATTCCGGTTCTGTGGGTCGGGGGTTCAAATCCCTCCGCGCTCGTTTTATCAAAACAGAATTCGGGAGTTAGAATTCGGAATGAATTCTGTACGACTCGTGGATAGCGTAGCTGTAGCGAGTACTCGAGTACTCGCTACCGCTGACGCTCCTACGTCGCGTCAAGATTGCTGAATTCTGAATTCTGAATTCTGTATTCTTCTTCAATGGCGGGTCTAAATCCCCCACTAATTAATTCTGATATCAAGTCCGACTGCTTGTCATTACGTACCGCCAAGGGCGGAACCTGTACCACTTCGTGGAAGCAAGCTACGCGTAGCGTCTCGTAGCGATAGCGAAGTGAAGTAATGGCAGAATCCTTGCGATTGCGTCGTTCCACTTCGTTGCACTCGCAATGACATATCACGAGTGATTAAAATTTCTCCGTGTCCCCGCGTCCCCGCGTCTCCATATCCCCGCGTCAGTCTAAACAATAAGTCTTCAACCGGACATGATATGACTCCTGAATTCTTCTTCAAAAATTGACTTTAAGCTTCGACTAAAAGTAGATAAAAATTAAAACCACAGCGAATTTTAGCTCCCAGAGTTAAAGCGAATTATTGGAATATTTAAGAAGGCTAGGGAAAATCTCAAGTTTTGGATACCTCAGCTACGACTTTTGAAAGTTCTTCTTAAATATATGTTGTTGTTGCTATAACAAGCTGTTAACCTAATTTATCAATTAATTTAATCTATCTATAGCGATCGCTGTTCTAGTTAGCTTAAAAAGCTTCAATTTAAGGAGTTATTAACATTGATTATTCTTTCATGAAAAACTTTTCCAGCTACTAAATATTTACTCATAAATAATACTTATAATACACAATGTATATTTTTAATTACATTGATGAACAATTATTAATGAAAGAATAAACTACTATCTAAATTGTGCAAAATGTATTATTATAATTTTCGGGTTTATACATTTTATAAAGCAGAGCGTTGTGTAAAAGAATGACATTACGCAAAGCAACACCGTTGTAGACATCTTAGATGTCAAATTGTGTGTATTAAGTTGGTATATATTATTTTCCTGGTGCTATTTTCTGCTAGTCTGGTTTACGTTTGAGTCGTCCCACAGTCTCTTTAATTACTAGTTTGTATAAACTGGCCATATTTAGTTACCTCTTTCCTCATTCTTATTTTCTGTTATCTGTATACCTTTCTTCAAGAATTAATACTAAGCTTAATTGATATTAAGCTCAAATAATCTAGTACCAATTAAGCGAAGAAGTTAGAGGTTTCAGACATACTCCAGCGTATGTAAATACTTAAGTTCCTTATCATTCTTGCCATTAGCGAAATTAAACTAAATGTCATACAAAGAGTTAGAAGACATCATAGACGCGAAGATACAAAAAGCTATACGGAAGCACGAAATAATAGTTGCTTTCATGAGTGGTATTCTTGGCTTGATTTTTATAATAGGTTTGTTCCATGCAGTTTGGCTCAACCACCTTCAAATTCGAGAACTTTGGTTGAATTGATTATCGGTTCACTTGAATGAGTGTTGATTAACAAGCGTTCCCTGATGTCGATAAAAGTAATCAAGGTCTTGCCGGAATGATGGCAGGGAATATTGCCACTGCTCAGGCCTACATAGCAGACATTACCACTCCGACTAATCGATCTCGTGGTGGTATGGGCATAATGGGAGGCGCAGATAAGAATTCAGAATTCAGAATGGGCTAATCCCCGCTGCCCTAACAGAATTCAGAAGATTTTCATAGCCAAGCTGAATAATTATTAGCACAAACCTGCTAGTAAAGTCTTTTAATCTAAAATCCAAAATCCAAAATCAGTATGACTGGTCGCCGAGTATTGTTTATAGGCATCTTTATCAGCATCCTCATCACCTACGGAATTTGGCTGGGTGGGAACATTCCTGCAAGCATCACCAAACTTCCTGACCAAGGAATAAGCTGGTACTATTGGAAGCTTCCTAACCCAACTTTTTGGAGCAGAGTCACAGCTTGGAGTATGTACCTTGGGCATCAGTTTGGCATCTGGGGATGTATCTGGTGGGCACAGCAAACACAGCTGAAATACAAGTCAGCTTTGCACCCAATCAATTACTTGATGCTTGGCATTAATGGTGCGTTCATAGCTTTACACTTTCTTCAGACATATATTTGGTACGATGCTTTGGCTCAAGATACTTCAATTTGGGCTTCCCAAGGTGCAGTCGTACTTCTATTAGTTTTCGTACTGATTTTAGAAACACCTCGACGCGGTTTGTTTTTCGGGAATTCTGTCCCATTTCATCAACAGTTTTTGCAAATCATCAAGCTCTATCATGGCTACTTTTTCTCCTTTGCCGCTATCTATACTTTCTGGTACCATCCAATGGAAGCGACTTTGGGGCACTTAATTGGTTTTCTCTATATGTTTTTGCTGCTGCTCCAATCATCGTTGATTTTTAACCGCACCCATGTCAACCGTTGGTGGACATTTACTCTGGAAATTATGGTGCTTTTTCATAGTATAATTGTGTCTTGGATGTTGGGACAAAGCAAATGGCCGACATTTCTTTTTGGTTTTATTGGCATTCTGATAATTACTCAACTCCACGGTTTACCTATAGGTATCTGGACTAAACGTGCTATCTACGCAGCTTTTTTAGTGAGTGTACTAGTGGTTTATGGATTGAGTGAACGTGGCTTAGGCAGAATTTATGAAGTAACTTATATTCCTTTGATTGAGTTTGGTCTAGTTGGTGTGATTTACTTGATATTTGTGCTGTTATTATGGGGAATTTCTCACTTAACTGTCAAGACGTAATATCATGTCCGATTAATCAAACTGAATAAAAATGTTTGCTCGTAGTGAGGACTTTAGTCCTCACTACAAACTGTTTATTATGAGTGATTTGGCGAACATCATATAATACATTATCCCAATACGGTTCAGTTAGAGCCAAAAACCTTAACCTGCGTAGGTTGGGTTGAAAAACGAAACCCAACATTTTTCGAGGTTTGTTAGGTTTGACTTCGTTCAACCCAACCTACAATTATCCTTAACCCAAGCGTATTGTACATTATCCAATCTTGTAGGGCAGGCGAGACGCCCACCCAGAAATAGTTGGATATTTTTTATCTTCGTTGGCGTAGTTTCAAAACACCACCTGAAACACCAAAAACTAATATCGCCAATGTATAAGTTGGTTCGGGAACTCCAATAATGCTGACCTGATTGATAGCCAAGCCTTGTTGTGGGAAAGAACTGCTATAAACAAGTCTTGAGATGTTTGCCTCATCACTGCGAACGCCTAAGAAAAGGGCGGAATTATCCAACAGCAGTGAAGAAGTGCCTTGGGCCCAAAAAGTACCCAAAAGGTTATTAGCACTATCATAAGCCGAGACAAACGCATCGAATGTAAAGCGATCGTCTACAGCTATTTGTGTCCCAGCACCAAAAACAGGCTGGTCAAAAGTAATGGTGAAAGGCCCGCCGTTACCATCGGTGGGAAAAGAAGGATTAGGCCCAAAACCTGTTACGTCTATACCTCCGAAGAGAATATAGTCGCCGTTGGCAAAGTTAGTCCGAATACCAGGAGGAGGTAAAGTTTGAAAGACAAATGGTTGGGTAATTAAAGGATTATTAGTTGGAGCGATATTTACATCCAATCCCAAACCACGTTGGGATGTTGCTGAAAAGGAGTTAGGTAAAAAAGTAGAAAAATCAGGATTTACGGGATTGAATACTTTACCTAAACTTAGCCAATCAACTTCATCATTGCCTCCAAATGTAGTGCGATCTGTTACCAAAAATGTAGCTGCTTGAACTGGCAACGAAAAAATAGTTATTAAAGCTGTAATTGCTGGTAAATATTTGACTGGAAACTTCAATAATTGATTGAATTTAAATCCCACCAGGCTTACTCCTCAATTTTTGAGATGAAGATGAATAAAACAGTATTGTCTGTCAGACTTGTTTTTTAATATACACAAAATTTAGTTTGATAGTAATTAATTTATCTTACAATATATAGTGAAAATATTTAAATTTTAGATACAATCAAAAGTTACAGCAAATAGCAGGTTGATAAAATACATCAGCTTTCACTACTCCCCATTTTCACCACAGTTTGATAATTAACGTGCAATTTTGTGTTGCAAAAAAACATTTCAGTTTAGCTGATGAAATTTGAAACAATTCATGCTTTCTAGACAAACGCCTTTTTTTGCAACACAATTTTTAGCCTGGAATACAAACACAATTATTCGTGTCTGTAGGACTAGAAATTTGATATCGATCGAGTACTACCTATTGCTTGTACAACAAACTGTCAAAAGCTTTAACCAAAAGTTTAACTAAAAGTTTGACTTGCGATCGCCAAATCCTAAGCTGTTCAACATTTAAATTGCATATCCTGGGCGGGCTTTCCGGCCCACCCCACAAGAGTTATGTTTACAGCAGTTTTCATGTATTTGAACTACATCTGTTGTAGGGAACAGTGCCGTACCCTTACCGTGTGGTCTATTTACCTGAAAATAGCTGTAATTCGATTATGCAAATTAAACGTTTTTTAGCTTATGAGTTTTTAGACCAACTCAATACTGATATTAGATGAGAGATTTTCCAAAAACGCGAATTGAGTTCCCTGGAATGACAAATTACCACTAGAAGAATCGTAGCTAAAGCCGCCAAGGCTATTAGTACCAAATCCTACTTTAGAAATTTGGATCTTGTCGCTCTGACCAAAGTTGTAATCTTTGATTGTGTCAAGACCATCGTTGATGCTGGCGAAGAAAAACTTATCTGCACCAAAGCCACCTATGAGACTATCGTTGCCTTTTCCACCAGCAATGAGGTCATTACCCAAGCCACCGGAGATAGTGTCATTACCATCATTACCAGATAGTTGGTTATTTTGGTTGTCGCCAGCAATGCTGTCACTTGCCTTTGTACCGATAACATTGTCAAAGTTAATTGCCGTAAATGGCAATGTGCCCAAACCAGGAACATTATTAGCAGCCAAACTTTGATTTTGCAGGTCAACGGTGATAGATACCCCAGGTAAAGAGGCAGATGCATCTATGGTGTTGTTGGCAACACTCGCATCAGCAATAACTGTTTCGACTTTAAAGAGTTCGTCTTGTCCGAATCCGCCAGCTTTTTGAACAGTTCCAACACCTGAGAGGGTAATGGTTTTACCTAACTTGCTGTAGTCTGCGGTATCAATACCATCGCCTCCATCGATGCTGTCATTACCTCGACTGCCCTTGAAGGTATCATCGCCTGCACCACCGTCTAGTTTGTCATTACCAGCTCCACCATCAATTAAGTCGTCACCACCTCTACCATCAATGGTGTCATTGCCGGCGTTACCAGATAATTGGTTTCTTTGCCCATCGCCTTTAATGCTGTCAGCGATATTTGTACCGATAACATTGTCAAAGTTGATGACATTAAACGTTAGTGTCCCTAACCCAGGAACGTTATTGGCAGAGATAGTTTGGGCTTCTAGGTCAGCAGTGGCCGATACTCCAGGTAAAGAAGCAGATGCATCTATAGTATTGTTAGCAACACTCGCATCAGCAATAACTGTTTCTACCTTAAATACTTGGTCTTGTCCGAATCCACCAGCTTTGGTGATTGTACCGACACCAGAGAGGGTAATGGTTCTACCTAGCTGGCTGTAGTCTGCGGTATCAATACCATCGCCACCATCAATGCTATCGTTACCACGACTGGCTTTAAATATGTCGTTGCCGCCATTGCCGGACAAGTTATTGTTTTGGTTGTCGCCAGCAATGATGTCACTGGCATTGGTACCGATGACATTATCAAAGTTGACTACTGTAAATGGCAAAGTTCCTAAACCAGGAACATTATTAGCAGCCAAACTTTGGGTTTGTAGGTTAACGCTGATAGATACCCCAGGCAAAGAGCCGGATGCATCTATGGTGTTGTTGGCAACACTGGCATCAGCAATAATCTTTTCGACTTTAAAGAGTTCGTCTTGTCCGAGTCCACCAGCTTTTGTAATTGTGCCGGTACCTGAGAGGGTAATGGTTTTACCTAGTGCGCTGTAGTCTGCGGTGTCAGTACCGTCGCCTCCATCGATGCTGTCGTTACCTTGGCTACCTTTGATGGTGTCATTGCCTGCACCACCCGCTAGGTCATCATTACCATCTCCACCGTCAATTAAGTCGTTACCACCTCTACCATCAATGGTGTCATTGCCGGCGTTACCAAATAATTGGTTCTTTTGTCCATCGCCTTTAATGCTGTCATCGACATTGGTACCGATAACATTATCAAAGTTGATGACATTAAATTTTAATGTCCCCAAACCAGGAACGTTATTAGCAAAGATAGTTTGGGCTTGCAAGTCAGCGGTGGCGGATACCCCAGGCAAAGAGCCAGATGCATCTATGGTGTTGTTGGCAGCACTCGCATCAGCAATAACTGTTTCTACCTTAAATACTTGGTCTTGTCCGAGTCCGCCAGCTTTGGTGATTGTGCCTACACCTGAAAGGGTAATGGTTTTACCCAGCTTGCTGTAGTCTGCGGTGTCATTACCATCGCCACCATCAATACTGTCGTTACCTTGGCCGCCTTTAAAGGTGTCATTACCTGCACCACCCGCTAGGTCGTCATTACCGGCTCCACCGTCAATTAGGTCGTTACCACCTCTACCATCAATGGTGTCATTACCGGCGTTACCAAATAATTGGTTAGCTTGTCCGTCGCCTTTAATGCTGTCAGCGATATTTGTGCCGATGACGTTATCAAAGTTGACGACATTAAATGTTAATGTCCCTAACCCAGGAACGTTATTCGCAGAAATACTTTGAGCTTCTAGGTCAGCGGTGGCGGATACTCCAGGCAAAGAAGCAGATGCATCTATGGTGTTGTTGGCAGCACTCGCATCAGCAATAACTGTTTCTACCTTAAATACTTGGTCTTGACCAAATCCGCCAGCCTTGGTAATTGTGCCCACACCTGACAATGTGATGCTTTTACCCAAATAACTATAGTCTGCTACGTCAGTACCATCACCACCATCAATATTGTCATTACCTTGACTAGCCCGAAATGTGTCGTTGCCGCCATTACCAAATAGCGTGTCATTACCTTGTCCGCCATCAATGAAGTCATTTCCTAGACCACCAGAGATGTTATCATTACCTCCTGCACCAAAAATTTGATCGTCAGCACTAGTGCCCGACAAAAAATCATTGTTAGGAGTACCAGCAATAGTCGCCATAATATATACCTTTTGGGTTTGACGGATCGAATAGATTCGACCCATGTAATACTCGCATATTACAATCAAAAAAGGAATTAATTTCTGGTTAAAAATACTTAAACAACCGTAAATATACTTTTAAAAAGTTAAAGCTTTAGTGAAGCTGCACTCTCTAACACTAAAAACTTGCGGTTTTTACTTATGTAAATGCCAAAAAATAGTTGTTCTTAGGTTCAGGTGAATACTTGTAATGAGATCTGATGCGGAGATAGGGAGAGGCTCTGACGCGGAGAATTTTAAATTATAAGTGATTAAGCGAACTTGATGTTATGATGGGAGATTCAATCACGATCGCGGCAGATAGTAGCCATACTACAAGTCTGAATATCCCATCCATTTGAACACTCACAGTACAACTGTGGTATAGTCACCCATTCTGGGGATTAATGATTACCGTATTGTTTGACCCAGAGTCATCAGATGCTGTTTGGGGTAGGCGCTCAATTCTCACTGCGGCAGAGAATTGACTGGTAGTAGGTAAAGATGGATAATTCTTGGTGCGATCGCCTAAGCGATTCAGCACGTTACAAAGTTGGCACATATATTTTGTTTAGTTCTTTGTAAGAATGTAATAGTCATTCTGTAAATCGTGAGCTAATCGCTTGATGTCCACACCAGTGAACCCAGCTTCACTCAACATTTTCATTGCTTTTTCTTGTCCCCACATAGTTCCCAGTCCCATACCGCCTGCTGCTAGGGATACCGTCATGCAGTGCATACAAGAGACGGTGTAAAGAAAAGGGGCAATGGGATGTTCCATATTGCCGTTCACATCAGTTGAGGCGTGGATGTCTTGCATCAGGTAAGTGCCATTGGGACGCAGGGCATTATAAATGTTTCGCAATACGAGATCGGGTCTTGCTTGGTCATGCACCGCATCAAAGGTAGTAATTAAGTCGTATTGTTCTACTTCGTCGAATGTAGCGGCATCTTTGACTTGAAATTGAATATTGGTGAGTCCTTGTTGCTGAGCTTCAGTAGAAGCAATGGCGATCGCTTCTGGGGAAAAATCATATCCTGTAAAATGACTGTTGGGAAACAACTGTGCCAGCTTATTGAGGGCACGACCACTACCGCAACCTACATCCAGCACATCAATTCCTTGTTCTAGGGCTTCTGTTAAACCAGAAATCAGGGGCAAAATATGTTCTTCTAAAGCAGCCACCACAGTTTGCCCGCTATCTTCCGCCATCACTTCATGGAAACGTTTAAATTCTGAGTAGGGTACGCCTCCACCTTTGTGAAAACAATCTACAATCCGGTCTTCAACGGCTCCCAATACCGATATAAATTGAGCAAAGGGAGCAATATTATCCGTAGGGGCTACTCTTGTTAAGAATGCAGCATGTTCTTGAGGCAAGTAATAAGTTTTTTCTACCGGATGATATTCAATAAAATTCCCGGTTACCATTGCCCCTAGCCATTCCCGCACATAGCGTTCGTTTAAGCCTGCTGCATCAGCAATTTGTTGACTTGTAGAGGGTGAGAGTTCTGCTAAAGTATCAAACAGTTTGGTGCGATGCCCAATAGAAATCATCAGTGCCAATGCCCCGTTGTTGAGAATGTCCAACATCCTCACTGCAAATCCTTCTGCTTTGGTTTGGTCAAATATTTGAGATGTCATAATATTCTCCTCTTTGGGTATCGATGCAATGTTATTTGCTGCATTTATATTCAAATTAGCCACAGGAGGGTTGTAAAACTGCTTTCAACGGGATTTAGATCCAAAGTATGCTATCTCGCATTTTTTATCGAGTGTCTTGATTGATAACAATTTCAATCTTACCTAACAACAAATAATTATTAATTCATAATTCATAATTCATAAATTAATGAATTATTTTGACATGACCGTTTCGATAGTTTGAAATCTGAGGCAAAACAAAGCTTTGGGGCAAGAGGCAATTAATACTTTGTGTAACCCATTCAGTGCAGGCAAAAACCCGGTTTGATTTTTGATTTTTGATTTTGCGCCTAGTTATGAAAAAATGCTAAGTATGAAATCTGTCTGCCAATTTCTAGATATAGATTTTAGCTATGTCAACATTGAGTAGATGTACGATATGGCTAGGTATATGAACGCACGTATAGCAATTCTTTTAGTTACCTTGGTTCTTCCAGGACTGGCCGTGGTGGGAGTATCGTCATATTGGTTTAACCAGGATTATGCAGCACTGATTAAAGCTGAAAAATATGTAGAAAACCTTGTAGTTCAAACAAAAGTTAATGATAGACAGTTACAGTATGCCTATCACCGTACCTACATTCATCGTATCAATGTATTTGCCGATGGTACCTGGGGATTGTTGGGGGGTATCATCGCTGCGGTAGGGATACATGGAATCTGGAGTGGGGAGATGAGGGAGATGAGGGGGATGAGGGAGATGAGGGAGTGTGGGGAGTGTGGGGAGAGAGGGGAGATGGGGAGATGGGGGAAAGAGAATTAATGCTTCCCCATCCTCCCACACCTCCCACACCTCCCACACCTCCCACACCTCCCACACCTCCCACACCTCCCACACTTCCTGCTTGCCCCATGCCCCATGCCCATTAA
>JAVRBV020000056.1:0-110665 GCA_034531095.2 Nostoc sp. CreGUA01 | reverse complement strand
AGGAGTTAGGAGTTAGGAGTTAGGAGTTAGGAGTTAGGAGTTAGGAGTTAAGAGTTAGGAGTTAGGAGTTAGGAGTTAGGAGTTAGGAGTTAGGAGTTAGGAGTTAGGAGTTAGGAATTCTCACCTCTGCTCCTTGCCCCCTGCCCCCTGCCCCCTGCCCCCTGCCCCCTGCCTGTTCATCTCCCTCATCTCCCTCATCCCCCTCATCTCCCCATGCCCCATGCCCCATGCCCCATGCCCCATGCCCCATTCCCTAATCTCCCAAATAAATCCCCATCCCACGGGCGGTTTTAACTAAGGTACCATTGGGATCGACGGCGCTATATTGAGCGATCGCTTCTGTAATTGGTACGCTTAATACTTGGCGATTTTGCCATGTTACCATGCGATCGTATTTCTCCTCTGCAATCAGGTTAACCGCAGCTACACCAAAGGCTGTGGCAACTAATCTATCTAGTGGCGAAGCAGTTCCACCGCGTTGAATGTGTCCTAAAACGGTGACTCGCGTTTCTACACCAATGTGTTGAATAATTTCATCGGCTAAATATTCACCAATTCCACCGTATCGAGATTGACCTAAGCGATTTGTAATTGTGACGTTTTCCCCATCTTGGGTGCGGACTGCTTCGGAAACAATAATCAAACAATAGTTTTTGCCTTTTTCTTGGCGTTCTTTGATTTTGTGGCAAATGTGTTCAACTGTGTAGGGAATTTCGGGAATTAAAATTACATTTGCTCCGCCTGCAATTCCCGCAGCTATGGCTATGTGTCCGGCATCACGTCCCATCACTTCTAAAATCATGACTCGGCTATGACTGGCAGCGGTAAAATGTAAGCGATCTAATGCTTCTGTGGCAATATTTACTGCTGTATCAAAACCAATGGCATGTTCAGTAACGCCAATATCATTATCAATGGTTTTGGGAATTCCCACTAAGTTAATACCACCTTGTTGTGCGAGGCGGCGGAGAATTGCCAAACTACCATCGCCGCCAATACCAATCAAAGCATCTAATCCTAGTTCATGGTAACCTGCAATGATTTCTTCGGAGCGATCGCATAAACTTCCATCTCCCATTGGAAAAGCAAAAGGGTCGCCTTTATTTGTTGTCCCCAACATTGTGCCACCCGCAGTTAACAGCGTATCAACTCTATCGATTTCCAAGTTTGTGAATTGTGGCGGACGCGCCATTAATCCGAGAGTCGCTTGGTGAATTCCCAAAACCTCCCAGCCGTTAGTATTCACCGCACAATTTACTACAGCTCTAATCGCAGCATTTAAACCAGAACAATCTCCTCCACTTGTAAGAATTCCAATGCGTTTGGGTTCTCCCATATCTTTTCTTGACATTTTGATCCAAATATATTCAGTACTCGATTAAACTTAAGCCGGAGTTAGTAATAGATTAAACCCAAACAAAGCTCTCCCCATAAATGCCAAAGTAATTTTATGTTGCTTTTGTGTCTCAAAACAATACTATGTTTAATAATTCATAACTCAGAAGTCAGAATTCAGAATCTAGAATAGGTGAATTTTTTATAAGACTTGGAAACCCCAACTTCATAATTTGACGAAAATCAAGTATTCTTACAATCCTTGATTTTCAACTCATTCTGACACCTTGCTTGCAAAGTCTCCGGCTTTGCTTCTATAGCGGTTCCCGCATGAGTGAGGTACAGAAAAAAATAGATCCTCGTAGGGGCGCACAGCTGTCATAGGTGTCAACTTAACGTCAAACCGATGTCCCGCAAGGAACTGAAGTTCCTTGCTCATAGCAAAAGTCATCTGAAGATGACTAAACATACTTAAAAATCTTTAGTCATCTTTAGATGACTTTAGGACTTACGCACACTCTATCAATTCTTGGCGTTCTTGGCGTCTTGGCGGTTCGATAAATTAAGCTTTTTCGTGATTTTTGCGTAAGTCCTGGACTTGAAATGTTAGCCTGTGAAATTTATTTCTTGGCGGGCGAGGAAACCAACAGATCAGCCATTTCTAGCTTAAGTTGACACCAATGACAGCTGTGCGCCCCTACTTATTCAAATGAGAATCGCTATAAATTCTGAATTCTGACAACTAAGTGACCCCAGCTGTAAAATATGAGTGTGGAGCTAGTAGTAGATTAAACCTCAAAAAAGCAATCCCCGAAAATGCTAGGGTGATTCTATGTCTGTTTTCAGCTCAAGAAAAAACCAACTTATTCCAACTCTAAAATATAAAGGTGGAGCAAAAGGTGACTAGTATTGATAATTACACCTTCTCTTATGCAGGAGAAGTAACAATCCCTGAGGCTCCTCCTGGCTTTAAATCAGGTTTTATCGGCATTATTGGTCGGCCAAATGTCGGTAAATCTACTTTGATGAATGAATTGGTAGGACAAAAAATTGCTATCACATCACCAGTGGCGCAAACTACACGTAACCGTTTGCGAGGGATTTTAACTACACCAGAGGCGCAGTTAATATTTGTAGATACACCAGGAATTCATAAGCCCCACCATCAATTAGGGGAAGTATTGGTGCAAAATGCCAAAATAGCCATTGAATCAGTAGACGTAGTGCTATTTGTGGTAGATGGAGCAGTAGCTTGTGGAGCAGGCGATCGCTACATTGCGGATTTGCTCAGTCGCAGCCAAACACCAGTAGTTATGGGTTTGAACAAAATCGACCAACAACCCGCCGATTCCCAGTTTCTAGATGATAGTTACGCCCAGATGGCCAAGTCCCATGAATGGGAAATCGTGAAATTTTCTGCCAAGACAAGCGCAGGATTACCACAACTGCAAGAATTATTAATACAACATTTAGAAATCGGGCCATTATATTATCCGCCCGACTTGGTAACCGACCAGCCAGAACGCTTTATTATGGGCGAATTGATCCGAGAACAAATTATACTTTTAACTCGTGAAGAAGTACCCCATTCAGTAGCGATCGCCATTGACCAAGTAGAAGAAAGTCCTAACATTACCCGTGTACTTGCTACCATCAACGTCGAGCGAGATTCCCAAAAAGGCATACTCATTGGTAAAGGTGGATCGATGCTCAAAGCAATTGGAAGCGCCGCCCGCGAACAAATTCAAAAATTAATTGCTGGCAAAGTTTACCTAGAACTATTCGTAAAAGTCGAGCCAAAATGGCGACAATCGCGGGTGAGTTTAGCCGAGTTAGGGTATCGTGTGGAAGAGTAGAATTGGGCATGGGGCATGGGGCATGGGGCATTGGGTATGGAGGAGATAAGCTTGAACATTAAGTCTTCAAGCTTGAACATTAAGCCTTTGAGCTTGAACATTAAGCCTTCAAGCTTGAAACTTTCAATTTTAAATCTCCCTCACTATCTTCCATGCCCAATGCCCAATGCCCAATGCCCAATGCCCCATGCCCAATGCCCCATTCCCCAGATTTTTTATGTTAAAAGTATTAATTGTCGAAGACGATCCAATGATGCAACTGGGGCTAGAGCAATCGTTGATGGCTCATCCCGATTTGGAGATTGTTGGACAAGCTGAAGATGGGTATTTAGGCGTGCAAGCTGCGCTGAAACTCAAACCAGATGTGGTGGTTATGGATATTGGGTTACCGCGATTAGATGGTATTGCAGCGACGCAGCAAATCAAGGCAGCTTTACCTGCAACTCATGTGGTGATGCTGACATCTCATCAAACGGAGACAGAAATTATTGCTGCACTGTCTAGCGGTGCCGATGCATATTGTATTAAAGGTGCAAGTGTGGAACGATTGTTAAATGCGATCGCAGCCGCAGTTGATGGTGCAGCCTATCTCGATCCGCAAATTGCCCGACGAGTAATCGATCATCTCAAACCACCCTCACCCATTAACAATACCGCCAACTTATCTGGGCGCGAATTAGAAGTATTGAAACTCATGGTAGACGGATTAAGTAACCCAGAGATTGCACAAAAACTTTATCTCAGTCCCAACACCGTCAAAACTCACGTCAGAGGGATTATGAATAAATTAGCAGTGGACGATCGCGTACAAGCTGCGGTAGTTGCATTGCGTTCAGGTTTGGTTTAATTACTAAATCTTGTGCTTTTTAAATTACTAATCACTACCTTAAATTTGATTTTTTTCATGTCAGAAGAAATCCAAGCCTTCACTACTGAATATTTAGATCGGTGCGCCTATTTATATGTTGAAGTATTTAATAGCGAACCTTGGAACGAGCAATGGAGTTTTAATACTGCAAGAACCCGGTTGTTTGAAATTATAAATACACCGGGTTTTGTGGGATTTGTATTTAAACAAGATGAACTGCTAGGATTCTTGGCTGGTTATTGTAAGCAAGGGCAAAAAGGTAAAAGCTTTTATCTAGAAGAAATCTGTGTCGGATATGATAATCAGCGTCAAGGAATTGGTACAAAGCTACTCAATAAATTAATCGATACTCTAACTTGTATTGAAGTTAACAGAGTTTATTTATTGACCAATAAGGATGGACAAGCAGAGGCTTTTTACACGAAACATGGTTATCAAAGAAATCAGCAAATGATTTTTATGACAAAACAATTTTAGAAGTGACCAAAAACTACGGCAGAATTCAGAAGTAAAACAGCGTTTCTAGCTGGCTTTGGGATAAATCGTTGCGTATTTCACCAAACTTTAAATCTTCTCTATCCGTTAACTCACAATTTTAAACGTAGCTTGCTTCTTGCAGAACGAGTATAAATTAACTTGCTCTCACTCCTTTTGAAATTTTGGATTTTGAAGTTTTAATCCAAAATCCAAAATTTAAAATCTAAAGTTTGGTGATTTATCTGGTTATTCATCTATCGATTCAGTTTTGATGTCCGCGTTCAATGTCTTGTGATATCAAAACTTGGGGTAGATGCTCAGTATCAACCTGTTCTTTTTGTGACAGTTCTTCGCCTTTTCCTTCCCACGAGTAGTTGCAAATTTTGGTACTAAGCATCAAACCTAGTGTTTTGTTAATCATAAAGGCAAAGCTATCGATAAAAATCAAGTCCAAAGTTCGACTAATCATAAATTCCTTCTCAGCTTTGTAGCATTAACTAACATTTTTCTACAAATGAGATGATGCAGTTTCCAGAAATCTACCGTGTCAAAATTTGTAAATTTATAATTCATGCAAGGAAAAATTGCTGTGATATATCTATGTCTAAAGGTATAGATATAGGGGGTATAACCCTGCACCCCTGTTAAAGTTAATTCATGTTTTTGCAAAAGTTTGGAAAAAGCCATAATTTTTATGGTAAGCGTGTTGAAGAATGAAGAAATTGCCAAAAAGGTCTACTTTCATCTCAACAGCGTCAAAACTCACATTCGGGCGATTACCAGTTAATTAGTAGTAAAAGAACGTGTATAAAAAAATGCAGTAAAATCCAAAAACAAATCCAATGGATATTGGTGTATCAAAGCTGAATAATGAATTCTCTACTTTCTGCCCCAATAGCCGCCAAGAATGGCGAAAATGGTTAGAAACAAATCATCTTACTTCTTCTGGTGTGTGGCTGATTTACTACAAAGTAAAAAGTGGTAAGCCGAGTGTTCGATATAGCGAAGCAGTAAAAGAAGCCTTATGTTTTGGTTGGATTGATAGTAAAGTCAAATCATTACACGAAGAACGTTATATGCAAATTTTTACACCTCGAAAACCCAAAAGTGTTTGGTCAAAATTAAATAAACAATATATTGAAGAACTGATAGAACAAGGTTTGATTGCTCAAGCCGGTTTAGAAAAAATTGCAGTTGCAAAACAAAATGGCTCGTGGAATTCATTAGATGCGATTGAAGCATTAATTATTCCCTCAGATTTAAAGCAGGCATTAGAAGCAAACAAAACTGCCAAAGATTATTTTGAGGTATTCAGCAACTCATCTAAAAAGAATATCCTTTTTTGGATTGAGAATGCTAAACGTCCAGAAACAAGGTTGAAGAGAATCCAACAAACTATTAATTCAGCAGTGCAGAATAAAAGCCCATTGAACTGAAAAAAACCACAAATTGCTAAACCAAAACGAAAATTTTGGCTTTCAACTTAGCATCAATCTTTAAGCTCGTTATAAATACAGCAGATTGCAAGTTGGTGAGGTACAGATAATCGTAGGGGCACAATATATTGTGCCCCTACCGATTGACTTCATTTATCTGAAATAGGCTGTAAAAGTGTACACAAGTACGCCTTTATTTTTTATTCATGGATTGTAAAGTATTTTCAAAAATGATTTGCCTCAATGCATTTTAATTAAAATAGGTTGCAAATTGATTAGGATCTAGATCGGGAGGAAATACTAAAATTTCCTTACCTTCTAGCTTGACTTTGTGATATAACAAAATTGCTTTTCCTAAAGAACAATATTTAATTGGAACCCATCCGTCGCTATAAAAGTAGATAGTCACTCGGCTCATCGCATACTCTTTCAACGGTAGTGGAAGATACCAGGATGAGTCCACAATTTGAACCTTACCTGTTGAGTCCATGCTTTGAACCTCAATTACTAAGTATATTTACCTCATCCATCGCTCCCACTACTTTCACTCATTGAGGTGAGTTTTAGTAACTATCATAGGTAATAAACAAATTTGTCTTAAAGTCGCAACTTTAAGACATCAAAAGGAATGTTAATGCCAAAATGCAATCATGTTTAATTTTTGCAGGACTTACGCAACGCCGATATTGTCATTGCGACCGAAACGGAGTGTAGGAAAGCAATAAGAGCGTCAGGGGGGATTACTTCCCTATCGCTCGTAATGACGAAATTACGTTTTTTTGCCTAAGTCCTGTTTTGAACTTCAAGTCGAATTCAACAGCAGAGCCAAAGACGCTCTGCCCCCAGTTAGTATCAAAGGGGTGCTAGTGTTGATGTACTCGTTCTAGTAACCATAACGAGGCCACAGTACCTACATAATGAGCAGCAATTCCAGTGATGTCTGCCACAGCTACAAAAACATCCATCGGTCGAATAATCCTGTAGGGGTCGGTGATTGCCACTCCTGGAGGTTGGGATATGGATTTTGCCACTAGCACTAACATGGTTGAGGAAGCACCTAACAAAGTTAATAATATTCCCACTAAACCGATAATTATCCCCATACGGAGGATTTTAGTTGTATCTGGTTTACTCGGATGTAAAGCTGGATTGCGATTTTCTAGAGCTTTGCCTATGCGAGTGTAACGAAAATCCCAATAAAGACTGAATAACAACACTACAATTCCGCATACAGCCCAAAATATGCCAATTCCAAGACCTGCATTCTGTTGTTGAACCAAGCCGCGACCAGTCAAGGCAAACAACAAAGCTAAAACAGAAACGACTCCAATTGCCAATTGGAGCCAAAAAGTAATCCAGCCTGTTATGCGAATCGTATTCCCAATTCCTTGAGTTTCTGGTGCTAGCGATCGCATTTCCGGTTCAGTTTGCATATTAATTACCATTAAATTTAATTGCACTATCCCCCCATTCCTCAGAATATTTCCCCAGTTTGCCCTATACCCCCATCTTTGGAGAGAACCGGCTGGTAGTCTTGGGGAATAAATGGGGAGATGAGGGAGACAAATCAATTCAAAATTCAAAATTCAAAATTCAAAATTAAAGAACTTTTGAATGCGTGACTTTTTAATGCCCCATGCCCCATGCCCCATGCCCAATGCCCATAATCTAAAATCCTGCCAAACGATGAGAAGCGATCGCACTCAAGGATGATGAGTAATTAGCAGCTAAATTGACAAAATAACACTATAAAGAGTGATATTTAAGCGATAGATAGCGCTTGTAATAGGATAAGTAAGGGGCATGATTAAATCTTGGATGGTAATTGGGGGCGTCGCTTTCATAGTTGCTCTGGCAGCTAACGTGATTACACCAGGCGATCGCCAGTGGTTCAAGCGCTTACAAAGACCGAGATGGCTAACTTTTGAAGGGGCAATTCCACTTATTTGGACTGTCATATTTATTTGCGGTGCTTGGTCGGCTTATATTGTTTGGGAAAAAGACCCAGGAACCACTTCAACGTGGTTAATTATGGGTTTATATCTGCTATTGGAAATTGTCACCATTGCCTATACACCCGTAATGTTTAGGCTTCGTAGTTTAAAAATAGGCACTATTCTTGGTGGCACAGGTTTTATTATTGGTGCTTTATTAATACTTGCAGTTTTAAGTATTTCTGGTTGGGCAGCACTATTACTAGTTCCTTATTTGCTTTGGAGTCCCATTGGAACTTACACCACTTGGCAGATGATTAACCTCAATCCTCAAGATGCTTAGTATCATTTTAGATTTGGGATTTTGAATTTTGGATTGGGAATTATCGGTATAACTCAGCACTAGCGTCCTAGCATTTTATCTCGCAAATGTTTAATGCGATCGCGCAATTTTGCGGCTTCTTCAAATTCCAATTTTTTTGCTGCTTCTTTCATTTGTGTTTCTAACAAACTAATCAATTCTGGAATCTGTTCTAAAGGTAGTTCATCTAAATGTTCATCTACAACTTTTAAGTCAGTTGCATTCAACCGCCGAGATACATCTAAAAATGACAAAATCGCATTACTCGATTTTTTCACAATCGGTTGTGGTGTAATTCCATGCAGCCGATTATATGCTGTTTGAATTCCCCGCCGCCTATCTGTTTCATCAATGGCTTTAATCATGCTATCGGTGAGATTATCAGCATATAAAATTGCTTGTCCTTTGACGTGACGCGCGGCTCTACCAATAGTTTGAATTAGGGAACGTTCGGCTCGCAAAAAACCTTCTTTGTCTGCGTCCATAATTACTACTAAGGACACTTCGGGTAAATCCAAACCTTCCCGTAACAAGTTTACTCCCACTAGGACATCGAAGTTACCTTCGCGTAAGTTTTGCAAAATTTCAATTCGCTCAATTGAATTAATTTCAGAATGCAAATATCGGACTCGAATACTGTGGTCTTCTAGATATTCAGTTAAATCTTCCGCCATGCGTTTTGTTAATGTGGTAATCAGCACTCTTTCGTGGCGGTCAACTCTGTCTTTAATTTCTCCTAGTAAATCATCAATTTGTCCTTCTGTGGGACGCACCGAAATCTCCGGATCGATCACCCCAGTTGGTCGAATTACTTGTTCTACTATCTGACCTGCGGAAATTTCTAATTCCCAATTTCCTGGAGTTGCGGAAACAAAAATGCACTGATTTACTTTTTGCCAGAATTCTTCTGCTTTTAAAGGACGATTATCAGCAGCGCTAGGAAGTCGAAATCCGTGGTCAATTAAAACTTTTTTTCTCGCTTGGTCGCCGTTATACATACCCCGAATTTGGGGGACAGTCACGTGAGATTCATCAATAACTAATAGCCAATCTTTGGGAAAATAATCAATTAAACATTCTGGTGGTTCTCCAGCTTGCCTTCCTGCTAAGTGACGCGAATAGTTTTCAACGCCATTACAATAACCAACTTCGCGCAACATTTCTAAGTCATAACGTGTTCGCTGGTCTATGCGTTGCGCTTCTAATAATTTGCCGGCTTGTTCTAAGTCGATTTTTTGCTGTTTTAATTCGGCGGCGATGTCTTGACAAGCTATTTCTAGCCGTTCTTCTGGGGTGACAAAGTGACGCGCAGGATAAACATTTACGGCTTCTAAACTTTTAAGAATTTCCCCCGTTACTGGGTCAATATAACGAATGGCGTCTATTTCATCACCAAAAAATTCAACGCGAATAATTCTGTCTTCGTATGCTGGGCCAATTTCTAAAACATCACCCCGGACGCGAAATTTTCCCCGACCCATTTCTATGTCATTACGACTATATTGAACGTTTGTCAAATCCCGTAAAATTTGACGTTGATTTACTTCCATACCTATCTGGAGAGGGATGGCAGCTTTGAGATATTCTGCTGGCATTCCTAAACCGTAGATGCAACTGATGGAAGCAACGACGATGACATCACGGCGTTCAAAAAGCGATCGCGTCGCTGAATGCCGTAACATATCTATTTCATCATTAATTGCCGCCGTTTTTTCAATATAAGTATCGGTGACGGGAATATAGGCTTCTGGCTGATAGTAGTCGTAGTAACTGACGAAATACTCAACTGCGTTGTTGGGAAAGAACTCTCGCAGTTCGTTACAAAGTTGTGCCGCTAGGGTTTTGTTGTGCGCTAGGACTAAAGTAGGCTTGCCAATTTTCTCAATCACCGCTGCTACTGAAAATGTCTTGCCTGTTCCCGTAGCACCTAGCAAAGTTTGGTAACGATTGCCAGCTTCGATACTAGCACTGAGTTGAGCGATCGCTTGCGGTTGATCGCCTGTCGGACTAAAGGGAGCTTGAAGACAAAATTCTGTCATACAGTTTTGCTGGAAATACCTGCCTGATGGTGACAATTTCACCCTCTACCCATTGTAGCTGGGTAATTAAGCCACTAAATAGCAATAATACTTTACAAACTTTTACTATTTCGATTTACTTATGTGTAAGTTTTAAAGATTCTTATACCTATGTGAGGTTTTTTAAGGTTAAACTTTGATACATAGGAAAAATTCATCTTTCCTTAATTATTGTAAAATTCAATTAATAAACCAGAGGTATTCAGTTATGGCTATTAGCAGTAGTGCTAAAGCAATCAATCCTCGGCAGAAGTACGGAAAACTGAAAGAGGAAACTACAGTGGAAGTTGAAAATCACCAAGGCCAGAGTGTGAATAAAGATAAAGATCAAGTCGAGCAAGTTAGTGAACAGTCAACGCCAGAAACTCGTGGAACACTCGCCATTGCTGGAGTTCGTCCCATAGGCGCTAGCGACTTGGAAGTTGCTGAAAAACTTTCTATTGCTGGAGTCCGTCCCGTTAGCATCAGTAAATTGGAAGTTGTTGAAACCTACAACTCAATGGGTATTCGTCCAATTGGTGCTAATACATTCCAAGTTGTTGAAAGTATTAACCTCTCTGGTATTCGTCCAGTTAGCTCAAGTTCATTAGTAGTAGCCGAAAGCTATTCAGTATTTGGTAATCGTCCGATAGCATCAAATGATATTGATGATTCTGCAAATCTCATGGGTTTTCTAGATTAGACCGAAAACGTATCCCCATAACTTTATTAACCCAGTTTTGTAGAGAAACTGGGTTTTTTAATTTCAACACTGCAAAGATATTTGTATTTGTTCTATGTCTTTTAGCATAGGTAACTAAGCTTAAATTATTTGAATTTCGCTTTAAATAATAGCTAGGATGCTTACTCCAATTACTGTTCTGAATTCTGAATTCTGTTAGCGCAGCGATTCTAAATTATGAATTTTTGAATATACCTTGTGGTGGAAGGCTTTATTAAAAACCTTAAGTTAGGGTGTAAGGGTAATAACAAAGGATTTCAGAGTTAGTTTACAGCTTTGAAAGAAACTTATTAGCAAATAAACAGGAGTATCAAATGAGTTTAGAAGATCGGGCTAAAGCTGCTGCTAAAAATATTGAAGGTAAAGCTCAAGAAGCAGCAGGAAATGTTACTGGAGATCCAGAAGATAAAGCGGAAGGTAAAGCAAAGCAAGCTGAAAGCGAAGTACGTCACGGTATTGAAGACGTGAAAGAAAATATCAAGAAAAAGATGGACTAAAATCCATATTTTTTTGCAAAAATTATAAAACTATAGTCAGGTGCATCCCATTTTTGCATAATAAATATGAAATGTCCAAGAGCCAAATTGCACTCATTTTACATACCATAAAATCAAACACAAAAGGGTATTAGCTTGAGGAGCATAATTCATGTAGAGACGTAATTAATTACGTCTCTACATTTACTCTACATTTACTAAGTTATTCTTTTAAATTGAAGAAATCATCTGTAAAAATTAAAGCATTAAAAACTTAAGCGGCTGTGATTTACCAGCTAGCTACCTTGTTATTAAAGATGTTTTCTTAGGAGTGAAAAAATGATCTTATTTCAACAAAGTCGTAAAATATTGGCGACTTTAGTTTTAATCTTAGTGCTGATGACAACTACTGCTTGTGGTGGTGGTACGGTGTCACAAGTTGACCGTACAACAACCACCCCAGCAATTGGTCGAGATGTAGCTTATGCAGAATTAGAGCGTGGTAACACCCCAGGCGGACAAACTTTTGGTAACTGGGTTGTGCAAACATCCCAAGGATTAATTAAGGACGCTTATGTTCGTGATAACAACAAATTAGGTGTTGTGATTTCTCCTCAAGTTCGTCCTAACGAAGTGCGACCACTAGCCAAATCTTTAGTTCAAGGTTTTCGCAAGAATTTCCCCAATCAAGATTTGACAGTTTTAGTTTATAGTCCTGACAAGCAATTGATTTTGACTACTGAATATGACGTTCAGACTAATCAAGTTAAGTATAGCTAATTACTGAATTGGTGATGATAAAAATTGTAGGGACGCGATTCATTGCTTCTAGGGAATAGATAGGAAAATTCAGCCGTAATAAGGAGACAAGTAAATGACAAGTAACGAACAATATAGACGGCAAATCATGAAAGATTTGGCAGAAGGAAATGTTGAATATCTGGATGAGCCTACAGCCAATTCAACAACTGAATATCAAAATTTTGATGATTTTGCCCAACGCACAACACCAGATCAACGTAGGCAGTTATTTGGCCGATCTTTACATCCAGATCGAATTCCCACTAGCCAAATGGAGCCAGAATTACAACAGGCGATCGCCCAAATTAAACCCAATGAACGCGATGATGTAGCAAGGGGTTTTTTCAAACACTTAAAAGAAAGAGGATTAGACGATCGGCACTTAGAACAACAATTGGGTCTTTCTACACATAACCCCAACCGCATGACTGCTGATGATGTTAGCAAACTTGCATCCTTCGTCTATCACAATCACCCGGATATTTTCCGTGAAGTATTAGCAGATCAACCAGCCATTATCAAATTTCTCAGTAATCCTGTAGTGGCAGGTATTATTGGAATTGCAGCGGCTAAGTGGTTAGGTAGTCGCAAATAAATTCTGAGTTCTTACTCCCTTTCTGGTCAAAGAATACCCAAAGAAAGAGATAGGGAATCTGATATCGGAAACGGAGTAATTTGTTGTGTTGCGTAACAAAGTACGGTGGGCTTATGCTCACCTTTATTTTTTGCCTAAAGTTTTGCCCACAGCTACACAACCCGGTAAATCAGGGATATAAGCACCATAGCTAGTTTCTCCCTTTTCAATCACAACTGTATAACGCATCAGTCTTCCTCCAATTGAGCCTGTCTCCAGATATTTTTCAGAGTACTAATTAGCACATCCACATTTGGCTTACCAGACACTGTTACATCCAAAATCGCAAAACATTACCCCTCTCCGCCACCGGAAAGGGGTTAATCGCTACTGAAACCCAGCACTAATTAATAAGCGTCTTGCAACTCGTAAAAATCAGGCGAGATGTAATCCTTCCGCAAAGGCCAACCCACCCAATCTTCCGGCATCAAAATTCGCTTGAGATTTGGGTGTCCTTCATAGATAATGCCGAACATATCGTAAGACTCGCGCTCTTGCCAATCAGCGGTTTTCCAAATCCAATACACTGAAGGCACCACGGGATTTTCTCGTGGTAGGAACACCTTTAAGCGGACTTCTTCGGGGCGATCGCTATTATCACCCACTTTAACCAAGTGATATACACTCACTAATTCCTGTCCTGGCCCCAGGTCAATCCCACCTTGAAATTGGAGATAATTAAACCCATAAGCATAAAGGGCTGTAGCGGTGGGGAGCAAGAAATCTGGCTCCACCTTAATTATCTCCACCCCATTTTTGTCTGGTGCCAAAAACTCATGGCCAAAACCGTTTTCCGTTAACCACTGGGAAACTTTACCAGCTTGTACCAATGACTCTTCTTTAGCTGCTGGTACTGGTTTAGATTCTTCTTCAGCCACGGGGTTGTTCCTCCTTTTGTGTCTTTGCTGTCAGCAATGCAGGTGGTACTGGCATACCAATCGCTTCTGCCAATTCTTTCGGTGGTACAGAGCGAGTTTCTGACTGCATATACTTACCAGTCAAGATTTCTTCCACTGGCTTGAGGTTATGAGTCGTGCTGTAATAGCGGTGAGTTTGCTTAATTTTATCCCGTTCTTGCATCGAATCATTAGCGATTTTCTTCCGCAGCTTAATAATCGCGTCGATAATTGCTTCTGGACGAGGAGGACAACCAGGCAAATACACATCCACAGGAATCAGTTTATCAACTCCGCGCACCGCCGTCGGAGAATCAACACTGAACATCCCGCCAGTAATTGTACAAGCACCCATGGCGATTACATACTTCGGCTCAGGCATTTGTTCATAAAGACGCACCAATTGGGGTGCCATCTTCATGGTAATTGTCCCTGCTGTAATGATTAAATCGGCTTGGCGGGGGCTAGAACGAGGAATTAGACCAAAACGGTCAAAATCAAATCGTGAGCCAATTAAAGCTGCAAACTCAATGAAGCAGCAAGCAGTACCAAACAGCAACGGCCACAAACTAGAAAGCCGCGCCCAGTTGTAGAGGTCATCAACCGTGGTCAAAATCACATTTTCTGAAAGGTCTTGAGTGATTGTTGGACGCTCAATGGGGTTGATGATTCGCTCTTTGTCCTGGGTGATTAAGTTAGAATTCAAGACCATTCCAAAGCTCCTTTACGCCATGCGTAAACTAAAGCGACTACAAGAATTGCAATAAAGACTAGCGCTTCAATAAAAGCCAATAGCCCTAGACGGTGGAAAGCTACCGCCCAAGGATACAAGAATACAGTCTCCACATCAAAGACGACGAAGACCAGAGCAAACATGTAGTAGCGGATATTGAACTGAATCCAGGCTCCCCCGATGGGTTCCATGCCAGATTCGTAAGTTGTACGCCGTTCAGGGCTGTAACCACTGGGTCGTAAGAGCTTGGATGCTGAGAGCGCTAAGGCAGGAACTAGGCTACAGACAATTAAGAAGCCTAGAAGGTACTCGTAACCACTGAGGACAAACACAATGAGTATCTACCGCTTATGGAGTATTTTAGGTTGGGATGAGGGACTGGGGATTGGCGATGAGGGAGATGAGGGGGATGAGGAGAGAAGTATGAGCGTCGGCTTCCGGCGAACAGAACTTCTCAGAGATGAGGTCAGAGATGAGGGAGTCAGGGAGTGAGGCGCAGAGAGGATAATTAATTCCTAACTCCTAACTCTTAACTCCTAACTCAGCACTCCCAATGTCCTATACCCAGTCCCCAATACCTAATCCCCAGTACCCAATCCCTTGATTTGCGTTACTTTCTTTTACATTATATCTGTTTGATTTTTCTGAAATCTAGGAAACAAATGCACTTCAGGTATTTGATTCGTTTTTGGTATTGATAGAAAAGTCTAACAGTTATGTCATAATTTTTAACGTATATTTAAGATTTCTCCTCTGCGAGGCCTAAGCCATGAGCGAACCAGCTGTTGAGACTTCAGTGTTAGACCGCTATGAGTGTCGCGCCTGCGGTTATGTTTACGAACCTGAAAAGGGAGATGACAAACATGACATTCCTTCAGGAACGCCCTTTGCAGAACTGCCCATCACTTGGCGCTGCCCAGTTTGTACCGCCAAGAGAACGGCTTTTGCCAACATCGGACCTGTGGGTGCGGCATCCGGCTTCAAAGAAAATCTCGGTTACGGTTTGGGTGTCAACAACCTAACGCCAACCCAAAAGAATATCCTAATTTTTGGTGCCCTGGCTCTTGCCTTTTTGTTTTTTCTCAGTCTCTACGGCTTACAATAAGACCCGCTTGAGAGTTGAGAGTTGGGAGTTGGGAGTTAGGAGTTGGGAGTTCTGAATTGTGAATTCTGAGTTCTGAATTCTCAAGTCTGTAGAGCGACTGTAGCCTTTAAGGTAAACCTTTTAGAAAACCCCTACACAAATTTAGAAACAATCCAAGAGATACTGATGCATTCAATTGTGAAAAGTTGGCAACGAATATTTGCCTTGTTACTCGTAGTATTCATGTGTATAGGTTGTAGCAAAGTGCCCTCTGTTAGCTATAACCCTTGGAAAATCATTTCTGTGCCAACAGATGCGAAGTTGCTGGATATTGCTTTTACTGGTAATCCTCAGCATGGCTACTTAGTAGGTAGCAATGCCACTCTGTTGGAAACCAAAGACGGAGGTGATACTTGGAAACCAATAACAGTGCAATCAGATGAGCAAAAGTATCGCTTTAACTCAGTAAGTTTTATCGGTAAAGAAGGCTGGATTGCCGGAGAACCTGGCTTTTTAATCCATACCACTGATGAAGGCGCTTCTTGGTCGCGGATTTCTCTGAGCGAAAAGCTACCGGGTAATCCGATCGCTGTTAAAGCACTAGCCGACAACACAGCCGAGTTGGCTACTGATGTGGGAGCCATCTATCAAACCACAGATGGCGGCAAAAACTGGAAAGCCCAAGTAGAATCAGCAGTTGGTGTAGTGCGTAACTTAGAACGTTCTGCTGATGGCAAATATGTTGCCGTTTCTGCTAAGGGTAACTTCTACTCGACTTGGGAACCAGGGCAAAGTGCTTGGGTTCCTCATAACCGCAATAGTTCTCGGCGGGTAGAAAATATGGGTTTTGCTGACAGTGGTCAGTTGTGGATGCTAGCCAGAGGAGGTCAAATCCAGTTTACCGAACCAACTAAACCCGAAGAGTGGCAAAAAGCAGAATTTCCAGAGTTATCCACCAGCTGGGGTTTACTCGATTTGGCATACCGCACACCCGATGAAATTTGGATAGGTGGCGGTAGCGGTAATTTGCTACGCAGTACCGATGGTGGCAAAACCTGGGAAAAAGACCGTGAGGTAGAAGAAGTAGCTGCTAATTTATACAAGATCGTTTTCTTCCAACCAGACCAAGGATTTGTAATTGGCGATCGCGGCGTCTTGCTCAAATACCTACCAAACCCAGAAGCAGGTTAGTGAGTGAAGAGGGAGTGGGGAGATGGGGAGATGGGGAGATAGGGAGATGGGGAGATGGGGACAAGGAGAATAATTCTTAACTCTTAACTCCTAACTCCTAACTCACCACTCCCTGCTTGCCCCATTCCCCATTCCCCAATCCCTATTTCTGAGAAGAACGTTGCAACTTGTAACTCTTTCTAAACTTTGTAGGATAATAAACTCAATACATTCTTTCTGAAGGTAGGGATCTAAATGTCAGGTACCACTGGAGAACGTCCGTTTTCGGACATCATTACCAGCGTTCGTTACTGGGTAATTCATAGCATCACCATCCCCGCATTGTTTATTGCTGGTTGGTTATTTGTCAGCACCGGACTGGCTTATGATGCTTTCGGTACACCCCGCCCCAATGAATATTTCACACCAGCGCGGCAGGAAGTACCAATTGTGAAGAACCGTTTTGAAGCGAAAAAGCAAGTTGAACAATTTATTGGAAAGTAGTTTGAGATCATGACTAGCGGCAATAACATCAATCAACCAGTTACCTATCCAATTTTTACCGTTAGATGGCTGGCAGTTCACACCTTAGGTGTACCAACTGTATTCTTTTTGGGCGCGATCGCTGCAATGCAATTTATTCAACGCTAGGAGCAAGTAATGGAAAAATCGCCCAATCCTAATAATCAACCGGTTGAATTAAACCGGACTTCGCTATACCTGGGACTACTACTAATTTTTGTTCTGGGAATTCTGTTTTCTAGTTACTTCTTTAACTAACTAGAAATTCCTTTGTTAATCTTTGTTTATTGAACGTGTGTTGATTTGTTGTTAAGGGAGGAGAAAGCTGTGTCTGGAAGTGGGAGAATTCCCCTGTGGGTCGTCGCTACGGTCGCAGGATTAGGTGTAATTACAGTCTTGGGCATTTTCTTTTATGGTGCCTACGCCGGACTGGGTTCTTCAATCTAAAACTAGTTTGAAGCCAATACTATAAAGTCTGAATTTTCTAGCATTTGTTGAGAAATCAGCATTAAAAAGCCGCCTGTCTCTCTGAGATAGGCGGTATTTTACAGCGGATTTCAAGGAAGGTCAATCAATTTTGGATTTTGGATTGACCCCATACTTAAATTCAGAATTTAGAATTCTGAATTCTGCTGTAATAATTAAGTAATTGGTAAAAAGCGAACTAATCTATTACCAATTACTAATCAACCAATTAAGCAATATCTTCGCTTTCTATGTATAAAAATAGAAATGCGAATACTACACCTGGTAAAACCCAACCAATGATCGGAACGAAGATAGCAGGCAAGTAGGAAGTGCTAGCCAACATCGTAGGCAAAAATTCAAATGCCATAGTAAAAGTTCCTGTTAAATCACACTACAATTCAAGATGAGCTTACTGCAAAGTGCGCCAGATTTTTTAAATTCTAAAGATTTTTAACACAGGCGATATTGGGGCATGGGGCATGGGGCATGGAGGAGATGAGGGAGATGAGGGGGATGAGGGAGTAGGGAGCAGCGGAGAAAATCTTCCCCTCTGCCCCCCGCCCCCTGCCCCCCTGCTTCTTCCCCATGCCCAATGCCCAATGCCCCATTTAAATACCCAATAGTTCATCTAGCTCTAAGTTTGGCAAGTCTGGAGGGATGACAGTTCGTAGTATTGTTACTTTGTGACTCTCCTGTTGGGTTGTTGGATCGAGAGCGATCGCTTCTAAGCGAATTTCCAAGCAGCCAAAGGGAATGTTTAGTTGGGTTATCACTTCCAAACCTCCTAAGGTATTAGGTAGTAAATTTGTCAGTAAATGAGGCCCGTCTAATAACCAACGAGTTTGATAGTCTTCAACCCATAACTTGATAGCAACTTGTCGAGGTACTTCAGGCATCACTACGCGCACTATCACAGATTTGCCGGCTATTAGTTCGCCCTCTGGTACATGCAATTGTGGAATTGGTAAAGGCTCAATTTCTTCCGTACTTATAGCTAGGAAATGAGATAAATCTGATGCTAGTTGCTCCTCTTCTTCTAAAGCATAACTCTTGGTTGCATTGGCTTCAAATTCAGTATATATATCATCTACAACAATTTCTTGCGCCAACCAAGCTGACGCTGTATTTCTATTTATTGGAGGAGGAGGAGGCGGTATTTGTGATAACAAAGGTGATGAAAATGTCGGTTCTTCTAATATTTTTTCTACTTCCGTATTTTCCTCTAGAATAATGTCTGCTTTTTTTTCTATCTCTGTATCTTCTATTATTTCTGTGTCGGCATCTAGACTTAAGAGCAAGTTGTCATCAAGATCGCCATTGGGAATTTCCGCACTCACTGAAAGCGGCGTATCCTGGGTTGGAACATAGTTATCGTAACCTTGGGGTGGTAGCTCATTTATGGCTTCGGGCAAAGAGTATCCTTGGCTCTGCATCCATTTTCTCAGCAAAGGAGATGAGTACAGTTGTGTTTTAATGAATTCTGAATTTGGCTGAGCTAGCACTTGAGCAGCAGATTCTTCTGGGAATTCTGAATTTGGCTGAGCTAGTACTTGAGTTGTATTTTTATCTTCAGTGATAATTGCGTCTAACTGCGGTGTGTTCTCACCTGCTTGAATTTCAAATGTATCTGATATGTTATCTTGTACTTCGCCTGTACTATTTGATACATTTTGTACCCGTTTCAAGTATGGAAGAGTCGTGTCGAGTATTGGCATTCGACGTTGCCTAATGACTAACTGCTCCAAGTTGATGGCAGCTATAGTAGCATCCTTTTCTAAAAGCTCGTTCTGTGCAGGAGATTCTGCAACGCCATCTGTGGGGGTATTGACATCAGTTTGAATGGGGGGCAGTTTGGGTAATTGAGGCAAACTAGCTGAATTTTTCAGAGATGTCCGTCGGATAGATTCTCGCAAAACTTGGAGGTTTATTTGCGGTGGTAGCGGTGTGTTTGGGGATGGGTTGGCTACCGGAGGCTGGTCTGTTTTTCGGAGTTTGACCAGATTTAATAATTTTAAATCGAGCTTAACAGTTGCCTCTGGTTCTGTGAAACTGCCAGAGGACGCCGATGAAGCTGTTACCTCATTTGAGGATGTACTAGATTTTGCTGCGGCTGTGATTGCCAGTAATTGTGTTACATCTGCTGTAATAGTGAAAGACTGGGCGGCTAACTGTGTAACTTCACTAATTTCAGCAAATTTCCCATACAAACTGATATCTGCCAAAATGAGCTTTGATTGAGAGTCAGCAGGAATATGAATTGGGGTAGCGATCTTGAAAGGCAGTTCTTGATCTGGTAAGGGTTGCCGTATCTGGGTTAAGATTTGCGACTCTAAGGGCGATCGCAATTCAATTTTTACTTCTAGTCCACAAACGCTTTTTGAAGATAAGGTTTCAGTCAGTTCTACATTCGTCTTTTCTTTAAGTTCTACATAGCCATTAATTGTTAAAGCTTCTCCCCAACGAGCAATGTAAGTATCCCGATCTAAAGTCAGCAATAATGGCTGCGGCTGTTGTATTTCTGAAGAATCTATAACCTTTTCATCTTCGGATAGTGGTTCAGCAGTCGGTAAGGCTAATTCTATTAAATTTTGTAAAATTTGTTCTGCCGTGTCACCTTTGAGCCATACAGGACTGACAGGCTGATCGATCGCTGTATCTTCTTCTTTAGTTATATCTGACACAATTTCCATGTCAAAAGTACCAAATGTATCTTCTTCTTTAGTTACATCTGGCACAATTTCCATGTCAAAAGTACCAAATGTATCTTCTTCTTTAGTTATATCTGGCACAATTTCCATGTCAAAAGTACCAAATGTATCTTCTTCTTTAGTTACATCTGACACAATTTCTATGTCAAAAGTACCAAATGTATCTTCTTCTTTAGTTACATTTGGCAAAATTTCCATGTCAGGACTGCTATCAGTAGGAATTGGCAGTTCTGTGGAGACGGCGATCGCCTGCTCCAGACTTTCCACAGTGTGTGGGGCATGAGGCATAGGGCATGGGGCATCGGCAAGAGATATAAAAGAAGGACTGACTACAACTTCTCCTGTGCCCTCCTGTTCCTGTGCTACTGCGGTCAGCGTTGGGGGTGACGCTGACTTCATACTCCCCTGCTCAAGTGCGTGCTGGGACAGGATTTGCAGTTGGATGCTATATTGCCAAGATTTACCGAGCATATCGGACATCAAATCACCCGAACAGCGCAGTTCCCAAACTCCAGGCTCAAAGTGAGTAAAAGGAATTACCGCCATTAAGCCTTCTGAGTTAGTGCGGCGCGAACGCTTGAAAATTCGGCGTTTTGGCGTAACTTCCTCTGTTGAAAAGTGAGTGACGCGCACTTCCACATCTGTATTGAGCAGGCTAGAACGAGCCAGAACTCTATACTGCCCTTCCAAAATTTGTAAATTTGGCGATTCCAGGATATGCCAGGAGCGATCGCCTTGCCTCTGTATCAGAAATTGCCAGTGTTCCATTGTGAGTGATGCCCAAACCTACAAGCCGCCCAGTAATATTTTGTATTAGCTTGCTTGCAAGTTTACCTCAGTAATTCGTAATTGCATCCTTAAACAGGCTATCAAGTTAACTTAGTTTCATATACTTAAATTTTCCTAAAGTCAATACCTTGGAGTCAGGCTTTTTTGAGTCAACAACCCAATCTCCAGCACAGAACATACAATAAATTAAGATTCACTTGACAATTTTGATTAAATCCAGGACTTACGCAAAAATAGCTAAAAAGCTTAATTTATCGAACCGCCAAGATGCCAAGAACGCCAAGAGTTCGTAGAGTTTGCGTAAGTCCTAAAATCGTGACACTCACATTTTTGCTACAAGCATGTAGGATCTAACTCTTAAGTATGCTCAGCGATCGCTAATGACCATAGCTGACAATGCGCCGTTTTTTTAGACCGCTACAACGAGTGTCCTTCTCAGAGTCAAATGTAGGTGAGAATGAAAATTTACAGGAGGGATTCCATGCTAGTCATTTTAATGGACGAGCAAATCCTTGCCCCTGAGCAAGTTTGCCCGTCTTGTTTACTCGCTGATGGCAGCGGCCAACCCCGTTGGCGTGGGGGTCAACTGCGTTGTGGTCAAGCCATTCACAAACTTACTCAACAGCAGCCAGACCAATATGAATGTGTCATGGGCTTTCGCATCGCCCACATAGAATAACTGGATTTATCAGAAAGACCAAGCAACTGCGTTATCCTAAGGTCAAGTAAGTGTTGAAATATAAGCATAGGAGAACGCATAATGACTTGGCGCGGGTCTACAACTGTTCCAGATCGGATTTTTGCTTGCTTGCCTTATTTACTACCCCTAATTGATGGTTTAGTCTTTGGCAGGTTTTTGTTCACTCAGTTTCCAGCACTACAAGTCCTGCTTTTACCACTCCAACCAGTGCTAATAATTTACGGTAGTTTAGGACAACTTGGACAATTAATTGTGTTCTTTGCCTTGTTCCTATTGGTGGTCAGAAACGAAAAAATCAGTCACTTCATTCGTTTCAACACGATGCAAGCAATTCTTTTAGATATAGTTATATTTTTATGTTCCATACTAGTGCGAATTTTAGGACAAGTTCCCGGTACTGGCTTTGCAATAGAAACAGTAGCTAACACTATCTTTTTAGGTGTAGTGGTAGGAGTTGGATATTCAGTCATCCAGTCTTTAATTGGGCGTTATGCAGAAATTCCAGCGATTTCTGATGCGGTGTACATGCAAGTTCGCTAGTCGTTAACGGGTCGCTACGGTGTTTTCCAAGCGACCAATGCCTTCAATTTCTACACGGACGCGATCGCCCAATTGCAATGGACTAACACCCTCTGGCGTTCCTGTCAGCACTACATCCCCCGGCATTAGCGTCATCACCTGACTGATATAAGACACTAAAACATCCGGCGGAAATACCATTTGGTCGATACAGGCAGATTGAACGGGATTGGTGTCGTCATTCAAAAAAGTCTGTAATCTCGCTCCTGGATTTAACTCCCGCACAATCCAAGGGCCTAAAGGACAAAAAGTATCAAAACCTTTAGCTCGCGTCCATTGACCATCTTGTTTTTGTAAATCCCGCGCTGTCACATCATTAGCGATGGTGTAGCCCCAAATTTTAGTTTGGGCGATTTCTGGCGTACAGTCAAAAACGCGATCGCCAATCACTAATGCTAATTCTCCTTCATAATCTACTCGTTGCGACTGAGGAGGATATTTAATTTCCGTCTCAGACGGAATAATCGATGTGGGTGGCTTCAGAAAAATTAGTGGCTCAGAAGGCACTGGAGTTCCCATTTCCGCAGCGTGATCTGCATAATTCTTCCCCACCGCCACAATTTTTGAGGGAGCGCAGGGAGCCAAAATTTGGTAATTTTCTGGCGTTAAAGTCAAATCAGTGGGTTGCCCTTGTAACCAGGGCGGAGCATCTAGCACCTGGACGTTGAAGGATGGTTGTAGTAACCCATAGTAAATCTGTCCTTCTTGATTTTGAATTCGCACATAGCGCTGCGCCATAACCTTGATCGATATCCTTTTGTCTTTTATTAAAATCTGTAAGCGGGTAGTAGCAATCCTCAGTTAGCTTTTTGGCGAACCTATTGAGCCTTGAGCAAAAAAGCGATCGCCATAGCTGCCCTTAAAAAAAGGCTAAGCTGATAGCTGAATCAATTTGCTGGCGAACACCAAAAGCTGGATTCTTACTTGCTAAAGAAATCTGGGGTCGGCTCCCGACCTAGTATTTCAATAGGGACATCCAAGAAATGAAATCCAAAGTTCGGCGAATTGGCTAATGATTCAAATTGAAAACTGGTAAGATTATAGTTCCTTGTTGCTTCAGATGTTGATGAATACTAGTATTTTATTTTAAAATCAAGTATAAATTGACACTAGCAGCCATTTTTTGTCCATAAGGAGACTAAAAAATATGACTACAAGTTACGAAACAATGTACATCCTGCGCCCTGACTTGGGAGACGAACAGGTAGAGCAAGCAATTACTAAATATCAGAATTTGCTTCGCGAACAAGGCGCCGAGGATATCCAAATTCAAAATCGTGGTAAGCGTCGTCTGGCTTATGAAATCAACAGACACCGCGATGGGATCTACATCCAATTAAATTACACTGCCCCGGCAACTGCGATCGCTCCCTTTGAACGCGCCATGCGCCTCAGTGAAGAAGTGATCCGCTATCTGACAATTAAGCAGGAACTCGAAGAAGCTAAAACTGCCAAAGTAGCTGCGAATGCAACTGCGTAGGGAATAGGGCATGGGGGATGAGGGAGATGAGGGAGATGAGGGAGATGAGGGAGAAAATCTTCCCCTCTGCTCCCTGCTCCCCTGCCTCTTCCCAATCCCCAATCCCCAATCGCCAATCCCCAATCCCATTCAATAAAATTTTGTTTTTTTATTTACCAGTAACTTGGTTAGTAATGCTAAATTAACAAATACTTGCCAAAGGTAGTACTCCCGCAGTTATACCTAAGAGTGGACAAGATTCTGAATGGGGGCGGTAAGCTACTGTGAGTCAATCTAATACACCCGATGTTCAAGTTCTCTCTAGCGAAGTATCGCAACTACGCCAAGAGTTGCAACTTCGCGATCAATTAGTGCAACAACTATCTCAAGAACTCTTCCGGCTGGTAAAGGGTAACACTAATTTTATGCCCCAGCAGTTGGAGTCTGAGCGCGACACCACGCAGTTACAAGTTTTACAAGAACAACTCCAAGCTGTGGAGCAGCAGGTGGCATTCTACCAGGAGCAAATTACAACTCGTGACTCCGAAATCTACCAATTGCGACAGTCAGTTCAAGAACTGACCGACCGCAGTCGGATGTTGGAGCAAGTAGTACAAGAGTTGCCTCAAATTTACCGTCGGAAGTTTGAGGAGCGTATGATGCCAGTGAGAGAAAAAGTAGCAATGCTACAACGAGAAAACCGCCAACTACAGGCGGAACTGCAAAGTGTAAGTTACCGTTTAGCAATCAAAACCCGCAATGCTAGTCACAGCGGCATTGATTTGCCAAATTTTCCTCGTCCTACATCAGAAGAAACTCACATTTCAACTCCCCAGAATGCCTGAGGATACTTGAAAAGTAATAGCTGATGTGTCCAAAGCTTTAGATGTACCCTACCCCTTCTTAAAAAGGACGACTAGGAGTATTTGAGATTGGGTTTTTCCCCTAATTTTTTATACTTATTGGGAGGAATGTTCATACGATCCTATCCTTTTCAAACATCCTCTGAGAGTGTTTTGGAAAGCCGTGCTTTCAAAAGGCTGGGGAGTCTGACAAACAATTTGCATGTGTTTTGAGCTATTTGGCGGATTTCCCATACTACATTGATAGCTGGGAGCCTGTAAGTTTTCCTCAACGTTGTTCTCTAAGTGAGATAGAAAATTAGTCTGCTAGCACCAGACTTTTATCTTTGACGATGTGAGGATGCACAAAAAGTTTAAATAAATGCAAAATTGCTTGACTCCACCATCCTTCTCAAGGTAGATTTATTTATTAGCCTGCTAGCACCAGAGTCTTATCTTTGCCAGTGTTAAAGATATCTTCGTAAGTCTCAAAAATCTCAAACACTGAATCTAACTGTGTGAGTTCCAAAATTAATCTTACAGGAGTTTGCACGTTGCATAGAACCAAACGACAACCTCTTTGACGTGCAGCTTTTAACCCTTTTACTAGAGGAACTAAACCAGAACTGTCCATAAAATTAACTTCTGCTAAGTCGATAACCCAGAGTTGATGAGGTTGAGGAACGACTCCAGCCATCTGTTCACTCAAAGCCATACCACCTTCCAAATCGATGCTTGCTTGGGGTTTGAACAAAATTACTTGAAGTTCTTGTGTGAGAGTCATGAATTTAACAGGGTAGTTGGAACACTTGACAAAAAACCGAAAAAAGACATTAACCATGTCTTCTCTTTCAACAGAAAAATCACTGTTTTACCCAAGATATTTAGGTAATTCCAGCCGTGAAGTTGACAGAGACTTTTTCAGTATTCATGTCGTATAATTTGTAATAACTTTTCCCAATATAGGCATAAGCGCCTAACAAATTCGGTATCAACCGTGTCTTTTACACAATTTTCATAATTTCATGATGAATTTATAAATCTTTTATAAATTTTTTTGATTGCTGTTACAAAAGTATAGCTTTGTGGTAAGAAATGCTAAAAATCTTATAATTAATGGTTAAAACTTAATAATTACCATAGATTATAATATATGGATTATTCATTTCGGATGAGTAAATAAATCCATGTAGCGGTTTGATTGACACCCCACCTAAAAACAGGCAAAGATATATTAAAAGTAAAAATTTGTAAAGACGGCGGTGCGGGATGTCTTTAGAACTGATTTCGCTAGAAAACATCCAAGAAGTCGCCCACAATTACGGCTATTGGGCAATTTTTTTGGGAATTTTGCTAGAAAATTTAGGCATTCCTGTTCCCGGCGAAACCGTAACCCTAGTGGGCGGATTTTTAGCTGGTAGCGACGAACTAAATTTCTGGCTGGTTCTGAGTGACGCGATTATGGGTGCTGTAATTGGGGGGGTTTGTGGCTATTGGGTTGGTAGACTTAGTGGTTGGCCTTTCCTGGTAAAAATTGGCAGCATATTTCGGATTTCCGAAGTGCGACTATTGAGCATCAAAGAGCAATTTACTCAAAATAGTGCAAAAGCAGTATTTGTTGGACGTTTTTTGGCATTGCTGCGGGTTTTTGCTGCACCACTAGCTGGTATAGCCGAAATGCCTTTTAGAAAATTCTTTTTATATAATTTTTTAGGAGCAGTTGCTTGGGCTAGTTTGATGGTGACATTGGCTTTCTTTGCTGGCAAAATTATCCCCCTAGAGCAATTGATTGCTTGGGTGAGTAAATTTGCGATCGCAGCATTACTGATCCTGGCTGCTTTAATTTTCGTGCCAATATGGCTGGAGTCTCGTCAAGTTAAAGAAGTGGGGAGTGAGGAGTGAGGGAGCAGGGGAAGAAGACGCGGTGACACGGGGACACGGAGACGCGGGGAAAAAAATTCACCGCGTCCCCGCGTCTCCCACTCTCCGCGTCTCCCTAACCCCTAGTTAACTGTGACCAAATGCGAGTTGGTAGTCCCCAAACGTAGATAAAGCCTTCAGCGGCTTTGTGGTCGAATTGGTCATCGGCTCCGTAGGTTGCCAAATCGGGTGTGTAGAGGGAATTGTCGCTCGAACGTCCAACGATGGTGGCGCTACCCTTAAACAACTTCACCCGCACAGTTCCAGATACTTGCTCTTGTGTTTTTTGAATAAAAGCGTCTAGTGCTGCTTTGAGTGGACTGTACCAAAGTCCGTTGTAAACGATTTGACTATAAGTTTCTTCAATTCCACGCTTGTAATGGGTAACATCTGCTGTCAGAGTCAAACTTTCTAAATCTCTATGTGCCTGAATTAGGACTAACATCGCGGGTGATTCGTAGATTTCCCGCGATTTTATGCCCACTAGACGGTTTTCGATCATATCAATCCGCCCAACACCGTGATTTCCCACAAGCTGATTGAGTTGTTCAACTAGCTCGACTGGCTTTTTAGCTACACCATTGAGGGTGGTGGGAATACCACGATAGAAACCAATTTCGATGTACTCTGGTTCATTAGGCGTGTTAGCGATCGCTTTGGTCATTTCATAGATTTCTTCTGGTGGCTCGAATGAAGGATCTTCGAGTAAACCAGCCTCAATGCTCCGACCAAGCAAATTTTTATCAATGCTGTAAGGAGAAGATTTTTTCACTGGTGAGGGAATACCAAACTTTTCACCATAGGCGATGGTTTCCTCACGACTCATTCCCCATTCTCTGGCTGGTGCGAGGATCTTCAGGTTGGGGTTGAGGGCGGTAACAGAGACATCAAAGCGGACTTGATCGTTACCTTTGCCAGTGCAACCGTGAGCGATCGCATCAGCACCGTATTTTTCGGCTGTTTCTACTAATACCTTGGCAATTAGCGGACGCGCAAGGGCAGTTCCTAGTGGATAACGATTTTCATAAAGGGCGTTGGCTTGAATTGCTGCAAAGGCGTAATCTTTAACAAAGCTGTCTTTAACATCCGCTACTAAGGATTCACTTGCACCGGATTTGAGAGCTTTTTCTCTGACTGGCTCTAACTCATCTCCCTGACCTAAATCTGCTGCTAGGGTAATCACCTCTTCCACACCCCACTCCTGCTTCAAATAGGGGATGCAAACTGAGGTATCTACTCCGCCAGAATATGCCAGGACAACCTTTTTGGCGCGACCCATTAATTTCTCCAGTTAGGAAAACAAAGAATGAGTCATTATTATATCGAAACTAATCCATATATATTTTGTTCGTGCAACAACCTATATGACGCGTAGGCTAGCAAAAACCGTAGGTATCCTTCAAGAAGTCGGGGATGTGAACTTCTCAACTTTCATACAAAAACCAAGCTTTGATAAAATTAACGACACTCACGACTCATCACTAAATCCCCATTGGCCAGTCGATACACTCCTTCGGGTTCCAAAATGCGATCGCCTTTTTTCCAAGAACTAGCTGTACTATTATTCGTGACACTCTGCACATCACCTGTAGAATAACTAGAAGCCGCAGCTTCACCAGGACCTGTAATTATAAAAGTTCCTTCTTGCTTGGGACTGCGAGCAATGCAACTATTAGCAATTAGAGCGTTAGTATCAAAGAGTTAGTACCTGCAAATAAGCCAGTCACAGTATCTAAATTTGTAGAGATAGCGATACTGTCTGTGGCAATAATATTGTGTTTAAACTCTCCAGTACGCAACACTGGGGAGAAAGCAGTGCTGGTAACTGGACGCTCAGAATCAAGGATACACTCACAGGCGGTACGGGAAGCGATCGCTTTACCTTCAACTCTCGCACGGAAGGAATTGATAGAATTACTGATTTTAGAGTAGTAGACCTCCTTGGTGAAGATGATTGCGATCTGAAGTTTTGGCAATGCCAAAATTATCACAACGGCAATTTGCACAGGGATGTTTATTTACACAAAATTTATATATAGCTGACTAAATGAAGATTTAACGAAGATCATCTTTTGTTGGTTATTTCTTAACCTACACACATTGGTTCAAAGTTTATTTAAGTGAAATTACAGAATTATTCGCTTTTGAGCTTTGGAGTATTTTCTGATGAAATTGGCTAAAGATATTAGTATTGCTGCTTTTGCAGTTGCCATCTCAGTGGCTGCTGTTACTAAACCGACACAAGCTGCCTTGATTAATTACGGTTTCACCGTGAATGCAACATCTGGCAATAATCCTGGTCAATATTTTGGCTCTTTTCAATATGATGACTCGACTTTAAGCAATACAGGTCTTGAGACATTGGGAGTTGAAAATGGACTAAAAGTTGCATTTGACTACTTAGGTACTAACTATACAGAGGTAGATGATAGTGATTTCGACAGTTTTCCTATAGTCAGCTTCAATAATGGCGAAGTTCAGGGACTGAGCTATTTTGTTGCAGATCAGTTTGTAATTGGTAGCGATCCTAGTACTCCAGAAGTGGGAGGAAATAGATTTTATCTGATTACCGATTCGGTAAATACAACAGAAGTAGGTACTGTCAGCTACGCTAAAGTACCCGAACCATTAGCTGCTGGTGGTACAGCTGTTGCTGGTGTTGTGGGATTGTGGATGCAGCGCAAGAAGAGAGCAACAAAAATTGTCGGTTAACCTTACACAATCAGTAAAATTTTGATTAAAAAAATCCCCACTGAATGAGTGGGGATTTTATTTTTCATATCTTGACCATGCTAATTCTCAATCAATACGGTTCAGTTAAGGATTTTTGGAGAACCATAGACCTGTAGAGACGTTGCATTGCAACGTCTCTACATCGTTCGGTTATCTGAACCGTATTGGCGTAAGTCCTAGATTTTAAAGGCCACCAATAACGCCACCGTCATTGCGGGTAATTACTACCACTGATGAACGTGGGCGACCTGCTGGGCCATAGCCTTGACTATTAGGCCAATTACTGGCGACTGTGGGATTGGAGGCATCTCCGCGATCGCCTGGGTGCTGGATATTAACAAACATCGCTTTACCATCGGGTGTGGTGATTACACCAGTTACCTCACAATCTGTAGGGCTTGTTAAAAAGCGTCTAACTTGTTTGGTATTGGGGTCAGCACACGACATAGTGTTACTACCGATATTTACTAAATCACCTACACCATCGCCTGAGTGGTCGGTCTGAACCCAGAGGCGACCAAAATCGTCGAACCAGAGACCATCTGGTGAACTTAAGTCGTCACCTTTAATGTTGCCCTGAAGATTTGTTTCGGGTCTAGTTTTATCGCCAGCTTCAAAGAAAATATCCCATTTAAAAGTAGTTGTTGTAACGCTGCGTCCATCTTCGCGCCAGCGAATGATATGACCGTAGCGATTATCAGGACGTGGGTTGGCAGCATCTACAGGAGGACGCGCACCACCTCCTGCTGTTGTACCATCTGGCTGGTTGGAGGAAACTGGCGTTGTGCCACGACGAGTATTGTTAGTCAATGTGCAATAGACTTCAATCTCTTTATATCCACCAATCCGGGGACGTACAGCTACCCACTCTGGACGATCCATCATGGTTGCGCCGACGCGATCGCCGGCTTGTCTTGTCTTAACGAGTACTTCAGCTTGGCTTCTGAAACCATTCTCTGGTGTCAAACCATTCTGACCGTAGACCAAAGGAATCCACTCACCAGTACCGTTGTCATTGAATTTGGCAACGTACAGAATGCCGTTGTCGAGCAAATCGCGGTTAGCAGCAGGATTTCCGGGATTTAAAGGTTGGGCACAAACGAACTTGTAGATATACTCGTTGCGCTCGTCGTCACCCTGATAGAAAGCAACACGGTTATTGTCATCAACAACAACCTGAGCGCTCTCGTGCTTAAACCGACCAAGGGCAGTACGCTTGACTGGCTTGCTTTGGGGATTGTAGGGATCAATCTCAACCACCCAGCCGAATAAATGGGGTTCGAGTGGGTTCGTGCGGTTGTTGAAGCGTGGATCAGCCTCATGCCAGCGATAACCAAACCCTGATGCACTAAGGCCGTAGCGATTCTGTCCTGCTAATATCTCTGAGTCTTCGATCCCTGGAGTTGAAACTAACTGTTCGCCAAGATTGCCGAAGTAGCCGTTCCAGTTCTCCTCACAGGTTAAGTAAGTACCCCAAGGAGTGTAGCCGTGGGCACAGTTGTTGAGAGTACCATAAGCGGTGTAGCCGTCGTTGAGTGTGCCGGTATCAACAGAGCCAGTTGGCGTAATGTTAAACTTTTTCGACTTTAACAATGCATCGCCAGCCGCAGGCCCCGATACTCTCATCTCCGTGTTGCCGGTAATGCGGCGACCGTAAGACGAATTAGGATTGAAACCCCACTCATTGCCGTTTTTGGAAATTTCTACAACAGACACGCCATGAGCAGCCTGAGACTTCCGTACCTTGGCAATTGTGACTACATCCAGACCATCGGGATGCAAAATTGATTCTTGGGTATACTCATGGTTGACGCACAGCAGACCAGTATTGATGGGCTGATTTAAAAAGCCTCTTAACGATCTTGCTTGTGAACTTACTGTCCGACCAACAACATTCCCTGGCTGTAAAGGGAAATAGTGCATCCCATCATTGTGCATACCAAACTGCTTTTCTTGAGCAGCGGCATCTTGGGAGGCATCTGGTAGCCAAGTCGGGCCACCAGGGGCGATGGGATCTCCCCAAGCAATCAGTACTTTAGCTGTGTAACCTTCAGGAACACTGACAAGATCCTTTTCTAAAAGTCCTGTAACTGGGTTGAGTAGATTTGGTGGGACACTCTTGAAGCCTATGCCACCAAATCCCGTTCCCTTAGGAATCGGGGCTGCGTCAACACTTTGCAGAAAGCCACCGATGGAAACATCGCCCAGAACAGTTAGCACCGATGTACCCACAGCCGTCATGATGAACCGCCGCCGACTCAGACTAACGCGGTCAATCACATCACGAATTGACTCGTTACGAGATGGGTTGAGGGTCAAATTGTTTTTAGGGTGAAAGCGTCCTTTCATTCTTTGTTCTCCATTTAAGGCTTACGAGGTTGCTATTCAGTTCATCTCTCAATAACATGAGTAATTTGGTAAATAAAAATTCCACACATTTACATAAATTACTGAGATATTTATTGAGATTTGACACATTTTTAACAGCCGCTAAATAGCAGTTAATAACAAATTAAGACTGGCTGATGCTGCTGAGGCAGACTAAAATAATCAATTTGTCATTAATTTAAGTACTAAGTATTAACGTCAGGTTATATATTGATTAATTTGGCTTTATCAACAATTTTTCTGATAAAAATCAAGGACTAAAGTCCTTACTACAAACACTTATGACCATCAGAATTAATGACATAGACTACTAGGATGCTAATTAAAAATAAGATCGGGACTTACGCAAAAGATAACGAAAGTAGCGGTAATTCATGAATTACCGCTACGCTTGAATAAGGTTTTCAGTCACATATTGCGTAAGTCCTGAAGATGTCAGATTAAATAAACGTGTTGCGAGAATTTTTCGGGCGGATACCAATTACAGATGGTCGAGGAACGCCTGTAGCTTGATCCTTTCCACCATCAGCCTGGGAAATATTACTCGGCCAACTACTACCACGAGGTAAACTCCGAGTTTGATTGAATGTACTACCATTCAAATCCAGTAATTCAATGCTGCGACTTAAGATCGTGCCATCGTTAATTGGACAATCTTCACCAGGATGTTGTACTGAAATAATCAGTGTATTCCCGACAAAAGTTGGCCCTGTGATCTCACAACGCACTGGGCCGTAGGCAAAGGGTATTACCTGTCCAGCATTTGCACCACTGGTAGGAATAAAGAACAGCCAATTATTACCGAAAACGCCTGTAAGATCAGAAACATTCCCACTCCCTGTATGATCGATTTTGGTTTGTTTACCTTGGGCACCCACATCAAAACCGTTGTGAGTACCGGTAGACATATCCGTGACACCCCAAACATTTGCCTGATTGTCAAAAACTAAATTATCGACGTTGGCAAAACCGGCACCATTCACAGAACCGGCTTCGCCACCTTGGGCAAATTTCTGCCATTTGAAGGTTAAACCGGTAGCATCGGCACTATCTTCAATAATCTTGTACAGTCCTCCTGATTGCTGCGTTGCATTAGTATCTGTACTTAGCTTGGCAACTTGAAAAATCCGGGAATCAGGATAACCATCGCTACCTGGGGCACCATCAGTATAGGCAATGAAAACTTCTTTGGTGGTGGGATGCACTTCTATATCTTCTGGACGCGCCGTGGGAGTTCCCCCGACTAAGTTTGCAGCTAAAAAGGCATCAGTAAGTACGGCACCTTGGGTAGAGTAAAAGTCAGATAGCTTTTTATTTTGATAATCAGGTAGTGCTTTGGCTTCATTAGTGCGATCGCATTTAAACATACCACCATCTGTAGCTTGACCTGCAATGCCATTCCGTCTTGGTAGTGGCAAAAGACCGTCTTTTTGGGCTTTCTGCAATGCAGCAAATTCTACGGAAGATAGAACTGTTGGTGCAATTGGATTGGTAGCCGTATTTAAAAGTAACGGTATCCACTGACCCGTACCGTCTGGATTGTAGCGGGCAACATACAAAGTTCCATTTTCCCACAACTGACTGTTGTTTTTATTAGTTGGCGAGGAGACAGTATTAGCACTGACAAATTTCCAAGTGTGTCCCCCACGCCTGTCATCACCCAAGTAAGCAACTAATTTCCGACCTTGTTCAGCACGTACAGCAACATTTTCATGGCGGAAACGACCTAACCAAGTGTGTTTGCGGGGACGAAATTTCGGATTTGCGGGGTCAATTTCTACAATCCAACCGTATTTTTCGCCAACTAATCCAAAAGTCTTGCCGATAGTTTTATCTGTGTAACTTGTTTGAGTACCATTAGCTTTGACTGCTTCTGTAACGGTGCTTTGGAAGTTTTCTTCCCCAGATAAAATTGTTCCCCAAGGAGTTTGACCGCCAGAACAATTGAAAGCAGTACCAATAATTTTGTTACCTAGTTTATCAGAGGAAAGGTTAAAAACTTGGGTTGCAGCAGGGCCAGTTGAGATTAAATAATTTTGGTCACCTTTTTGGTGGTTGCGACTTCCCCAAGCTGTGATATTTTGGTATTCATCGTTGCGCTGGCTATTGATTCCTAACCCAGAAAGACCATGAATCCGGCGATTTTTGTCATCTTTAAGCACAACAAAACGTTGACTCGCATTATCACGAGAGATGCGGACAATCGATCCGCCTTGGTTATATAAAAATTCTCCTTCAACTTCAATATTCCTCGTAGAAGGTAAAGCCCAGCCAATGACATTTTCAAATGCATCTGGTAGTCCTTTAACATCAGAAGAATCTTCCATTGCTAAAGTAGAAAAGGGAAAACTAATATATTCATGATTGACCCATAAATAGCCTACATTATTAGTGTTTTCAATGGGAATAAAAGCAGTAAAATCGTTGTTGTAGCCGAAATAATCGTCTTTGTTAGGAAAAACGCGATCGCCCCAACTGACAATTACATAACGTTCGTATTCTGGCGGCACAACCACATCATCAAGAACGGTGTAACTAGTTAACTTAATATCCGCAGACGCATTAACTACTTCTCCTTCACCAATCTTTTTTGGCAAGAAATTTTGTTGTTCTTGATAAATTGGTAGAGGATGTGGTAAGCGTACAGGTGTAAAGCCTAGTGACGCAGTTTTTACTTGTTGACTGCTGACACAACCTTTCAAGAGTGTGCTTCCCAAAGCAGCACCAGCACTGCCAGCAAAAAATATTAAAATTTGTCTGCGAGTCAATTTAGACATTAAACTTTCCTCTGGTGTGACAGAAAAAACTTAGTAGAAATAAATTCTACTCAATTAACATCAGAAACTATTAATTTGATGAAATTTGCTATGTTTTAAATAACTATAGCAATCCTATCTGATTTGGTATCCAGATCCCCGACTTCTCAAAGAAGTCGGGGATCTAATTTTTCACGACTGATTTAGGATTGCTATAATAATCTCTCGTTACTAAATAAAATATCAATTGCCTAGTTAATAGCGATTTTCATTTTAACGAAGTATCAGGTAGCGTAGGATATATGTACTCTATCGATTAGGAAACCGCTATATGTGCAGATAAATCATTATTTTATTACAATACCTTCCCAAAATAGAGAAATACCTCGATTGGTAGGTTGGGTTGAGGCACGTAGCAAGATCCCTCAGGGTAACCCAACGCATTTGTTGGGTTTCACTTCGCTCAACCCAACCTACAAAAAAATGGTTTTCGCGTAGCGTTTCCCAGAGAATGTATTGTATTACAAACCATAGTTTATTAAAGTTAAGCTTAGATTATAAATTAATTAACCAATAATTATTAAACCTTGCGTTCTACGTAAGGAACAGAGTCAGTACCCTATGTGTCCTATCCTGGAGATGGGTAAATGTGTTGTGGGTGAGACTGTGTTTTTCAGCGTTGTGATACCGACTTATAATCGCCGTCCGATTTTAGAAAAGTGCCTCCGTGCTTTGGAGGTGCAGGAGTTAAATCAGTCAAGTTCGGTTACTGGTTACGAGATTGTCTTGGTGGATGATGGTTCTACTGATGGCACATTGGAGTGGTTAGCAGCACACAAAGAAGAGTTTCCCCATGTGCGATGGTATCAGCAAAATCATGCAGGGCCAGCAGCGGCGCGGAATTTGGGGGTAGAACAGGCGCAGGGAGACACAATTATCTTTATTGATAGTGATTTAGTAGTGCTGAAGAATTTCCTGCAAGCTCATAGTAGCGCACTAGTGCAGGGAAAAGAGAAATTGGGGAGCGATCGCTTTTTCACTTACGGCGCAGTTATCAATACTTGCAATTTCGACAATCCAACGGCTGAACCCTACAAAGTCACAGATTTTTCCGCAGCTTTTTTTGCTACGGGAAATGTAGCAATACCAAAACATTGGCTACAAAAAGCCGGACTTTTTGACACCAGTTTCCAACTCTATGGCTGGGAAGATTTAGAATTAGGCGTGCGGCTGAAAAACTTAGGTTTGACACTAATTAAATGTCCAGAAGCTGTAGGCTATCATTGGCATCCACCGTTTAATTTAGAACAAATTAAAAGCTTAATTGATAAAGAAATCCAACGCGGACGTATGGGAGTTTTGTTTTATCAAAAACATCCCACATGGGAAGTGCGAATGATGATTCAAATGACTTGGCTACATCGCTTACTTTGGGGTATTCTTTCAGTTAATGGGGCACTAAATGAACGGACAATGGCTCCTTTTTTGCAATGGTTAATCAACTTAGGTAAACCGCAATTGGCTTTAGAAATTGCCCGAATTTTTCTTAACTGGTACAACGTGAAGGGCGTTTATCAAGCTTATGCTGAAATGCAGCAAACACCTTTAGGACTTACGCAAAAATAGCCAAAAAGCCTAATTTATCGAACCGCCAAGATGCCAAGAACGCCAAGAGTTCGTAGAGTTTGCGTAAGTCCTAACCTTGAGGAAAAAGTCTAGGAATTCAGAATTCAGGAGTCAGAATTCAGAATTCAGGAGTCAGAATTAGAATAGTTTCTGTGCTTAGCTTTGAGACCTAAATAAGCTGTCGTGTATTTAATTTGCACAACTAGGGCGGGCAAGATGCCCACCCCACAAGAGATTCATTTTTTTGAGGATACAAATTAAAATATTTTTAGCTTACGGAACTTCACTTTATTGGAAATCTCCTGTAAAGATTAGTACAAATCCCCACTAAATAAAAAACACAGGTCTTAAATGAGTGCAAAATTCAAGTTCGCACTGATTTATATTCTGAATTCTGACTCCTGAATTCTGAATTCTAAATTATATTGACGGCTGATTCTAACATGCGTATTTTTCCAGCATCGGCATCTATTTCTACTTGTACACCAATTGGTATGGTAAACTTATCTTTAATATGACCAATCATTGAACCGTACCAAGCAGGAATTTTCAAAGGAAGTATGTGGTCTTGCAATACTTGAATTAAGGTAAATGATGGTTCATCCCCAGGACTACAATTAGTACATTGCCCAAAGATTAAGCCGGAAATTTGGTTAAGTATGCCGGCAGTTTTTAACTGGGTTAACATTCTATCTACACGGTAAATATCTTCGCCAATTTCTTCTATAAACAAGATATTTTTGTTCCAGGAAGGTAGATAAGGTGAACCTACCATCGCTGATAATACTGATAAGTTCCCACCAATAAGTTTACCCCTGGCTTTTCCTGGTGCGATTGTCTCCACTCGCACTTCGTTATTGTTGGAATTTTGCATGGCGACGGCTTCACCATTAAATAGGATGCGCTGGAAGTAATCTACTGTAAACTGATTCCAGGTAGACGTGGCAACTGGCCCGTGAAAAGTAATCAATCGACTACGGGCATTAATCGCCAACAATAAAGTAGTAATATCGCTGTACCCGATGAGAATTTTGGGATGGGAGCGAATTAGTGAATAGTTTAGTAAAGGTAAAATCCGATTACAGCCCCAACCACCACGCATGGCGATTATTGCTTTGATGGAGCGATCGCTAAACATTGAGTTTACATCATTGGCGCGATCGCCATCTCTACCTGCTAAATATCCATAACGGTCTAAAATATGTTTCCCTTGCTTGGCTTTTAACCCTAATTGTGTTATGGATTTCTCTGCGGCTGCGATTTCTTTGGCGTCAACGATACCCGCAGGAGCAATTAATCCTACGGTATCGCCGACTTGGAGAGGTGGTGGTTTGAGGACGGTGTTTAGGGGTAGCTTGCCTTCAGGGGTAAGTGTTGGTATTTGGATGGCTAAGGTAGCTAGTCCACAGGTTGTGAGAAATTGCCGACGGTTGATACTCATCGGCTACACCGGGAAGTTGGCGGCTTGAAAAATTTGTTCGGCAGTTAAATTCATTTCTGGGAAAATGGGTGAGATAATGCGCTCGCTCCCACGAAACTGCCGCACTAGATATTCTCCCTCAACTAACGAGTAAATGGAGATAGTTGGCTGTTTAGGATTACCAATGAATTTTCTGCCACCTAGCGCGGCGTAATCTACAATCCAGTATTCTGGGATGCCAATAGCTTCATATTGACCAAGTTTGGTAAAGTAATCATCGCGCCAGTTTGTGCTGACAACCTCGATAACTAATGGGATTGATGCCGATTGACTGAGTGTTGATCTAGTTCTCCACAACGGCTCGTTGACTAAGTTGAAATGATTCAACAACAGCACATCAGGTAAGAAGGCGGATTCAGTTTCAGATGCTTGAACAAATCCCATTTTAGGAATGTCATAGGGGATTGAAAATCGAGCGCACTCCAGCAAAATCTGCTTGATTAAGAATGCGATAACTAATTCATGATCCCCTGTTGGCGGTGGCATTACCTTGATAAATCCATTATGTAGTTCGTAACGCAGCTGGGTTGAATTAACAGGATACCAGTCTAGAAACTGGTTAACAGTAATAGGAATTGGTAACGACTGAATCATTCACCTGCCTCCGATAATTCCCAGTAGTTATATTACTTCAATTTTTGGGTTTTTCTGATTTACAGCAGATTGCAGCAGGCACGAGGTACAGGTTATCGTCAACTTAAGCTAGAAATCGCTTATCTGTTGGCTTCGTCACCCGCCAAGAAATAAATCTCAGCGCTTCCCCGTGTCCGCGTTCGCTTTTAGCATCTCGTAGAGAGCGTCAAGATTACTGAATTCTGAATTCTTCTTTAAGCTAAACCTCTTTTACCCCATCAATTAATCCATCTGAAATCATAAATCCATTGGTAGCTGTATTTAATACCTCAGGATTAAAATAGATAAATTCAGTATCACCAATGACAGGCAAAAAATGGTCAGATAATTGCATTGCCTGTAAACAAAGATTGATACTAGAAGCTGCTGAATTATATGCTTCAATATTTGCTTCCAGAACATTCAATAATCGCCGATTAGTGGCAATTTTAACTTCAGCTTCTTGTTCGAGTGTTTTCTCTAAATAAGCGCGTGCTTGTGGGTATTGCTGTAAAATGTCGTCTGCTTGTTGCTCAGCCATTGGTAATAACTGAGTTTTCAGGATTTGGTTGATGGTTTGGCGGAAAGATTTGCGAATAGTTTGGGACACTTTTGGCTCAAAATCTAATTTTAATAATTGTCTAATTGCTGGTTCTGCTTCGACAATACTTTCAGCGTCGTAAGTTTGGGAGGTTTGTAATAAAGTCTGGCGAAATTGATATATAGAAAAAGTGCCTTCGTCGTAAAATCTAGGACTTTCTCGCACAAAGCGATCGCACTCTACGCTAGCTGCACTTACTACTGCTTGAGAAACTCGTTTTTCTAAATTTCTAATCTCTTGTTCAATGCCACCATCGTTATCTAATAAACGATACAATTGACGATAATATTCTGATTTCCGAATTTTTTCTAGCAATCGCTGAAAAAAGTTTGCTACTATTTGTTGAGAAGATTCGATTAAAATATCTTCTAATTGATTTGCTAAGTAATAAAATGCCTCGACTAAAATCGCTAGTAAAGGTGCTGTAGCATTGCGGGGGTGGCTGATTGTCGCACGTCGATAAGCATAAGCTACAGAAAAAGTATCTAGTAATTCATCTAAACGGCGAATCATTCGTGATTGCAATTGCTTGAAATCAGTTTCAAAAACATCACAAGAACTAGTAATTATCAGGTTAACTTCTTCTGTAATATGTTGATTGAAGTCTTTGCCAATTTGTTGGAGTTGCTGATTTAGGCGTTGTAATTCTTGCGCCTTCATCGTTTGAATTTCTTGTGGCTGACTATCTAAATTTCTTTGCACGCTCTGGTAATGTTTTTTCAGCTTGATACAAATATCTCCCAGATCGTTAGCCAGATTTTTAAATAATTGTGGACGTTTTTCTTCAGTCAAATAACGAGCGATCGCTGTGCGAAATTCCTCAATACCACTATCTTCAATTAGTTGTTCTATAAGTTCATTTCCCCAGTCTCCCAAAATCCGCACATAATTTTGATTCGGCGTTTCAAAACCGTTCACAGAGATGCGAAATTTGGTAGCAGATAGCTTCCCGGAATTTACACAATAGTTGTTAAATGCATACACAAATTGTGGTGTTTCTTCTTTACCATCTAAACTTTTGACGCTTTCCGCAAAACAAGAATCTAAACCAAATCTGTCCTTTGCACTTGTTGGTTTAATCTGACTGCCATAAAATCCTAATAATCCACTAGTTTTATAAACCCTACTTATATCCCGAAACTGTCCATTAATTAAATCATCTAAGCGTTGGCGTAGCTGAGTATTGTACCAAGTTTCATCGATGCGGTTGAAGATATAAAAAACGCGATCGCGTACTCCCCCATTCTTCCGCATTAATTCCAAAAGTTCTGTTTCTTCTTTTGTCATGTCACCAGCCGAAGCAGGTTTTAGCACACACACCACCGCCGAAGTATCGGGATGTTGAATTTTGGCATAAGTTAGCTGTGCATCTTTTTCCACAGGCGCATCGATACCAGGGGTATCGATAATTACATTTCCATCTTGTAGCAAAGGATGGTTGCAGTAATATTCTATTCGCTTCAATACCGCGCTATTACTACCACGACGCGCATATCCAGCAGCTTCCTTGAGATTAGAAAAGTTAAATTGCTCCATTGAATATGTAGCATTATTAACAGTGTAAATGCGATCGCGGTTTGCTATATATCCTTCTAGCAACAAAATTAGCGCCTTCGCCTGTTTTGCACGTTCCGATTTACTCTCACCACCTTCTTGTTGAATAATTGCTTCGCAACCTTGATGTAGCAAGTTAATTACATCAGCTTGGTTGATATTGGCTACTGTCTTAAATCCTAGTTGCTGACACAAAAAAACTGCTTGTTCTCGAATTTCTGCTTCACTTAAAAAAGTCAAAACAACCCGTTCTTGATGAAGTTCTGCATATTCAATCTTGCATTCTGTACCTGTAGCGTGTCCCTCTGCACTATATAGTAATTCTCTTTCCAAAAGTGCATTGATGAGCATTGATTTCCCGGCGCTAAATGCACCTGCAAACACAATCTCAAATTTGGGAGAAATGGCTTTACTTAAGGAAGTTTGGACAGATGTAATATCTTGAGAACGTAACGTTGGTTCTTGCTGTAAAAGTTGTAATATGGTTTCGACTTGTTCTTTCAAATTGTTACACTGAAGCGGTAGATCTGACATATTCAGCATCCCAAAAATATTTATGTATATATTAGTAATATTTGCTGTCAGAGTGGCTCAGTAAAAATCCTGAGAATTGGGTGTTTAATTGCTGGATTTTAGTTAAAATACTACAGCATATTTCATCTAAATCAGGTATGCAAGGGCGGGCAGGATGCCCACTCCACAAGATTTATCATTTTAAAATGAGTATTTCATTTACTTACAAAATGCTGTAATGAATCATTATTGACTCATAAAAGTGGGTAAGGGTTTAGTACTGCTAAACCCCTACGAAACATCTATATGTATCAAGGTTTTCGTGAAATGGTATCAGATAAAAATCCCAGGACAATTTAAATAATTTTTAATTGAAAATCTTAACTCTAAAATTGCTACGATGAAATAAAATATTTCCGCATTCTATAATTCACGTCAGCACTGTTGTGACGACAAAATTGAAATGTGATTTGTTATGCAACCTTCTCTGGCTCTTGATAGCTTAAATATTCTCGTAGTTGAAGACGATGATGATATTCGCTTTTTTATTACTACAGTATTGGAAGCAGATGGAGCCACCATCGTCGCAGTTCCATCTGCCGCCGCCGCACTGAAAATTTTACCCCAGTTGCAACCTGATATCTTAATTTCTGATATAGGTATGCCTGACGAAGATGGCTACACCTTAATCCGAAAAATACGTGCGCTCAAGCCGGATATGGGTGGACAAGTCCTAGCTATTGCTTTAACTGCCTATGGCGACAGTGAAAGCCGGATTCGCGCTTTAGAAGCTGGCTTTCAAACTCATGTATCTAAACCAGTTTTTCCAGAAGAACTAGTTGAGATTGTTGCTAATTTGTTTGCTTCTTGTAATTGGTAAGTAGTCATGCAAAATTAAATATACATGATTTTATCTCTCTCCAAAACATTAGTTATAGGTAACTTCCTAATGAAGCAGGTTTCTGCAATTTTATTGAGTTTTCTGTTGATGGCTTCTTCTGCGCCTCGACCTACTCAACTGTTAAAAGTGTTTCCTGCGGAGAATTCAGCACAGACCTCCGTACAGTTTGTTGGAGCTGCATTGAATTTTACTTTGGGAGAAGAGGCACAGCGTGGCTCGATGCAACTATTTGTTGATGGAGTAGATGTCACGAAACAAGCTCGGATTAGTGGCACCCGTGATTGGCCTCAGAGCTATTACAAAATTTCTTACACTCCGAGTTCTTTTCAGCTAGGCATTCATTGTGCTGAAATTCGATTTCGGACTACAGACAATACAACGAAATCTTATAGCTGGTATTTTTCTATCAAAGCTCCTTGAGCAAAAAATATCAAGATTAAAACAGATGCTGAGGTCGCGTCTAGTAGGCGAAAATAGAAGGTTCGTGTCATCAAGTGCAGCCTGTGGCTAGAACACTTGATATATATGGATTCTAGCCTATGAATAACTTTTATCTCTTGCTATAGATATGATTTTTACCTTTTTTGGGGTACTAATACAGGTAGTTTACTAACATTTGCTACGGATTTGGCATGTTGTCCAACAGTCAAAACATTGAACTGATTCGATATCATTTCTAAACTTTTATTTACCACTGCCAGTTTTTTGTAGGTGGGGACATCCATACCAGGGAAAAATGATAAATCTGGTACATCTTCTTGACTTAAAAAGTCTGTGGGATGGAGTAGCAAAGAAGGTTGGGTGCGTGTAAGTTTACAGAGCCACAAGGCAATTCTCAAGTAAAACAATGCTAAACCGCTAGAAAATCTAGTCAAATACATGATGTAGCTAAAGTGAATTGGCACCTTGAAAATTGGCATGGTGGTAACAGGAATTTCAGTCAATCTATCCTTACCCATGTGCCATTGGTAAGGGTTTAGAGGCTGCAAACCATCTTTGAAACTACCAAACAAAGCTTCGCGTTTTTTGCGTTCTTCTTTGCTTAGTTTACAAGTCATCAAATAATAAGCTCGTGCTATTGGCCCCAAAATTGTGGGAAAAGTTGAAGCATCATATTCGTAGCCGCGTCGCGCCAGGACTTTCAATACTGCTGGGGAAAAACTGTATCCAGGCCCCCGAAAACCTACGGGATGTTGATAGGTGACGCGCTTGATATGTTCTTCGGCTAGGGCTACTTCTTCTTCAATTTCGTTTTCAGAATACAGATGTAGCCAGGGATCGTGGTAGAATGAATGGTTGCCGATTTCGTGACCAGCGTCGGCGATCGCTTGTATTGCTCGACGATTTTTTTCCAGCGCTGCATCTTGACCGACAATGAATACTGTAATTCTCAAATTCCATTGCTCAAGAATTTCTAAAAAACGCGGTACTGCAATATCTAAGTAAGAGGGAAAACTCTCCCAACCCGGAGCGCCTTGATTTTTCAGATAAGACCAAATATTATCTAAATCTAAAGAAAGACTGGCTATTGGTTTATTTGCTTTGCCTTTGGTTTTCATTACAAGTATTTGAGAATTTCAAAATAAAGAATGAGTTTAAGTTCTTGCTGGTAATTAATATATCATGAACAGAGCGTGTTTAAACGTATATAAGTAAGTTTTAGCGATCGCTATACTTGACAATCAGATTTTCATAACTGAGTTTCAGAATGTAACCTAATGGTGAATCTCATTAATTTTGCGGGGTTAGGGCTGACGCAAAGACGCGGGGACGCAAAGACGCGGGGACGCGGAGAATTTTAAAGCCAGCAAAATTAATGGGACAGAGTGCTAGTGGTGCATCTCATTAACTTAAAATTACTATATATTTTTATATTATCGAAAGTATACCTATTATTACTCGTAATAAATCTTCTAAACCTTCGGGAACTCGATAAAGTTTAATATCTTCTGTAACTAGCTTTTGTTCTCTATTCAGAGTTCCAAATTTCCAATCATCGCCGTTAGTAACTGCCCCATATAAAATAGGTGATTGATGATTTAAAAATTTATCTAGAGCGATTAATTCTACTGCTAGCTGTGTAAATCCCCTTCTGATATCTGATTGTTTAGCTTCAATTATTAATAGGCAGTTAGATTTAAATAAATAATAATCTAAAGTACCTTTGAGTTTGTCATTTACATTCAGAGGATACTCACTATATAGTTGAGCCTTTGTCTGGTCGCAGATTTCAGCAAGAATTGGAGCAATTAGGAATTCTCTAATTGATATTTCTGCTACAGGATTAAAAAGTCTAATATTACGTTGTAAATATCCTTGCAAAAACTCTAAGTATTTAATTTCATCAGAATACCCAAGCAAATCCAAATTTGTACGCTCATAGCTGTATTCAAATTCAGCTAAAATCTCTGCTGTCGGGTTAGTGAGTTGAAAATATTGGCTGAAGGTATAGCTTTGATCGGGTTTTAAAATTTTATATTTGCTCATGACGGTAGACAATAATAAGCTGTCGCGTATTTAATTTGCACAACCGGGGCGGGCAAGATGCCCACCCCACAAGAGATTCATTTTTTTTTGAGGATGCAAATTAAAATATTTTTAGCTGACTATTAGTTTGAGTTCTGGATTTCTTCATCATTTTCAACTACCTCAGTTTGATTTTGTAACGGTTTCACAACTCTGGCGATCGCTTCTTGAATAAAAGCCTTAATAAATTCATCTCTGCGATTAATTTGAAACTGTCGCTGGACAACTTCCGTCATACCACCATCACCCCAATCTTGGTCATGACGAAAATATTCAATAAAGCTTTTACCAGCAATTCGCGTTAAATAAGCTGCTGTCACACCTTGAATTGCTCTGCCAATAATAAAAGTGGCAACATTAAGTTGCAAAGCTGTAGATAATAATTGAATTGCTCCTTTGACAATGCCCAAACTGGCGATGGTTTTTGCTAAAGAAAGGGCTAATTCTCGTCCCCGTTCCATATTCAATTCACAGCCATATACTCGACCAATTTCAACAACCATTTGAGCATTGACGGCGGCGGTTGCTAATAAATCAACCACTGGTACAGGTGTGACTGAAACAACGCCAGCACCAATCCATTGAAACCGTTCTACGATTTTGTCGGCTTGGCGGCGACGCTGGCCATCGATGAGTTTTCGCGCCTCATCTCCCAACCGGAGAGATTGTAACAGAATATTATCTGCTACTAAATCTTCACCTTCGGCGCGTAAAATTGCAGCCATGCGCCGCAGCAAAGGAACAATATCTGGTTCTGGCTGGAAAGGTTCACCAGTTTCTAATTGTGCAGATTGGGGATTAGCAGCGATCGCTACAACATCATTCATCGCAATAAATCCCCGCACCCGCTGACGCAACCTGGCGAGGATGGCTTCTTTATCTTCATCTGTATATAAATCAGTTTTGTTGAGAACTAAGAGCGATCGCTTACCAATTTCTGCTAATCCTCTTAGTGGCTCATATTCTGAACGTCGTAAATCATTATCCACCACAAACAACAGCAAATCTGCTTCTGTCGCCAGTTCTCGCGCCATTTGTTCCCGTTCCGTCCCCGCCACACCGGCTTCTAAAATTCCCGGCGTATCCGTAATTAAAATCTTGCGTTCTAATCCCTTCAACCGCAAACAATAGGTTTCCCCAACTTGGGTTGTACCCATCGGTGCATCAACTTGACCCACCATGCGTCCCATGATGGCATTTACCAGGGAAGTTTTGCCAGCACTCCCAGTACCAAAAACCACCACTTGAATTTCACCCCGTGCTAAGTTGGCTTCAATTTCCCGCGATTTACTTAATAAAGCTTGGCGTGCGACTTCATCTTGAATTTGCGCTACCTGTTGGCGCACAGCTTGGAGAGTTGTAGAAGCTGCATCAGATTTGCCAGCGGGGATTTGCGCCGGAGTTACACGAGAACGAGTGCGACGCGATCGCTTTTCTCCGTTCTGAAGCACTAATACATAATAAACAAAAGCGGCAACCAACGCTCCAATCAGCACAATCAGCAGCAACAGCAGCAAATTGCCTAACAACGGCGAATAAGACAATTGCCAGTAAAGCCGTGATAGGGAATCAATTAGCCATAAAGCTAGCCCTAAAATGACAATTAGACCAACAATCAGCGTGACGATGCGTGACAGAGGCATGGCTGGCAAAGATTAGTGGGTATGAAGTAGGCACATGCTTCCGATCTTAATGGTTTCAGTATTTTTTACCACGGTAAAAGGAATTTTTGCTCGCAGTTAAACTATTTGAACTACGTTATACCATTTCACGAAAATCTTGATACATATAGATTTTTCGTAGGGGTTTAACACTGCTCATAGGTGTCAACTTAACGCGAAACCGATGTCCCGCAAGGAACTGAAGTTCAATGCTTTTAGCAAAAGTAATCTAAAGATGACTAAATATAGCCAAAATCTTTAGTCATCTTTTAGATGACTTTTGCTGTTAGCCTGGGAATTTATTCCCAGGCGGGTGAGAAAGCCAACAGATAAGCCATTTTTAGCTTAAGTTGACACCAATGAGCAATGCGCTTTACCCCTAACCACGTATTTGTATCATTATTAACCAACTATTTTAAATGCCTCAAACCCATATCATATAGGTAATTACGAATTCCGCCTTGCGGTACTAGCTTTATCAACACTTACCAGTCAATATTATTTTGCAGCTAGCTTTTTGAAAAAAAAGAGAAAAACAAACTTATGGGACTTTTCGATCAAATTCTTGGTGCTGTTGCTAATCCCAATCAACAGGGTAGCTTAGGTCAACTAGGAAGTATTATTAACACTGTAAATCAACTGAGCGATCGTACTGGCACAAACCCTTCTACCATCCAATCAGTTTTGTCAATTGTCGGTAGTCAAGTTCGTTCAGCTTTACAACAAAAACAAGCCACAGATGGTAATGAAGCCGCACAAAGTCTAGTTAATCAATATGCTGGTACTTCTCCTAACCCCCAAGCAGTCGATTCGTTATTTGCTCCTGCTATACAACAGCAAGTAGCTGAATTTGCTGCCCAACGCACAGGGTTAGATGCTGGTACAATTCAACAATTGTTGCCTATAGCAGTACCTCTAGTACTGAATTTTTTGCGATCGGGCGCCAATGCTCAAAATCCCCAAGCCGGGGGTAACTCCGTACTAAATTCCTTCTTAGACGCTGATGGCGATGGTGATGTCGATATCGCCGACGCCCTACAAATGGCTAGTCGTTACATCAGATAATCAGACATCGGCAAATAGGCCTTGCTAGATTTTTAGGTTGGACATAGGCTGAGAAGAAGGGAAATCTGCAAATAGAAATCAGACAGTCTATGGCTAAATTTTTTGACTGTATTACTGAAGAACTGCAAGGCTTCATTGCTGCCCAACACCTTTTTTTTGTTGGCTCTGCACCCTTGAGTCCTACAGGTCATATTAACCTATCTCCTAAAGGTTTGGATTGTTTTCGCATCCTTTCTCCCAACCGAGTAGGTTATATAGATCTTACAGGCAGTAGTAACGAAACTTCCGCCCATTTAGAAGAAAATGGGCGAATTACTTTCATGTTTTGCGCTTTTGAAGAACCTCCTTGTATCCTGCGTCTTTATGGTCAAGGAAACACAATTTTACCGACTTCTCCTGACTGGAACTCACTGTATTGTCTATTTCCACCAATACCTGGAATTCGTCAAATTATCGTTGCTGATATCCAACAAGTACAGACCTCTTGTGGTTTTGGTGTACCACTCTATGATTATCGAGGTCAGCGCCAAACTCTAGTCAACTGGGCTAGTAAAAAAGGCGAACAGGGGGTTAGAGAATATCAACAACAGAAGAATCTCGTTAGCCTTGATGGTTTATCAACTCCACTGAGTAAATTATTTTAATTTTGACAACAGCAGGTTTTAGGGCAGGATTTATACCAAACTGACTGAAGATAAGATTCTTTATTTCCTAAGTACTAATACCATTTTGGGTTTTTGATTTTCAATTGTAAAAGATTTACAGGGCAAACTTTTAACATGGCAATGATTATTCAAATTGGTATTACGTAACTGCTTTGATTGTAAGTAAAATTAACTTTGGTAATTTGGTATTAAGACACGATGAATTATTCTATTTGTCCACTCACAGAAAAAGATGAGCCTTTTCTGTGGCAAATGCTTTACCAAGCAGCGCATCTGGGAGAAGAAGGTGATTTCACAGTAGAGGATGCAATGAATCATCCTGATTTAGTAAAATATGTGAAAAATTGGGGACGTAAAGGTGATAGTGGCTTTGTTGCTATTTTAGAGAATAGTAATCAGCCAGTAGGAGCAGCGTGGGTACGTTTATTTACAGGTGAAAATCAAGGATATGGTTATATTAGCGATCGCATTCCGGAATTGGCAATAGCAATTCTCCCTGAATATCGAAATCAAGGCATAGGAACGCAGCTACTCAAGCATTTATTAGTAACAGCCAAAACATCCTACCCATCAATATCTCTGAGTACTAGAGCCACAAATCCCGCCTTAGCTTTATATAAAAGATTAGGTTTTGAAGTCGTCCCCGGTAGCGAAACAATTAACCGAGTTGGCGGAATCTCTTTGAAAATGAAAATAGAATTCTGAAGTCAGAAGTCAGAAGTCAGAAGTCAGAATAAAAATATTTGCTCGTAGTGAGGACTTTAGTCCTCAAGCCAGGACTAAAGTCCTTACTACAAACTGTTTATTATGGGTGATTTGGCGGACATCATATGACTATCCAAACGGCACAATCTGACTTTATTAATAATTTTCGCACCTATCTTTTCATAAAACTTGATTCCACGCTCGTTGGATAAAGCTACAGTCCAATCAATTCTGCCACAACCTTTTTCTTGTGCTATCTGACGCAAACGTAGTATCAGCGACTCACCAATTTTATGATTTCGATGTTCAGCTTTCACATATAAATCATCAAGCCAAATTCCAGGTTTGGCTAAAAAGGTTGAATAAATAAAATGATAGGTTGCCAACCCAATAGCGTTACCATCAACCTCAGCCAAAAGAACAAAAGCAAGAGGCTTTTCTCCAAATAAATCAACTTCTAGCTTTTCAGGAGTTGCTTCTACAAATTCAGGACAACCATCAAATTCGGCTTTCAAATAAATCAATTCCATAATTGCAGGAATATCTTGCTGGTTTGCATGTCGAATTAAAATATTTGTGCCTGCCATTTCCTTAAAACTCGTATTGGGGAAGAATTTCTGTTTCACTCTTTGCTGCATTTATCCACTCTTGCATTGCTTTGAGTGCTAAAACTGCTTCTACATAATCTTGAGAAATAGCATCTAACTGCACATCATAAGCTACAAAGCGCAAGACAACTGGGGCAAAAAACGCATCAGCAATTGTGAAGTTGCCAAACAAAAAATTCCCAGCATTCCCAAATTTTTGACGTGATTGTTGCCAAATACTCGTAATGCGGTCAATATCTTCTTGTACGCCAGATGCTAAACCTTTCCCAGGATATTTAGTCCGGCAGTTCATTGGCATATTCTGACGCAAATTTTGAAAACCTGAGTGCATCTCGGCAGTAATAGAACGAGCAAATGCTCTTGCTGTTTTATCTTGTGGCCACCATTGCAAAGTCGGAAATGTTTCAGCTAGATATTCACAAATAGCAAGAGAATCCCACACAGTTAGCGTATCGTGTAAGAGTGCAGGTACTTTTCCTGATGGCGAATATTGCCGAGTTTGTGATGAGGAATCTGAACCATAAAGCGGAATTCGGATTTCATCGAATTCTAAATCAAATTGTTTCATCGCTAGCCAAGGACGAAGTGACCAAGATGAATAATTTTTATTGCCAATTACCAAAGTTAGTTGTGTCATGTTTTTAGTATCTGTAAAGTTGTTCAATCCACATAGATACGTCAACTTCCGAACCGGAAGCAAAAGATTTTCCGGTTACAGGGTCGTAAGCTTGCCAATAAATATTACCGTGGCGGTCAACTTTTTGTCTAACTTGTAATTCGTTAGGGTCTGCTAAGAGTTGATTGAGAAATTTTTTCCAAATACTATGCAGAGATTCCCAAAATTTTGAGTTGGCTTTTTTCTGGAATGAGGAGCTACAAGTTATATCTATTTTTTCTGTTTGTAGACATTTGATGTCATTATTCATAAAATTATTCCTGACAGTTGCTCTATAAATAAAACAGTAGCAACGTTGCAGCGAGGAATCAAATCATAGCTTGCATAGCTTCTATAAATGTAATTTATAGATATGAGAAATAATTAATACAAGCTTTTTGCCACAATTAAATCAGGATGCGTATACCGTTGTTCTCATCAATTGACCATGAAACTCTCCCAACTTCGAGCCATAGTTGCAGTAGCAGAACGTGGTAATTTTAGTGAAGCAGCCTTAGAATTGCAGCTTTCTCAGCCTGCAATTAGTCATGCGATCGCCACTTTAGAAGAAGAATTAGGTGTACCTTTATTTGCCAGAGGTCGTCACGGTGCAGTGTTGACACCTGCTGGCGATCGCATAGTATATCATGCACGTCAGGCAATGCAACATCTAGAGATGATGCAACACGAAGCAAATCTACACAAAGGTTTACATGGCGGTCATGTGAGAATTGCGGCTTTTCGCAGCGTAGCTACTCATTTATTACCAAAAGCGATCGCTCAGTTTCACGATCGATTTCCAGAAGTTGCTGTCACCATTATAGAGTGTGCTGCCTTCACCGATGTAGAACAATGTTTGCGTGACGGACGTGCTGATATTGGTATTACGTGTCTACCAACTAGCGATGAGTTTGAGACTTGGGAAATTTTTCGGGATGAATATCTAGCTTTGCTACCACCGCAAGCCAAAATTCACAGCAAAGCAATTACTTGGGAAGACATAGCAGCCTATCCCCCTGTTATGCTTCCTTGTACCCCTTGTGGACGCATTCTTCACAACCACCTCAAGAATTTAGCAATTCCCATAACTACTGCTACAGATATTCAAGAAGATTCCACAGTTGTAAGTATGGTAAACCAAGGACTTAGGGCTGCTATCATGCCTCGTTTAGCAGCTGCACCCATTCCGCCAAAGGTACAAGTATACAGTTTACCCGCACCCCTTGAAAGAGTAATTGCAACAGCAATTTTATCTAATGGCTTGCAAGTACCTGCGGTGTTTACATTTTTAGAGATGTTGAGAAAATTTGATTTTTATACTTTAGCTAAATCCACTTATTAACAAATATTCGTAGGGGCGCACAGCTGTGCGCCCCTACCCAGTAACCATGCAATTTTACGTCAGTCTACTTTTAACTTCCTCTGCCAAATTTTCCAACAAAACTTCTACCTGTTCGCCTGTTTTCAAATCTTTAAGAGAAGATTTATTTGCTGCTGCTTCCTCAGAACCAATAATCACGCAAAATTGAATTCCTTGTTTATCTGCTAACTGAAATTGTTTCCCCAAGGGACGCTTATCAAAGTTAGTGATAACATTAATTCCCGCTTGACGCAGTTGTTGAGAAACTTTTAGATAAGTCGGCATTAAATGATCTTGCATATTCACTACCATCACCTGTGCGGGTGTAGCAGCTAAGGTACTCAAAATACCTGCTTTGAGTAACCGACTAATTAACCGAGTTAAGCCAATAGAAATGCCAACACCAGGCATTTTTTCGCCTAAAAATACTCCGACTAATTCTTCATATCTGCCGCCAGAACAAATACTACCTAAAGCTTCATGACCTAATAAAGTTGTTTCGTAAACTGTACCAGTATAGTAATCAAGTCCACGGGCAATGGATAAATCAATACAAAAACGATTTTCAGCAACTCCCAGATTACGCACGCCTGTAATTACTGTTTCTAGTTCAGTAACACCCAAGCTTAATTGTTCGGTTTCTGGGAGATTATTTGCTAGATGTTTGAGCTTATCTAATACTTCATCAACTGAGCCATTTATTTTAATAAATTCAATGATTTTTTCAGCTTGTTCTGCCGAAATACCCTCTTTCTCTAAATCTTGTTTGACTTTATTTTGCCCAACTTTTTCTAGGGTATCAACAACACTGATACAGGATTTAATTTGGTTTTCGGCAATTCCTAATGATTTAAAGAAACCTGTAAGCACTTTGCGGTTATTGATGCGGATGAGAAAATCACCGATGTTAATTGCTTCAAATATTTCACTGATGATTGCAGGCATTTGAGCATCATAAAGTAAGCTCAGTTCCCGACGAGCAACTACATCAATATCGCATTGGCGAAACTGGCGGAAACGTCCATCTTTTGCCCGTTCTCCGCGAAAAACTACATCCATTTGGTAGCGGGCAAAAGGAAAGGTTAACTCATTGAGGTGACGGGCAATGTAAGCTGCTAATGGCACTGTTTGGTCAAACTTTAATGCCCTTGCTTCGGAACCAGTTTCACCGGATTTATCTTTCTCGGCTTGGCGGTTTGGTGGCAATATGGGGTCAATTCCATAAATGATATTGTCGCCTTGGTTTCCTTTAGCTTGTAGGACTTCTAAACGTTCTATTGCTGGGGTTTCAATGGGCGTAAATCCATAGCTTTCATAAACTCTACGGATGGTATCTAATAAATATAATTCTAGGCGCTTTTCGCTAGGCAGAAATTCTGGGAAACCGCTAGGAGTAGAAAAGTTTATTTTGTCACCTTTTGCCATACTTGATACAATTTAGTATTTTAGATTTGAGATTTTAGTAGGGTGTGTTATGCCGTAGGCTAACGCACCATTCGAGATTTTCGGTGCGTTAGGACTTACGTCCATAACGCACCCTACTAAATTTTGAATTCTACTCAATTGTTTTATTTTAGCCGTTGTTCTTGAATTAGGGTGCGTTGAAAAATTTGACCATTTTTAAACCAATGCCAAGTTCGGGCACGATTATTATTGTCTGGACTAATATAAATCATTTCATATAAACTCATTTCTGGGTTTGTTTTATAAGCAAACCACAAAATTACAATAGAATCGTCGGCTTCCCAGGCTTTGCCGTCAATGCGGTCTGTGTCAAACCAAAGTTTATTATCTTTATAGATTCCGGGAAATTCGTATTCTTCTTTTTTACCGTCAGCCCATTTGTAGCGGTTTATTTGGTAGTAGGGATGAGGGCCGTTTTCTGGGAATTGACAAGTTAAGTGAGATTCGTAGCTGTCAATGATTTTTCCAGCTGTATCAACTAATGTATAAGTGCCTACCCAATCTCCTTCATGACGGGCAAGCACGGGCATTCCTTGTTTGATATTAGACATGGTTATTCACCTTTTATTGTTCTAACATTTTGAAAAATCGGGTAAAGTAATCAGGAAATGTCTTCGCTGTACAACCTGGGTCTTTGATTATAATCCCTGGAACTTTTAAACCTGTGACAGCAAATGCCATTGCCATGCGATGATCGTGATAGGTTTCAATTGCTGCTGGGGTGATGGGACTAGGTTCAATCTTTAGTCTATCGGCAAATTCTTCAACTTGAACTCCCAAGCGACGCAATTCGGTAACAACGGCGTGAATGCGGTCGGTTTCTTTGTAGCGAATATGTTCGACATTGCGAATGGTAACAGGTGAGGTGGCAAAGGGAGCGATCGCTCCTAATGTTTGCACCAAATCTGAGATATCATTCATGTCAATATCGATACCTTGTAATTGCTCTGGGCCTGTGACTTCGGTGTAATCATCACCTTCACGAATTTGGCAACCCATTTGTTCTAAGACATTCAGCCAAAGAATATCACCTTGACAAGATTGTTTGGTCAAATATTTAACCCGCACTCGTCCACCAGTGACGGCGGCGGCGGCAAAAAAGTAAGAAGCGTTTGACGCATCTGGTTCTATTGTGTAATGTCGAGGCTGATAGCGCTGACCTGCTTTAATTTGGAATTGATTTTCGCCAATTTGATTGACTTCCACGCCAAAATCTGCCATCAACTTACAAGTCATTTTCACGTAAGATTGAGAAACCAACGTCCCCTCAACTTCAATAATTGTGTCTTGTTGAGCGTAAGGTGCAATCATTAATAATGCGGAAAGTTGCTGACTTGTTTGGTTGGCTTTCAAGCGAAAATGCCCGCCAGTAAACTGCCCACCGTAAATGGTGTAGGGCATAAAATCAGAATTTCCCTGGAAGTTAACCGTTACTCCGCTACTTTGCAGAACTTTTAGCAAGTCGCCCATTGGTCGTTCTCGCATCCGGGGAACGCCATCTAAGCGATATTCGCCATTACCCAGTGCTACCAGCGCCGAAATAAACCTTGCTGCTGTACCTGCTAAACCGACAAATAAATCTGCCTGCTTGGCGGGAATTTCGCCTCCCTTTCCTGCTATTTGAATTTGAGCCAGGTCAGAATTTAGGGTTATGGGGATGCCTAATTGCTCTAAACATTTGGCAAAATAATTGCTGTCTTCACTGAATAGGGCATTTTCTAAAATAGAGTCACCTTGCGCCAAGGCTGCGACAAGTAATGCCCGATTAGTAATACTTTTAGAACCAGGAATCTCTACCGTGGCGTCTATTGGGCGATTCAGAGCAGGGATGGCAATGGTATCCACTTTAAACCTCAGTGCAGGCGATCGGCTACAACTTAATTATGTTCGCATATTATGGATGGGTATGGGGCATGGGGCATTGGGCATTGGGCATGGGGAGTTGGGACTGGGAAATACAGCAGATTGCAACAGGCGTGAGGTACAGATCATCGTAGGGGCGCACAGCTGTGCGCCCCTACCCATGTAACCATGTACTTCATTTATCTGAAAAACGCTGTAAGATCGGTCAATTTTTGCAAGTCGATACAATTCAATTGCGACCCGATACAACTCAATTGCGACCCGATACAACTCAATTGCGACCCGATACAACTCAATTGCGACTCGATACAACTCAATTGCGACTCGATACAATTCAATTGCGACTCGATACAACTCAATTGCGACTCGATACAACTCAATTGCGACCCGATACAATTCAATTGCGACTCGATACAATTCAATTGCGACTCGATACAACTCAATTGCAGAGCAATGTAACCAGAAAATTATATTCCCCATGCCCAATGCCCAATGCCCCATGCCCAATTCCCAATACCCTATTCCACATTCCCAAACCACCAAGGGTCATTACTCGCATTGGTTTTAATCAAAAAAGCTTTTTTCCGCGTGAACCGCTTTATTGCTGCTGCACCCATGCGCGAACCTCCCAAACCGGAGAATTTGAAGGCGTTTTTCTCTCCTTCGTGCATGATGGCGGTGAGTCCAGCATCATTAATACTAATCGCACCTGCATCTATATATTGGGCAACTTCTAAGGCTTCTGCTTCTGACTCGGCAAACACCGCAGCACTCAGTCCATAAATGGAGTCGTTTGCTAAAGATATTGCTTCTTCAACTGTGGCAAAAGGCATAATTGGCATAATGGGGCCGAAAGTTTCTTCGGTCATCACTTTCATGGCATGATTGACCTGAGTGATAACTGTGGGACGACACCACCAACCCCCGCCTAAGTCTTCAATAACGCCGCCGCAGTGAATTACTGCTCCTTTTTCTACTGCGTCTAAGAGATGGTCGCTAATAATTGCTGCTTGTCTTTCGGCAATGATGGGGCCAATTTCTCCACTTTCAAGTGTGGGATAAGCTAATTCAAGGCGATGTGCTTTGGCTACTAGTAAATGGTAAAACTTTTCAAATATGGATTCAGCAACGTAAATTCGCTCAATTGATAAGCATGACTGTCCGGTGTTGACGACAGAACCCCACAATATGGCTGAGGTTGCTAAGTCTAAGTTGGCTGATTCTAAAACGATCGCTGGATCTTTTCCACCTAATTCCAAAAAAGCTGGAATAAATTGTTTAGCAGCTGCTTGGGCTACTTTTTTGCCTGTTGCCACACTACCTGTAAAGCATATCAAATCTACATTTTCAATTAAACCAGCCCCGGTTTCCCCTGCTCCTTCAACAAAAGTTAAGATATCACGCAATTTCGGCACGGCGTTGAGTGCTGTAACCAGCGGTGCTACGAAGCGGGGAGCAATTTCACTTGGTTTGACAATTACAGCACAACCCGCTAACAATGCAGGAATGGTATCAATGGTAGACAGTAACAGCGGAAAGTTCCACGGACTAATGACACCAACAAGAGGATAAGGTACTGATGCTTGTTGTAAGGCAATGAAGGGAATTGCTGTGTTTTTTGCAGATTCTTGCAGCAATTCTGGTGCTAACCTACACCAACGGTCAATGCTAGAGAGAAAGGAATCGATTTCTAATACTGAAGTTGATAATCTGCCGGTATCATTTACCAAAGCTTCCGTTAAGCGATCGCGTGTAGATAATATCGCTTCCTTCCACTGTTGTAAAGCTTCGATTCTCCCCTCTATACCTATTTTTTGCCAATGAACCTGTGCCCGACGCATACGCTTACACTGCTGTACCAGCAACCTGGGAGGTGGCGGGATAATTACGTAATCATATTTGCCTGTTCGGGGGTTGCGGACTTCTATTGCTTTTGTCATAAGTTAGGAGTTAGGAGTTAGGAGTTAGGAGTTAGGAGTTAGGAGTTAGGAGTTAGGAGTTAGGAGTTAGAGTAAAATTTTCTCCCCTGCTCCCCCTTTACCCTTTACCCTTTTCCCCTTCCCCTTGGCGAAGCCATTTCCTAATGCCCAATTCAAATTATTCCTAATTGTGCTAATCGTTCAATGGTGGCTTGCTGGGTTTGGAGGAAGTGTTTGCGGTCTACTTCTCTTTCCAGCATAGTATTAGCAGGGTAAAAGTGTGACAGCCGATAACTTTCGGCGTAGAGTTCAAATCGTTGGCGTGAGAGTAAATTATTTAACCCTGGCCGGCGGCGATCGCGGCGTAATGCGGCTAAATCAATCTCGGCGAATGCTGCCATGCTTTCGCCTGCGCCTGTCTCAACTATTACTATTCCGCGATAATCGATGATTTTTGAGCCACCATCAGCGGAAGCAATGGGGATAGCAATATTAGCGATACCTGCGGTATTAGCTGATACGACATAAGCTAAATTTTCTACGGCGCGAGAAATTTTTGCCGCGTCTTTGGGTGTCAGGTTTTTGTTATATACTTCAGATGTAGAATGTACAAAAATCTCTGCTCCTCGCATCGCCAGACACCGCGCTACTTCGGGATACAAAATTTCTTCTGATGCTAAAGCTGCTAAATTACCAATCTCAGTTTTGGCTACAGGGAAAACTCCTTCTAAACCATAGCAATCGAGATATTTATCCCAAACGTCATGGGGAGTAGGAGCAAATAAAGAATTTAATCGCCGATAGCGTAAAATAATTGAGCCAGAGGGGTCAAGTATAAAGCAGGTTTGAAAGTATAATCCGGGAAAGTTGGGGTCAACTTCGTAGGCATTACCAGCCAAAAAGATTTTATGCTTTTGGGCAATTTTCCCCAGTGCTTCGTACTCAGCACCAGCCATTTCTATACAAGCTTTTTCTGCCCATCCTGCTAGAGTATCTCCCATCGGAAAACCTGTGAGGAAATATTCTGGCAGGACAATTAAACGACAATCAAAGCCAATGAAAGCGATACTAGCTGCAATTTGTGACGCTAGGCGATGGATCGAATTTAGCATGAGCGATCGCGCTTCCTGGCGATCGCTTGCTTGATTCACTGCATGACAGGTCACTTGCAGCGCTAAGGCACGGTAGGATTCTGAATTGGGCATAGGGCATGGGGCATGGGGCATTGGAATCAAAACAAATGACTAATGACTAATGACTAATGACTAATGACCAATGACCAATGACTAATGACTAATTTTGCGATCGCCACCCCAAAGCGATCGTACTAGTTTATCTGTTAATTGGGTGCCAAAAAGTTGGGCGGCAAATTTATTACCTGGGTCGCGTTCGGCGGCGGTTCGGCGTAGCAATAAGTCACGATTAGCTAAAGTCTTTTGTGCATCTTCTGATACAGGTTCGGCTGCGTCTATCCAAGTTAGCCAGCGTTCTAGTGTTTCGTGGGCAACTGTGCGGGTGATTTCTAGGGTATCAGAAGTAGGTGCGCCGGTGTAGCAAAGACTAACAGGGGATTGAAATAAGCGAACGTAGACGCTTTTGCTAGTAAATGCCTTGAGGCGCGTTTCGTCTTGTAATTTTAAAAATGTTTGGTTAACTGGTTCGTAATAGCGATCGAGATATGCCAAATCAGTTAAAAGCTCAGTTCGAGCAATGTAATCTATATAAAATAAAATCTCTGCATTGGGAAGCGTGCCAAACTCAAACGCCAAATGTGGAACCTCAATATGCGAACCTAACCAAATGGTGAGACGCATGGTGCTAAAGTTTGATGTTTCGGGGTTTCCTAACCATGAATGCACTAACCAATCAATTTCTTTCCCCGAAAATGCGCTAAGAGAACCTTTGATATTACCGTCAAGACTGCTGTATTCCTGTAAATCTTCTACAGAAGGATCTGGATTTAACTCAAAACGAGACTCTAATTTTTGGCGGAGTTCTTTTGTAATATTCCACAATTGCTCAAATACAGTTTTATTGTCTAGATTGGTTGGTTGCTGAGTCATGGTTGGGGTTTGTTGGATATTAAGTATTGACGACGCACAGGGTAGGGGACCACGTAGGGGCACACAGCTGTGTGCCCCTACAGAGGATTAATATGTTACAAAAATTTTTGAAAGTGATGTGACATGTAATTATTGCAGAGCGATTGGGCAACTTGATAGTTAGGATACCATTACAAATTCCATGAAATATAATCCTGAAAAACATCATCGGCGCTCAATTCGATTGCAAGGATATGATTATTCTCAAGCTGGAGCCTATTTTCTTACCATTTGCGCTCATCAAAGAGAATGTTTGTTTGCAGCGATCGCCGATGGTAGCATGGAATTAAACCAATTTGGACAGATTGTGGCGGATGAATGGATGCGAACACTAGACATCCGTCCTGATTTTGAATTGGATGAATGGATTGTAATGCCCAATCACCTGCACGGTATTGTAGTTATTAAACAATCTACAATACCATCTGTAGGGGCGCACGTAGGGGCGCACAGCTGTGCGCCCCTACCAACGGGTATGTTACATCGCAGACCGCGATCGCTATCATCATTTGTTGCTGGATTTAAATCGGCTACGACTAAACGTATAAATGTTGTCCGTAATACCCCAGGAATAAAAATTTGGCAGCGTAATTATTACGACCATATTATTCGTAATGAATCATCATTGGAAAAAATTCGTGAGTATGTGCAAGTAAATCCAATGCTGTGGATGAAAGACCAACTACATCCGGATAATCCTTCTAAATGGTAATTTTGATTGGGTAGGCGCGGGTAGGGGCGCACAGCTGTGCGCCCCTACTGTATTCTAAAAGGAGGATTCATCTATTTACTTTATGTCTGCTTGCCAAAAACTACGGCAATTACTAGCGCGTCCAGAAATTATTGTAATTCCTGGTGTTTATGATTGTTTGGGAGCTAAGTTAGCCGAACAACAAGGTTTTGAAGTCGTGGCTACCAGTGGGTTTGGTATTGCGGCTTCTGTTTTGGGTTTGCCAGATTACGGCTTTGTCACGGCTACCGAAATGCTTTATAGTGTGGGGCGGATTGCTCAATCAGTTAATATTCCGCTGATTGCTGATTTGGATACGGGTTATGGTAATGCTTTAAATGTAATTCGCACTATTAAAGATGCCGTACAGTTGGGCGTTGCTGGGGTGTTGTTGGAAGATCAGGAATGGCCGAAAAAGTGCGGACATTTTGAAGGAAAGCGAGTGATTTCGCAAGCCGAACACGTGGGAAAAATTCGCGCCGCAGTAGAAGCGCGTGGCGATAGCGGTTTAGTAATTATTGCGCGGACTGATGCGCGTGGGCCGCTGGGTTTAGAAGAAGCGATCGCTCGCGGTCGAGCTTACATTGCCGCGGGAGCAGATATACTGTTTGTGGAAGCTCCGCAATCTGTTGATGAATTGAGAGCGATCGCTGCTGCTTTTCCAGATGTGCCACTAGTAGCTAATATCGTTGAAGGTGGTAAAACTCCGCAAATTTCTACAGATGAATTACAAAAGTTAGGCTTTAAAATTGCATTTTTCCCCCTCACTGCCTTACTCGCTGTCACACAAGTAATGAATAGCTGTTTTAAGCATCTCAAAGAACAAGGAACCACAGCTAATTTATCCAACTTAGTTAACTTTAAAGATTTTCAAGAACTCGTCGGCGTGCCTAAATATTTGCAAATGGAGCAAGATTTTACATCATGAAATAACTTTCTTGTCTATTGACTAATTTAGGCAACAATTTACAAAGGTAAATATTGAACAGAGTTAGCGATTTCTTGAAGATTAGCAGCTTTGACAATTATTTCTAAATCGCGTATGCAATCCCCAATCGAAACTTTTCGTTGATGAATATAAATTACTCCCGTAAAATATATTCCTTCTGTTTGACGACGATTAGCTTCGATGAGAAAATCTTCATCTTGAGAGAATACAACTCGCTGGAGTTCTGTTGCACGGTCAAGTACTAACGGATCTGCAAAGCCACTGTAACCATCTTCTTGCACAGTTAAAACATCGATATCTAGCAGGCGTAATCCAAGAGTAATCGGTCGAGGAATATTCTCATCCATATATAGGGCTATACTCACTTTAATAGTCCTTGGGCGCGGAGTCTAGCAACTAGAGGAGATTCTCCTGCTTGTTTTCGCATTCGTTCTGCATACTCGAAGCGTCGTTCCATATCAGCATCAATTTCTTGTTTATGATCCCAGTAATAAGCTAGTGCAGAATGAATTTGGCTCATACTAATGTGAGGGTAATTCAAATGTAATTCTTCAGGACTCCAACCATAAGCAAAACGAGAAGTTACCAATTCAACAACTTTCATTGTTGTACCTTTGATGACAGGTACACCACGTTCATCAAGTTCTACATATTTATGTTCCGTGGGTGTCAATGTCATGATTTTTACCTCTTTGAATTTTAGATTTTTGATGGTACAAGAATTATACTATTTATTTTTTGATATTTACTTTGGTCTGAGAATTACTAATAGAAAATCCTCGACGCGTAGGTTTAATACTAGCTAACTCTACCTGAAAACTTACCTTATCTTTAATTTCGCCACTTCTCGCTTCCAAATTCCATTTACCAGGACGCAAATTCCAAAATAAAGAATTAGCTGAATTTGTATTTAACTTTTCACCATTTAACCACCACTCCACAGGTGCAGATTTATTTCCTGCTAATTTGAATTCTAATTTTTGCTGTCCTGCTTCGCCTGGATAGAGTAAAAATACATCGCCATGATGGGGAGATAAGATTCTTAAATTATCAGAAATTAAATGCGATCGCTGTTGTTTTGCCAACCATTCATCATACTCTGGTGGCAAATCAAATTTATTTGCAGCTTCGTAATTATTTTTATCTTCTGGATAGAAATATTCTTGCACCACCGAGGTACAATCTGCTGTTGGTTTTAAACCAGAAATCGCGCAAACAGGTAGTTGAATTAAACCTTCTGGAGATAGAAAAGCTGCTGGTTCTTGATGTTCGTGCAGATGTAACATAATTCGATTCCACAGAGGTGCTGCACCCGTAACACCTGAAACCTGACGCATTGGTTCGCCATTGAAATTACCTACCCAAGTAGCAACGGTGTAATCTGTAGTAAAGCCAACTGTCCAAGTATCCCGAAAATTAGAAGAAGTGCCAGTTTTAACAGCCGCAGGAAAAGGTAAATTTAACACCGAGTCTACACCAAAAGCTGTTGCACGAGCATGATTATCACTAAGGATATTGATAATTAATTGCCAAATTTTTTGATTATAAATTGTAGAGACGCGATTCATCGCGTCTATGGGGATTGTGGAATCAGAAAATGTGCTTACTAAAGGAATAGCGTCTCCAAATCTTGCCATAATAACGTAAGCCCTGGCTAATTCCCAGAGAGTGACTTCGCCACTACCCAAAGTCAAACCTAAACCATAATGTTCTGGAGTTTGATTTAAATGTTCAAACCCTAGTTCATGCAGACGTTCTAAAAAATTTTCCACCCCTACTTTTTCTAACACGCGCACTGCGGGTACATTGAGAGAATTTGCTAAAGCGATTCGCACCCGCACCGGGCCGAGAAAACTTTCAGTATAATCTGTTGGGCTATAAAGTTTCGCACCGGGAATAGCGTAACGGGCAGGTACGTCTGCCAAAATAGTGTTTGGGCGAATGAGATTTTTTTCTAAAGCGAGTTCATAGACAAAAGGCTTAAGGGTAGAACCTGGTTGACGTAGCGCCTGTACTCCATCATTGCGTCCGAGTTTGGCTTCATTAAAATAATCCGGCGAACCGACATAAGCCAAAACTTCGCCAGTGTGGTTGTCAATTACCAACACAGCCGCATCGTGGACGTTATTACCAGCGAGAGAAGAAATTACCTGCTGTACTTGTGCTTCGACAAATTGCTGCAAAGGACGATTTATAGTTGTGCGAATTACAGAATTTTCTTTTGTTTGCGTCTTATCAAACTGATTTGCTAACCAAAATAAAAAGTGTGGTGCGGCGATAATTCCTTGCTGGCGAGATTGAAAGACAACTTTTTCGGTGGATGTGCGTGCAGCCATCGCCTCCTTCACATACCCTTCGCGTACCATACGATTAAGCACATATTTTTGTCGTTGCTTTAACCGTTCCCAATGTTCGTAAGGATTAAAATAAGTGGGATTATTAGGAATAGCAGCTAACAAACTCGCTTGTGCAAGATTCAAATCGCTGGCTGGGATAGAAAAATAAGTCTGCGCCGCAGCTTCTACACCATATATATTCCCTCCCATTGGCAATCTATTGATGTATGCAGAAAGAATTTCATCTTTATTCATCCCTGCGACTAACCGCCAAGATAGCCAAATTTCTTGTAGTTTACCTGACAAAGTACGCGGCACCGGGTCTAACATCCGCGCTAACTGCATAGTAATAGTAGAAGCACCAGAAACAATTCGTTTGGCGTGGATAGCTTCTTTAATAGCGCGGACAACAGCTTTCATATCCAACGCACCATGTTGATAAAAGCTAGCATCTTCAGCCGCTAAAATTGCCTGAATAAACTGCGGCGAAACTTGATTTAGCGGTATTACTGATGTATGCTCTTGGTCACGAGTCAGCAAAGTGCCCAATGGTAAATTATTGCGATCGCTAAATTGCATTGCCAATTGATTCTGCGCTATATCCGCCGCACGAATTGGCGCAAAATAAGGCAACAAACGCACCGCCAAACATATTAGCAACACAGCCAGAATAACTTTAGCGTGTTTAATTCGTAAAATTCCTTTCATCACTGCCCAACCAAACTTACCTTAATTCTGACGCACCAATTACGTCTACATCAGGAAATATATCAAACCCTTAATAATCAACTTCTAATTACTTAGCAAATATAAATTAATATTTCCAAACCTTCAACACTTCTTAATAGTTAAGAATTGTACCCATTCCTTGGAACAATGCCACTGAAGTAGTTATCAATATAAATAAACTCTCCTCTAACTCCTCTCCGCGCCTCCGCGTCTCTGCGTGATTTAAATTCCTAAAAATATGATTATCAAATTAATCCAATATCTACTTATCCTCACACTTTCACTAACCATATCAGCCTGCAACTTTCTCAATATCACCTCAACCAAAGAACAACTCCCAACAGTCTCCTCCCTCACCCCCCCAAAACTCCCAGACTGGATTGAACAAATAAGCCCCATCACAGAAGCCAAACCCCTCAACCAAATCCGCATCCGCTTCAAAGAAGCCTTAATTCCAGTCGAAAATCTTGACAGTCCAGAACAACAAAAACTACTACAAAAATTTGCCCTTTGGCCGCCCTTACCTGGAGAATTTCGCTTTTTAACACCGCGCATGGTAGGATTCCAAGCCCAAAAAGCACTACCAAAAGCCACCCGATTACAAGTTACCTTAAAAGCAGGTTTAGCCGATTTAAAAAATCATCGCCTAGATAAAGATTTAGCTTGGACATTCAATACCGAACCAATCAAATTAACTAATTTACCTGGTGTCAACCCCATCGAAAAAGCTGATGCCCAACCAATAGACTTACAAGAAAAATTACAATTCACTTCCAACGTAGAATTAGATTTAAATTCCGTACAAGAACATTTACAATTAATCCCTGAAAGCAAAAATCAAGGTGTAAACTTCAAAATAGAATTAAACAAAGAAGAAAAACCACCAGAAAACGAAGAACCGTTAGAAAAATTCGACCCTTCCGCACGCAATTGGATTTATAACCTCACTCCACAACAAAATCTCGAAAAAGCAACACATTATCGCCTAGTATTTTCTCCCGGAATACTTCCTGCTTATGGAAATCTCCCAACAGAAAAAGAATTTGCCAGCAAGTTAGCAACTTATTCGCCCTTAGCATTTCAGAAAATCAACTTTTACGGACAGCCAGATGCAGGTGGAACTTATGGAAGATTTATTAAAGGCAGTCCTCAGCTAGAATTTAATAACGTTTTAATAGCAGATTCCGCAAAACAAAATATTACTATTAATCCCGCACCCAAAGATATCGCCAGAGTTCTCCAAGTCGGCGAAGAAGATACAATCGTCGGCATCAATCCTTATGCGTTAGAACCAGCAAAAACCTATACAATTACTATTAACGGCAACCTCAAAGATAAATTTGGGCAGACTTTAGGCAAACCCGTCACACTTAAATATGATACTGGAGACTTAGCCGGGGATATCTGGGCACCATCAGATTTAAATATTTTCCCCGCAGGTAAAGATTTACAGTTAAATATTAGTACAGTAAACCTGCCAGAATCGAAATATAAAGCAGCTTATCGAGTAGTTAAGCCAACAGATTTAGTTTATTTTAACTATAGCAATGATTTTTTACCGAAACCATCTGAATGGGAAAGTTTCAAAGTATCAGGCAAGAAAAATCAATCAGTTGAAGTTACCGTTCCTCTGCGAGAAAAAATAAATGCTCCTACGGGAATGTTAGCTTATGGAGTCCAAGCCCGCACCAATAAATATCAGGAGAATGGCAAAGAATTGTGGCGAGAACCTACCACTTATGGCATGGTTGAATTGACGAATTTAGGCGTATTTACTCAATGGTTTCCAGAGTCAGGATTAATTCGCATCAATCATCTTGATAATGGTTCGCCAGTGAAAGCGGCTAATATTGAAATTTATCGATCGCAATTACAAGCAAAATCGCGTCCCGAACCCGTACCTTGTGCCACAGGTACAACTGATGAAAATGGTACTTTTAGAGTTAACCGCGAACAATTACAGCAATGTAACTCTGATAATAAAAGTTATATTAAAGCACCGCAAGTATTAGTAATTGCCCGTGAAAATCAAGATTGGGCATTTGCGAGAACTGATGAATATAGCGGCGTTTATGGCTACGGTATTGATGCAGGTTGGCAAGATAACAAGCCAGAATCACGCGGGGTAATTTTTTCAGATAGGCAGTTATATCAACCAGGCGAAAAAGCTTGGTTAACTGGTTTTGCTGATTATTTACAAAATGGTGCAATTCAGCAAGATAAAAATGCTGTTTATCAGTTAACTCTCCTAAACCCTGATGGGCAAAAGACTAACTTAGGAACGCAAACTACAAATGAGTTTGGCACATTTTCTCTAGAATTACCCATTCAAAAAAGTCAACGCTTAGGCTATTATACAATCCAGGCAAAAGGAAAGAATGGGCAAGAAATTTCCGGAGAATTTCGGGTAGCTGAATTTAAACCGCCCAATTTTAAAGTCGAACTAAATTTAGATAAAGAATTTGCTCTGATTGATGAGAAAGTTAATATTAATGCAACCAGTAATTATTTATTTGGCGCACCTGTAGAAGGTGGAGAAGCAAAATACTTTATCACTCGTCAACAAGCTAATTTCATTCCCAAAGGTTGGGACGAATTTAGTTTTGGTAGACAATGGTTTTGGCCGGAAGAATCTCCCACTGTATCTAGCGATGTCTTGCAAACTAATGCCCAATTAGATACTAATGGTAAAAGTAGTCAAACAGTGAGTGTGGCTAAAGATTTACCATATCCCATGACTTACCGAGTGGATGTACAAGTTGCAGACGTTTCTAATTTATCTGTAGCGAATTCTCAAACTTTTACAGCCTTGCCAAGTAATCGCCTGATTGGTTTAAAAAGTAATTTTATTGCTGATGCTGGTAAAGCTTTTCCTGTTGAAGTCGTTGTTACTGACCCTACAGGAAAACCGATTACAAATCAACGGGTGCGGCTGGAATTACAGCAAATAAAATACAACAGCGTCACACAATTAGTTGAAGGTAGCCAGACGCCAAAAAATCAAGTTGAATATAAAACACTGGCACAAGCAGAAATTACATCTGCTAGTAATCCCCAGTCTCTAAATTTAACACCTCCTGAATCTGGTTCCTATCGTATTAGAGCTAATTTTAGCGATGATAAAGGCGAATTAAGCGCCACAGATTTACAAATTTGGGCAACTGGACAAAATCCAGTATTTTGGGGTTTGAGAGAAAAAGATGTTTTAGAAGTTAAGCTAGATAAAAAAGAATTCCAACCAGGTGAAACTGCTACCGCGTTGATTCAATCTCCCTATCCAGACGCAGAATTATACTTTGCTGTCATTAAAGATAAACCCCTTTATCAGCAAATAATTAAAGTTCAGGGAGGCGCACCACAAATTCAGTTTCAAGTGACGCCAGAAATGTTACCCAATGCAGCCGTAGAAGCTGTATTAATCAGGCAAGGTAAACCAATTAACCAAGTGGAAGCAGGTAGTTTAGATAATTTGGTGAAGATTGGTTTTACACCTTTTAAAGTTAACTTGGAAGATAAATATTTAAAACTCCAAGTTAAGCCATTACAAGCATCATTAGAACCTGGTGCAGAAGAAACAGTACAACTAGAATTAAAAGATAATCAAGGAAACCCCACCCAAGGACAGTTTACAGTCATGGTGGTGAATGAGGCGGTGTTACAACTTTCTGGCTATCGTCCGCCGAATTTGGTTGATACAGTTTATGCAGAACAGCCGATTTCTACTCGTTTTAGCGATAATCGACCAGATGTCATTTTACAACCACAAGATGTAGCAAAACCAAAAGGTTGGGGTTATGGCGGTGGTTTCTCAAGTGGTGCAGCAAATACTCGCACGCGCACCGATTTTCAAGCTTTAGCTTACTACAACGGTTCTGTTCTCACCGACGTTAATGGTAACGCACAGATAACCTTTAAATTGCCGGATGATTTAACTACATGGCGAGTGATGGCTGTGGCGACTGATGGAAATCTGCGTTTTGGTAACGGCGATGCGACATTTATCAGCACCAAACCACTGCTAACTAATGCCATCTTGCCACAGTTTGCCCGTCCAGGCGATCGCATTCTCGCTGGCTTATCTGTCACCAACAACACTGGAAATACAGGAAATCTCTCAATTAATGGCGAAGTAGGCGGTACAGTTAAATTTGCCGAGAAAAACTCTACAAGTACTAGTTTACAAACCAAAGCTGAATCAGCAACTCAAGCTTATCGCTTTCCAATGGTGGCGGATAATGTGGGAGTCGGTAAAGTTCGCTTTACCACTCAGCTAAATAATACCGCCGCAGATGCTTTTGAAGTACCTTTAGAAGTTAAGCCAATTGAAATTACAGAACAAGTTGTAGAAACTGGTGTCACTACAAAACAACTAAAAATTCCCTTAAATGTTGATAAAAATACCTTCCCTGATGCAGGAGGTTTAGATATTCAATTGGCGAGTACTTTGATTCCCGAAATTAAAGCACCAGCAAAGCAGGTTTTAGAAGATAATGATTTACCTTTTGCAGAACCAGCAGCAAGTCAATTAACAATTGCTGCAAATCTCCAAACTATTTCCCAAAAATACAGTCAAACATTTACAGAATTTAATACTAAACAACAAGCAAATCAAGCAATCGAACAATTACAAAAACTGCAAATTGCCGATGGTGGTTTTGCTGCTTTTCCCGGACAAGAAAAATCCGACCCTTGGATTTCTTCTTATGCTGCTGAATCTTTGGTAAAAGCAAATCAGGCGTTTCCGAATTTAGTTGATTCTGGAATATTGTCTCGTCTCAAAAATTATTTGCAAAAAGTTGTAGCCAACCCTGGAGAATACGATTTTTGCAAACAACTGCTATGTAAAAGACAACTGCAACTAAAGGCTTTAATCGCTTTATCAGAACTGGGTGAAAAGCGCAATACGTTCCTCGCAGATATTTACGAACAGCGCAATAATTTTGATTTAGTAACTCAAATTAAACTAGCGCGATACTTATCTCAATTCCCAGAATGGCAAGACGAATCTCAACAACTAGTAAATAAACTGCAACAAAATATCTATGAAACTGGCCGCACAGCAGTTGTAAGTTTGCCAAATAGTTGGGGATGGATGAGTTCATCTACGGCGACGCAGGCGGAAGCTTTACGTTTATTTATCGCCAAACAAAGTAAACCCGAAGTCATAGATAAACTATTCCAAAGTCTTCTGGCATTGCGGCGCAATGGTACGTGGCAAACTAACTATAATAATGCCCAAGCTTTAACAGCTTTAGTTGAATATAGCCAACTACAACCCACGCCACCAAATTTTGTTGCCACAGTAAAATTAGCTGGGAAAAAGTTAGGAGAAAATCGTTTTGAAGGTTACAAAAATCCTAGCCTACAACTAAGTACGCCAATGAATCAATTACCTCGTGGGCGTCACGATTTAACGCTACAAAAATCAGGTAATGGCAGTTTACATTATTTGGTTGCTTATAACTATCGCTTGCAAAGAAATCAACCAGGCAGATTTAATGGCTTACGCATAACACGAGAAATTAGTCAAGTAAATGAAGAGAAAGTTTTCCAAAAAACAGGTCTTTATGCTTTCGATAAACCCTTGACTTTAGCAGCAGGACAAGTGTTTGATATTGGTTTAGAAATTATCTGCGATCGCCCCGTAAATCATATAGTAATTAAAGACCCACTACCAGCAGGTTTTGAGGCGGTGGATGCGAGTTTTCAAACTGCCACGGCTGCATTACAAGCAAAAGCCGATAGCTGGCAACTTGGGTTTAGGAATATATATAGCGATCGCATTATCGCCTACGCCGACCACCTGGAACCAGGAGTTTATAGTCTGCATTATTTAGTCCGTTCTGTGACACCTGGAACATTTTCTTGGCCTGGTGCCCAAGTTCACCTGCAATATGCACCAGAAGAATTCGGGCGCACTGCTGAGTCTACATTAATTTTGAAGGATGGAAAATGAAGAAGGGGAAAGGGGGAAGGGGTAAGGGGGAAAGGTTAAATTTATCCCTTTCCCCTTTAACCTTTCCCCTGTTTTTAATGATTTTTGGCGATGCCTGCGGCGGGTTGCGCCTACGCATTGTAATTAAACTGCTGAATAGACGTTTAGAGCTTGTATGATTTAGCCTTGATTGTGGTTTTAATACAACTTTAAGTTTATTATTTTTTGTTCACACTTATTTGATTTTTGAAAAATATTATGAGAAAATGCAATCGTGCGTACAAGTGTAAGAAAAAACAATCTTAAACCAGCATAGATAAGAAATTGCGATCGCAAATTTCCTGTAAAATGCATGTTTGAACAATACTTTTGATTTTGGCAATTTTCAAAAGTAGATAGTTTTTTAAAACTCAAATAGTAACCAATACTACTCGGTTTGTGCATTTTGAACTCAGAATTTGGTTTGGGAAAAAAGTTAAAGGGTAAGGGTTAAAGGTTTTTTCTTTCCCTTTTCCCCTTCCCCTTTTCCCCAAAACCCGACAAGTATTGAAATAGTAACTCCACATATCTATTCAGGATGAAGAATGAACTGGGAAGAAGGGTTAGAGATTTTAGATGTAGTTGTCTTTAACAAAATTAACCGACACCTGAAAGATGTGGAAAGAATTATTCTTAAAGGGTCATGGCAAGGACTAAGCTATGATGAGATTGCCAGTAATGAAGGTTATGCAGCCAAATATCTCCGGCAGGATGTAGGTTTTAAATTGTGGAAGTTACTTTCAGAAGCATTAGGGGAAGAGGTTAATAAAACTAATTTTCGTGCAGCAGTTGAACGTTCATACTTTAGGGATAAGAATATTCAGCCAACACAAGTATATCAAGATAGTTCCATTACTATCAAAAATAAATTTGTGCCAGAATACCCAGAAGGTTCAGTGCCACCGAATTCTCCATTTTACATCCAGCGTACCCCCATAGAAGAACGTTGTTATCAAACAATCGTCCACCCTGGTTCTTTGATTCGCATTAAAGCCCCTAATCAAATGGGTAAAACATCTTTGCTTGATAGAATTATCGCTCATTCAAATCACAAAGGTCACTACACAGTACGTTTAAACTTATTGCAAGCAGAAACAACATGTTTTAGTAATTTAGATAAATTTTTGCGCTGGTTTTGTGTTTATGTTAGCCACAAATTAAAATTACCCGTTTTGTTGAATGAAACCTGGGATGAATATAGAGGCAGCATTGTTAACTGCACTACATATTTTGAAGATAATATTTTATACCAAATCAATAACAATTTAGTTTTAGCATTAGATGAAGTAGATAGAGTTTTGCAATATCCTGAAATTTCTCAAGGTTTTTTCGCCATGTTACGTACTTGGCACGAAGAAGCTAAAACTGTAGAAATTTGGGAAAATTTACGATTAATTGTCGTACATTCCACTGAAAATTATGGTTCATTAGATATCAATCAATCACCATTTAACGTTGGCTTAGTGGTTGAATTAACTGAATTTACCCAATCACAAATAGAAGTTTTAACCTATAATCATCAACTTAATTATAATCTAACCCAAGTACAGCAATTAATGTCTCTAATTGGAGGGCATCCATATTTAATTAGATTGGCACTCTATCGCCTCGCACTTGGGGACATAATACTAGAAAAATTAATAGAAACTGCTCACACAAATGCCGGAATTTATGAAGAATATTTCCGCCGATTTTTGCATAATTTTAAAGTCAATCCTCATTTAGCTGAGGCATTTATAAAAGTAGTTACGACAACAGAACCGGTTGATATAGCAACCATTCCAGCATATCAGTTATACAGTATGGGATTGGTTAAGAGAGTTGGCGATAAACTAGTCCCACGCTGTCAGTTATATCAACAATATTTTCGGGAACACTTACGGTAAACTACGCTAATGCACTGGATAGTTATCTTAGCTTTCAGGATTGTCTAATTCTGATTTTACCCAACTAATTATTTGAGAATTGAGGCGGATTCCATGCTCAATTTTGCACTTCTAATTTCCATTCTTCTTCTGTATAGTCAATGACCGAAAAGCCATATTCAGATAAAAGAGTATAAAAAGTGTATTTATCGCATCCTAATACCTGTGCGCCAATACCTGCCGATATTTTACCTTCTTGATAAAGATGTCCCAATGTGTAAATTATGACTTTGCGAGAAAATGTCTCTTTTTCTTCTCTAGCCGCAATTAATAATTCTTCGGGAAAGGTAACGTTAATACTCATGTTTGTTCAAGGATAATTGATTTTTCTTGATTCTAACTTTAAATTGGTAAAATTACGACCAAATAACGTTACTTTCACCACTGTAGCAATCCTAAATCATTCGTGAAAAATAAGATCCCCGACTTCTCAAAGAACTGGGGGATATGGACACCGCGCATTGAGACTAAGATCGCCAGCTTTTCCTAACAGGCGATCGCTATGAAAATATAGATCAAAACGATCGAAGAACTTCAAACTTTTGACTAAAATTCAACCATTTTAGTCAAAAGTTAAACAATACCGTTACCGATCGCCAGCAAATACTTGTTCAAAGTTCCAACCATTACCGACTTTTACTCCTTGAATAGACCAATTAGGTGAGCAGTCGTCAATACCAGTATGTTTGTAGAACAGCATATCCCCATTTGACTTGATTGCATAGACAGCACCATTATCACCAGCGAATACCTGTTTAAAATTCCAGCCGTTACCAACTTTTACTGCTTGAATAGGCCAAGTAGGTGAGCCATCGTCAATACCCGTATGCTTATAGCAAAGCATATCTCCATTTGACTTGATTGCATAGACAACACCATTATCACCAGCGAATACCTGTTTAAAGTTCCAGCCGTTACCAACTTTTACTGCTTGAATAGGCCAATTAGGTGAGCAGTCGTCAATACCAGTATGTTTATAAAACAGCATATCCCCATTTGATTTGATTGCGTAGACGGCACCATTATCACCAGCGAATACCTGTTTAAAGTTCCAGCCGTTACCAACTTTTACTGCTTGAATAGGCCAAGTAGGTGAGCCATCATCAATACCCGTATGCTTATAGCAAAGCATATCTCCATTTGACCTGATTGCATAGACAACACCATTATCACCAGCGAATACCTGTTTAAAGTTCCAGCCGTTACCGACTTTTACTGCTTGAATAGGCCAAGTAGGTGAGCCATCGTCACTACCCGTATGCTGATAAAAAAGCATATCTCCATCTGATTTTATTGCGTAGATTGGGATTGCTAGTGCCGGAAATGACCACAAACCTAAAATTGCAGTGATGGCTAATGATTTTAAAATTTTCATCGTTTTTTATTTGTTAGTTAACAGTTTGAAATGAATGAGGTCTGATGATTTTTGGATCGTGTTTTCTAATTATCGAGGAGGAGGTGACGGTGGAAATAGTGGTATATCGATATTGTTAGGAAATGGGTAGCTTACTGATTGCTCACCAACTATTCCATCAATAGAATCAGCACGAATTTTAAAAGTGCTTTCTCCATAAGGTCTAATCTTGGGCAAGTAATGGAATGGTAGACTATAAGTACAACCTTCACCGAGATGATTTCCTGTAGCTGCAACTGGTTGAACTACAGATCGTTGTGTAGGAACATTAAATTGACCCGGTTTAGGTTCAGTGGGAATAAACTCTGTCAGACTTACATTAATTCGCTCGCAAAAAATATTCCCAATTGTGGGATTTCCTTTCACTATATTTCCTTGAATTGTGACAGTGTTTTGAACTCTTTGAATTGTTGGATATTTTTGAGCTAACTGTATAGTGTGTGTTGGTTGAGCATTCGCTATGGCTGTAAAGCTAGCTAATATGCTACATGTCAAAGTTGGAATCAAGGTTGGCGAAATACATAATTTCATTAATGACATGGAATATCTCCAATATTTTGTAGCAGTGAGTGTTTATTGATAGTCTGAATTGGGTCTTTCAATTCTCTGTCAATGGCTTTATGTTGGTTTATATGATTGATTTTTTGGTTTTATGCAATGCATCCTGATTTGTAAGTAATTTATTGTTCAATTATCGAAGAACGTTGCGTTTCCTTACGTCAACCCAACCTTGTATCTTAGTATTCCGCTACCGATAGAGAGGACTAGTGATACCAAATGTCGCGTCCTTTCTGAACAAATCACTACCGTCTGAGGGATCTATCCACAACTCAAAATTCCTGTGTCGTATGTAGTGTCCAGGAAAGTTGAGGGATTCAAATGACCAACTAGAAGCATCATTACCAAAGAGTGCAGATTTAATGCAAAATGTAGCATCTTCGCTAAAAAGCCGCTGATTGATTCTTCTTGCCAACTTCAGTTGGAAATTTTCGTGTCTCAAGAAGTGACCGGGAAAATTTACGGATTCAAATGAAGTGCAGTTCCTATTTGCCAATCCTGGAACAAGTTTGTAGGTTGCGTCTTTCCTTCCTAGTTCATCATTGATTGGCTCTAAGTAGCCTAAGAAATTTCTGTGGCGAATATAGCGATCGCCAAAATTATACGACCTAAAAGACACCACTTCACCGCTGCTTTGGGAATAAACTGACGTAGATGATGTTAGCAATATCCCACAGACTGACAAACCTAAAGTTGAAATACTCAAGAATTTTTTTAGCCAGTTAAATTTCATAGTTGCTCCTATTTTCTATTTAGGTAATACCAAAAAATAAATTATTAGTTGTTGCCTAGATCCACCTAAATTTTTCAATTCACCCTGATCAAATCTCGTTTAGCAGGCTTAGTTCTTACGCCACAACCATTCCAACCTTCTTGTGAGTACTTCAGATTGTTATTGTCTATAACTTGAATGAAACCACGAACAGAAGTTTCACAATTATTTGTGTCTTTCCGTGTGACAATTACACTAATTTTATTTTCACTAGCGTAACTTCCATTAATAACGTGACTGTATGAACCATTGTCACAATTGCCCTTAATATTTTTTCCATCGTCTTCATAGATTATGAGTGGACAGTCTGGGCTTCCAGACCAATCGCCAATGAGGTTGAAAGAATTAGCGTAAGTTGGTTGAGATATCGTTATAACTGAAAGCGGAATCACTGATAAGGTGGTAATTGTTAATAATCCAAAACCGAGTTTTTTAACTTCCATACAATCTCCTTTCAATTTGTAAGTTTGATAGCAGACTTAACCGTTAGTTAGGATTATGTGGTTTTATTTAATTGCTGTCTATACATAAAAAATCAGTATTTAAACTGAGAAATTTTCAACTCAAAAATCAGTAAATGTCATAAAAAGTCAGGTATGAGCCAGACGAATCTTAGTTTCACCCCCTAACACCTATAGATTTAACTGCATTCTCTGGTCAGAGAAAAACAAGAAACTCTTTATTGTTAAGGGTTTTAGCTTACCTGAGCTTACTGTTTACGTTCTTTATGGAACTCCTGATATTTTATGGATAGACAACCGTAAAATTACAGGGCATAATTTTCTGCAAGGATGAATTAACATCCTAAATCCAAAAAATCACTCGCAACTTAATAATTAAAAATCATTCAATATTTCCGGAGTATCGTTATGCAATTTCACAAATTTGTAGGTTGTTTTCTGGTTTCTACTCCACTTTTAGCGGTTACTATGTCCTTACTGTGATGTTAAAAAACTCGGAGAAGACTTATCTATGTATTTACATATACATTAAAGAACCTAGATGAGTTAAGAAATTGGGGTATTGCATAACTCGTCAATTAACTTGGCGAAGGAATAGAAAATGTCTCACTGAGTTCTTTGGTAAGTAGTGTAATTAATTGCGAGCCAAAAAAGAAAGCAATTTCGTTTACTCCCCTACTAATGCCAATGCTTGATTTATCACTCGGTCAGACAGATACATTCCACAAAGACGCAGTTGTTCTATAACCGGACGCGCTGCTGGAATTACCCCCCGTTGTTTAGCAGTAAGAACTATACCTAGAGTTCCTCGTACCGGGATTCCTAAAGCTAGGGCACAACGACGGGCTGCTAAATCATCCAGTATTACCTCTGTACCAGTATTTACATAAGCCCAAGTTAACACAGCAGATTCACCAGCACCTAAATCCCAACTTTGAATAATTGCGGGAACAGATGGTGTGACAACCTCTACCAGCCAAGAGGTAGTTGCTAACGCCATTACGGTTACATCCGTCTGCCCATATGCTTGAATTTCATGGGCTACAACCTGGGGGACAATAATTTCTGGACTGACTATCTGCAACAGGTCAAGAAAGCCGCCCTTAGTCAAAAAAATCAGTGGGGAGGTGTTGATTGCAGGACGTTCAGCCACGGTTTAACTCTTGTTGCAAGTCATCAAAGTTTACAGTAAACACATCTATTTGCTCACGGGCAAGGGCAGCTAGAAAATCACGGCGGTTTAAACCTGCAATTTGAGCAGCTTTTTCCTGGGAGACTTCACCCTTCTGATACCAATAGATAGCAGCAGCCAGCCGCATATCACGCACAAAGTCATCTGGGGGAAGGCGACGGGCTGAGAATACTTCTTCAGGTAAGTCTAGATTTACTCTGGTCATAGGTTTCTCCCATCATAAAATTATGTTTCTTCCAAAAGTGAATGCACCCCAGTCAGAATTCAATGTTACAAAGATTATAGTCAATCCGATTATCCTAGTTATTCGATTTATGACTTGGATTTAGCTCTGGAAATATCATGACAACTTTAAACTACTACAAACTCGGAGGTAGCCTAGAATATCAACACCCAACTTATGTGGTGCGCCAAGCTGATTATGACCTCTATGAAGGTTTAAAAAATGGCGAATTATGTTATGTCTTAAACTCGCGGCAGATGGGTAAGTCTAGTTTGCGAGTCCATATTATGAAACAACTGAAAGAGCAAGGTATACAATGTGCTTCAGTTGATTTAACAAGAATTGGCAGCCATGTGACACCTTCCGAATGGTATGGTGGCTTTGTTTCTGAGCTATTGCGAGGGTTTGGTTTATCTAGAAAAGTGAATTTTGGCACGTGGTGGCGCTCGCAGGAATTTTTATCACCTAAACAAAGATTGAGTCAATTGATCGATGATGTACTGTTAACAGAATTCTCAGAGAAAATTGTGATTTTCGTTGATGAAATTGACAGTATCTTGAAAATCAGTTTTAAAGATGATTTTTTTGCTTTTATCCGTGCTTGTTATAACCAAAGGTCAGATAATCCTGAGTATAAACGCCTGACTTTTTGTTTGTTAGGAGTTGCTACTCCCTCTAATTTAATTGCAGATAAAAATCGCACACCTTTTAATATTGGTCAAGCAATTACATTAACTGGATTTAAATTAAATGAAGTTGAATCTTTAATTAAAGGTTTAGAGGGAATAGTTGCTAAACCAAAAGTGATAATAGAAGAAGTATTAAAGTGGACTGGTGGACAGCCATTTTTAACTCAAAAGCTTTGTCAATTAATTTCTAGTTCTAATTATTCATTTTTAGAACACACAGAAAAGCAATGTGTAGAGGAATTAGTACAAAACCAAATCATCCAAAATTGGGAAGCACAGGATGAACCAGAACATTTACGAACAATCCGCGATCGCCTTTTGCAAAATGCTGAAAATCAAACTGGACGATTATTAGGATTATATCAGCAAATATTACACCAGGGAGAAATCCCCGCAGATGATAGTCCCGAACAAACACAACTATGTTTAACTGGATTAATTGTCAAGCAACAGGGCAAATTGCGAATTTATAATTGCATCTATGCAGAGATATTTAACCAAGCATGGCTCGACAAAATATTGACAAATATTCGCCCATACTCTCAAACTTTAAATGCTTGGGTAAATTCCAACTTTCAAGATGAGTCGCGTTTGTTGCGCGGGCAAACTTTACAGGATGCCCGCAATTGGGCAGCAGATAAAGGTTTAGGTGATTTAGATCGAAAATTTCTAGATGCTAGTCAGGAATTAGACAAGCGAAATGTTCAGAAAAAATTACAAGCAGAAGCAGAAGCATCAAGAATTTTAGCAGAAGCAAATGATGTTTTAATTCTCGCTAATCAAAAAGCTAAACGAAGGATTCAAATTGGTGCGATCGTATTAGCGATCGCCATAATTATAGCAATCATTTCTGCAATTTTGGCAAATATAACGCTCAAAGATATACAACTAGAAAAAATCAAATCCTTGAGTATTTCTTCCACTGCTTTATTAAACTCCAATCAAGAATTTGATGCTTTAGTCGCCACAACGAAAGCAGCCATTCTGTTGAAATCAGTAACCCCCACAGATGCTAACACTAGAGAATCAGTAAAATTAGCATTGCAAAGAGCAGTTTACAAGGTCAAAGAACGAAATCGCCTAGAAGGGCATAATGATGCCGTCAGAAGTGTGAATTTTAGTCCAGATGGTCAAAAGATTGTTACTGCTAGCGAAGATAATACAGTCAGGCTTTGGAGTATTGATGGCAGAGAAATTAAAAAAATCACTGCCCCAAATCAGATTTTTAGAAGTGTAATTTTCAGTCCAGATAGTAAGATGATTGCTGCCATTAGTGCAAATAATACCGTCAAAGTTTGGAGTGTTGATGGACGGGAAATTATCACCTTCAAAGGGCAAGAACAAGAGCATTTTTTGAGCAGCATTTGTTTCACATCTGATGGTAAAGTAATTGCTGCTTCTAGTCAAGATAATACAGTCAAACTTTGGAACATTAAGGGACAGGAAATCACAACTCTCAAAGGGCATAAAGATTCTGTTTGGAGTATCAGTTACAGTCCTGATAGTAAAACTATTGTCACGGCTGATAAAAGGGGAGTCGTCAAAATTTGGAGTATTGATGGACGAGAAATCAAAACCTTTCAAGCCAGCGAACAATCTATTTTTGGTGTCAGTTTGAGCCACGATGGTAAAGCAATTGCAACTGCGGGAGGAGACACTACCATTAAACTGTGGAACCTAGAAGGAAAAGAAATCAGAACCATTGGCAAACATGACAATTATGCGATTAATGTCAGTTTTAGTCCAGATGGGAAAATCATTGCTTCCACTAGTGCTGATAAAACAGTTAAATTGTGGAGTATTAATGGAAAAAAACTCAAAACTTTAAAAGGTCATAACGATTCTGTTTTTAGCGCCAGTTTTAGTCCAGATGGAAAAATCATTGCCTCAGCTAGTGCTGATAACACAGTTAAACTCTGGAATATTAGCAATTTAGAACTTAAAACTTTCACTGGACATCATGATTCTCTTTGGGGTGTGAGTTTTAGTCCAGATGGTCAAATTATTGCCTCAGCCGGAGATGATAAGACTATTAAATTGTGGAGTCTTAAAGGTAAAGAAATTGCATCTATCAAGGCAGATAGCGATAGTGAATGGAATCGCATTTGGAGTTTAAATTTCAGTCCCAATGGACAGATAATTGCCACTGCTAATTATGATAAAACAATCAAATTTTGGAATTTAAATGGTCAAAATATTAAAACTTTTAAAGGACATAATAAAGAAGTCGTCGATGTAAACTTTAGTCCAGATGGTCAAATTCTGGTGAGCGCTAGTTATGATGGTACAGTCAAACTATGGGATATCAACGGTCAAGAACTCATAACTTTAAAAGCAGATGCGGGTAAAGTTTTCAGTGCTAGTTTCAGCCCCAATGGTCAGACAATTGTTTCTGCTCATAATGATGGGACAATCAAACTGTGGAACTTGCAAGGACAAAACCTCAAAACTTTCAAAGCACATAACAGTTATGTCACAAATGTTCGTTTTAGTCCCGATGGTCAAACAATTGCTTCTGCGAGTCAGGATAAAACCATCAAACTCTGGAATTTAAAAGGACAGGAAATCAGATCCTTCAAAGGTCATAATGCCGGAATTACTAAATTTAGTTTTAGTCCTGACGGTAAAATCCTCGTCTCTGCTAGTACTGATGGTACAATCCAACTTTGGCAGGTAACAAATGGTCAACAATTGAAAACCATTGAAGGACATGGTTATGCTTTTTGGAATATTAGCTTCAGTCCTGATGGCAAAAAAATTGCCTCTGTCAGTGATGATGGACTTGTTGAACTTTGGAATGCAGAAACTCTAGATTTTGAGCAGCTAATTGCTAGGGGCTGCAATTGGTTGGATGATTATTTGAGAAACAATTCTCGCCTGAGTGAAACCGATAGAAATATTTGTAAATAAAATGCTATGAATCGTCGTGAATTTTTAGCCTGGGCTGGAGTTAGTTATCTGGCAAATTTATCGCTGTCCTTTGCAGCAGCAGCTAGACCCTCTAATCTCAAAAAAACTACCTTATATACTAAGGGTAGATACTTGTATGACTCCCTTGGCAACAAAGTTATTCTGCGAGGAATCAATTTACCCCTGCTGGATGACTGGGATTTTCCTGAAACTGATAAGCTAGCGGAACTAGAAAAAACTGGAGCTAACGCTGTCAGAATTCAATGGTACAAGAATTATGGTCAACGCGATCGCCCCGCTTATGAAATTGCAGACTTGGATAATTTGCTCACCAAATGCAAGGCGAGTCGCATCATTCCGATACTGGGTTTGTGGGATCTCACCTGTAACCCTGATGTCAAGCTGTTAAACACCCAATTAATTCCCTGGTGGACTTCTCAACCTGTTTTGAATGTACTTAAAAAACATCAAAAGTATCTAATAATCAATTTAGCTAACGAATTGGGTTTCTATCGCTGGACAAACAATTCTACTACTGCATTAAATACTTTTAAGAATGTCTACAAAACTGCGATTACAAAAATTCGCCAGCATTTACATTTACCGATTATGATTGATGCGCCTGATTGTGGCCAATCTATTGAAGTTTTTACGAAAATTGGTAAGGAATTAATTGCTCGCGATCCTGACCACAATCTTCTATTTAGCAGTCATGCTTATTGGGCTGGTTATAATCGAATACCACATCTAGAAGCTGCTATCAATGCCAATTTACCAATTGTTTTTGGTGAAATTGCCAACAAGCAAGATGAAGAAATTCAGGGAAAAACTCAATACTGTTATTATGACCTTGATGGTAGCGATCGCAACCATGCACCCGAAAATAATTTTACTTATCAAGCATTTTTACGGATTTTAAAAGACCAGGAAATTGGCTGGTTTGCCTGGAGTTGGTGGAAGGACAATTGCACAGAACGCCAGATGTCCCAGAATGGAAATTTTTCCAGTCTCACACCCTATGGCAATGATATTGTCAACAATTCTGTTTACGGCTTGAAGGTGACAGCTCAAAGAGCGAAATTTTAATGTTACAGCAGCTTTACCTTTTATATCATGTCCTGCACATCTAAATTTCATGAAAGTCTTGTGGGGTGGGCATCTTGCCCGCCCTAATTATCCAATTTCAATGGAGAGCAGCTTATTGCTGACTGCTCAAAATCCGAATAGGAATTTCAATTTGAAATTCAGTTCCCTCACCTAATGCAGAAATACAACTGAGTTTTCCTTGGTGCTTTTCAACAACAATTTGATAACTGATTGATAATCCTAAACCAGTTCCTTGACCAACAGGTTTAGTAGTAAAAAATGGATTAAATATCTGTTCCTGAACCTCTGAATTCATCCCAAGACCATTATCTTTGATACTAATTAAAACCCTCTGGTTATCTAAAACTAAAGTTTTGATTTCAATAGCTGGGATATTAGTTGCAGACTGCCAACATTCCATATTCTCCTTTAAGGCGTAAATTGCATTATTGATAATATTCATAAAAACCTGATTAAACTGGTTGACATAACAACTAACTTTGGGCAGTTGACCATAGTCCTTAACTATCTGGATATCAGGTAATTTATTAGGTAATGCCAACTGATGGTTTAGAATCATCAATGTATTCTCTATGCCTTCATGAATATCTACAGATTTTATTTTTGCTTCATCTAGTCGTGAAAAGTTGCGTAAACCTAGAACGATGTCTGTAATTCGCTCAGCACCTGCTGTCATAGATGCCATTAACTTCGGTAAATCCTCACACAAGTACTCTAGTTCGATAGATTTTGTTTTGGCTACTATGGTGGGATTTAATTCGGGATACTCCTCTTGATAAACTGCAATTAAATCTAGTAAATTATTGACATACTGATTCGCGTATTGGAGATTACCAGCAATAAAACTCACAGGATTGTTAATCTCGTGGGCTACCCCTGCTACCATTTGTCCCAGACTGGACATTTTTTCACTATGAACCAGTTGAGTTTGTGTATTTTGTAAGTCCAGCAGAGCCTTGCTTAATTCAGATGTTCGTTCTGTAACTTTTCGTTCTAATTCGTCGTTGGCCTTTTGTAAAGCGACTGCGGCTCTGTAAGTTTCTGTGGCAATACTAGCAATATGGCTGGCGGTTTTCAAAATTTCTAGATGATGTCCAGTAGGATGACAGGGAAATTTATGAGATATAGCAAATGTCCCTAAAACTTCACCAGTTTGCGAAATAAAAGGCGATGACCAACAAGATCTAATGTTGTAACTCAAAGCGAAATCACGAAAATCAGCCCATAAAGGGTCGGTGGCAATATCACTAGCAAAAACTGAATCTCCTCTATAAGCAGCAGTACCACAAGAACCAGAACATTCACCAATCATTAAACCATCAACACCCTTAGCAAATTCTTTTGGAAGACTTGGTGCTGCTCCTCCCCGCAGTCGTCGCTTGTCTTCATCTACAACTAAAATGGAGCAATATGCCCCAGGTAATTGTTGCTCTAGCAATATACAAAGATTGTTAAAAATGTCATATAAGTTGACTCCAAAGGCAACTTGTTCTAAAACTTGGTTTTGGGTGTACACTAATGCTTCTGAACGCTTGCGTTCAATGGCTGTTGCTAAAATATGGGTTAAAGATTGGAGAAAATGAACATCATCAGGAGAAAAATTCCTAGCTTCAGTAGCATAGACTTCCAGAAAACCTAAAGGTTTACTCGCACCTGGAATCACCACACTCAAACCAGTAACACTATCTGGAGGAGAGGAAATAATTAAATCATCTGCCTGACAATAGGGTGTTTTGCAATTAATAATTTGCTGAGCATTTTTCAACAATTTTTGTTGTTGCTGATTAGTCGTGATATTCATCTCAGCAGAGTCTGTTGCTAAAGGTTTATCTCCAATGCTAGCTACTTTACGCAAACTATTACTATCTGAAAGTAATTGCCAAATCCTACTGTATTTAACATCGAGTATTTGAGCTACTAAAACAACTGTATTTTGGAACAACTCTGATAATTCCAGTCCAGAAAGTGCTTTTTGTCCTAGTGCGTTGACTGCGGCTTGATAATTAAAATTAATCGATGAATTATCAAAATTATGCCAGTTATTGTTTGACTGAGTTGTTTTGGTTGATGCCTCTAAATGTAAGTTCATAAACAAAATATTACTTGTTCTGTGTATTTAATAATTCCCGAAAAAAAATTGAAACTTCAACCTATTAGTCAAAACTTTAATGAGGATGGAATATTTATAAATCAAAGATAAAGTAGGTTAAGCGTATCTAAATTATTGTTGACAAAGGCTTGATTTAATGTATTACCAAAATCATCAGAATTATCGCTTGATTTATTTTCTAAGGGACTTGCAAATAAAAAAATAATCAACTACTTCTTGTGGGGTGGAGAGAAGTCTGAGCTAGGGCTTGGGGCGCTGACGCGGGGACGCAAAGACGCGGGGACGCGGAGAGTTTTTTCGATAGATCCTACCCTGGGGGAAGACACTTCTCTATGAGACGCTCAAGGGACGTGTCTATGCGTCCTTTGCGGTTCGTGTTAAAAAACATTACTTCTCCTCAAAAAGCTGTGGTGCGCTGAAGCCGAAAGCCACAGCGCACCACAGAATTTAAGATATCTTGGGAAAATTAATTTAGGCTGGAACCACTTGAGCTACTAATGAGCGTTTATCAAGGGTGTGGACTTTACCTACTTCGCTCAGAGCATTTACAATTCGCTCTAGCATTTCTCCAGCTTGTTCACGATATTGATTTTCGCGGCCTCGTAAACGAATAACAAACTTCACTGAATCGCCTTTATTCAACCAACCAATCGCTTGCTCGATGCGTAAATTATAATCAGCTGCTCCCACGTTGGGACGCAGGCGGACTTCTTTTACTGTTGGTCTAGCACTCTGTGTCTGACGCTTTTTCTTTTGATACTGAAACTTACCATAGTTGAGGATCTTCGCTACTGGAGCTTCTTTGCCTTCGGAGACTACAACTAAGTCAAGTTCTACGCTCTGCGCTAGCTGTAGAGCCTCACGCGTATCGATTATACCACGATTGTTATTCTCATGGTCAATCAGGAACACTTGAGGTGACTTGATTTGCGAGTTAATTTGTTGCTTTTGGATTGCGATAATGTTTTTCTCTCTATTGTTCAATACTTTTGCTTTGCAAATTGCAAGCAATTTAATTCTAACACAAGGGATTCTGAACGTTTCACATAAGTGCATTTACACTGGCCAAAATGCCCCAGGTGCTTGTGTATTATTAATCTTTAGGACTTACGCAAAAATTGCCAAAAAGCTTAATTTATCGTAGACGCTTTGCGGCTTGCCGTAGGCTACCGCCAAGACGCCTTCTCTACGAGAGGCTTCTCTACGAGAGGCTTCGCCAACGCCAACGCCAACGCCAACGCGGAGCGTCTCGTTAGAGAAGAACGCCAAGAATTCCTAGAGTATGCGTAAGTCCTAATCTTAATTAGATTTTACAATTACCCATTGGGTTACAGGTGCCATTGCTCGCCAGCCCAAAAATTTCCCAATAGGTTCCGCCCGTTGGATGGCAATACGAGTTAAATCACCACCGACTCGTTTGTGCCATTGAAATAAAGTTTGCTCGCCTTCTACTGTCACCACATTTGCCACCAAACGTCCACCTGGGGGGAGTGCTTCCCAGCAAACATCAAAAAGTCCCGTTGCTGTTACCCCGCCACCAATAAAAATCGCATCTGGTGTAGGTAAGTCTTTTAGGGCATGGGGCGCTTTTCCTTCAATGATTTGCAGATTTGGAGTACCGAGAGTAGCGGCATTATCGGCAATATATAGTAGTCTAGAGGAGTTTTGCTCGATCGCCACCGCCTGACACCGCTGATGAGTTCGCATCCATTCAATAGAAATTGAACCGCAACCCGCACCCACATCCCACAATAGTTGTCCTGGTGTGGGCGCCAAAGCTGCTAAGGTAATTGCCCTAACTTCACGCTTCGTTAACTGTCCATCGTGGTGGTAGGCGTTATCTGGTAATCCTGGTAATCTTGGTAAAGGAATAACCCCAGCGTCGGCAATACAATCAACTGCGATCGCATTCAATACCGCAATTTCAGTTTCACTCCAAGATGCAGCTATACCTGCCACAATTCTTTCATGAATGCCGCCCATACGCTCCAAGACGGTGATTTTACTACCACCATAGCCGCGATTTGTCAAAATTTGGGCAACAATGCCTGGTGTGTCCTTTCCTTGGCTCAAAATCAACAGCTTAGCATCCGGATAAATGTAAGATTCCAGCAGGGACGACGGGCGACCATTTAAACTCAAGGTTTCTACTTCAGTTAAAGACCATCCCAACCTGGCACAGGCGAGGCTGAAGGTTGAAGGTGCGGGGATAATCGTAATTTCGGAAATGGGAATTCGCCGCCCTAAGGTGACACCAATCCCGTAACACATAGGATCGCCGCTTGCTAGTACGCAAATCGACTCACCGCGACGCTTGATGATTTCCTCTACAGAAGTGCTGATAGGGGATGCCCAGACTATTTTCTCACGTTGGTCATCCGAAGGCAGCATTGCTAAATGGCGATCGCCACCCACAATTACTTTAGCTTGTTGGATAACACAAAGAGCGATCGCACTTAATCCCTCTAACCCATCTTCTCCAATACCCACGATAGAAAGCCATTTCTCTGTCATGCTAATCCATGATTTATTACTTGATAACTAAGACTTGATGCTAATCAGGTGAAGCCGTTAGATGAAGTCCTTAACAACTCCTGATTTTTGGCAACTTTATAAATAGGCTCTTATCAAGTTTTTCTTAACATTCAACATTTCTGGATGAGTTATCTTTCTTGTTGGTTGAACCAATTTTCTAAATCGGCAACAGTAGAAAAGTCTAGTAATGCTTCTCCTAAATTTTCTAATTGTTCAATCGATAATCCTTGAACTCGCTCAATTAATGAAGCATCAATTTCACCAATACGGCGATTGAGTAGACGCAGTATTAAGTCTTGTCCTTCTTGTTGCCTTCCCTCTTGCCTTCCCTCTTGTTTGGCTTGTTCTCTATCTCTTTGATACAGTGGTTCTAGTCGCATAACTAACTCCCGATCCTCTGCTGATAATTTTTGATTTACTCTCAAGTTTTCCCGTAAGTTGTAAACTAATTCGAGTGTTACTTTCTGATATGGATGATTTAATGGTAACGCTTGCAACTCAATAATCGCTTGTGACTGCACGCTTCCCCTACCCAACAGCCTTAACCATAATGTTTCGGGTGTTTGCGGTAGTTGATGTATTGCCACAATTGCTGTCCGCAAGGGATCTGGCAGAAAATGTACTCCCGATAACCAATCTGCTTTTTGTATAGTTCTAAAGCTAGACAATCTAGTTTCAGATATTGTAGGTGTTAGAATCCATAATTTGGGAATTTCTGAGTTCGGAAGTTTGGTTTTATTGGCTTTAGCTTCTCGTCGCACCACAGCTTTGACTTCTAATAATTTGAGAAGACAATCGCATATTTCATCGCTAGAAGCTGGATTGCGGAACGGTTCTATAATCGCCGGATGTTCGGCAAATCTTCCTAACAAACCCAGAACTTGTAAATTAGAGCTTTGCTGTTTATTGGGAGTAAATAAAACATCTATTTCTTTAATCTCTCCTGCAACTTTTTCTGATGGCTTGACTTGTCCGTAATCTTTGAGTAATTCTTCTAGATAGTCCTTGGCAAATTTATCATGTATAAAGCGCGTCATTGAAATTGAATATTGAAGAAATTATTGAATACATTTAATTTGATTTTGTTTATTTAATCTGCGATCGCCACTAAAATACTGATTGATGAATTATTTGAGCCATTGCTGCTAATGAAAAGTTTTTTTCAGATTATCTATTACTTAAAAAGCCACCAATTCAGCTCCCCCACTTATAAAAAAAGTCGGGGAGCTATCTCCTAAATATTTGATGTTTAATTATGTTTAAACCAGTGTTGCTGTTGATTTCAACGCGAAAATCTTTTCAATCACATCTTCCACTACTTTATCTGGTGTGGAAGCACCCGAAGTAATTCCCACAACAATTTCTCCATCTGGGAGCCAGTTTTCTGTAATGATTAATTGTCCATTTAATTGCCGATGTTCAATGGAATTTGCTGATTGAATACGTTCAACACTATCAATATGATAAGAAGGAATTTCCCTTTCAAAAGCAATTTGTTGCAATTGAGTAGTATTTGAGGAATTAAACCCACCAATTACTACCATTAAATCTAATTTATCTTCCACTAACTCCAACATTGCATCTTGCCGTTCTTGGGTGGCGTCACAAATAGTGTTGAAGCTTTGGAAATGCTGATTTAATTCGGTAGGGCCGTACTTCTGCAACATAGTACGCTCAAAAAGCTTGCCGATTTGCTCGGTTTCACCTTTAAGCATGGTAGTTTGGTTAGCAATACCGACTCTTTCTAAATCGCGGTCTGGGTCAAATCCTGGCGAACAAGCTTTGGCAAATTTTTGCAAAAATTCTTCACGATTGCCACCGTTAATAATATAGTTAGCAACATATTCTGCTTCTGACAAATTCAGCACAATTAAATACTTGCCAGCAAAGGAACTCGTTGCAACTGTTTCTTCGTGTTTATATTTACCGTGAATAATTGAAGTATAATCAACTTTTTTGTGCTTTTCTACTGTATTCCAAACTTTAGATACCCAAGGACAAGTTGTATCAACAATTTTGCAGCCTTTTTCGTGGAGGATCTGCATTTCTTGAACGCTAGCCCCAAAAGCAGGTAATATGACCACATCACCAGTATCAACAATAGAAAAGTCTTTTTGATTTGCTTCCATCGGGATAAATTTCACTGCCATTTCCTGCATCCGCTGATTGACAGAAGGGTTGTGAATAATTTCGTTAGTAATCCAGATGCGTTCTGTGGGGAAATGCTGACGGGTTTCATAAGCCATAGCCACAGCACGTTCTACACCCCAACAAAACCCAAAGGCTTGGGCTAGTCGGATGGTGACATCGCCTCGTTGTAGGGTGTAATTGCGATCGCGGATTTCCTGAATCAAGTTACTTTGATACTCAGATTGCAACTGGCTGGTAACTTCTGCTTGATGACCAAACCCCTTGCGATTGTAATTTTCAGAATGTTGGAGCGTCCGCTTAAAAGCTTTTGTATCCATGAGATTCGTCTACTTAAACCACTATTTTTTATTCTCTCGCGCCAAGACGCGATTTATACAGACTTGTATTCAAAGATATTACTTCTTATTCCTCCCTGAAACACGTTGAAGTTCAGGTTTTAATTTGATGTCGCTATAAATCTGCAATGCAGAACGCCAAACTATGTAGCCTTCCCGATTTAAGTGTAAGCCATCAGTAGTAAATTCCTGGCGGAGATTACCTTGGCTATTGGTAAACAGGGGATATAAATCAAGAAATTTCACACCTTTTTTTGCAGATATGCTTTGCAGCTGCTCATTTAATCGGCGAATGCGATTATTGCCAATAGCCAGAAGTTTATCTCGTCCTTGCCAAGTTGCCTCCTCTCCACCATGCGGCAAAATCGACTGGACAACAATTTGGGCTGTGGGATGCACCCTTCGTAAGTAACTCATCATTTGCTGGTGATTATTTAAAATCACCTTGTCGTTGATCCCCCGAATGAGATCGTTAATCCCAATCATCACAAAAATCACCTCCGGCTGGGTGCGGTCAAATATATTCAATCTTTTCAAAAGACCCTGGCTGGTTTCGCCAGAAATTCCCTGATTGAGCCAATTTTTACCTTCTGGTAATAACTCAGTCGGAAACCACAAACTCAGAGAATCTCCCGCCAGTATAGTTAAGCGTGGAGGACGCCGGTCAGCGGCTACCTTAGCTTCTTGTTTGAGAATATCTACCCACTGTTGGTAAGTGAGTTGGTGACGGCGACCTAAATCAGGTGTAACAACTGGGCGTGAGTTATTGACGTTGATTTGTTCTGGAGATGTTATCATCCCCCCAAAAAAAGCGGTCAATTTCTGCTGTTGCCAAATTAGCAGAACGACCGCCAACAATAGTACGCCGTTGGTTAACAGCGAGAAAAACGCCCAGATAGGAAAGGTTTTTGCAGAAGTAGACACGACTAGCGAAATTTACCAATTATTTGAATCAGATTTTAACGCTAGCACTCAAAAATCATACTTGATGAAAATGGGCATGGGGCATGGGGCATGGGGAGATGAGGGAGATGAGGGAGATGAGGGGGATGAGGGAGTGTGGGGAGTGTGGGGAGATGGGGAGATGAGGGGGATGAGGGGGATGAGGGAGTGTGGGGAGATGGGGAGATTGGGGAAAGAGAATTAATGCTTCCCCATCCTCCCACACGTCCCACACTCCTAACTCCTAACTCCTAACTCCTAACTCCTAACTCATTGAACTGGTCGATCGCTAAACTCGGAATTATAACCTTCTTCGCCGTGTTCGTTGATATCCAAGCCTTGCAATTCTGCTTCCTCTTTGACTCGCAGCCCGACTGTAGCATCAATAATTTTGAGAATAATTAAGGTACCAACGGCTGCTATTACATAAGCGATCGCAATTGCTACTAGTTCAACTCCCAATTCACTAAAATTACCACGTAGCACTCCGTCTTTACCGCCTCCGTTGACTTGGGTGGTAGCAAATATGGCTGTTAAAATCGCTCCCACTGTACCACCAACGCCATGCAGGGGATAGGTGTCTAAGGCATCGTCAATTTGTAGCTTGTGCTTGAAACTTAGGGCATAGAAGCACACAAAGGCGGTGATGAAACCAATTAAAATCGCTGATAAAGGTATGACAAATCCAGCGGCAGGGGTGATACCTACCAAGCCAGCAACGGCTCCTGTGGCGGCTCCGACTGCGGTTGGTTTGCCTCGTAAAACTGCTTCCAAAATTAGCCACATTAATGCACCCGCAGCGGCCGCTGTATTAGTGGCAACGAAGGCTGATGTTGCTACATTTGTGACTAAATTACCCGAAGTTCCACTGGCAACGGATAGGGCGCTACCAGCGTTGAAACCGAACCAACCAAACCACAGCAAACCAGCACCTAGCAAAATGAAAGGAACGTTGTGTGGCGGACTCAGACGTTCCGGATAGGTTTTTCGAGGCTTCAGAACGATCGCTGCTACTAAAGCTGAAACGCCAGAACTAATGTGGACTACTGTACCACCTGCAAAGTCCAGGGCACCCAAACCACCAGCCAAACCTAAAAATCCACCTTTCGCCCACACCATGTGGGCAAGGGGAGTGTAAACGAAGGTTGACCATAATAGCACAAATAAGCAATAGGCGCGGAAACTCATGCGTTCGGCGATCGCCCCAGAAATTAAGGCTGGTGTGATAATGGCAAACATGGCTTGATAAATCATGTATGCCTGGTGGGGAATCGTCGCTGCATAAGAAACAACTTCCGCAGGATTTGAGCCTTTGAGATAATCGGTTGTCTCTAAACCAACGCCATTCAACCCGAACCATTGCAATCCACCGATGAATGGTAAACCCGGTGCAAAGGCAAGACTGTAACCCCAGAGAATCCAGGTAACTCCGACGATCGCCATTAACACAAAGCTCATCATTAATGTATTGAGGATATTGCGCGATCGTACAAATCCACCATAAAAGAATGCCAATCCTGGTGTCATTAGCAGCACTAGTGCTGCCGAAATCAACATAAATGCTGTATCTCCAGTATCAGCAGCAGGCAAGGTAGCTGATGTTTGAGCAAAAGCATTGCCCATCAGCGGTTCTCCCCAAATTAGTAGAGAGATAGCCGCAATTATCACAACTTTCTTCAGCACTTCTTTTTGTCCCTAAGCACCAACAAATTTGTCTAACATTAATCTATTTTCAGTACTGTTTGATACTATTTTTTGTCTTGAAAGTTACTCTACTTTCCTATTTTTGAAATGTTAACAAAAATATAATTTTTGAGATCAATTTCTGAGAGTTTAAGCATAATTTCAACAATTTGTAAATATGGAGAGTTTTATCCAGTCTTTTCTCATAATTTATACAAATATAAAATAATTTTATTTTTTACATGATTACGTATAAACGCGTAAACAACCTGATAGTTAGTTGTGAATGTATAATTACTAAAAATCTTTGCAATTTTATCTGGGGTTATTGTTTTTAGAAAATTAATCATCATAAAATTTATGGGTAAGCGATATTTAGTGAAATTACTTGATTTTTTTGTAAAAATATGAAAATTAATACACTTGCCAACGCTAAACAAGCTCTAATTAGGTCGTAGCGGTCTGGAGTTACCCCGTCTACCTTCCAACCTTAAAGCATTGCCATTACAATAAACACACCACCATAAGCCGCATACACTCTGCCAAAATTTGCTGGCTCAAGAGTTGCAATAATCCCATAGACAGCTAAAGCAATTGTGCTTAGCTTCACGTAAGCACAACCAAATCAAGTAGCCACCGCCGATTTCACACAAACCAGCCCACAAAAAATACAATAGCGACTTAATCATTTGGCCAATTTTTAACTAAGTTTGAACTCCGTGAAATTACGCTAACAGTTTTAACTCAACTATTGTCATTAATTAAAGTAAGTTTGTTGAGCGAATTGGGGATTGGGGATTGGGTACTGGGTATTGGGTATTGAAAAAATGTTCATAAGTATTTATTTCCTAGTCTCAAGTTCCTATTCCCCAGTCCCCAGTCCTCAGTCCCTAATCCCCAGTCCCCAATCCCCCGTAGATAAGGCTTAAGGATGAAAGCACCATTACCTGATAACGAAGCACAGAGAATCGAGACGCTTTTGCAGTATAAAATCCTCGATACGCCGGCTGAAGCTGCCTTTGACGATCTCACTCGTTTAGCCTCGTATATTTGTCGGACTCCCATTGCCTTAATTAGTTTAATTGATACAAATCGCCAGTGGTTCAAAGCTAAGGTGGGTTTGAAGCTCTCAGAAACCCACCGAGACGAGGCGTTTTGTGCCCATGCTATTTTACAACCTGACGTTTTTGTTGTGCCTGATACAACAGATGACGAACGTTTCGCCGCCAATCCACTGGTCACTTCTAACCCAAAGATCCGGTTTTATGCTGGTGTACCTCTAATTAATGCTGAGGGATATGCACTAGGAACACTTTGTGTGATTGACTACGAACCACGGAAACTGACTCCAGATCAAATAGAAGCATTACAAAGTTTGGGGCGTCAAGTAATCAAACAAATGGAATTGCGTCGTAATTTAGCAAATTTAGTGCTTGTGAGTCATAAAGGTAAACAATCAAAAAAAGTGCCTAAGCGATTTTTCAAAAGAATTGCGGCAGGCTTGGTTTTGGCATCGGCAATTTTAGTTGGAATTGGCGGAATTTCTTATCAAAATACAAAAGTATCTACTCAGAATCGCACGATCGTAAAAAACATTAATAAAAAAATCAAAACCTTAGGAAAAATAATTTCGCAGACAAAGGATGCCGAAACTGGACAACGTAGTTATATTTTGACTGGAAAAGAAATTTATTTAAAAGCATATCAAATAGCACTGACTAACGTCGAGCAAGAAATTACAAAACTGAATAATTTAACCACAGAGCAACCAAACGAGAAAAAGCAGATTGCAAAACTTGAATCTCTAATTGCAGCTAAACTTAATCAACTCAAACAGACTATCAACTTGCGCCAAAATCAGGGATTACAGGCAGCATTACAGGAACTAGTGACAAATGACAATCAAAATCTCATGAATGATATCGAACGGGTGATTTATGAGATCGAGAACCAAGGAAAAGGGCGGCGTCAGCAATTATTACAAGCAACAAAAGCTTGGACTCGCACAACAACTGTGACAATTGCGATCGCCATTTTGATCGGCTTCTTTATTCTTGCTGTCATCTACTATTTAATCTATCGTGAGGTTTGTGAGCGCAAAAGAACAGAAGAAATCTTAAACCAAGAACGCAACTTTATCTCGGCAGTTCTGGATACTGCTAGCGCTTTGGTAGTAGTTACTGACCCCCAAGGACAAATTGTTCGTTTCAATCAAGCTTGTGAGCAAATAACAGGTTATTCTTTCGATGAGGTGAGAGGTAGATATTTTTGGAACTTGTTTCTACTTCCTGAAGAAATGGAACCAGTCAAAGCAGTTTTTGAACAATTGCGGAGTGGTAGATACTCCCAAAATTACGAAAACTATTGGGTGATCAAAGATGGGACTCGACGGCTCATTGCTTGGTCGAATACTGTCTTAAAAAACCATGAAGGTTCAGTAGAATACATTGTCAGTACAGGTATTGATATTACCGAGCGCAAACGAACTGAACAACATCTGACTGCACAATACGCCGCAACTCATGTTTTAGCAGATTCCACTACAATCAACGAAGCTATGCCCCAAATTCTCCAAGGAATCTGTGAAAGTTTAGGATGGGATTTGGGCGAAATTTGGATGGTAGACCAGCAAGCAAATATGCTGCGTTTTTTCGATATCTGGCACAAACCATCCCTGGAATTAGAAGACTTTACAGCCCTGAAGCGGCAAACAACTTTTGCACCAGGAGTCGGACTACCCGGCCGGATTTGGGCGAGTTGCGAACCTGTTTGGATTGCTGATGTCGTTAAAGATCTGAATTTTCCTAACTTCAAAATCGCGGCTCAATTCGGACTACATGCTGCTTTTGGTTTTCCTCTCCGCACTGATAGCAAAATTCTCGGTGTTATTACTTGCTTTAATCGTCAAATCCAGGAACCTGATGAAAACTTGGCCAAAACGATGAATTTTATTGGTGAGCAAGTAGGGCAATTTATCCAGCGGAAACAGGCTGAAGAAGAATTACAACGCCAAAACTTGCGATCGCAATTATTTACGGAAATCACCCTGAAAATTCGCCAGTCTTTGCAAATCGAAGAAATTCTGGAAATTACCGTTAAGGAAGTCCAAAAAATCCTTCAGACCGACCGAGTATTAATTTATCAACTTTTGCCAGATGAGTCTACAACTACTGTAATTGAAGCAGTAGTTTCTGGCTTACCAGCAATTAAGGAGCAAAACAAAAACATCACCGCCCCCTACTTCCAAGCCGAATATTTACAACAATATTATCTACAACAATATCGTCAAGGAAGAATTTTGGGGCTGGCTAATTTAGATCTCCTCGAACTCGAACAAAAACATCTAGAATTAATGCAACAATTTGGCGTGAAAGTCAATTTGGTTGTGCCGATTCTGGTGAAAGAAGAACTTCGCGGTTTACTCATAGTTCATCAGTGCGACTATTCTCATCAATGGTCTAACTTTGAAACTCATCTTTTGCGGCAAATAGCCGACCAAGTAGGTATAGCCCTAGCCCAAGCCCAACTATTAGAAGCAGAAACTCGTCAACGACAAGAACTTGAAATTGCTCGTTACCAAGCTGAATTAGCTTCTCAGACTAAAAGTGCTTTTTTGGCGAATATGAGTCATGAAATTCGCACTCCCATGAATGCTGTATTGGGAATGACCAGTTTAGCTTTAGATACTTCCTTAGACCCAGAACAGCGAGATTTTATTGAAACAATTCGCATCAGTGGCGAAGCTTTATTAACTTTAATCAACGAAATTTTGGATCTCTCCAAACTCGAAGCCGGAGAGATGGCTTTGGAAACTCTAGACTTTAATTTATCTACTTGTATTGAAGAAGTGTTGGAATTATTAGCTCCCTCAGCCCATAATAAGGGATTAGAAATTGCGGCGCTCATCGATCCTAACGTCCCTATTCACCTCCAGGGAGATGTTGGTAGGTTGCGGCAAGTTCTCATGAACTTAATTAGCAACGCTATTAAGTTTACCAGTGCGGGTGAAGTAGTAGTGCAAGCAGAATTGCGATCGCCATCCTCCAATACAGTCTCCATCTACTTTGCTATCACAGACACCGGTCTTGGTATTAATCCTGAAGACCAACCTAAACTCTTTTTGGCATTTACCCAAGTCGATGCTTCTACCACTCGCAAGTATGGTGGTACGGGTTTAGGATTAGCCATTTGTAAACAACTGGTGACTTTAATGGGAGGAGTCATTGGGGTAGAAAGTCAAATTGGCCAAGGATCTAAATTTTGGTTTGAAGTGCCTTTTGCCAAGCAACTTGAACCGGCTTTGAAATCGTGCCCACTTTTAATTAATCGCCGCGCCTTAGTGGTAGATGATAACTCTACTAATTGCCAAATGATCCACCATCAAGCTACTGCTTGGGGAATGCAAATAGATCGAGCCAACAGTGCTGCTGCTGGACTCAAAGCCATTCAGAAAGCTTGCAATCAAGGAAATCCCTATGGTATTGCTTTAATTGATATGCAAATGCCCGAAATAGATGGCATCAAACTCGGAGAACAAATTAAAGCTAATTCTGCAATTGCTCATACACCTTTAATTATCCTCGCCTCAACTAATGAACGCAATCGAGTACAGGAAGCCTTGAAAATTGGATTTACTGGTTATTTAATTAAACCCGTTAAGGCATCCCGACTTTTAGATATGATTATGAATATTTTAGTAACTCAGCCGCAACTAGAACAAGAAACTAGGGAAGAAATTCAAAGTAAAATTACTCCAGATATTGCTAGTTATTGCCCCATTTACGATGCCCCCAATCCTAACTCTTCTCATGAATCCAAGTTAAAAATTTTGCTAGCTGAAGATAATTTAGTCAATCAGAAAGTAACCCTGAAACAACTCCAAAGTTTGGGCTATAAAGCTGATGTTGTTGCCAATGGCAAAGAAGTTTTAGAGTTATTAGAAAAAATTCCTTACGATTTGATTTTAATGGATTGCCACATGCCAATTCTTGATGGTTTAGAAACTACAAAAGAAATTCATCGTTGGCAAGAAAGTGCCTTTGCTAGTAATCGCCGTCCTGTGGTAATTGCGATGACAGCTAATGCCATGAAAGAAGATAAGCAAAATTGCTTAAATGCCGGAATGGACGATTATTTAAGTAAGCCAGTGTTGAAAGAAAAATTGGCAGCTATCCTAGAGCATTGGGCAGATATAATCCTTTCACAACAGGTGATAGTTGAATGCGAACAAACAGTTTCTCCTAGTAGCAACCACCCATTTGACTCAACAATTAATTGGGAACACCTGCATCAAGTATCGGATAATGACAAACAATTTGAATTTAATCTCTTGCACATTTTTATTCAAGATATTAAACCCCGTTTAGAAAACATGAAAAATGCGATCGCACTTTATGATTTTGGACAAATTGTGCGAGAAGCTCATTATCTTAAAGGTGCTAGTGCTAATGTTGGAGCCACAGCTATGTACCTAGCAGTTGAAAAACTAGAACAACAAGCCCTCCAACAAGAGCATAAAAGTGCAACTAAATTAATTTCAGAAATAGAAGAATTTGTCAACCGTATTCAGGAATTTTTACAAAGACAAAATTAAAATAGAATTCAGAATTCAGAACTCAGAATTCAGAATGCAGAATTCAGAATTCAGAACTCAGCAATGCTTGAAGTGGGGGATTTAGACCCAGCACTGATTGTACTCCTTCTCTACGAGACGCTAAAAGCGAACGCTATCCGCCAGTCCTACAGAATTCAATTCTGAATTCTGAATTCTGACTCCTGAATTCTTTATTGTTAAAATTTCTTTTTACTTTCAGGTAGGCTTTGCATTGCTGCCAGCAAATCTTGATGAACGGATTTTGAGGCAGCTATAATCAATCCTGGCAGGCTATAATTTTCACAAGTATGCAGTGGCGGTAAAGTCGAACCATCCAAAGTAGTGACAAGATAGCCGGCTTGTTTTGCCAAAAAAGCAAGGGCGCCACCATCAATAAATTTACCTGCTCTGATGACTGCTCCACTCAAATCGCCACTGAAAAGACCATTGAGATTGGGAATTTGAATTTCGCTAGAATAATCATTGGCAATATCAATGACTTGATAGCGATCTTTGAGTAGAGGTGCGATCGCATTCATTCCCCATCCCAACAATACAGCAGATTTGGGTGATGTAATCTCTAACGGAACGCAGGCTTCTAAATTCATTTCCAACGTTCCTGTAAAAGCACCTCCGCCTCGCAAAGCATAAAAATAAACATTTTGGGCAGGAGAAATTGCCAGTACCGCCTCAAAATCATCGGCATTTAAAATACTCAGAATAATTTGGTAATTAGAATGTCCATCCATGTAAAACTTCGTACCATCGATTGGATCGAGTGTGACTAAATAATCACCTGATAAACCAAGTTCAGTACCACGAAAATACTTAGTGTTTCGAGAGCTTTCATACTCTTCCCCATAAAAGCGAATCTCTGGAAAAGTGCCCAACAGTACTACTTCCACCAGATTTTGAATCGCCAAATCCGCATCAGTAAGGGCAGCCGCAAAAAAGTTTTTTCCTTCTTCTTTAGCGGGAAGTGTAGCTATTTTTGGTTGCATAAAACGGGCGTAGGCTGCTGCTACTTTCAGATGGGGAAGTAAAGTCTCTAAAATTAATCGAGTAGTCGGTGTTGTGGACATTGCAGCAACTCCTTTTATAGACAAAATTACGGTATCATAAATTACTATATTTTTTTGGCATAGGCATCACAGAATTTTTTGATTTACTCAAATTATAGGCAACGAAAAATCGCCGTCGCAGGTAAATTAAACCACACAGAATGCAGACGGCGCAAACGAATAAGTCCTGTATGCTTTTACAGCAGTTTTCATGTACAACCACATCTGTCGTAGGGGCGCAAAGCCTTGCGCCCCTACAACTTGGTCTATTTACCTGAAAATTGCTATAGCAATCCGAATTGAAACGTGAGAAAATACTGAGATGAAAAGTAGGTATTTTAAAGCCTTTCAGCGATTTTCTCTCTCACGAATGATTTAGGATTGCTATATCAATTGTGGCTACTTTTTGGAAACTTCTTGTTCCTCAACAAATTCTGGCAGTTCCTTGGGGGCGCCGCAGGCAGAAATATTGCCTGTGAAATTTACATCCGCCATTAGTTCTGGATGTTCCTGTTGGCGCTGGGTGATTTGTTCGCGGGTGAGAATCTTCGATTCATCAAAACCAAGTTCGATTTCGGTGTGTAAACCCTTGTATTTAACTCGCTTGAGGTTGTAAAAACGTTTGTTGAGAGTAGTTTTTACGAAAGCCTTCAAACAACCTAAAAGATACTTGCGTTTAAAGGAATCTTTGACAAACCAGTACTCAATGGTTTTGCGGAGATAAAAACGGGCATAGTTTCGCAGTACTCCCTTGAGAACATCCTCGCGTTCCATTGCATCTGGTTTCATGATTGGAGTCACAAAGTTATATTGAGAATAATCACGAATTTCTACGCGATCGCCTAAATCTTCAAATAACTCGGAAAATGGCCAAGGTGTAAACATATTCCAGTTGGCCATGTCTGTTTTCCAATCCAAAGCCATCTGATAGGTTTGCTCAATTGTCTCTGGGGTTTCGTTCTCCAAACCCATAATAAATTGAGCCTCAGCAACCATACCATTTTGCTTTAACAGTTGAATCGCCCGTTTGTTTTCTTCAATTGTCGTTTCTTTGCGAAACAAATTCAACTTTAGTTGTGCTGCTGCTTCTGTACCCAGGGAAACATGAACCAGTCCAGCTTTGCGGTAAAGAGGTAATTCTTGCTCATCCCGTAAAATATCTGTCACCCGTGTATTGATTCCCCAGTAAACACCGAGATTACGTTCAATCAACTCATTACACAAGTCGATAAATTTGGGTTTATTAATAGTTGGTTCCTCATCAGCAAGAATGAAAAAACCAACTTTGTGTTTTTTCACCAAGATTTCAATTTGATCGACAAATTTCTTGGGACTACCAGAACGATATTTGCGCCAAAATTTCCACTGAGAACAAAAACGACAGGTGAAAGGACATCCCCTAGCATAGTTGGGAACCGCCACCCGCACGTTGAGAGGAGTATAGATATACTTTTTCCAATCTAATAAGTCCCAATCTGGCGTTAGGGTATCTAAATCAGCAATCGGCGGATGGGCTGGTGTAGCGATGACTTGCCCATCTTCTAGGAAAGCAATTCCTAAAATATTGCGGCGATCGCTCTCTACAGTACCATTAGCGATCGCCTTCATCAAATTAACTGTAATCTCTTCTCCTTCTCCGCGAATAATATAATCTACCCAAGGAGCTTCATTGAGAACTTCATTATACATATAGGTAGGATGAACCCCACCCATAATTGTCTTAGCTTGGGGGCAAACTTCTTTAACTATCTTCAGGGTTTTTTCAGATTGGTAAATCATCGGCGTGATAGCTGTTGCCAACACCACATCCGGCTGATACTTGGCGATGGTTTTTGCCAAAGCATCATCGGGAATATAATCGGTCATGGCATCAATAAAGCGAATATCCCTAAACCCAGCTGTCTTCAGCGCCCCGCCAACATACGGAACCCAACTTGGCGGCCAATTTCCAGCGATTTCTGCACCACCAGAATGATAATTGGGTTGAATCATCAAAATCCGCATAATCTACCTCACAATTCTTACCAGAGGACTCAACAACTTAAAATATTGAGCTTGCAACAGCTTCGCTTTGACAAAATTCCCAAGCGAGAAAGATTTATGAATAAATATTTGCTAATTGATGTGAGATAAAATAAATATGCAAAAGCTTACCAATTAAATTGCTGGTAAAAATTTATCATTTTGCAATTTTTGACTTTTATTTAGGACTTAGACAAAAACCCTCTGAAACTCTTATTTATTTATGCCCTTTGTCTTGAAAAGTTCTGTTCGCTCTTAGCGTTGGCGTTCGCGCAGTGTCTCGTAGAGAAGCCAGACGCTCGTTCGCTTAGCGTCTCCCCTTGGGAGAAGACTCGCTAACGCTGCGCTATCGCCGGAAGCCGGCGCTCAGACTTTTCGCTGCGTCCTTTGCAGTTCGTTTTTTCATGATTTGGCGTAAGTCTTGTTATTGAATTAAGCTCATTTCATAACTATAAAGCTATTTATTTTTCTGGGTCAATAAGCTTTCTCAAAATTTAATGTTTAGACGCTAACAAAGCTAATTGCCCTAGTACACTTAAGGTAAAAATGGCTTAAGTGTTGGCTTTGTCACCTGCCTGGGAATTCATTCCCAGGCTAATAGCTAAAGTGCCGTACTCTCGCCGATAACGCACCCTACATATCTTTTCACCAAATCAAATATGAGTCCTATATAGAAATTGTGTTGCGATCCAAGTTTTTTTTATAATTAGTCATTGTGTCTAACAAACATCATCATCAATTAGTAAATGGCAGAATATGACAATCTCTGTAAAAACCTGGCAGAAAAATATCCCCGTGATTTTATTAAGTGGTTATTAAATGAAGAACCACGCCAAATTAAAATCTTAAAAACCGAATTGAGCATCGAACCAATTCGTGCTGATTCGGTGATATTCTTGCAAACAGAAAATTGCATCTTACATCTAGAATTTCAAACCACAATCAAATCGAAAACCCCACTGGGATTAAGGATGCTAGATTACTACGTCCGCTTGACACGAAAATATCAACTTCCTGTTATACAAGTAGTAATTTTCTTACAACCAACAACTGATGAAATTGCTTTCACCACAGAATATGTCAGTGAAACGACAATTCATCGCTATCAAGTGATTAGAATGTGGGAGCAAGATTCAGCAATATTTCTGAATAATTTGGGGTTATTACCATTAGCACCGTTAGCCAGAACTGATTCTGCACCAGCGTTATTATCGCAAGTTGCTCAAAGTCTTGCTAGAATTTCAGATATTGAGACTAGACAAAATACGACTGCTTATACAGAGATTTTGGCGGGGTTAAAGTTTGAGCAAGGTTTGATTCTGAAATTGTTACGGGAGGAAACTATGCAAGAGTCTGTGATTTATCAATATATTTTGCAAAAAGGTGAACAACGTGGTGAAGAACGTGGTGAACAGCGTGGTGAACAGCGTGGCGAACAAAAAGAAGCTTTGCGTTTCTTAACGCGGATGTTAAATCGGCGATTTGGTGAAATTGATTCAGCCATAATTGAGCGCATTCAAGTCTTATCTACAGCACAATTAGAAGCATTGGGAGAAGAGTTTTTAGACTTTACGCAAATCGCTGATTTAGTTACTTGGCTTGAGCAAAATGTTGGTGTTTAAATAATTTTTTAATTTTCCGATAAGCGATGGGATATTTGTATATCTCATCTCTTTTTTTGAGATAATGAAAAAAGAGCGATCGCCCTTTTTCTCCATACCGCTAATCATCAAATTTACTACTTGAGCAAATTGGCTCTCAAAAAAGTTAAAAGTTAAAAGGCACAAGAAAGAATATTTAGTTTTTCAAAGAGTGTAAAATGAGTCGATAATTTAAAATCAGACGCAACTTTTATGTTGACATTTACCCAAATAAAGCCACCTAATTACAATGCAGCCGTCACCTTAACTCTGGCGCTAACAGCAGAAGAACGTACCCGCAGCCGTCATCGCTTTGAAACCACAGATGGGAAGGTTGTATTTCTACATTTACCCAGAGGAACTGTGTTACACGATGGCGATATTCTCCAAGAAGAAATCGGTAACACTTTAATTAGAATAACTGCTAAACCAGAACTAGTGATGACTGCCTTTGCCGAAACACCACTTTTATTACTCAGAGCAGCATATCATTTAGGAAATCGCCATGTACCTGTAGAAATTACCCCGACTTATTTACGCTTGTCCTCAGATTCGGTTTTACGCACAATGTTGGAACAATTGGGATTAGAAGTTCAAGAAGAAATTTTACCGTTTCAGCCAGAATTAGGAGCTTATGGACAACACCATCACGCTCACTGATAGCCATTTTTTGTATATTTTACAGTTGGCTAGTTCTGCTTTACCCGTGGGAGCATATAGCTATTCCGAAGGCTTGGAAACATTGGTAGAAAATGGTACGATCGCTAACCACACACATCTCAAACATTGGCTAGAAGCGCAATTAACTTACGGGGCAATTCGACTAGAGGCGGCGGTAATGGTACGAGCTGAGAAATCTGCAAAAATGGGCGATGTCAAGTCTTTATGCTCTTGGAACCAGTGGTTATCCGCTGCTAGGGAAACAGAAGAACTACGCGCCTCTAGTTGGCAAATGGGGCGATCGCTCATGCAATTACTTGGTAAACTAGACCCAGAGATTGTACCTATAACCAAAAGTGTAAGTAATCCTTGCAATTATGCGATCGCTTTTGGCATCGCCCTTGCCCACTGGCAAATTAACATCAAAGCCGGATTATTAGCATATCTGCACAGTTGGGCAAGTAATTTAATTACAGCTGGCGTCAAACTGATTCCCCTGGGACAAACAGCAGGACAGCAATTATTACTAGATTTGCAACCATTGATTAGTAATATGGCATTAGAAATTTTAGCTTTAGAAGATGAACAATTAAGCTGTTGGAGTTGGGGTTTATCCTTAGCGAGTATGCAGCATCAAACGCAGTATACGAGGTTATTTAGGAGTTAGTAAATAGTGCTGAGTTAGGAGTTAGGAGTTAGGAGTTAGGAGTTATACCAATTTAATGTGAAGTTGCACATATCTTGATCCCCCTAAATCCACGCCAGTTGCTCATGGGGGAAACCCCCAAGACCGCACTGGCTCCCCTTAAAAAGGGGGACTTTGATTCCGGTTCCCCCCTTTTTAAGGCAGGGCTGTTTCATTCCCCAAAGAGCTTTAAAAATCAAGGGTTCTAGCAATTAAAAATTGGTTATTTTGTTACCAGCGTGCCGATGAAACCAACTATTTTACTGATATTTCAGTGCTTAAATGTTTGTCTCTTAGTCACGCTTACTTACAATTTTCTTGCTAACCATCTTGACAAATCCTGTTTTAAATGGAATGAATCAGCCCTGCCCTTATAAAGGGGGGAAACAAGAAAATCCGGTTCCCTCCCCTTTATAAGGGGAGGGTTAGGGTGGGGTAAAAGAAGATTTTGATACATCAATCATGACTTTTCAAACATCCTCTTAAAGACTCTTGCAGAAGTTGAGCAAACACAAAGGGGAAAAGATAACTTTTCCCCTTTGATCTTTCTCCTATCTCTAGCAAGGTTTACAGTCTATGAACTAGAAGCAGCTTTAGCAGGTTTACTCTTCATAGCTTTAAAACGATCGCCTAATTGTTGAGCTACAGTTTTTAACCCTGGAGTTTTCTTTGCAGCAGTCTTGACATAATCATATACTGTCAAACTACTACCCATTGCTTCACTTCCCACTGCCATTAAGGTATCATCTACTTGTTCTGTGAGTTGTCGCAATCCAATCAACAGTTCGGTGAGTGTGACAGCTAATTGATAATCCCGCACAAATTCCTCTACATCAAAGCTGGCTGGGAGAATTTCTCGGTTAGTCTGGGCAGCAGTCAAGCTATTGTTCACAAAAGCTAGGCTTTTATCACCCATCTTAAATAACTTGCGTCGTTCTTCCACACTTAGAGTCACCAGAAAAGGCAACTTTGCTTGGATAGTCGCAAAGGCAGCTTTAATTTCTTGGATATCTGCTGCGGAAAGGGAGCCGGTAATGTTTTGGTATGCCATCGGATCTTTACCGTGGTGATTTTTGTTATGATTCCCACGGAGGAGGGCGATCGCACAGGGTTGGCATGGGGAGACGCGGGGACGCGGAGAATAACTAATGACTAATAGACATCTCCAGAAATGAATTCTGCATTACCCGAAATCCTTGTAGAGACGTAGCATTGCTACGTCTCTACATTCATTAATATCTTCGTCCTCGTCATCATCGTATATTCCTGCCCGACTTAAAGCATACTCTGATAGTAAGGGCGTATCTCGTCTATGGCTGTCTGCCCATTCCCGAAAAGCTGTTATCCACTCAAGAGCCGTTGCAGTTTTGTAAAATGGTTGCTCCTGTTTTGCTTTCATCAACTGCTCAAGCAATGCATCAAAATGTGGCTTCACCACTTCAACAGGAAGCTTAGTTAAATTTGCTAACACCTGCACAACGCTTTCTAACTCTTCTGTGTCAGCCTCTGGGAGTAATGGTAGTGTTTGATTGTTATTGTTTCCCAGGCTATCAGCTTCCATAAATAATACTGAAATGAGTTCCTAAGTTTAATTATCACTGCGATCGCACAAATTTGGGCATGGGGAGATGGGGAGACGCGGACAGATGGGATGAGGGGGATGAGGGAGATGAGGGAGTGTGGGGAGAGAGGGGAGAGAGGGGAGTGTGGGGAGATGGGGAGATGGGGAGATGGGGGAAAGAGAATTAATGCTTCCCCATCCTCCCACACCTCCCACACCTCCCACACCTCCCACACCTCCCACACTTCCTGCTTGCCCAATGCCCTATGCCCAATGCCCAAATTCTGTGACAATGATTAACAACAAGCCGGAATAGTGTATCTAACCTACTCATGAGCCAGACTTCTGAAAACAGTCCTTTGTCAAGCAAACCCACTCCATTTTCTTTTGATTGGTTGTATGCTTTCTGGAAATTCTCTCGCCCGCACACGATTATTGGTACAAGTCTGAGTGTGTTGGGTTTATATTTAATTGCCATTGCCGTTAGTAATCCTACTCCTCCCCCACTCCCTACTCCCCACTCCCTACTCCCCCTCTTCGGCGCTTGGATTTCTTGTTTGTGTGGCAATGTCTACATTGTGGGGTTGAATCAATTAGAGGATGTGGAAATTGATAAGATTAATAAGCCTCATTTGCCTTTAGCTTCTGGGGAGTTTTCTCGGAAAACTGGGCAATTAATTGTAGGAATTACTGGCATTTTGGCGCTAGTTGTGGCGTGGCTAACTGGGCCGTTTTTGTTGGGGATGGTGGCAATTAGTTTGGCTATTGGTACTGCTTATTCTTTACCGCCAATTCGGTTGAAGCAGTTTCCTTTTTGGGCGGCGCTGTGCATTTTTTCGGTGCGCGGTACCATTGTGAATTTGGGATTGTATTTGCACTACAGTTGGGCATTTGAGCAAAGCCAAGCAATTGTACCTGCGGTGTGGGCATTGACGTTATTTATTTTGGTGTTTACATTTGCGATCGCCATCTTTAAAGATATCCCAGATATGGAAGGCGATCGCCTCTACAATATCTCTACTTTCACTATCCAACTCGGTGCCCCAGCTGTGTTTAATCTCGCTCTTTGGGTAATCACTGTCTGCTATCTGGGCATAATTCTAGTTGCGGTGTTAGGTGTTGCCTCGCTTAACCCGATATTTGTCGTCATTACTCATTTAGGATTGCTCCTTTGGATGTGGTTACGGAGTTTGCAGGTAGACTTAGAAGATAAAAGTGCGATCGCTCAGTTTTATCAATTTATCTGGAAACTCTTTTTTATCGAATATCTGATTTTTCCTATCGCCTGTTTTTTGGCTTAGATAATGTTAGAAACCTTGCCCATTACTTCTATTATTGCTGGGAGCATAGTTGCTTTCAGTCTCTCAATCCTTGGTTATTTCGCTTGGAAAACTTTGATAACTTCAGATTTGTTTCAAAAAGGAATCAATCTTGCTCAAGCAAAAGATTACCAAGGCGCAGAAGCAGCTTTTCGCAAAGTTATTTCTCTCAACTCTACTAATGATGTGGTGCGTTTATTTCTAGGAGATGTTTTAAATCGCCAAGACCGAGTAGAAGAAGCAAAAGAATTATTTTGCGAAGTCATTCGCCGCAGTCCGAAAAATCCTGACGCTTATTTGCGTTTAGCAAATATTTTAATGCAACAAGAGAAACCAGAAGAAGCTAAAAATAATTTGCAACAAGCCAAAGAATTATTACAAAAACAACGCCAACCTGAAAAAGCTGCAAAAATCGCTCAACTGTTAGATAAAATGAGTATTAAGTCAAGTCAATCTTAAAAAATGTTTTAAAAATTTTTCTGAATCACCTGTTGGACATTCAACTTACATATTATTTAAGATTAAAACTCTTGTGGGGTGGGCATCTTGCCCGCCCTGATTATGCAAATTATCTCTCAAATTTCTATCAAGACTTACGCAAAATCATGAAAGAACGTAGACGCAAAGCGGCTTGCCGCAGGCTACTGCAAAGGACGCATAGACACGAGGTGGCTTCCCGCAGGGTAGAACACAAATAAATAAGAGTTTCAGAGAGTTTTTGCGTAAGTCCTTCTTTGTAATAGATTTGATAGATTCCCAAAAATCAAGTGTTTATGTCAGACATAATATCAGAATTGTGGACTAATTTTTTTACATCAGGATCGTTTATTCCACATGGACACTGCTATCTATGGCAAACGAATTTAGTTTGGTTACACATATTATCTGACGCGTTAATTGCACTAGCTTATTACTCGATTCCAGCTACACTATCTTACTTTGTCCATAAGCGGGAAGATTTGCCTTTTGATTGGATTTTTCTGCTGTTTGGTGCATTTATCGTAGCTTGCGGTACTACTCATTTAATAGAGATTTGGACACTCTGGCATCCAACCTATTGGATATCGGGGTTTGTCAAAGCCTTAACTGCCACAATATCTATAATTACAGCAGTCAAACTCGTGTCTCTAGTTCCCCAAGCACTAGCACTTCCTAGTTCTGCTCAATTAGAACAGGCAAATCAAGAACTACAAACACAAATAGCCGAACGCTTACGGATAGAAAAAGAACTGCGAAAATACCAGAATCATTTGGAAGAAATGGTTTTTGTTCGCACTAATGAAATTACTAAAACCAACGAACAATTACAACAAGAAATCCTGGAACGCCAGTGCATTTTAGAAACTCTCCGACAAAGTGAAGAACGCTACCGTTATCTAGCTGAGGCAATTCCTCAACTTGTATGGACAACTGATGCTCACGGAGAATGTGAGTTTTTTAATCAAAATTGGTGCGACTACACAGGGCTAACATTAGAGCAGTCTTTGGGTTCTGGTTGGTTGGCTGCATTGCATCCAGATGATGTCCAAAATGCTGCTGAGGTCTGGTCTGATGCTGTCAAAAATAGCATTACATATAACAATGAATATCGTTTCAAACGAGCTGTTGATGGCTCCTATCGTTGGCAGCTAGCGCGGGGTTTACCGCTGAAAAACGAGCAAGGTATTGTAGTCAAGTGGTTTGGGACTTGTACAGATATCCACGAACAAAAACAAATACTTGAAGAACGGGCACATCTGCTGGAATTAGAACAAATTGCACGAGCTAAAGCAGAAACAGCCAATCGAATTAAAGATGAATTTCTGGCTGTCCTTTCTCACGAATTACGGACTCCATTAAACGCCATTCTTGGTTGGTCAAGGTTATTGCAAAATCGTAGATTAGACAAAGTAAGGACATCTGAAGCACTAGCCACAATCGAGCGTAATGCCAGTTTACAAGTTCAACTCATTGAAGACTTACTGGATATCTCCAGAATTTTGCAGGGCAAACTGACGCTAAATATTACAAAAATTAACCTAGAATCTACAATATTGTCCGCACTAGAGACAATGGGTTTAGCAGCAGAAACAAAGTTGATTGAGGTGAGTACAGTATTTGAACCGCTACCAGGACAAATTATGGGCGACTCTACTCGTTTGCAGCAAGTCGTTTGGAATCTCCTTTCTAACGCGATCAAATTTACACCCAAGGGCGGCAAGGTAGAAGTGCGACTAAAGCAAGCTGATGGCTATGCTCAAATCACCGTTAGCGATACAGGTAAGGGAATTACCCCTGAGTTTTTGCCATTCGTGTTTGATTACTTCCGCCAAGCAGATAGCACTTCTACAAGAAATTTTGGTGGATTAGGACTGGGATTGGCAATTGTTCGTAACATCATCGAAATACATGGCGGCATGGTTAAAGCAGACAGTGACGGTGAGGGTAAAGGGGCAATATTTACCATTAGTTTGCCATTGCTACCGGATGGAAGCTCAAGCCTGACAGATCGACAAAACAACGCTGCATTCTTAACTCCTAACTCCTTACCCCTCACTGGCATTCGGGTTTTAGTTGTGGATGATGATAATGATTCACGAGATTTTATTGGTTTTGTATTAGAGCAAGATGGGGCTTTTGTCATCTCGATATCTTCCGCATTGGAAGCATTACAAATACTAGCAGAGGTCAAGCCAGATGTGTTAGTCAGCGATATTAGTATGCCTGAGATGGATGGTTATATGTTGATACAGCAAGTCAGAACTTGGACGCCAGAACAAGGCGGACAAATTCCAGCAATTGCCTTGACTGCCTTTGCTAGAAACGATGACCGACAAGCAGCACTAAAATCTGGGTTTCAGATGCATTTATCCAAGCCTATTAACCCAGAAGAATTAATTGCAGCCATTGTTCAAATTGTCGAAACAAAAGTATCAACAATTACCTAAAAACCGACTTTTTATTCGTAATACGGTAACAAAAATGCTGAAAAACAAGAATTTGCTGATAGCAGCTATTATCTGTTTGGGTCTGAGTAATGCTAATACTGCTTTTGGTAAAGATGTTGGCGTTGATTTCTTAAAAGTTCAAAACTCTGCACAAGCCGCACTCCCTCAGAATAAACAGGCAGTAACTAACTTCCAGCAAGGAAACAATCTCTACAAACAAGGAGATTTAAAAGGAGCAGAGGCGGCTTTTCGCAAAGCAATTCAACTAGAACCGAAATTTATCCAAGCTTATGTAGCTTTGGGAAATACTTTAGACGATCAGGGTAAATCACAAGAAGCGATCGCCCAATATGAAAAAGCCATCAGCCTCGATCCTGAACACGCCAAAGCTCACTTTTACTTAGGAAATGCTCTCTACGTCCAAGGTCAATTTTCCGAAGCGATCGCCGAATACAAACAAGCTATTAACTCCGATCCCCAAGATGCAGAAACTCACTATTATTTAGGAAATGCTTTTTATGCTCAAGGAAAGCCAGCACAAGCAATGGCAGAGTATACAACAGCAATTCGCCTCGAACCGAAAAATGCCGCAAGTTATAATGCCTTGGGCAATGCACTTTACGCCCAAGGCAACCTAGAAGCAGCCATCGCCCACTACCAGCAAGCCATCAGCATTGATGCCCAAGATGCAGACGCCCACTATAACTTAGCAAGTGTCTTCTACGCTCAAAGCAAGCTAGCCGAAGCAGTAGCCAACTATACCCAAGCAATTCGCCTCAATCCCAAACATGCCCAAGCTTACACCGGTTTAGCGAATGCTATGGACGATCAAGGTAAGCCCCAAGAAGCGATCGCACATTATAAAAAAGCCATTAGCCTCGTACCCAATTATGCATATGCTTACTATAATCTGGGGATAACTCTGGGAAGAGAACAACAAATACAAGAAGCGATCGTCAATTTCCAAAAAGCCAGAGAATTATTCCAAGCTGAAAAAAACAACGAGATGGTTGAGCAAATCGATCGGTTAATTGGAAAAATTCAGGGGAGTGGGGAGTAGGGAATGGGGACGCGGGGACGCGGGGACACGGAGAGTAATCAATGACTAATAACAAAGGCAAAGTCTACTTAGTGGGTGCTGGGCCTGGAGATGTGGCCTACCTCACAGTAAAAGCTTACAATCTCTTGGCTGCTGCTGAGGTGTTAGTCTACGATGCTTTGGTGGACGATCGATTATTGCAGTGTGTACCAGCTGATTGCTTGAAATTAAATGTCGGCAAACGCGGTGGTAAACCCAGTACAAGTCAAGCACAAATTAACAAGTTACTCGTAAACCACTGCCAGGAAGGGAAACAAGTTGTACGGCTAAAATCAGGCGATCCCTTGATTTTTGGGCGTTGCACTTCGGAAATTGAAGCAATTATCGCAGGTGGTTGTGATTTTGAACTGGTACCAGGAATTTCCTCAGCCCTTGCTGCACCCTTGTTGGCAGGAATTCCCCTAACAGATCCGGTTTTAAGTCGCGCTTTTGCAGTATTTACAGCCCACGAACCAGAGGCTTTAGACTGGGAAGCGCTATCACGATTAGAAACACTAGTAATTTTGATGGGAGGGCAACACATAGGGGAAATTGTAAATCAACTCTTGCGATACGGGCGATCGCATTTAACACCCATAGCCATCATCCGTTGGGCAGGAACTCCACAGCAACAAATTTGGGTAGCACAACTGGGCAATATTTCCGAACAAATTACCGGATTATCTCTTTCCCCAGCAGTAATTGTGATTGGCGAAATTGTTGGGCTACGCAAGTACTTGCAACCTGAGAATATATATAGAGAAAGGCACGCCAGTATTCCCAAAGCCCAACCTATGTCAACCAACCTCCCCCCCTCCCCCTCATCCCCCTCATCCCCCGTTCCCCTTGCTGGCAAAACAATTCTGGTGACACGTTCAGTCGGACAGTCGAATCAATTTAGCAATCGTCTCATGGCTTTAGGTGCAACTGTCATCGAAATGCCTACCTTAGAAATTTGCCCGCCCTCAAGTTGGGAAGATTTAGATCGTGCGATCGCTAATTTATCTAACTTCGACTGGTTAATTCTCACTTCCACCAATGGCGTGGACTACTTTTTTGCCAGACTAATTGCCCAAGGTAAAGATAGCCGTGCTTTGGCTGGCGTGAAAATCGCCGTTGTCGGCGAAAAAACAGCCCAATGTCTCAAACAATATTCTCTGCAACCAGATTTTATTCCCCCCAACTTTGTTGCCGATTCTTTAGTGGAAAATTTTCCTGAAGAATTGCAGAGTCAAAAGATTTTATTTCCCAGAGTTGAAAGCGGCGGCAGAGAAGTTTTGGTTAAAGAATTAACAGCCAAAGGAGCAGAGGTAATAGAAGTTGCCGCATATCAATCTTGTTGTCCCAGCAATATCCCGCCTGCGGCACAATTGGCTCTACAAAACGGCAAAGTAGATGTAATTACCTTTGCCAGTTCTAAAACTGTACAATTTTTCTGCCAACTTACTAACAACATATTTCCAAGTAACTCTGATACCAGTCAATTATTAGACGGTGTTTGTATTGCCTCTATCGGCCCTCAAACCTCCCAAACTTGCCATTCTTTACTCGGACGCGTAGATGTCGAAGCCCAAGAATATACTTTAGATGGTTTAACTGAAGTATTGCTAATGTGGGCAGGGAGATGAGGGAGTAGGGGGATGGGGAGATGGGGAGATGGGGAGATGGGGAGATGGGGAGATGAGGAAGGATAATAATCGATTGCTTGCTTCCTTTACTCCCCCTCCTCCCCCCCCCCCCTCCTCCCCACCCCCCCCCCCCCCCCACCTCCCACACCTCCCACAACCCCC
>JAVRBV020000055.1:0-14952 GCA_034531095.2 Nostoc sp. CreGUA01 | reverse complement strand
CAACTTAAGCTAAAAATAGCGTACTCGTTGGGTGTTGCGCGTCCGCCCACCGTTAAAACGGCGGTCTCATAGCTGAAGTCCATTGAAATGGACTGTAATTTTCAGTCCTCTAAAGAGGACTTTCGCTATTAGCCAGGAATTGAAATTCCTGGCGGACGGGGGGTTTCACGTTAAGTTGACACCAATGAGCATTGCTGTGCCCTGATGACAGATGTAGTTCAAATACATGAAAACTGCTGTAATTCATACCACGATGCATTTATTTGTACAGTGCGTAAGTCCGAAAAAGATTGATTCTTGTAGAGACGCGATTTATCGCGTCTAGGGATTTACAAAATTCTGAATTCTGAATTCTTCTTCAAAACTCCTGCTGTTGATAAACAAGATAAATAGCTTCTAAAAATACATCAGGTGCAACATTTTCTGGCAACTTTTCTAAATTAATAATAGATTTAACTTGTTCAGCTAAATTTAGAGATAGTGATGCTCTTGCTTTTAATGACATTGCACCACGTCGTTGTAAATATTCACGAATAACGGCAAAATCATCAGGTAATAATTGGGATAAATTGGCACTTTGTAATAATTGGTCGTGGAGTATCTTTGCCTGGTCTGAAATTGTGAATTTCAATGCATTGGCTGGTTCGGCTTGAATTACAATTGTACCAGCAGCCAAATCACCCAAACGTTTTTCGCGGCTACCCAACATAATTAAAAAAGCGCCAACAAACAAAGTTTCATCAAAGGGTCGCAACAACGCACGCAGGGTTGCTTGTTGTAGCCCGATGAGTCTACCGTCATCTCTAACCACGCGAATTTTAGCAATGCGTTTACCAGGAGTTTGTCCGAACCATAAGGTTTCAAAAAATACGAAATAGCCGATGTAAATTGCAAAAGCGATAAAGAAGAAAATCGCTAACAACCAAAGTCCTAAATTCCGAGGATTTGTAACTAAATTTTCCAGAAAATTGAAAATTTGTGTTGAAAAAAAAGTCCAACCCAACACAAACACCAACAAACTGATACCCAACACTGTATAGTCAATCAGCAATGCTAAAGCTCGATTGCCGATTCCTGCTAAAGTAAATTCCAGTTCTACACTTTCTGGAGTCTGGAATGAGATGCGATTAAAAAAGCGCATATATGAACTAATCAAAAATAAATAAAGTTGAATTCAGGTATTGAGTTCACGAAAATTCTACAAAGGAGGTTGTCGTAACTGCAAACCCAAACCTTCGCGCCGACTACGCAAGTCAAAGTATAAAACAGCTTTTAGTGCTTGCCAAAATGGCATCACAAAAACTCCACCTATTAAGCTACCAATCCAAGAAATCAAATACACAAGTGAGTAGATAGCAGTGCCTGGCTCAAGTCTTAAAAGGAATAAGCTGGGTATATAGTTGAATACAAATACTATTGGTAGTGTCACCAAAAAAGCAACTAACACTACACCTTGAATGCGAAATACTGAAGCTTTAGTTAACTCCCAACTTCTAGCAACACTTTCGCCACCATTAATATTTTCCTCAACTGCTAGGGGAACTTCAGCAACAATCCAACGGGAGTAAAACCACGTTAGTCCTAAAAGCACGATCCCTACTGTGACGATGATTGCCAATGTAGTTACGACTATAACGGCTGAATTACCTAATATCCCTCCTAATACTATCCCCACTAAGCTAGCGAAAACACCACCAACGATCGCCAGCCCAAAATAAATGATCAGTAAAGATATCCCCACTTGCAAAGCAACTCTGAAAAATGACCACAGACGTGGATTAATATGACTGTTGGCATTTTGGATACTTTCAGGCTGGTAAACCAATTCTCCAAAAGCCAAGCGGGAAATTAATCCCGAAATAGCAGCATATTTCGCCCAACCATAGATCGGGACTATAATCCACAAATGAGCGATCGCAGCTAAATTTAGATAAGTTTTGAGATGAGAACGATACAGTCGCACCGCAGCACTGACAACGTTACCGACACTCAGTGGTTGTATCTGACCAGGAGATCCAAAATTTTCAGACATAATACCAAATTTCCCTTGAAAGTACGGATCTGAATTTGAGGCTATCTTAAGCTAAGTTAAAGTCAGTGTTCCCAAAATTCATGAATATTCAACGTTGGATTGCACGACGAGAACCCAATTGGCAGCGTTTAGATGCCCTATTAAAGCAGGTAGAAAAAAAAGGGCTAAAGTCTCTAGGGGCAGCCGAAATTAGAGAATTAGCTTCTTTATATCGTTCAGTAGCCGCAGATTTAGCCCGTGCCCGCACCCAGCAAATCAGCAATACTTTGATACAAAGTTTACAATCTTTAACAACTCGTGCTTATACGCAAATTTATCAGGGTTCGCGGCGACAGGAGTGGCAGGCAGTTTTAGAATTTTATCGTTGGGGACTACCATCAGTAGTCCAAAAAACATTTATATATATTGCTGCGGCAACGGCGCTGTTTTTATTGGGTGGAGTAGTGGCTTGGTGGTATTCTTGGCAAAATCCTAGCTTCATGCCTTTGATCGTACCTGAAGACTTGATAACCAAGGTACGAGATGAGCATAAATTATGGATGGGGTCAATTGTTGGCATCGAACCTCTAGCATCCAGCGGCATTACGATTAATAACTTGGCGGTGTCTTTTGGCGCCGTTGCCGGTGGGATTACAGCTGGAGTCTACACAGCTTATTTGATGGTATTTAATGGTTTATTAATTGGTGCCGTTGCCACTTTAGTTGGTCAAAATAATTTAGCTTATCCTTTTTGGGCGTTTGTATTTCCGCATGGTTCCTTAGAATTGCCGGCGATATTTTTTGCTGGAGGGGCGGGATTTTTATTAGCCAGAGCAATTTTATTTCCTGGTAAATATCGCCGAGGGGATGCACTGAAATTTTATGGTAATCAAGCAGTGCAGTTAGTATTTGGGATTGTACCAATGTTGATGATTGCAGGTGCGATCGAAGGCTTTTTTTCGCCTAATCCTAGCGTACCCGACCCAATTAAATATCTTGCAGGAATGGGATTATTTATACTTTTGGTGATGTATTGTAGCCGCAAGAAAATATGAATTATTACTGATATTTTTGGTAAAATTTAAAATGTAGCCCCATTAGCGAAGAATTAGAATAATCTCATGGCAAAATTAACTATTCAAATACCCGATGAGTTAGCTCAACGTTTAAAACCTTTGGAAAATCAATTACCCGAATTGCTTTGGCGATTGCTGGAGAATGAGAACATACAAACAACTACTCAGCCAAAAATTAAAACAGAAACTATAGATATTCCAGCAGTTTATCAGGAAGTTATTGATTTTTTAATTAAACGTCCAACTGCGGAAGAAATTTTTGCTTTTAAGGTTTCAGCAAAAGCTCAAATGCAGCTACAAGCATTATTAGAAAAAAATAGCTCTACAACACTCTCTGCAATGGAATTGGCAGAATTAGATGTGTACGAGCAATTAGAGCATTTGATGATTTTACTTAAGGCGCAAGCTTTTAAAGCGATCGCCTAACATTAGTTCTTATGCAATTTCTAGGGAACTTCGTCAGCTTGTAGTCAAAAAAGCTTCGGGACGTTGTGAATATTGTCTAATTCATCAGGATTTTTCAATTTATACCCATGAAGTAGACCATATTATTGCTCTCAAGCATGGGGGCGAAACTATTATCGAAAACTTGGCACTTTCATGTTTATCATGTAATCGCCATAAAGGTTCTGATTTCGCTACCGTAGATTGGATTACACAAGAAATTGTGCCGTTGTTTAACCCTCGTCGTCAGATTTGGGACGAACATTTCTATCTTGAAGGCGCGAGAATAGAGGGGAAAACTCAGATTGGTCAAGGGACTGCAAAGTTACTTCAGTTTAACGTTGCCAATCGTGTGCTTCAACGGCAAGTGTTAATGACTCAAGAACAGTATCCGTAAGTAAAAGTGTGCAGTCATTAAATCGGTTAATCACCAATAGCTAGTTCGGAAAATCTCTTAACCATTAATAATTCCTACAAGGATTTTTACAAGCAGCGATAAATCTTCTGGAACCTGATAGCGTTTTTGGTCTTGAGTCACCTGACGGCTTCCACGATGATAAACTCCAAAACGCCAGTCTTCCCCAGTTGTAACTGCTCCATATAAAAGTTCAGATGTGGATTTAGTCCATTGATCCAATGCAATTAATTCAATAGCAAGTTGAGTAAATCCTCTAACTAAATCTGATTGTTTGGCTTCAATAACCAATAAATTTTGAGGCGCTGCAATATAATAGTCGAGAGTTCCTTTGAGATAGTCGTTAACGGCAATAGAATATTCTATATTGAGTCGCTGATTAGTTAAATTGCAGACCTCAAACAAAATGGGGCTAATTAAAGCTTCACGTCTAGCAGTTTCATTAACTAAATCTATATGAGATAAATTACGCTGAATCTGCTGCTGTAAAAACTGTAAATCGAAAACTTGTGAAGATTCAGGTAAAGTTAAAGTTCTCCTTTCCAGAGTACAATTTAATTCAGCTAAAATATCATCAATAATAAAGGGTAATTCAAAATATTGGCTGAAAATATAAGATTCACCAGCTTTGAGAATGCGGCGGGAATTCATAAAACAGCTAAACCAAGTTGATTCTATTTATTCTATACAAATTAGCTCAGGTGTGAGGGTAAATCGCCAGATGCTCCCAAGCCAGCGATAACCTGTTGACCCAGGTGATTTATCGCCACTAGTAGAAATCGCTAGAATTAAATATCACATATTTTGCTTTGTTTGCTCAAATTATTCCTAAGTCTGGAGTATCTTGAGGCTACTTTTAGGATTATGATTTGAAGGCAATCGGACTTGTAGCCAAATCAAATGTTACGAATTCTCTTGATTGATGACAATCCGAACGATCGCCTCTTAGCAATTAGGCAATTAGAACGGGAGTTTTCTGACCTCCAGGTAGAAGAAGTTGGTACACCAGAAGACTTTGCCCAGGCATTGCAGAAGGCGCAATTTGAATTGGTTGTCACCGATTATCAATTGCGCTGGAGTAATGGTATAGAAGTATTACACACAATTAAAGCCAGTTATCCTAACTGCCCGGTGATTATGTTCACCAACAGCGGCACCCAGGAAATTGCTGTGGAGGCAATGAAATCTGGATTGGATGACTATGTAATCAAATCTCCTCAGCATCAGGTACGCTTAACAGTAGCAGTGCGAACGGCACTAGAACGAGCTGAAAGTCGCCAAAAAGCCGCAAATTTAGAAATTCGGTTTCAAACTCTGCTCAACCGCCTAAATGTTGGGATTTATCGCGCCAATTTCGATGGTTCTTTATTGGAATGCAACCCAGCATTCTTGCGTTTGATTGGGTTGGGAACCTTACCCCAAGAGCAAGCAAGTCGGTTTATTGAGCTTTATTTTCAGCCAGAAGATTATGTTCAGCTAATTAATCAGCTGCGAGAAAATGGTGAAGTGCGCGATCGCGAAATTCAATTGCGACGAGCTGATGGTAGTTTGATTTGGGTGCGTGTCAGTAAAACCTTCACAAAAATTGATGGTAACGGTATCATAGATGGCTTGGTAGAAGATATTAGCGATCGCAAACGAGTAGAATTAGAACGCGAGCAACTACTCATCAGCGAACAAGCCGCCCGCATGGAAGCTGAAGCTGAAAAGCAAAATTACAGTTTATTGTCCGAAGCTAGCCGATTGCTAGTATCTTCCCTCGATTACCGCACTACTTTAGGAAAATTAGCCAACTTGGTAGTTCCTACTTTAGCTGATTGCTGTTTGATTGATATCGTTGAAACTAATTTGACAGTATTTGAAGAACCAGTAGTTGCTGCAAGCACTCCAGAAAAAGAAGCACTAGCCCTCCTACTCAGACGATTTTATTCCACTTCCCAAAATGCTGATTTTGGTGTCAGAAAAGTTTTGCAAACAGGCGAACCAGAATTAGTTACTGATGCAACGGCGAATTCTTTTTTATTAGCAATTAACCAAGACGCAGAAACTAAAAGGTTGATGCGCCAGCTCGACATACAATCCTACATCATTGTGCCGCTAGTGACTCGTGATGCTTACGGCGGGACGCGCCTACGCCAACTAGGTACAATTACTTTGATTACTACCCAAGCAAACCATCACTACAGTACAGCTAATTTAAACATGGCTCAAGCCCTAGCTCTGCGGGCAGCTACAGCAATTGACAATGCTCGCCTCTATCAGCAAGCAATAGACGCAAATCGCATTAAAGATGAGTTTTTGGCTGTTCTGTCCCACGAAATTAGAACTCCCTTAAATCCCATTTTGGGTTGGGCAAAACTTCTGCGTAGCAACAAGTTAGATCGAGAAAAAACTGCTTTAGCTCTGGAAACAATTGAGCGTAATGCTAAATTACAAACTAAACTGATTGAAGACTTGTTAGATATCTCCCGCATCTTGCGAGGTAAACTCAGTCTCAACGTTTGCCCAGTTGATTTGGCAACCATTATTCGAGCCGCAATGGAAACAGTACGGCTATCAGCAGAAGCTAAATTAATTCAAATTTATTCTGCTCTCGATCCTGCCGTTGGTCAAGTGTTTGGAGATGCAGGACGCTTACAACAAATTGTTTGGAATCTCCTCTCCAACGCCATTAAATTTACTCCTGAAGGCGGACAAGTTGAGATTTATTTAGAGCAAATTGATTTTCAGGTACAAATCAGAGTTAAAGACACAGGTAAAGGAATTAGCCCAGATTTTCTACCTTATGTATTTGAGACCTTCCGTCAAGCCGATAGTGCAACCACTAGAAAATTTGGCGGCTTGGGTTTGGGATTAGCAATTGTCCGTTATTTAGTAGAAATGCATGGTGGAATTGTCTTAGCAGAAAGTTTAGGAGAAGGTCACGGTGCAACTTTTATTGTGAGGTTGCCGATGATACTTACTGATTCAATTGACAGTAATAAAGAAAACGATGGCATAGCTACTTATACTCCAACTTTTAATAATTTAAAAATCTTAGTTGTAGATGACGATCCTGATTCTTTAGAATTAATTAGCTTCGTACTCGAACATTCTGGAGCCACCGTCACCCCCGTATCATCCGCAATCGAAGTATTAGAAATACTACCAAAGTTGCAACCAGATTTACTCGTCAGCGATATCGGAATGCCAGAAATGGATGGTTATATGCTGCTGAGACAAATTAGGTTAATGAGTCCAGAACAAGGAGGGAAAATTGTAGCGATCGCTCTGACAGCATATGCTGGAGAAGGCAACGAACAACGAGCGATGGAAGCGGGTTTTCAAGCCCATATTAGCAAGCCAATAGATCCAGTCCAATTAATTGAAACCATTGCAAACTTAGTGCAAGAATAACTCATAGTTACCAAAAATCCCTCTTGTTCTTGCCTGATATGCAAAAAAAATTTCCCAGTTATGCCAAGGGCTAACGCACCCTACGTGTATTTCACGAAATCAAATATGATTCCTATATCAGGGATAAAACTATTCCCTATTGCCTATTCCCTATTCCCTGTTCTCACCAAAAGACTTTTTCAGCAAGCCCTAATTACAGGTGCTTTTAAAGCTGACAAATTGCTTTTAAAACTTCTAGCAACTGATTTGAACGCTCTCTTTCCATTAAATTTAATTCTGGTAACAGATAATAAATAGGCGGATTCCCTGGTTCGATATAGACAAACTGGTAACTTCTACCATTAGTCGTTAATCCCCAAACTGATTTTTGATTATCCAAATTTTTATAAGCATAGGTGAGTAGCTGAGGTAAACCTGTTGATATATCAACTTGACTATTTTTAGATTCAATTAACAATACCCAAAAATATATTTGAGGCTTTGTCTTATTAGCTTTGCTAACAGCTAAAATATCAAATCTCCCTTTAATTTTGATGTCTTCATCTTCAACTTCAATATCACCAATATTTTCCTCCAAAACAATTTCGATGGGATAGCGATAAAAACCAGCTAACCTGAGTAAAGGTGCAACTGCAAGAAACTTTACCTGACCTTCAGAAACTTTACCTGTTGTCAGGTATCTATCAAAGTCATGTTGAATTTGTTTGAGTTCTTGCTGTTCTGCTTCGGTGATGGGTTCGAGAGACAAATAGTTAGAAAATGAATCACTGTACTGTCTTTGAAAGCCAAACAGACGATGAACTTCTTCTAAAGATAAATTACGAGCGCCGATAATTGTCATATATTTGTGCCTGAATCGGGTACAAGTTAATCTAAATTTCCTATATAAATCCTATTTTAACTCTTGCCTAATTACATGAAATATAAACAATTCGTAGGGTAACATAGCTATGCCACCCTAGTAGCGTGACAAGGCTAAAATACAATACAGTTCAGTTAAGCATTTCTTTCTTCTCTTTGCGTCCTTGGCGTCCTTGGCGGTAGCCTGCGGCAAGCCGCTGCGCGTCTACGTTAAAAAAATTGGCTTTGACAAAGAGTTTTGACCTTAACTGAACCGCATTGGGCTAAAATATTGCATAAGATTTTAGATCTTGTAGGATGGGCATCTTGCCCGTCCGGTGCGGACAAGATGTCCATCATCCTCAAGTTTGATTTTCTCAAAAGCAACCGCACTGGCAATAGTGCCACCCGCTACCAATTAAATACACACTTTCTTTCCGCTTATCTTTATTAATTTTTACTTCTTAAGGGATTCATCCAAGCTTCCAATCGGCTAAATGCTTGAGAAGAAACTAGCGTCAAACACAAATAAACCACAGCTACACCCGCGTAAATTTCAAACGCGCGATAGTTGTCAGCAACAATTAGCTGTCCTTTGCGGAATAATTCTTCAAAACCAATCACTGCAACTAAACTTGTATCTTTCAACAAACTGATAAACTCATTACCCAAAGGTGGAATCATCCGCCGGAAAGCTTGGGGAAAAATTACATAACTCATGGTTTGCACAGGACTTAAACCAAGCGATCGCGCTGCTTCACTTTGTCCTACTTCAATAGATTGAATACCAGCGCGGACAATTTCTGCAATATAAGCGGCGCTATTCAAACTTAAAGCAATTACTCCAGCCGCTAGGCGATCGAAAGTAAATGTCAAACCAAGTTCTTGCAAAATTGCAGGTAACCCAAAGTAAATCATAAAAATTTGTACTAGCAAAGGCGTTCCCCGGAAAAAATCAACATAAGCCCTCGCCACCCAGCGCAAAGGTGCAATATGAGAAAGGCGAATAATTCCAATCAAAGAACCGCCAATTAAACCAAACACTACTGAAAATACCGTCAATTGCAACGTTACCAAAACTCCCTGCAATAAAGTCGGAACAGCCTGTAAAATCACATTAATTGAAGTAAGTATTCCCCCAACATCTGCACTACTTTGATTTTCAAATAGTGATGTAGCTGGTAATAATGGCGGTTCGGCTTTGAACCATTTTTGGTAAATTTGGGAATAAGTGCCATTTTTCAAAACCTTATCCAAAGCATCATTGATTAATGCCAAATTCGGCGAATTTTTCGCTGTAGCGATTCCATAAAACTCCTCCGTCAGCAATTCCTGTACAACTTTAATTCCTTTGAGATTGCCTGTATTGATAGCATATAAAGTTACAGGTGCATCATTAATTACCGCATCCACATTACCATTGGCTAATTCTTGTAAAGCTAAGGGTGCTGAATCAAAATTGCGAATTTGGACTCCGGGAATACTTTTAGCCTTAGCGGCACTAGTTGTGCCAATTTGTACTGCAACTTTTTTATTTTTGAGACTATCCAAGCCAGTAATATTTTGATTATCGGCGCGAATAGCGATCGCCAACCCCGCTTTAAAATAAGGACGGGAAAAAGAAATCGTCTTCGCCCTTTCCTCTGTAATCGTGATAGAACTAATGGCTGCATCTACCGTTTTGGCTTGGAGTGCTGAGATCATGCCATCAAAAGGCAGACTTTGAAAATCAACTTTAAACTTAGCAGCTGTGGCGATGCCTGCGGCGGGCTGCGCCAACGCATTCATCAAATCAATAGAAAAACCTTGCAACTCACCACCTTTTCCTTGAAACTCAAAAGGTGGAAACGCCGGTTCGGTAGCAACTCGCAGAGTTTTCCCTGCGCTAGGGTTCACAGCACAGCTAACCAATAACAAACAACTAAAACCAATAATCACACACCAACGCAGCCAACACCCAAAACTAAATCCAGTCACGTCGCTTCGCTCCGAATTCAAAATTCAAAATTCAAAATTCAAAATTAATAATCCCCATGAATAAAGCGCAAAGTTTGAGCCGAGGTTTCCTCAGATCAAAGCTTTGTAAGAGAGGGGCTTGTAATAAGGACACCGTATTTCTCGCGCTGCACGTCTTGAAATACATTTTTTTCTTCTCCATAAATAAATAATGGTGCTTTTATCCTTTTCTTTGTCGGTCATACTCTTTCATTTCTTCCTTCACGTTCTTTGCGGTTCGTTCCAAATATTACAATCAACCGAAGAGTTGTGAGTTAAAAGTTAAGAGTTAAGAGTTGTGAGTAACAATTTCTTCTTATACCAATTTAATGTGAAGTTGCACATATTACAAAAAAAAATACTTTTCAAACATCCTCTTACAGCAGCTTTCATGTATTTGAACCACATCTATCGTAGGGGCAAAGTAATGTTCCCTACCGCGTGGTCTATTTACCTGAAAATTGCTGTAAATAAAACGTTCTTGCTAAAGTTCAACTCCCCACTCCCCACTCCTAACTCCCCATTCTTTAAAGATATTCACGTAAGAAATCAAAGGGGTCATCTTCCCAGCAAGGTTCAGGTATCAGCCAAAACAAGTTAGTGTGGATGTCGGCTTCAATTTCATCACCGTCATCTCTGTCAAACAGTTCTATTAAAGCTGTCCAATCACGGTCTCTAAGTGATGTCAATGATGGGGTATATACCTGAAGATCGTTTGGGTAATTCACGCGCGAAATTCTAATTTAGTGCTGTAAGATGTTTATTTAATGGCAAGAATTTAGAATTCAGAATCCAGAAGTCAGAATTAAGAAGACTTTAATACTCAAACTTAATAATTTCAAAAAACCAAGCATTTTACAGGCTATTGATTTTCCAATTATTCTGAATTCTGAGTCCTGACTCCTGAATTCTTCGGTTTAATGGTTTGTAAACAATTAGATTCTAACTTTGATAACCCTAGTTCAATAGATACTTTGATTCTCTGAACGGTAGATGACTCTTATGAGTGTGTCACAATTTCAACGAGACTGGTATAGTATTTATGACATAATTTATAGCCTAATTTATTCACCCTGAAAAAAGCCTCCGGGCTGTGATTCTACTACTTCTACTCCAAATACTTCTGCAAAGGACTGCGCTAGATAAAAACGCACTTCTTCGCAGGTAATATTTGGAATCCATTCGGCTAAACTGCCTACAGGTTTATCAGAGATCCCACAGGGTACAATGCGCTCAAAGCCTGTCATATCTGGACAAACATTCAATGCAAAGCCGTGCATAGTAATCCAACGGCTGACTTTAATGCCAATAGCTGCAACTTTTCGTCCTTGTAACCAAACGCCGGTAAAAGCCGGAATTCTTTCTCCCTGCAATTTATAAACTGCTAATACGCGAATTAGCACTTCTTCAAGTTGGCGTAAGTACCAGTGCAAGTCTTTTTGATAACGTTGCAGATTTAAAATTGGATACCCCACCAGTTGACCGGGACAATGGTAAGTCACTTCGCCGCCCCGTTCCACTCGATGCACATCATATTGACTTTTGTCAATATCAAACTTGAGAAAATCTGAATTGGCTCCTTTTCCCAAAGTGTAGACCGGCGGATGTTCGAGGAGAATTAACACATCATCTAGACTGGGGTCGTGGATGCGTTGAGTAAGGAGCGATCGCTGCCATTTATGAGCGTCTAAGTAAGGCATTAATCCTTGGTTATACAACAAACAACGGTTTGTGTGGATTTCTTTACTATGGATCATGCAAAAAATCAACTGTAAAAGGAACGAAATATATTTCAAGTTACAGGAATAAAATCAAAAAATGTCAAGCTTTGCAAAGGATTTTAAAGGAAAGTCAAGGGAACATGCATCTTAAAATACAAAGTGCTAGCTTGAATATATAACCTCAATAGGTGTTGGGAGGAATTCTCTACAATCAGCATCAGGCCAAGAAAATAGAAATGAATGTACTGGCTGATGACTCTAATAAAATTGTTTGTATTTCAAACAAAATCGACTTCCACAAAACTTGTGTTCTCGCTCAACAGCAAGCAAACCTCAACCCGACGCACAAGGAGCAACTATCAACAGTTCTGTAAGCCTTGCTTTAAAAGAGAAAGTAGTCACCGCTGCTAATGCTAAGATTTCTTCATCAAACAGTTTTAAGTGGATATCCAAATTGGATATCAGCGCAGAGATGAGGACGTAAGTCAAGGATATACTTGGGAAAACTCAGATACAGCTAGCTTAGACACAGCACAGCATTAGTAAATGACAAAAATTCACAATTTGTTTTGGCGGGAGTGATATACCTTACCGCAACTTCTTTTCATACAAAGCAAATTCACACATCCAAATATTCAGCGGGAGAGTTTACATGAAGCTTGTCATCCACGGCAAAAATATTGAAATCACTGATGCAATTCGTGAGTATGTACATCAAAAAATTGAAAAAGCAGTTAATCACTTTCAGAGCATTACAAATGAAGTGGATGTGCATCTTAGCGTAGCCCGGAATCCCCGAATTAATCCTAGACAAGCAGCTGAAGTAACTATTTATGCCAATGGCAGCGTCATCCGTGCGGAGGAAAGCAGCGAAAACTTATACGCCAGCATTGACTTAGTGGCAGATAAAATTGCCCGTCAACTGCGGAAATACAAAGAACGGCGTCAAGATCAGAAAACTCATGCCCAACCAACGACTGAAGTAGTGATTGCAGAGTCAGTAGTCACAGATTTAATTGGCGATCGCACTCCCGAACTACCCAGCGAAGTCGTCCGTACCAAATATTTTTCCATGCCTCCCATGACCCTTGCAGAAGCCTTAGAACAACTGCAACTCGTAGGACACGACTTTTATATGTTCCGCAATGCTGAAACAGGAGAGATAAATGTGATCTACGAACGTAACCACGGCGGTTACGGCGTAATTCAACCCCGCAATGGTAACGGTCATACCAACGGTAAGAATGGCAAATCAGCCCAGGCGAACGTTGTGATGGCGGAAAAGTCGCATATTAAATAGGGCATGGGGCATGGGGCATGGGGCATGGGAGATGAGGGAGATGAGGGAGATGAGGGAGATGAGGGAGATGAGGGAAAATCACTCCTAACTCCTCACTCCTCACTCCTAACTCCTAACTCCTCACTCCTAACTCCTCACTCCTAACTCCTCACTCCTAACTCCTCACTCCTAACTCCTCACTCCCCACTCCCCACTCCCCTATTTCACAACCTGTTGCAGCGTTTTTAGCGCTTCCTCAACGTGACCTTTAAAGTTAAACATTGAATCAAATACGTATTGCACAACTCCTTGCTGATCAATGACGTAAGTAACGCGACCAGGGAACAAGCCAAAGGCGGCTGTTGCGCCATATAGCTTGCGTACTTGGTCGCCTTTGTCGGTCAATAGGGTAAAAGGTAAATTATATTTGGCTGCAAATCGCTGGTGAGATTCGATAGAGTCACCACTGACGCCAAGAACTTCAGCACCAGCGCTTTTAAAAACTTCATATTGATCCCGAAAGGCGCAGGATTCAGCTGTACAACCGGGTGTGTCGTCTTTGGGATAAAAATATAGCACAACGGCTTTTTTGCCGCGAAAATCTTGCAGGCTAATTGTTGAGCCGTTTTGAGCAGGTAAACTGAAATTAGGAGCAATATCTCCAACTTTGACTGACATAGTTATTAATAAATTTCAAATTTGTGTTCTCTAAATAAATATTTATCATAATTAATAATTTTTTAACCTTTTTTATATAAGAGTGTTCCAAAAAATAAATGATCCAAAACCAGTCTTTGCGAGCGAAGCGAAGCAATCCCAGTCTTTGCGATTGCTTCGCTTCGCTCTCTACGAGACGCTACGCGAACGCAATGACAATTGGGCATTTTTTTCTTGGAGTACTCTAAATACGCTTTTGAAATTTTATGTTCAAAATTTATTTTTTTCGGTCTAAGTATATTTTAAAGCCTAAGCCACTGCCAAATCCGCCGCCAAATATGATAAGTATTTTCAGAATATCTTGATAAACAGCCACATCTTTATTGACGAGAAAAACCGTTAAAAACACGAAAACACCCACAAAAATAAAAATAGCAGCTAAATTATATTTTCTTGCTTCTTGTGCATCTAAATATGCTCTTTCACTATCTTTTTCTATGCTTTCAAGTAATAGCAGAGGACAACTTTGATTCCCAAAAATTTATAAACTTCTGCTCAAGAGCATTTTGAACTCTGCCTTCTACCTCGTTTTCAATAAAAATAGAGCAAGCATAACGAACTAGAGCTTCAAATGCTTGATCGCTAATTTCTCCATTTATATTTAAATGCGAGAAAAAAGATAATTGACTTTGAAGCCTGACTAGATTTGAAGCTGAAAAATCAGCATTAGTCAACTGTATATCTTTGCTTAGTGCTGAATTTGATATCGCTGTAACTTTTTTGCCTTTTATAAACATGAGAAAGCTTTCCAAATTCATCTTTAATCAAGATTATCAAAACTCGTTTTCAATATATGTTAAATTTTAGCCATAAAGGGAAAAACTTTATCCCCAATTTAAATTATATTCTATATTATTCGATAATACACATGTATTAAAATGAACCAAGTCTGTAGGAATACGGCCATAACTAACCAATTTTACAAAGAAGGGTGTAGGGTGTGGGGTGTAGGGTGTAGAAAAGAAAAAACTTTAGTTCTGAGTCAAAAGCTCAGTTTAAAAAAAGAATTGTATCGAGACGCGTAGCGCAAGATACAAAGCGTCATTTTTTCAATCTCA
>JAVRBV020000054.1:0-74517 GCA_034531095.2 Nostoc sp. CreGUA01 | reverse complement strand
GGGGGGATGAGGAAGAATAATAATCGTTTGCTTGCTTCCTTTACTCCCCTACCTCCCCACCTCCCTACCTCCCCACCTCCCACACCTCCCACACTTGCTGTTTGCCCAATGCCCCATGCCCAATGCCCGATAATAAGTTGGCTTGATAATCAGGTTTAGTCAAAGTCTTGCATTGACAATTTCTAGTACGACAATAAATTGAAAAAAATAGGGATAAAACTATTCCCTATTCCCTATTCCCTGCCCTTACCAAAGAACTTTTTCAGCAAGCCCTACTTATGTCGCTTTTGATGCCAGTGCCATGCATGAGCGACTATATCTTTGATGGATGGGTATTGAGGTTTCCAGCCTAAGATTGTTCTAGCTTTTTCGCCGCTACCAATGAGATTTGGGGGATCGCCAGGACGGCGATCGCGTTCTTGGACTGGTATGCTAGTTCCTGTTACCGCTTCGGCTGCTGCAATCACTTCTTTGACAGAAAAGCCGCTACCATTGCCCAAATTAAAAACTTCGCTATCGCCACCTTTTAATAAATATTCCAATCCCAAAATATGAGCATCTGCTAAGTCATTTACATGAATATAATCACGAATACAAGTACCATCGGGGGTGGGGTAATCGGTGCCGAAAATTGAAATAGATTCTCGTTTGCCTAAGGCTGTCAGCAATACCAAGGGAATCAAATGGGTTTCTGGTTCGTGATCCTCCCCCAGTAAACCATCGGGATTAGCACCAGCAGCATTAAAATAGCGGAAACGCACTGATTTCAAACTATAAGCCACATCAAAATCAGTCAGAATTCGCTCTACCATCAGTTTTGTAGCCCCATAAGGATTAATCGGATTTTGGGGATGGGTTTCGGGAATCGGTACAAATTCAGGTACACCATAAGTGGCGCAAGTTGAAGAAAAGACAAATTTCTTCACAGAAGCCGTCAACATCGCTTCCAACAAAGTGAGAGTCCCAAGGACGTTATTGCGGTAATATTTGGCAGGATCGGTGACTGATTCTCCGACGTAGGCATAGGCAGAAAAGTGCATCACGGCGGCAATATCGTGGGTTTTGAATAAGCGATCGAGTAGAGGGCGATCGCCTGTATCGCCTACTATCAGTTCTACTTGTAAAACCTTTTCTACTAGGTCACGATGCCCATACACCAAATTATCAAGAATGATAACGTTATAACCCGCTTGCTTAAGAGCAAGCACCGTATGGGAGCCAATATACCCAGCTCCCCCTGTGACTAAGATTGTAGGCTTTGCAGATAACATAGTTTTTCCTTTTCAGTTGACAACTACTCAATCAATTTAATTTACTGGTGCCACATTACTCTTCTGGAAATTTATAAATAATAGACGCAGTGTCAAAAAATTGCACTAAAATCACTACGACGGTAGTCTTTCGGTGTGAGGTTTGAGGTATTTGAAGTCAAATGGTGCAATTACAATTTGACGAGCAAATAAATCCGTTTCCCGAAACCTTTGAGCTAAACTCTTACGGGTTAGCCAGTTGACACCAGTCGCTTATGGAGAGATAGTGCATTGGATCGGTATTTTCCGCCCAACACACTGCCTCTACAAGATACACTGGTTGCTTAATGTCGGGGAAAACCTTTCGGCAGTTCCTTCTGGGAAGCCATAACTTTGACTGGGCAATGCCTGATTTCAAGGAAATGGCGCAAAAACCCCAATTAAAGCGGACTGCTTCACCATCGCACTGGCTCACCGCACCAGAAAATTTGAGAGTTAATCTATGTTTCTATTGCTAAGCCGTGTACTGCTGTGGCTGCTGATCGGCGCTATCGTATATTCTCTGTTCCAGCGATTTTATCCTTCAGGAACTTTTGTAGGGCGATTAATCTTAGTTGTTATGTTGGTAATCGTAGCCCTATCGTTTCTCAACCCCAATGAACCAGCTGTGGCGTCATTGTGGAGGATGATGTCTTTTCCACTCAAGCCTCTGGGAGCCTCTGTGTTAATGATGATTTTTGCAGCTCAGAGAATCAAAGGAGGCGGCATAGAAAAGCCAGGAGGATACTTACTAGGTTGGGCACTAACGATTTTGCTATTGGCAAGTACACCAGCAGTCGCTTATTTTCTTTATAGAGCGCCCTTAGGAGCAGGTACTGTATCAACATCTGAAACACTAGTGGCATTAGGACAACAAACCACTCCAGCAAACATTTCAGATGTGACGGGGAATAACATTCTTTCTTATAATTTGAGAGTGCCTCCCTATCTATTGCAAGGAAATCCTCAAGATATTCGCACACGCGGTTTACGACTTGAAGACTTTGTACCTAATGCGGAAACCCTGCAATTGACGACGAGAACCTGGGAAAGTTATCTCGCTGAAATTTACAGGTTCTTGCGTGTTCAGCGGTAAGAAAGTAAAAAAGAAATACTCAAAAGGCCGCAACCCCCTCCCTAGTACTGCGTTCCCCAAAGGGCAGCAGTACTAGTGGTTGGATTAATTTAGGATGTTAAAGTTGCAAAATTGCTTTAATGGCAAAATCTCGAAGACTCGCTAAACTTGGTGCTTACCTGCGACCGCATTGGCGGGAAGCTTCTTTAGGCATTCTCGCTTTGTTGTCTGTTAATGCCCTTGGCGTTTACATCCCTTGGTTGATTCGTGATGGTGTTGACAAACTATCAACAACCTTCAGTTGGAATCAAATACTACATTACGTAGTGATTATTGTATTGCTCAGTTCCGCAATGTGGCTGATGCGTATGGCTTCACGCATTTGGTTATTTGGGGTAGGGCGTCAGGTAGAATTTGACCTCAAACAGCGGATTTTTGAACACTTACTGAAGCTCGAACCGTCTTATTTTGCTAGTAATACTGCTGGTGATTTGATTAGTCGGGCTACCAGTGATGTGGACAATATCAAGCGGTTGCTAGGTTTTGCCGTTTTGAGTTTGGCAAATACAGTTTTTGCCTATGCTTTGACACTGCCAGTAATGCTGAAGATTAGTGTGGATCTCACACTAGCCTCTTTGGCAGTGTACCCTTTTATGTTTTTGTTGGTGAGTTTGTTTAGCGATCGCTTACGCAAACAACAAGCAGAAGTCCAAGAGCAACTCTCTGACATCAGCGAACTCATCCAAGAAGATATCAGTGGTATTGCTTTGATTAAAATCTATGCCCAAGAAGCCAACGAACGTCGAGCTTTTGCCAAGAAAAATCAGCAACTATTGGCCGCTAATTTGGAACTGGCAAAAAGCCGAAATACACTTTTTCCTTTAATTGGCGGTCTAGCTAACGTCAGTTCCCTGGTAATTATTTGGCTAGGGGCGGCGCGGATGTCTTCTGGGGCACTTCAAGTAGGGGACTTTTTAGCACTCTTAATTTATGTAGAGCGTTTAGTTTTCCCCACTACACTTTTAGGATTTACAATTAGCACCTACCAACGAGGTGAAGTTAGTATCGATAGGCTGGAATCTATTCTCAGTGTTACACCGAAAATTCAAGACACAGCCGATGCAGTACATTTACCAATGGCTGAACTCCAAGGAGAACTGACGGCGAAAAATCTCAGTTACACTTATCCTGGTTCCACTACTCCAGCATTGGAAAATATTAACTTTACCATTGCTCCGGGGGAAACCGTGGCAATTGTTGGGGCAATTGGTTCGGGAAAATCTACCTTGGCCAATGCTTTGCCGCGTTTGTTGGATATTGAATCAGAGCAATTGTTTTTAGACGGGCTAGATATTACTAAGATAGCCTTGGGAGATTTACGAAGTGCGATCGCTTACGTTCCCCAAGATAGTTTTCTTTTTAGCAGCACAATTAAAAATAATATCCGCTACGGTGACCCAGTTAGCGAACAAGAAAGGGTAGAATTGGTAGCCAAACTTGCTCAAATTCATGCAGAAATTAATAATTTTCCCCAGCAATACGAAACTATCGTTGGGGAACGCGGAATTACTCTTTCTGGCGGTCAGCGGCAACGTACTGCCCTAGCTAGAGCTATGCTAGTCGATGCACCAGTATTAATTTTGGATGATGCCCTCTCCAGTGTAGATAATCAAACAGCTACACAAATTCTCAAAAATCTGTCGGGCGGTACGCATAAAAAGACAGTAATTTTTATTACTCATCAATTATCTGCTGCTGCTGCTGCCGACCGAATTTTTGTTATGGAAAAGGGAAAAATCGTGCAGATAGGAAATCACTTGGAACTTTTACAACAACAGGGTCTTTACAGAAGTTTGTGGAGCCAGCATCAAGTTGAGGAATTACTGCATTGAAGAAGAATTCCGAATTAAGTATTACAGTATGCGCGTTCTGCTAATGTAATATCTAGGACAAATGGATTGTCATTTCCTTGAAATTTAGCGATCGCCTGATTACGTTCTATTTCAGCATTATCAGGAGGGTCTTGCTGATTCCATTTACACAAAGTCTGACGCTGATTATCAAAGTAATTTGGATCTTCCCTATCAGCTTGATTCCGATAGATAGTGTAAAAATAAAACATTGCCCTAGCTATATCCCCTTTTACTTTTTCTCTAGGCTCAAATTTAGTAGATGCTGATTCGCTAAATTCATCAATTCCACTACTAGGAATTGTAGATTGAACAGTATTATTTCGATACCATTTCTTAGTACTTGTATCGGGTATATCGTCGAAGGGTTTACTACCTCGCTCACTATTAATATCTTCTCGTGAGGGAAACAAATGGTGAAGATCGCTTTGGGCATTACCCTTATTAGCTCCTTTACTTTGTGGCCAAACATGTTCGGTATTTACTTTTAATTTGCCAGCTTCCTGACTAGGATCGCCCCTGCCGGTTAAACGAATTGGATAACTAGCATAAATATCTGTGACAGTACCTGCTTGGTTGTCAATAATACCAAACATTTCATCTCTTGCGCGATCGTAGCTCAAGACTTTGCTAGGCGTATATTCATTAGCTAGTTCGTCAACTAAAGCGAATTTGGATAATTGAGGCAATATAATTGTTGCAACAGTCAATACATTCTGTGAAAAATTCACAGATATTGTTTGAGGTTCCGCAACTAAAGCTAAAGCACTAGCTTGCAGTGGACTAATCCATACAAAAAAAATCAGAGCAATACTCAGCATTAGTAATTTAATGAATTTCATTTTCCCCTCGAATCCAGGTATTTTCTAGATTAGTTTTCTTTGGAATATAATTCAGTTAAGAAAAGTTTTAGTTTAGGTAAAACTTGCACTTTATATACAGAAAATCTTAGTATTTCTTGGTTTTACGGTAACCGATAAAAATTCAGAACTATTTCGTCAAAAAGCACGTCAGATAATTTCAGTGATGCAGTAAAAGTTTCAGGGATGATGCTCGACACAAAGATAGTGTACACATGTTTATTCCTCTTTTTGATGATTGTTTTGTTTACGACACTCAAAAGGGAAGTTAAAGTAAATTTTCTGCCAATATCAGAGCAACAGGAAATCAGAGTTTTATTTATTGGCAACAGTTATACTTATGTTAATGACCTACCTTGGTTAACAAAACAGTTGGCTGAATCGGCAAAAGAAACCAAAACCTTGGAAACTGAAATGGTTGTGGTGGGTGGAGCTACACTTAAAAATCACTGGAAACGTGGTGAAGCACTCAAGGTTTTAAAAGCAAAAAGTTGGGATTATGTAGTACTGCAAGAACAGAGTACTTTACCCATTACTAATCCTCAGGAAATGTATAAGTATGCCAGTCTGTTTGATGCCGAGATTAAGCGAGTTAATTCTCAAACAGTATTTTACCTAACTTGGGCGAGGCAAAATCAACCAGAAACGCAACAAATATTGACTGATTCCTACACTAACATTGCTAAACAACTCAATGCTAAAGTTGCACCTGTGGGAATTGTTTGGCAAAAAATTCAACAAGCAAATCCAAAATTAAACCTTTATAGTTCCGATCAAAGTCATCCTAATCCTATTGGTTCCTATGTAGCAGCATGTGTATTCTATACAACCTTTTATGGAAATAGTCCTGTAGGTTTGAGTCGTCGCATATATAGTAGTAATTCTACTACTCCACAAGAAAGCAACAGAATTGAGTTGGAAAGTTTAAGTGAAACAGATGCCCAAATAATTCAAAATGTGGTTGATAACATCGTCGGAAAAATCTAGAAAAAGCTTTTTTGATATGGTTTATGGAGTGAGTTATAAAAAATAAAATTTACAATAGACCTCTTGCAAGAATATATATAACAGTTGTTATACCGCGCCGCCATCGATATGCTTGAACTTACAAAATCTCATCAATCACAACTGAACCACCTTCATAGAAATCTACACTGAGGTGATAATCTTCGATTAGTGCAGTTTCAAGCAGTGGACGACGACCCATCGCCAGCACCACAACCTCACGCTCGATTCCATGCCAAATTATTGTTGCAAGGTGAATTCGCGTCATTACATTGGAGTCATCAGCGAGATTAGCTCTGATGCGAGTGATATACGGTAAATCGAGAGCATCAACAACATCAACAGGCAAGGTTAAAGTCCCTTCAAACCCTGTATCGACGACACACTCTATTTCTACATCCGGTCGCCCCGGAAGGCAAAGAACAATATTAACTCTAGCTTGAAGCCCAACGACAAAGCCATTTATCACGATGCAGTCCTTGTCAACGTTCCCCCGACTGCATAAACCGCGTTAAACCCAATCCTTTCTGTCCAGAGAATTGGATTACTGTGCCGCATCTGCAAACGACGACAGGTTATGAGCAGATCTTCATTAATCTCATAATCACCTGATTCAATATCAATTGAAATGATTTTTCCAATGTTTTCTGCTGTTTCGACTTGGGCGCGGATTTCGGTTTCGTAAACCTCTTTGCCACGTCGGGCAATTTCTTCTTCGTCGAGAGTAGGATAGGACATGGGCGCAATATTTCGCTTCAAGCTATTAAAATCTCACACTTCCATCGTACAGCACAAGTCAAAGGTCAGCAGTCGTTGGAACGATGATTGATTAGCGATCGCCTCTTCAATACACTCTCAGTAATTATTAATACATTTATCTCTGACATACTGTAACCACTACTGAGACTTTACATAACTTTATAAAGTTAAGATGATTTATCGTTATTATCACGTTAGTTTTGGAAAGTAGGTGGGTAGTATAAATTACCGAAAAACCTAATTTTCCATATAGCTATGTTCAAAACTAAATTATCAGAATTCCGTGCTACACCGGAATTTTATACCTTGAAGGTAGTCGATCGCCATATTGCAGCGATCGCAGCTCTCATATTAATTAGCTTGCTGAGTTCATGGAGTGGAACACCAGCGACTCACGCCATCTCTAACTCCTGGGAAGGCTTTATCTGGGGAATAGCAGATCCAGTCATTAACTCAAAATGTTTAGTTGGTATTGTTGCTATTGGCTTATTATCAGCTATATTTATGCGTGGCACTTTGATAGTTGGATATTTTGCCTTAGCAGTAATTTTGGGGACTATAATTCATTTATTCCAGATAAATTTACCCGCCATAGAAATAGCCATAAGTATTTCTACTATTTTCTTAGGCACAATGCTCATAAACGCAAATCAAGTAAACTTTGTATTACTTGCTTTGATGGGTATTAGTGTTGGTTTCTTTCAGGGTTACATTCACGGACAATTGATTACTGAGGCAGCAATAATACCGTCTATTACATATATACTAGGTATGATCTTAACTCAGTTTGCAGTTGCCATGAGCGTTAGAGAAATTGGTAGGGCGATGGGTATGGGGGAAATCAACCGAATTGTACCCCGTAAAATTAGTATTGTCGGCTTTTGTTTATGTGCGATCGCCATCGTATTTTTGAGCAATTCGACGATCTAAGTTAAATATTTTAGTTCAATAAAATACAGTCATTAGTAGGGACACACAGTTAGCTATGTGTCCCCACCGCCTGTTTCTACAAGAATAACAATCCGATTTGATTCGGAGAATTACTCGTACAGGCAAGGGACTCTTTATATTAAGTTAAACATAACATTGGATAGATGCATCAAACAACAAAATCACACATAGTATCGGAATGATGTTGTTATCTAATGTTTGTACTGAAATTAATTATTCCAATTGAAAATAGGAATTTGACTAAGATGCTCTCTCAAAAATAGGGTGGTAAAGAAATGATTTTAACAGGAGTTGAAGTAAAAATAAATCGTTTGGAATCTATTGTGGAACAAATCGGAGAAGCAGTACTATCTACGACTGAAACAATTGAACGTCTTGCAGAAAGATTGGAGACTGTCAGCACACAACTCGAAGCACAAGGACAGCAGGTGCAGCAACAAGGCTATCAAATTGTTGCTTTATGTGACGCAGTACAAACTCTTGCCGAATCTCAGCAAAATTCCCTGCAAAAACTCAACGATCTGACACAAACTTTAGATAGATTTATGTATTTAATTAAAGGAGATACTGATTAAAAAGATAAAAGCAAAAAGAAATATTAAGTCAATATCCCTACTTTTGCTTTTGCCTTTTGCCCGATCTCAAACTTTTAACTGAGTTACGGCAATATTGCCGGAAAAACATACATCCACATCGCTACCAGGAGTGCGATCGCGTTTGCCATACTCTCCAACATAATAAAAATCATTACCCTCAATGCGATAATTCACTGGCAAAGGTTTGATACAAGGTTGGCAAAACACCACCTTCGGATCTGGTTCTCCTGGTTGCAGATGTGGCAAGTTTACATTCCAAAAACATCCCGGTTCCAGGGGACGCTTGAGTAAATCCGCTAAAACTTCAGCTGTGAATTTAGCAGCCAGATCCCAATCAAAATTTTGCTTTGCTTTACGATAGTGAGAAATGGCAATTCCCGGAATACCGTGCATTGCGGCTTCTCGCACAGCAGCAACAGTACCAGAAATGTAAACATCGACTCCTAAGTTACCGCCAGCGTTGATACCTGAAAGTACAAAATTGACATCTGTGGCGATTTGTGTTAATGCAATTCTTACACAATCAGCGGGGGTGCCGGCGATCGCATACTCGGTTTCAGAACGTTGTTGCAAGTTGATGGCACGAGTGGTGGTGACTTGGTGTCCACAGCCAGACTGATGATCCACAGGAGCCGCAATAATCGCATTTTTACCGTTTAGAGCTTTGACTAGCGCTCGGATACCAGGAGCGTCTATACCGTCATCGTTAGTAACAATTATATTCATCTATTTGTTTAGATTGATACAAATTTCACTTAGACAATTTACAAAAAAATAGGACTTACGCAAACTCTACGAACTCTTGGCGTTCTTGGCGTCTTCTCTACGAGACGCGAAGCGCGAAGGCGGTAGCCTACGGCAAGCCGCAAAGCGTCTACGATAAATTAAGCGAAGTTAGCTATTTTTGCGTAAGTCCTGAAAAATTAGGCGTTGCTCAATCAAGGGATAATTCTTGTAGGGTGGGCATCCGGAAAATACAATAATTAGCAAGATGCCGATTCGACAAAACCATCAAATAGCAACGCCAAAATTATTTTTGCAGTTCAAAATCTCAAAAAATGCATCTATCGCTCCTTAACCTTAATCGGTGTAGCAGCGAAAACTACTTGCAGATATCAAAAAATCTCGTTGATTCTACCAAAAATATCTATAATACGATATCATTTCTAGATGGTTTGCAAATTCCGCCCTCAGCATTTGGGTTAATTCCCACAAGGGCGGTATTTCTTGTAACTGGCACGTATGCTAGTGTCAAGCTTAATACTTGTAGTCCCACTTAGAAAAAATTTGTTCAATAAAAAATCCTGTAAAGTATATATCTGCCGATAGCAGCAGAAACTTGCTGCTAGAGAAAACTGAGAACCGGATGATTTTTACAGCGGTTCTATAGTATTTTTGGTGCAAGGCCGTCTTAGAGTTAATACGATGAAACAGCTCCTCAAACAATTATTTAGCAATAAAAAACATTTCGTCCGGCTAATTCTACCATTAGTGACGATTATTTTCGCAGCGTCGCTGTTTAGCGCACCTGCTTTAGCCACTGGTGTGTATCAAATACCCAACCTCACACCAGGGAATGACACCTGGGTTTTGGATCAAGGTGAAGTTATCAGTCGTCTGAATGAAGGTAAGATTAGCAGTGCTTTCGAGGACTTGGCAAAACAAACTGGCAATGAAGTTAGAATCGTTACCATTCGCCACTTTGACTACGGTGAAACAGCACAAAGCTTTACTAAAGAATTGTTTGAAAAATGGTTTCCCACAAAAGAAGCCCAAGCTAATCAAACTTTATTGGTTATTGACACAGTGACCAACGATACCGCTATTATGACTGGCGATCGCGTCAAGTCTTTGCTCACAGACTCTATTGCTGAGAGTGTAGCCAACGAAACCCTAAGTACACCGTTACGTAAAGGCAACAAATATAACCAAGGATTTATTGATACTAGCGATCGCCTCGTCGCCGTCCTTTCAGGCAAACCCGATCCAGGCCCACCCGAAATTGCTGATGATATCCAGGTAGAAGGTACCTTCAAAAACGCAGAAGAAACAAAAGCTGTCCAAGGTAGTGCTACAGCTTGGGTAGTAGGATTGTTAATTGCCGCCACGGTTATTCCAATGGCGACCTACTACATCTACCAGATAAATCAGCCATCGTCTGATGGGTAATTGAATTTTGGATTTTAGACATCTACATTTGTAACTATATTCAGGCTTCCATTGGTATTAGCATTAATTGTTTTACCAGTGGAAGTTGTATATAAACCATGCTTGACTCTGGGGTAACTATGGAGGTTAGCGGACTCGAACCGCTGACATCCTGCTTGCAAAGCAGGCGCTCTACCAACTGAGCTAAACCCCCGTAAAATTAAAATAGCAAGGTAACTTTGTTTGCCGTTGTTATTGTAACTTATATTGTGCAATTACTAAAGGGATGAAGCCAGAAAATATCCAGGTCGTCGCAACACTGTATAAATTCGTCAAGTTGCCAGATTTTGCCGAAAAACGAGAACCTCTGCTGTCTTACTGTCAAGAGCAAGATGTCAAGGGAACAATTTTGCTGGCAGAAGAAGGAATTAACGGTACAATAGCAGGCTCCCGTCAGGCGATCGATTCTGTTCTCTGGTTTGTGCGTTCTGACCCTCGTCTAGCTGACCTAGAACACAAAGAATCTTATACCCAAACTCCACCTTTTGAACGGATGAAGGTGCGTTTGAAACAAGAAATTGTCACTTTAGGGTTGCCAGAAATCGACCCAAATGAAAAAGTGGGCACTTATGTCACTCCCCAGGAATGGAATGATTTAATTTCTGACCCAGAAGTAACTGTGATTGACACCCGCAATGATTATGAAGTGAATATCGGTAGTTTTCAAGGAGCAGAAAATCCGCAAACTGGTTCATTCCGCGAATTCCCTGATTATGTGCGTCAACACCTCAACCCAACAAAACACAAAAAAGTTGCTTTGTTCTGTACAGGTGGCATTCGCTGTGAAAAAGCCTCATCCTTTATGCTTGCCCAAGGCTTTGCAGAAGTTTATCATCTCAAAGGCGGCATTCTCAAATATTTAGAGGAAATTCCAGCCCAAGAAAGTTTATGGCAAGGGGAATGTTTTGTTTTCGATGAACGGGTAGCCGTCAGTCATGGGTTGGAGTCAGGAAGTTATGAATTATGCCTGTGTTGTGGACATCCCATTTCTGAAGAAGACAAATTATCTTCCAAATATGAACAAGGTATCTCCTGTGCCCATTGTTTTGATAGCCTAACCGATGAAAAAAGAGCGCGTCAGCAGGAAAAATGGCGACATTATCAAACCAAAATTGAAAAAAAAAAAAAGTGGGTGGGGGGTGGGGAAAAGGGGCGACGTTAGCAAACCCAACTATATAAAAAAATAAACTAGGTGGGGCATTGGAAGTGGGGGAAGTGTGGGGGGTGGGGGAGGGGGGGGAGGGTGGGGAGGAGGGGGGGGTGGGGGGGGGGGAAGGTAGGGAGGTGGGGAGGTAGGGGAGTAAAGGAAGCAAGCAAACGATTATTATTCTTCCTCATCCCCCCATCTCCCCATCTCCCCATCTCCCCACACTCCCTCATCCCCCTCATCCCCCTCATCTCCCCATCTCCCCCACTCCCTTCTCTAAACCACAAGGTATTCTCAGCTTGGCATAATCGCCGCCCAATTGAACCCGTGATGGTGGTTGGTGTAGGACTGCACAACATCTTTGGACTGCGGCTTGGTACTCTCGCCATTGCTGATGAATTCCTCTGCTGGTGGCATCTTTACCTAAGTCTGAAAATCTTAGCCCTCCCCGAATCAGCCAAGTTTCCACGTCTGTTGTTTCACCAACCATTTCTGGTATGGGATTAATCTTGTCCATAAGTAATTTGTGATACAAGCATTTAAAATTGCTAATTTCACTCTAAGAGAAACTATCAATAGTAGCCAATACCATTTATTTTCAAAATCATAAATAAAAATGATTGATAAAAAGACTCATATCTCAATACAGTTCAGTTAAGCACTTCTTTCTTCTCTTTGCGTCCTTGGCGTCCTTCTCTACGAGACGCTACGCGAAGGCGGTAGCCTGCGGCAAGCCGCTGCGCGTCTACGTTAAAAAATTGACTTTTACAAAGAGTTTTGACCTTAACCCAAGCGTATTGGCTCATATCTGAGTTTTGCACTCAGATATGAGAGAAGAAATTGCGATCGCAGCTGTCAGATATCATTGCTTTGAGCAGTTGCAATTATTAGAAGCGATAACCCAATCCGGCTTGGAAGCTCACAGCATCAGCATCACTGTTTCTATAAGCGTCAATGCCCCATTTTGTATCACCATAGGCGATGACGTTGTTGGCAACTTCTGATTCCACACCAAGGGTGACTACAGGTGCATTGCGATTGCCTAATGGGCTGTTTTGACCTTCGTCAGTTACAAAAGAATAACCACCACCAAAGTAAACGTTAGTGTTTCTGGCGATGGGCGCATCGTAAGTAACTATGGGCATAATGGCAGCCGCATCACCACCATACAGCACAGAACCCCGTAGTGAAACAGGTGCATTGGGAACGGCGTAACGTCCTTGAACATTCCCACCAAGTTGTGCGTCATCGTTTCCTTGTCCACCACTGGTTGCACCAGCCGCAATCCCAGCACCGATGTAATTACCGTTGGTACCCGCTGTTTGAGCAGAAGCAATACCACCTGAAAGGATAATAGAACCAACAGCAAGGAAAGAGGCAGCTAATTTTGTCAGTTTCATAGAATTCTTCTCACTAGAGTTAGGTAATATCAATGTTCTCTAGTACCAGAATCTCTTTTTTTACAAAATGTAACCTCCCACACTCGGTTCACCTTGGTGGTTGAATTGTTTTTCACCCAGTAGGGTGAGATAATTTGCGATTTACAGCAATTTTCATTTGAACCACATCTGTCGTCGGGGCGCAAGGCCTTGCGCCCCTACTCTGGGCAACTCTTATTTCTCCGTGTCCTCGGCGTCCTCTGCGGTTCGATTTTGTGTTACCTGTGCAGCTCTATTTTTTTTCCCAAAGCGCAGACGCAGACGCTCCACAAAAGTATTCACCTCTGGTATTTTCATCCATGAAGCGATCGCGGCAAACACCGCAATTCCCACGCAGCTAGATACGCACAACTGCAAAAGCATAATCGCTAAACCTGTTTTACCTAAAAATTGTTGGGAAGTAACTAAAGTTCCATAGCTGGCTACCCCAGCTACCACACTTCCGGCAGTTAAACCGAGAATTGGCACACTCCACTCACGCCAAGGTAAACCATTAATTTTGCGATCGAGCAACCATAACAGCATCAATAAAGAACTGCAATTTACACCCACTGTTGCTAATACCAAACCGGGTGCGCCAAAAGGGCCAACCAAAATCCAATCGAGTGCAGCATTGAGAAAAATATTAAAAGTACTGATGCGAAACGGTGTCTGTCCATCGCCCAAAGCATAAAACACCCGCACCAAGACATCACGCCCCAAATAAACAAACATCCCAATGCCGTAAACAATTAGCAACTGAGAAACTAACCGTGTTGCATCCCCCTTAAAAGCACCGCGTTCGTAAACCACCTGGACAATAGGTACTGATAGTGACACCATCAGCGCTCCCAGAGGTAGCATGGTGACAGCACTGAGCAGTAGTCCTTGACGAATACGTAATTTTAGGTCATCCCAATGTTCTGGGGCCGCAAGTTTGGCAAATATTGGTAATAAGGGCAACAAAATGATGTTAGAAATAATTCCTAAGGGAGTTTGCACTAGCAAATTAGCATAGTTAAAACCCGCAGCAGCACCGGGGATGGGACTGGCGAAGTAAAGCACGGTGGCAAAGTTGATTGGCATCATCCCTGAGGAAATTGTTGCTGGAGTCATGATTTTTATGACTTCTTGGACAGCCGGGGATTTAAAATCAAACCGTAGCCGTAATGTACCTAGTCCTAATCGCCACTGGACAACTAGCTGCACCAACCACTGGAGAATTGCCCCTGCCAAGGTTCCCCAAGCTAACACCATACCACCGATAAAAGCGTATTCTGGCTTGGTTATATCCTTGCCGAGTTGCATAGCCATGAAAGCAATGCCGATGACAACTGTAATGCTGGATAACAGAGGACTAATGGAGAGCAACCAATATTGATTAGCGGCATTGAGAGTACCAAAGCCAATACCAATTAATCCCGAAAATAAAGCCATCGGTGCCATAATTCGGATTTGTTGGATAGCGATCGCTCTGGTTGTGGGATCTAAGCCATGACCGACTAAATCAACAATTTCATCTGCCAAGAAAATTTGAGCAACTGTCACCACTAACAGTAATCCACCCACCAATGTTGTCACTGCTTCCACTAGGGGAGCAGCTTCTTGTTGCTTACGCTTGGCTAAAACACTGACGATCGCACTGTGTAATGGCCCATTGACACCACCGAGTAATATCAATAGAAAGCCAGGGATAATATAAGCGTAACTATAGGCAGTGGCAGCTGCACCAACACCAAAAGCAGCAGCGATCGCTTGCTGGCGAATCAAACCAAAGATTTTACTAATTAATGTGGCAATGGCAACAATGCCAGCAATTCCAGCGAAAGAACGAGAGGGTTTTTGGTCTTGTTGTGTCACGAAGAATACCTGAATACTCTTGCAGAGTGCATACTTGAAAACATTTAACCTAAATTTTAGGCTCTGTCAGGCTAATTTTGATAAGTCAGTCATTAGTTTAACGGCAATTAGTCAAGTGTGTAGACCCAAAGCGTTGAGGGGGCGACAAGAACATTTCATCAACCAGTGCCCGTCTACATATTTCTGTGTGTGTTTAAAAACGCTAAAATTCTATGCCCAGCTATACAAAAATTAGCGAAAAATCAACAATTTAAGCTAAGCTTTACCCATTTAAATTGCACTCTCACTAGTGAGGGCTATCATTTGTCGTTTGTCTTTACAAAGGACTCTGATAACTGATTGTTAACAAGTTGTGAAGATAGGTCAAGAAAGGGGAACTATAACAATAACCATCTTCTTGACAAGAATTGGATACTTCAATCAGAAGTTTGTCATGCTCACAAGCTTGACGCTGTTCAAACGGACAAAGTTTAGCATCAAAAATTTTTGTAGAACAATCCCTCAAATCAATAGCAATGGAACTCAATTCAACTTTCACTGAAAATCAACTTCTATTGTCAAGCGCTCAACTTCAAGAACAACTAGAGAAACAAAAGGCTCTGGCGAGTGTGATTGTGCGAATTCGGGAGTCTCTTGAGTTAAAGACGATTTTTCAAACTACGGTTACAGAAGTGCGTCAGTTGCTCAATGCTGACCGAGTAGGAGTCTTCCAATTCGATCCTCAAAAAGACTGGGAAGGAGAATTTATTTCCGAGGATGTTGCACCCGGTTGGAGTTCAGCAATGGCAGTAAAAGTCCATGACCACTGCTTTGGAGAACAATTTGCTGCTAGTTATCAACAGGGAAAAGTGCAAGCGCTTGCTGACATTTCCGCAGCCGGACTGAGTGATTGTCATGCAAAAATTTTGGATCAATTTCAAATTCGTGCCAACCTCATTGTCCCTCTATTACAGGAGAAGAAACTGTGGGGATTACTTTGCATTCATCAGTGTAGTGAGGCTCGTAATTGGAAGGAATCAGAAATTGAATTTATTCGTCAAATTGCTGACCATTTAACAGTTGCCATTCAACAAGTTAAGCATCTTCATGAAGTCCAATTACAAGCTACAAAATTAGCTCAAGCAGCTCAACGCGACCAACTAATTGCTCAGCTTGTTGATACAATCCGTTCGCCTTTGGATCTTGACACCATCTTTAAAACAACAACTGAAGAAATACGCAAACTCTTGCAAGCCGATCGAGTTGCAATCTTTTGCTTCCATGCTGATTGGAGTGGTAGCTTTGTGGCCGAATCATTTACCGAAGGATGGGCTGCCTTAGTTGGGATTCAAGGAGCGATCGCTGATACTTATTTACAACAAACTCAAGGTGGACGCTACTTTCAAAACCAGACATTTACAGTCAATGACATTTATCAAGCGGGATTAACAGATTGTCACGTCACTTTGTTGGAACAATTTCAAGCCAAAGCCTTTGCAACTGCCGCAATTCTCCAAGGAGATAAACTTTGGGGAGTGATTGCTGCTTACCAAAATACCTCATCTAGAGAATGGCAATCCTATGAAATCGAATCACTAACTAAAATTGGCACACAAATTGGTGTCATCCTGCGACATCACGAGTTGTTAGCCCAAGCTCAGTATCAAGCAGAACAACAAAAAACTTTAACCAGCGTGATTACTCGCATTCGCAAGTCGCTGGATTTAGATACAATTTTTCAAACTTCTGTCACCGAAGTCCGGCAAATGCTACAAACAGACAGAGTGGCGGTGTTTCGTTTTGACCCTCAAAAAAACTGGGAAGGAGAATTTATTTCCGAAGATGTTGTAACTGGATGGGACTCAGTAATTGCAGCGAAAGTGTACGACCATTGTTTTGGAGAACAATTTACCATTAATTATCAACAAGGTCGTGTGCAAGCAGTAGCAGATATTTACGAGGCGGGATTAAGTGAATGTCATGCAGCAATTCTGGGCAAATTTCAAGTGCGGGCTAATCTGGTGGTTCCCTTGTTGAAACAAGGTGAATTATGGGGATTATTGTGTGTTCATCAATGCAATAATCCTCGAACTTGGCAACCTTCGGAAATTGAATTTGTGAGCCAAATTGCAGAAAATTTAGGAGTTGCTTTACAACATAATAAACTTTTGCATGAAGCTCGATATCAAGCAGAACAACAAAAGATATTAGCTAGTGTGATTGCTCGAATTCGTGAATCTTTAGATTTAGATACGATTTTTCAAACTTCTGTTACCGAAATGCGGCAACTACTGAAAGCCGACCGAGTGGGGGTCTTTCGCTTTAATGCTCAAAATGACTGGGAAGGAGAATTTGTTTATGAAGATGTAGCCATCGGTTGGACTTCAGCAATGGCAGAAAAAGTTTATGACCACTGCTTTAGCGAACATTTTGCACCCCTTTATGCCCAAGGTCGGGTAAATGCGATCGCTGATATTTATCAAGGCAATTTTCAAGGTTGTTATGTGCAAATTTTAGAAACATTTCAAGTGCGTGCCAATATGGTCGCTCCACTTTTGAAAAAAGGCGAACTTTGGGGATTGCTATGTATTCACCAATGTAACGCTCCTCGTCAATGGCAACCATCGGAAATTGAATTTGCCACTCAAATTGCCGAACAGTTAGGAGTAGCATTAAAACAAGATTCATATTTAAAACAAGTTCAAATGCAAGCTGTCCAATTAGCAGAAGCTAACGAACGCGAAAAAGCTATGGAACGACAAGAATTGTTGGCTGCTACTATTGATAAAATACGTCAATCTCTCGATATTCAAACTATTTTTAAAACTACTACCCAAGCTGTGCGAGAACTACTCGAAGTCGAGCGAGTTGCAATTTACCGCTTTAACTCAGATTGGAGTGGTAAATTTGTCGCAGATTCCTTTAAAGATGGTTGGAAACCAGTGATACCAACTCAACCATTGATTATAGAAACTTTTGAAGATACAGATGATGATAATGAACTTCCGCGCAACGAAACTTTCGTTCCCATTCGTCAAGGCGAAAAATTGTGGGGTTTGTTAGTCGCTTATCAAAATTCCCAACCGCGTTATTGGAAAGAAGAGGAAATTAATCTGCTGGCTCAAGTGGGAGTACAATTAGGAATTGCGATTCAACAAGCAGAATTGCTCGAACAAACTAAACGTCAAACTTCAGAACTTACTCAAGCCTTGCAAGAATTAAAACAAACTCAAAGCCGATTGATTCAGGGTGAGAAAATGGCAGGTTTGGGACAACTGCTAGCTGGAGTTGCTCACGAAATTAATAACCCAATTAATTTTATTTTTGGCAATCTTGTACATTTAAAAGAATATACTCAAGAACTTCTGGACGTAGTGAAAGTTTCTCGTCAAATTCCAGATGTGGAAAAGAAAATTGAAAAGACTGATTTGGACTTTATTATCGAAGATTTACCGAAAACAGTTGACTCCATGCAGATAGGAGCAGAAAGAATTCATGAAATTGTGCTATCACTGCGAAACTTCTCTCGTACAGATGAGGCAGAATTGAGAGCAATAGACGTTCATGAAGGATTAAATAGTACTTTACTGATTTTAGGGCATCGGCTGAAAATTAATAGCGATCGCCCAGCTATTGAGATCATTAAAGAATATACCACATTACCTTTACTCGAATGCTATCCGGCACAATTAAATCAGGTTTTTATGAATCTTCTCAGTAACAGCGTTGATGCGTTAGAGGACAAATTCAAAACTATCCAGCAAAAATATTTAGAATTAGGAGAAAAACGCCCAAAAATTCCCTTAACGATTTGGATTAGTACCCAAATAGTGAATAATCAAGTTTTAATTAGAATAGCTGATAATGGTCTGGGTATGCCAGAGGAAGTGCGATCGCATATTTTTGACCCCTTCTTCACTACAAAAGAACCAGGGAAAGGTACAGGCTTAGGATTGTCTATTAGCTACCAAATTGTAGTTGAAAAACATCATGGTGAAATTAAATGTTTGTCCAAACCAGGAGAAGGAACAGAGTTTTTAATTAAAATTCCCACCGATAATTAAATTCTCCAGTACCATTAATGTCTTAAATCCGGAAAATACTGTTGAAAAAATTACAACGGATTTCAGTTAGTATACAGAGAGAAATATACCATAATTCCTACCGTTAGCTGGATGTTAATTTTGAAATCTTGATATTTTCTCTCTAAACTTTACTGTTTCTTAACAATAATTTGATAACTCTCTTCTAGGATGGTGGAAGCGCACTATTTATGTCAGCCTTTGGGGTGCTTTAGTAAATATGTAAATTCTCTGTGTACTTAATGATGATAACAGCAGCAGACTCTAAAAACTGGCTGCAAGGAAGCCGTTATAGTAGTCGGGGAAGTATTTATTTGTTTGCTCCGATGGTTAACTTCAATGTGATGGCTGAAGTTGGAGATACTCCCCCTTAATTGAATGTGCTTGTACTTGCTTGGAAATTGGATGAGGAATTTGACAATTACATCTTGATAACAGCGAGTAAATTTGATTCTGAATTGGAACATAAACAGATGTTAAGTGAATTACAATAAGCATTTTGATATTTGATGAATGAATATCTGAATTATAGTAGCTTGTCAAATTGCTAACTAATACACATCGAGAGTTAGGTGTTTGATGTTGTGGTAAAGCATTAAGCTTCAGTATTCATTGAGTTCCGAATATCAAAAAGCATTTTCTCTAGTACTCTGTCCCATTAGTTATGAGGGGTCAATAAGTTTGTAGTTAGGACTTTAGTCCTTGATTTTTAAGCACGCTTTGTGCTTACTAAAAACCCATCAAAACTAATGACATAGACCACTAGTTTTGAGCTAGTACAGCGCAATTCAGACACTTGCAAACTGCTGTAATTGCAAAATTTGATTGTCAAAAAATACAGCATTTCTACTATAGCTATGTCTAACAATTAAATAATACCTGTGTTGAATAGCCTCTAATTTGAGAGCTTGTCTTGGGTTTTTGAAATGTTTATTACGTGTACCGAATGACTAAAATTACAGAAAAATCTTCTGAAAAAAGACTCCATCTTCCTTATTTGGATGGCTTACGTGGATTGGCATCTTTGTATGTTGTACTTGTTCACGTTGAACCAGGAATCGGAGATCAATTGCCTATCCATTGGTTCCTTTTTGTTAGGGCTATGAAATATGGGGCATTTAGTGTCATTAGTTTTATTGTACTTTCTGGCTATGTTTTAATGCTGCCAGTAGCCCGTTCTGAAAACGGTCATTTACCGGGAAGTTTGATTAATTATATCAAGAGGCGATCGCGGCGAATTCTACCCCCTTATTACATAGCTTTACTCATTTGTTTGCTAATAGGAGCAGTTGTTTTCATATTGGAGAAATATACCAATTTTCAATGGAATGAATTAGCTGGTTTTGGCTCATTTTCTCCCAAATTCTCTAGCATTGATGTTTTATCTCACCTGCTGTTAGTTCACAATCTCAGCGAAACTACATACATAACTATCAATTCACCTATGTGGAGCATTCCAATAGAATGGCAAATGTACTTTTTGTTTCCGTTATTATTGTTGCCTATATGGCGGCGTTTTGGATTATTGATACTTGCGATTATTGCTTTTGTAATTGGTTTAATACCTATATACTTGTTCAATGGATTTCTCGAACAAACCAATCCTTGGCTGTTGGGAATATTCTGTTTAGGAATGGCCGCAGCAGATATTGGATTTTCCCAAAAACCCAAGCTAGTAGCTATGAGAAATTCTCTACCCTGGGGATGGCTGGCTATCATTTTTACTTGTATTGCCTTTATCACTGAATGGCGGCAACTAGGATTGCATATATGGATTAATCAAAGTTTTGCTGGCCTTGCCTTTGCTTGTTTATTTATTTCCTTAACCAAGTCAATTATTGATGGTAAACAGCCATCTTTAACGCTACGGATATTACAACATCCTTGGGCGATCGCACTTGGTACTTTTTCTTACAGCCTATATCTGACTCATGGCCCAGTCTTGGTTTTTGTGCGTTACTTGCTGTTTTATCTGCCAATTTCCCCAGACATGTTTGCAGCAGCATCCTACTTATTGGGAACAGCATTGTCACTAATGATTGCTTACTTGTTTTACTTATTTTTTGAGCGTCCATTTATGTCCAATTTCTTGAAAAAGCGTAAGGTGAAAGATGCGATCAATTGAAGAATCTAAATTATCAGCCATTGAATTAAAACCTGAATTACTCCAGTGGCAATTTCGACAAACAGCCAGCCAATTAGAGGATGTTTAAAAAGTCTAAAATCATACCAGCCCTGGCGATTATAAATCGTGGCTACACGAGACTTTACCCACCTTTACTTCGGAACGCCAAAGGCAAACGTGGGTTTTAAATACCTAATTTCGTGTTAGTTCTCGTAGGCGAATTTAGCTTGTGTAGTAGCGAATTATATTCGCCCAAAACTTTTCAAACAACCTCTAACTACGCCATTGCAGTATCTTTTCTTTAATTGGGTTAACGAAAGAACGCCCTTGGATTTGAGAACGAGCAAATTCCGCTTTCAATCTATAATACCAACGGGCTTGAGCATCGGCATCTCCAACTAAAGTTAAGGGTGGATTATATTTTAAGCCCATTTGTTGTTTGAGCAAAATTTCTCGATCTTGATTGAGAAAACTACGCGTAAACCATAGCAACAAAGGTTTAAGAATAGGAAACCAAGGTAAAGTTGTGTAAAACATAGTTGTTTCCTCAGTCTCAGTTTCGGAAATGGGAGTAATTGCTGTTAAATTACAAACGATATGTCTGTCAGTGGACACCCGTTCAATACGAATTCCCGGCAAACGGAATGAAATTTCGATCTGTGGATTGCGTCCAATCAAGCGATAGAACAAGGTTTGTTGTTCTAGTGGGTGCTTTCGCATGGTAAAGCCGTACAAAGATGGTTCAAAGGTTTTGACTACCTGCTTTAGTGTTTTAGGGGAACGCCACCACCACGCTTGGTGAACGAAAGCAATATGAGCAGGATCGATTAATCCTACTACAGCATGATCGACATCACAAGGAAAGCGAATGGATTCAACAGCTTGGTGGCTTTGATTGGCAAACTCAGGGATTTGTGGGATTTCATCTAGTATTAAGGAAGTGCGATCGCTTGACATATAAATCCAAATATTTCCTTGCGCCTCTTGTGTTGCATAACTTTCCGTTTCACTTACCTTCGCAAAGACTTTACCTGAGCGATCGCGACCAAAAACTATTAGCTCGTTTAAAAGAGTTTTTGACAGTATTTGTCCTGGTTTGAGTTGCTGACTCGGTAATGCATAGTACCAAACATTTCTTAAAAACAAAGGTCTTTTAGCCATCTGATAATTGTAGTTCTAGTAATTGTGTGATTGCAATTTTTGAATTTAGTTGAAATCTCATTGAGGAGAAATGTGTTGCCAAAAAAGTTTCAGGCATAAAAAAACAGATCGCTTTTTCAAGCTAGACAATCATGTGATAAATCACACAACGACGGCATGAACATCTTTGTTTCCAGTCACCAGCTCCCCAATCCTCAGTCCCTATTTTCAAGACAGAGGCACGGAGAGAATAACGGTTTTAAGATTTCAATACCTAAATTTCATCCCTCATTATATGCAACGCCTATTTTATAGGTGAAGGATGCAAAATCGTAGCTATGAACCTACAAAAAAAGACTATTCACAGTTCAATGTGTTCCATAGAGAAGATCGCAGTCTTTAATTAACAGTATAAAAGTAGGTGGAATGTTAAGTATTTCGCCTTAGAGCTTTAGATATTAAGGTGGAAAACTACTTTCACTGCTGCTGGCTATAAACTTCATCTTACTTAGCTCTAATCACTATCAAGCGATACCAAGTATTTTTAGCTAAAACATAATTGGCTGAATCAAAGTTTATCATGCATTGATGACTATGTGCATAAAACAATAATCTTTCAGCAATTCTAAAATCGGCGTTGCTGAATTTGAATATGAAATTCAAAAATCAACTCTTACTCTCTGCGCCTGTGCGCGATCAAAATTCATATTTCGACTCAGCAACGCCTATACTTTTATTGCAAATTGTAAAGACTCTGTGATATGCTGACGTTACGCAATTAGCCCTTTCATTAATTCAATAATCAGCAGGTTCAGGTTCATGTCGCAGCCAACGATCTCTTCGCTAGCTTCAAATAGTTGGGATTGTCCACCTTAGGGTGCAGCTTGAGCCTTACAGTATCAAAACCAGATGAATTCATCAGGCTGTGGATTGGTTTATCAAACAGCAATATTGGCGTCAGTCGTCAGAATTCTCCAATTGAATTCTGTGCGAGTGGCGAATGAATAAACGGCGTTTTTGCACCCCCGCTAAATTCTTAATTTAGCGGTCTAAAATTAGTGGCGGGTCTGAATCCCCCACTTTCTTGTTCTGACTCCTGTTAGCGGATAGCTAAGGTTTAGCCCATTCTGACTTCTGAATTCTTCTTCAATCATGGTCTGTATCAACCGTTCATATATAAAGCTTTGTGCATATTTTATTGATACCAAATTTTGATTTTGGATTCCCAACCTTAGCTCAGAAATGATTCGAGAGTTTGAAACAAGGCTACCTATCCTAATTGAGGATTACTCTCTAATCAGTCTGAAATAATTACTAATTTTTAATTTTTAATTATCACAGACAGAGCAAGGAATGATTGCAAATACCTAGATTGTATTTGGCTTGCGGCTGTGTATTACGAATTATTAATTACAGAATTATATTGGTAGTTAGACTATTTTAAATGTGAATTACTGACTAAAAATTTTATTTTAATTGAGACGCTAGGAGGAAACTTGAACGGAACAATTTTGAGGCGAGAATGGTTTTTTAATACTCGGCGAGACATTATGGCGGGTACTGTGGTGGGGTTGGCATTGATTCCAGAAGCGATCGCCTTTTCCATCATTGCCGGAGTAGATCCCAAAGTTGGGCTTTATGCCTCATTTATTATCGCCGTCATGACAGCGTTTTTAGGAGGTAGACCGGGATCAATCTCTGCCGCTACAGGAGCAATGGCTCTGTTGATGATTGATTTAGTCAGAGATCATGGCTTGCAGTATTTATTCGGCGCTACCTTGTTAACTGGGGTTTTTCAGATTTTGTTTGGGGTACTAAAACTCGGTCGCCAAATGAGATTTGTGCCTAGAGCAGTAATGATTGGTTATATTAATGCCCTGGCGGTGTTAATTTTCCTCGCTCAGTTACCCCAACTGACGAATGTTCCGCCCACAGTATATATATTGACTCTCCTTTCCTTGGGGATTATTTACATTCTGCCGCGTTTTACCAAAGCAGTTCCCTCTCCCTTAGTAGCGCTGGCGGTGATGACAATAGCTGCGATCGCGCTCAAACTAGACGTTCCCACCGTCGGGGATATGGGAGAGTTACCGACTGCACTACCGAGTTTTGCTCTGCCCCAAGTACCTTTAACTCTAGAGACACTGAGAATTATCCTGCCCTATTCTTTGACCTTAGCGATCGTTGGTTTGCTGGCTTCATTCTTAACCGCTTCACTAGTAGATGAACTCACAGACACCCCCAGCGATAAAAATCAAGAAGCTAAAGGTCAAGGCATTGCAAATATAGTTACTGCCTTCTTTGGAGGTATGGCAGGGTGTGGCATGATTGGACAATCGGTAATTAATGTGCAATCTGGCGGACGAGGAAGACTTTCAACCCTAGCGGCGGGAGTTTTTCTGTTAATTGCTATTTTATTTTTGCAGGATTGGGTCAAGCAAATGCCGATGGCGACATTAGTCGCCGTGATGATTATGGTGTCAATCGGGACATTTCGCTGGTCATCCTTTAAAAACATTCCCCGCATCCCCCGTACCGAAACCGCCGTCATGTTGACGACGATGTTTGTGACAATCTTCACTCGTAATTTTGCCCTTGGCGTGGTGACAGGCATCGTCATGAGTACTGTATTCTTCTCCCGCAAGATTGCGGATTTGGTATTTGTCGATAAAGTGCTGAGTGAAGATGGATTGCATCGCATCTATAAAGTAAGCGGACAAATTTTCTTTTTATCGAGAGATGAGTTTCTAGGGTCTTTTGATTTTACCGAACTAGTAGAGCGTGTCACTATTGATTTAACTTACGCTCACCTTTGGGATCAAGGAGCAGTCGAGGTACTCAATAGAGCAGTATTAAAATTTCGCCGCAATGGCGCAGAAGTAGAACTAATCGGATTGAATGAAGCTAGTGCTACTTTGCTGAATAAATTAACTACCTCTTAAAGGTTGATCCTCTCGGCTTTAGGAGTTTTGTTTTGTCAGTCTTTATCTTTCAACCTTTAATTATCAGGGGCTAAAACCGTAATGAAAAATATTTTACTTTGTACCGATGGTTCAGCTTTTGCGGAAAATATTTATCGATATGGGGCTTGGTTTGCTCTGCAATTTAATGCTCAAATTAATGTTTTATTTGTCACTGATATTCGCAGCCAAAAAGTAGTATCCACTGGTAACTTAAGTGGTAGTATTGGGCTTGGGGCTTCCGAAAAATTGCTCAATGAATTAGTGAATTTAGAACATGAAAAAGCCAAGCTAAACAATCAACGGGCAAGATTGATATTACAAAATGCTGCCGCAATTCTCAGAGAAGAAGGTATTGAGGGTTTTAATGTCACAAATAAAACAGGCTTCTTGGTAGATTGTTTTCATGAATTTGAGGAAAAATCAGATTTAATTGTTTTAGGTAAACGGGGAGAAGCCGCAGATTTCGCATCTGGACATTTAGGGTCTAATGTAGAGCGAATTGTTCGTAGCACAAGAAAACCATGTTTAGTGACCCCACGTGAATATAGACCATTTGAGAGAGTTTTAGTTGCTTATGACGGCAGTTTAACAGGGAAGAAAATACTACAATTTTTAACAAATTCTTCGTGCTTCCAAAAATTAGAAATACATCTGTTGAAAGTAACTAAAAATGAAACATATTCCAGGGCAGAAAATAGAGTCAATGAAGCTAGACAGATTTTAGAATCAGCAGGTTTTAAGATCATTTATACCATTAGAGAAGGTGAAGCGGAAAAGGTTATTAATCAATATATTACTGAGCAAAATATCAGCCTTTTACTGATGGGAGCATATGGACACAGCCGCATCCGTCAATTAGTAATTGGTAGTACGACAGTTCAACTCCTCAGAAGCAGTAATATTCCTGTCTTGCTGTTCCGTTAAGAAATTGTTAATCAAAATGATTTTTCATAATTTTAAGTTTCCATTAATCCCCCTGAGTCCCCCTTAAATAGACGATTTAGACATCAAATCTCTTGTTTTTGGGGATATATGGAGTTCTAGAAATAGATTCTGACTCAGTTGAGATGAATTAATTGCAATTGTTTAATAGAGGAAAACCTTTCATGCAAATAACCAATCAAATCCATTTCCGTAACATCCAAGGAGATATCCTTGGCGGCTTAACGGCGGCGGTAGTTGCCTTACCTATGGCATTAGCATTTGGTATCGCTTCTGGTGCGGGTGCATCTGCGGGGCTATGGGGAGCAATCTTAGTCGGATTTTTTGCCGCTTTATTTGGTGGTACACCCAGCCTCATCTCTGAACCCACAGGCCCGATGACAGTAATTGTCACCGCAGTCATCGCCGGACTCACAGCGAATAATCCAGAAAATGGTTTGGCAATGGCATTTACCGTCATCATGATGGCAGGATTATTTCAAATTCTCTTTGGAGTATTGCGATTGGGGCGGTATATTACGATGCTGCCTTATAACGTGATTTCTGGATTTATGACAGGAATTGGCGTGATTCTGATTTTTATGCAATTAGCACCATTTTTAGGTCAAGAAACTCCTAAAGGTGGTGTGATTGGTGTCATCCAAAATCTACCGACTCTCATTACTAATATCAATCCTTGGGAAACTTGTTTAGGGGTGATAACTTTAGCAATTCTGTTTTTTTATCCCAGACAATGGAAAAAATTTGTTCCCCCGCAACTGGTAGCTTTATTAATCGGTACGGCAATTTCTCTAATTTTTTTTAGTGGCGTTGAAATTCGTACTATTGCAACTATCGGAAAAATTACTCCGGGTTTGCCTCAGTTCCAAATGCCTACTTTTACCCCGGAAAATTTGCAGTTAATGTTTGTTAATGCGATGGTGTTGGGCGTGGTGGGTTCAATTGATTGTTTGTTAACTTGTCTAGTGTCTGACAGTCTCACCCGTACTGAACACAAATCTAACAAAGAATTAATTGGGCAAGGTATTGCTAATGTAATTACTGGCTTATGTGGTGGAGTTGCTGGTTCTGGCGCGACAACAGCGACTGTAGTTAACATCCAAGCTGGCGGACGCACGGCATTATCTGGAATTAGTCGATCTTTGGTATTGTTAATTGTCGTTTTGTGGGCAGCCCCCCTAACTGCTGGTATTCCCTTGGCTGTGTTAGCTGGGATTGTCTTAAAAGTAGGGATCAATATTATTGATTGGGGATTCCTAAAAAGGGTTCACAAAATTTCTTGGAAGGCGGCTGGAATTGTCTATAGTGTGGTTGCACTGACGGTATTTGTCGATTTAATGATCGCTGTAGCTGTCGGGGTATTTATTGCTAATATCTTGACTATCGATCGCCTCGATCAACTGCAATCTAATTCTGTCAAAGCAATTACTGATGCTGACGATCAAATTGTCCTCACTGAAGAAGAAAAGCAACTTTTAGATTTAGCCAATGGGCGAGTTTTACTATTCCATCTCAGTGGCCCAATGATTTTCGGTGTTGCTAAAGCTATTGAAAGAGAACATCGGGCGATCGCTAACTACGATGTGTTGATTGTCGATTTAGGTGAAGTTCCTGTTCTGGGGGTAACTTCCTCTTTGGCAATTGAAAATGCGATTCAAGAGGCTATTGATGCTAAACGAGAAGTGATAGTTGTCGGCGCAACAGGTAAGGTAAAACGTCGCTTAGAAAAGTTGGGTATTTCTGGTTTAATCCCCGGACACCACTGGATGGGCGATCGCTTAACTGCACTCCAAGAAGGTTTAGCTATGGTGCGTGAAAAACAAACCTATAGTTACGGTGAAACTGACAAGCCTTTTTCTTCTCTTTCCTAAGAGAGCTTTTCTTATAGCAGATTGCAACTTTGTGAGGTACAGATAATTATAAGGGCGTAGGCTCGGCCGTACCCTACGGGAAGGCAGAGCCTACGCCCCTACCCGTGTACTTCATTTACCTGCAAAACGCTGTACATTCTCTTAATGGGTGTCTACTTTTTTACAACCCTTATAGCGGTTCCCAATCAAATGAAGAAATTTGTAGGGGCACAAAGCTTTGCGCCCCTAACAAGAACCTCACGCTTATCGGGAAATGCTATGGGTGAGCGCGATTAAACCTAACTATCTCATTGCAAGTAGGGCTAAAGCAGCGCGTAACGCACCGTATGATTGTGGTGCGTTACAGCTAATTTCTACTTTCTTGAACGCTCAAATTCTTACATAGCCGTAAAACACCCTTGTATTTTAGAAGAAGGGTTTGGGGGTTAGGTTTGAGAAAGTTGCACACCGCGTTAATTTGGAAGAATTATTATGAAGTAGTGAAAGAATAGCATTGGATAAATGTGTTATGAGCGTTGTCACACCGAAGCGATTCACTATTGAAGAATATCATCAGTTGATTGAACTCGGATTTTTAAAGGAGGGCGATCGCATCGAATTAATACGGGGAGAATTGATGCAAATGGTAGCTAAGGGAACACCTCATACCTTCTGTACAACTCGACTTTACCGCCAACTAGATCGACTTTTAGGCGATCGCGCTGTTGTGCGTTGTCAAGAGCCGATGATTCTCCCATCAAATAGTGAGCCTGAGCCAGATGTTGCGATCGCACGAGGAGATGAGGTTGATTATCTAGCTCATCATCCCTATCCTGAAGATATTTTCTTGGTTGTCGAAATTTCCGACTCAACCCTAGATTATGACCAAACAAAGAAGTTAGAACTCTATGCAGAAGCCGGAATTGTTAACTATTGGATTGTCAATTTAAATGCTTGTCAGTTAGAGCATTACAGTCAACCTTATCAAAATGCTCAAAGTAAATTTAATTATCTCAGTAAGCAAATCTATTTGCCAGATGAGACAGTGGCCATTCCGGGGTTTGAAGATGCCTTGTTGGATTTGAGGAGGATTTTTCCTCAAAGTGCGATCGCTCCATAGAATAATCTTTTATCACAAAGCGATCGCCTCTCACAATCTCAAGTAGAGCTTTAATTCACAGCGACTGACGGCGGTATTACCCTTTCTCACTCGTAGGCGGTAAAGCAATTGGACTTAACTCCAACTCTGGATGTTCACCCATGATTTGATTTAAATTCCACTGGTTTTTAAACAACAATACCGGACGTTCCCAACGATCTTTCACCACAAAAGTGTTAAACAAACGACCTACTTTTTCGAGAACAGCCCAGCCTCCCGTAACCCATCGCGCCACTGAATAAGGTAGAGTCTCTAAATAAGTCTCCACACCATACTCATTCACCAGCCGAAACTGCACCACCTCAAACTGAAGTTGGCCAACGGCAGCTAAAATTGGGTTGCGTTTGCTTTCATCTGTGGAGTGTAAAATCTGCACTGCTCCCTCTTCTTGCAGTTCAGTTACCCCTTTATTGAAATTCTTGTATTTGGTGGGGTCTGCATTCTTCAGGTAAGCAAATAGTTCTGGGGAGAAAGAAGGAATACTTGGATATACCAACTTTTCACCTATATATACAGTATCCCCGATCGCAAATGTCCCCGGATTATTTAACCCCACTACATCCCCTGCATAAGCAACTTCCACGGTATCTCGTTCTTGAGCAAACAATTTCTGGGGATGCGATAAGCGAATTGCCTTACCTGTACGGGCATGGTTCACCACCATGTCTTTTTCAAACTTACCAGAACAGACTCGTAAAAAAGCAATGCGATCGCGGTGTTTCGGGTCCATGTTTGCTTGCAGTTTGAACACGAAACCAGAAAACTCTGGATAAGTTGGAGGAATTTCACCCTTATTACTTTCATGGGGAGTTGGCTTGAGTCCATATTCCAAAAACGACTCTAGAAACAACTCCACACCAAAGTTGTTCATCGCACTGCCAAAAAACACCGGAGTCATTTTACCTTGATGCACTGCTTCTAAGTCGAAGGTTGCACCTACCCCATCGAGAATTTCTATATCTTCTTTGAGTTGGTAGTATAACTCTGGCTCTAGAAGTGACTCAATTCTCGGATCTCCCAAAGAGATAGTAGTATCTGCGGCTTTTTTGCTACCATGAGCAGCTGTCTTTTTAAACAAGTGGATTTGCTGATGGCGACGGTCAAAAACGCCTCGAAATTGGTCGCCTGTGCCAATCGGCCAATTGATGACGTAAGTTGCAAGCCCTAGCTCTTGCTCAATTTCATCAATTAGTTCTAAAGGTGACATACTGGGACGATCCAGTTTGTTAATAAAGGTGAAGATGGGCAAAGAACGTAATCGGCAAACTTCAAATAGCTTGCGGGTTTGTGTTTCTAGTCCCTTTGCGGCATCAATAAGCATGACTGCATTATCCGCAGCTGCCAATGTTCGGTAAGTATCTTCACTGAAGTCTTGGTGTCCTGGTGTATCCAGAAGATTGAGGAGAAAACCTTGGTACTCGAATTGCAAGACTGTTGAGGTGATAGAGATACCCCGTTGTTGCTCCATTGCCATCCAATCTGAGGTAGCGTGGCGTTGGGCGCGACGAGCTTTCACCGATCCTGCTTGCTGAATTGCACCTCCGTAGAGCAGCAGCTTTTCGGTGAGTGTAGTTTTACCTGCGTCTGGGTGAGAGATGATGGCAAAGTTACGCCGACGTTCGATTTCTTGGGGGGCGATAAGCCCGGAGGGCATGGCTAGAGCCTCCGGCACGCTACCGCGAACGCCTATCGCATCTCGTAATTCTGTTTGCATAAGTCTAAAATCTTGATAATTGCTCTATTGGTCAACTTTGACTATCAAAGTTGTGAACTCTTAGATGTAGCGAGAGTCTGCCTTGTCAGACAGCGATGTTAATAGAGCAATGCTAGGGTGGACACTGACTGCCAATTCTCTGGTTACAGGAGTGGATTTTTCTTAGGCTACAGTTATTCACGGCTCAAAGATAAAAACTTGTTGCAAAGTCTTTCTGTAATTATACAGCTACATTTTTAGATTTTTTCCTCTGAAAAAGTACCAAATTAAAATTAAATTAATAATTAATAATATATTCTTTAAGAAAGAAGCTGGATTTTCCATTTTTTGAGTAAAATATATGTTTTTTCAAACTCAACGCTGAGATTATTTACCTACAGCCTAAACTATCTCGCGTTGACACACCTGTAACTGGATTTACGCCGTCGGCTCTTTCACACAATAGCGACACTTGATAGCGGTCAATTAAAGCATCGCTAAAATCAGCGCCAGTGACCTCAGCATCATAAAAACGGCTACGGGTTAAAGTTGCCTCTGTAAATATGGCATTTTTCAGATTAGCACCATCCAAAGTTACGCGATCGACTAAAGCACCTGTCAAGTTCGCGCCTTCTAGATTTGCTTTTAATAAAACTCCTTTAGTTAGAATTGCGTTGGTTAAATTCGCGCCTTCAAAATTTGTCCCTCGCATTTCTGCTGCGACAAAAGTTACGCCTGCCAAATCAGCATGAGAAAAGTCACGATTTTCTAAATTTATATTGTTGTAGTTGATTGTATTTAGTTGAGCAAAAGCAGGTTTGGGATTAAGTATTATCCACATAAATGCTAGTATCAAAATTACAATCAAACTCCAAAATCTGAATAAAATCTTTTTCATAACTTTAATTATTAGTCATTGGTCATTAGTCATTAGTCTGTTGTCCTATCTTACAAAATATGAGCTGAGGTTTACCCAGCTCATACTTTACACTTTGTCATTTGTGCTTTGTTATTTAGCAATGCCCAATGCCCAATGCCCAATGCCCAATGACTATTTCCAATCTTTCCCAATGCGAATTGTCAGGTCAGATTCTAAATCACCAATGGCCGCCACCTCGATTTGACCCAAGCCTAAGATTTGTTGCAAATCAGCGCCAACTCGTCGGTTGCCTTTTTGGACAACAATCTGAGTTTGACGTTGAGTATCTGGCCAATCAGGAACTTTGTAAATATTAGTAAAGCCTTTCTGTTTAAGATAAGCAATAACTTTTTCAGTTAACTGAGGTTGATTGGAAGCATTTTGAATAGCAATTTTGAGGTTAGGAACCCGACGCATATCTGGTTTGAGGCCAGGTACATTTACCCCAACATAATCATTCAACAGGCTTTGTTGTCCGGTCATGTTCAGCCAATAACTATCAGGGTCTTTGCTGAAGCGGCTAAAGGTACCAGGCAAAACGGTCATTTGGAATTGATCTCGATCTAAGTTCAGACCAAAGTTCACCAACGCCATCATTTCTTCCATTTTCAGGTTGGTGTCAAAGTATTTTCGCATGAGGCGAGTTAATTGAGGCAACCTGGGTAAAAGGGTGGGACTGTTGAGGCGTTGCAGCAGTGCTGCTATGAGTGCTTGCTGACGCTGCACTCTTGGCAAATCTCCTAAACCTGCTTCGCGGAACCGGGCAAACTGTTCTGCTTGTTCGCCGTTGAGGGTTTGCCAGCCACTGACTAAATTAATCGACAATCGACTGCTGGAGTCTTTATATTCCATAGATTGGGGAACAAAGACTTCAACTCCGCCTAATTGATCGACTAACTGGCGTAAACCGCTGGTAGAGATGCGAATATAGCGATCGATTGGGGCATTGTTTAAAGTACGGCTAACTACTCGTGCAGCCAAGACTGGGCCGCCTTGGGCATTGGCATCAGATACTTTAGTTAAACCCTTTTCTCCCTTTTCTGGGATCGCAATCATCGTGTCTCTGGGGATCGAAAGCACCCGTACAGATTTTTCATTAGGGTTGAGCCGGACTAGCAGCATGGAGTCGCTTTTACCAGCAAAGCTTTCTGGCGAACCATCAACAGTACCACTGACTGGTTCAATTCCCATAATTAAGATGTTCATGGGTCGTGAAAGTTTATACTGAGAGAGTTTGCTCCATAACTCCCCTGGTAATGGAATTTTTTGCTCGTCTTTACCAGCAGTTCCTAAATCTTCATCTGTTCGGTCTAAATTGCTCCATAACGGAGTCCACAGCGCTAACGTTGACACCAGCAGCCCAGATAAAATGATGCCGATAACAATCGTCATGAACCATAGCAGCCATCGAGGCATTGTCAAGCCCAATCTTTCGTAAATCTGATTGGGAATTGCACCCACAGATTCGACGACGCTACGGTTGGTATGTGCTGGCGCTTTGAGTTCTACCTCCTCTTGGGGGTCTGCTACTGGTCCAGGTATTACTTGATTTTCTGGATGTTGAAGTTGCGGCGATCGCACTTCTGTTTCAAACTCTGCTATCTGTTGAGATGTGACTTGATTTTCCGACCATTGGACTTGTTTTATCACGATTATCTCCCCACTGAACCACTCCCTAAAAGTATGTTAATCGAAGCTACAAATATTGCCAGTGGAAAAGCTCACTGTAAACTTGTAATGTTCTTCAGTAGACGTGTATGACAACATGAATACTTTATTGTTCCCTGTAATCCTTGCTGGTGGTAAAGGTGAACGTTTTTGGCCTTTAAGCCGACGAGACCGACCAAAACAATTTTTAAGTCTTGATGGTAGCTCTAGAAGCTTATTACAAGCAACCGCCGATCGCTTGTTAAAACTTGCTGGCGGTTGGGATTCCTTGTGGGTTATCACTTCTAGTCAGATAGCCGAAGGGGTACGACAACAATTACCCGATCTACCATCTCTTAACTTACTAATTGAGTCAGAAGGAAGGGACACCGCCGCCGCCGTTGCTTGGACAAGTTTAGAAATTAAACAACGTTATGGAGAAGACGCTGTTATTGGCTTTTTCCCTGCTGACCACTGGATTGCCGACCAAGAGGCGTTTGCACGCACGCTAAGTGCAGCTACGCAACTGGCGACGACCACAGAAGCCATCGTCACACTGGGGATCAAGCCTACTTTTCCATCAACCGGTTACGGTTACATTGAACAAGGTGAAAAAATAGGTAGCTTTAATGAGTTGCCAGCTTATCACGTCAACCGCTTTACTGAAAAGCCCAACCGTGAAATAGCAGAAACTTTTTTATCTACGGGACGTTTTAGCTGGAATAGTGGCATGTTCGTCTTTCGGGCAGGAGTTGTTCTCAAGGAACTACATACCCATGCTCCAGAAATCATCGAACCTTTACAACAACACGGTCCTAGTGTCTATCCCCAGTTACCTAAGAAGAGTATAGACTATGCACTCATGGAAAAGACAAGTCTAGCATACGTTTTACCGGTTGACTTTGGTTGGGACGATTTAGGAGATTGGAATGCGATCGAACGCTTACTGAAAACAAAAGAAACTCCCAATGTGGAACTTGCTACTCATGTAGGGCTGGACACGCAGGGGGCGATTATTTATGCTTCAAATCCAGAAGATGTAGTTGTTACTATTGGTTTAGAGGATGTGGTAATTGTGCGCGATCGCAACGTTACCCTCGTTGTTAAAAAAGAGCGTACCCAGGAAATTAAGCAGATCCTAAAAATTCTCCAGAGCGATTCCCGATATACTGACCTGCTGTAAAAGTTAAAACCCTTGGCAGAGGCTAAAAAGTCTATTTTCCCATTATAACTTGAATGTTGAAAAAAGGGAATTGGGTATGGGGAGTTAAGAGTTAGGAGTTAGGAGTTAGGAATTCTCACTCCTGCCCCCTGCCCCCTGCCCTCATCTCCCTCATCTCCCTCATCTCCCTCATCTCCCTCATCTCCCTCATCTCCCTCATCTCCCTCATCTCCCTCATCCCAAAATGTTCCTAACCCAAACCGTTCCCCGTCAACGAGAAATCATCGAAGTCTTCCTTCGCAATGGCTGGGACTATATGCGAAGGTTATTAACTGGTGGCAAAGCTGATGAACCACAGCTACCCACACCTGCGGTTTTAAAAAATATCTTGGTGGATTTAGGCCCAGTCTATGTCAAACTCGGCCAGCTACTCTCCACCCGTCCAGATTTACTGAGCGCCTCTTACATTGATGAGCTGTCAACTCTGCAAGATGAGGTACCGCCAGTTCCTTGGTCTGAGGTGGAAATAATCATCCGTAAAGAGCTAAAACGCCCGCTGGCGGAGACTTTCAGCACAATAAATCCTGTTCCAGTAGCGGCGGGATCGATCGCCCAGACCCATCGAGCTACATTAATAGACGGTCGAGAAGTCGCCCTCAAGGTGCAGCGTCCGGGAATTGATGTTACTATCGGCCAAGATATTGCTTTAATTCAAGGTATTGCCGATTTAGTGGCGCGTACTGATTTTGGGCAAACTTACGAAATCAAATCCATCGCGGAAGAATTTACCAGAGCTTTGGAAGCTGAGTTAGATTTTACACGGGAAGCGGGTTTTACAGACCAACTGCGGCGCAACTTATCCCGTAGTCGGTGGTTCGATCCCACACAAATAGTGGTTGCGGAAATTTATTGGGATTTGACCACAGAAAAATTACTGGTGATGGAATGGTTGGATGGGGTGCCGTTCCTGTCGGCGGATTTGAGCAGCAACAATAATGGTAAAGATCCTGCCGTAGAGCGTAAAGAAATAACCACTTTGTTATTTCGGGCATTTTTTCAGCAATTATATATAGATGGCTTTTTTCATGCCGATCCCCATCCGGGAAATTTGTTTTATCTCACAGATGGTCGGGTTGCGCTTTTGGACTGCGGTATGGTGGGAAGACTCGATCCCCGTACACAGCAAATATTAACAGAAATGTTGTTGGCGATCGTCGATTTGGATGCTCAAAGATGCGCTCAGTTAACTTTGCAGTTAGCAGATTCGGCTCAGCCAGTAATTTTATCGCGGTTAGAAAATGATTATGACCGGATGCTGCGAAAGTATTACAATGTGAGCTTGAGTGAGATCAATTTCAGTCAAATAATTTACGAAATATTGCAAGTTGCTCGGAACAATAAAATTCGCTTACCGAGCAATATGGGTTTGTATGCCAAAACTCTGGCGAACTTGGAAGGAGTGGCGCGTACCTTCAACCCAGAGGTGAATTTATTGGATGAAATTCAGCCATTAATTACAGACTTGTTTCGTCGGCAGTTATTGGGGGATAATCCAGTGCGATCGCTCTTAAGAACAGCCTTAGATATTAAAAGTCTGTCTTTGCAATCTCCCCGGCAAATTGAACTGTTATTAGACCGAGTTACCTCCGAAACCCTACAGTGGAATTTATCGCTGCGAGGTTTGGATGGCGTGCGGCGGACTATGGACGATGCTGCTAACCGATTGTCTTTTAGTATTTTGGTAGGTTCGCTAATTATGGGAGCAGCAATTATTACTACCAGAGCGCAGACAACACAGCTATCTTTTTTAAGTAGCGTTCTGTTTGCAGCCGCTAGTTTATTGGGTTTGTGGCTAATTATTAGTACATTGCGATCGGGACGTTTACGGTAAAAAATATGCTTTTGGGCTGAATAATTCCCAATCTGGAAACTTATGATTATTAAGGGCGAGTTTGATTATTTGGAACTAGAAATGAACGCGGATAAATTATAGCGATTCTCATCTGAATGAGTAGGGGCGCACAGCTGTGCGCCCCTACAAATTGTGTGTAATCCACGCAATTGCCAAGGTTTCAGCTCATATGCATTTAAATTGCAAACGATAAAAAATATGTCGATTATCATTGCAGAAAAACTCAGCAAATCTTATCCTGTATCGGTAAAAAATCCGGGTATTAAAGGCACGATCGCTCACTTTTTCCGCCGCACCTACCGTACAATTAAAGCGGTTCAGGATGTTTCCTTTGAAATTGCTCCTGGTGAAGTGGTGGGGTTTTTGGGGCCAAATGGTGCTGGTAAAACTACCACACTCAAAATGCTCACGGGACTGATTCATCCTTCGAGTGGTACAGTCAGAGTCGCTGGACAAGTTCCCTTTCGTCGTCAAGAAGCATTTTTACAGAAAATTACTTTGGTGATGGGGCAAAAGCAGCAGCTAATTTGGGACTTACCAGCGCTGGATTCTTTGAAAATTAATGCAGCTGTGTACAATATCTCTGATAAGGAGTTCCAGCGACGAGTAGGAGAATTAACAGAAATGCTTTCTCTGGAGGGTAAACTTACCCAACCAGTGCGGAAGTTGTCTTTGGGTGAGCGAATGAAGGCGGAACTATTAGCAGCACTTTTGCACCGTCCCCAAGTATTGTTTTTAGATGAACCAACCCTGGGACTAGATGTAAATGCTCAAGCAGCAGTGCGCGACTTCTTGCGTGAGTACAATCAAGTTTATCAAGCTACAGTACTGTTAACCAGTCATTACATGGCTGACATCACGGCTTTGTGTCAACGAGTGCTATTGATTCACCAAGGACAGCTGATGTATGACGGAAGCTTAGATGGACTGTTGGAACGTTTCGCTCCTTACCGAGAAGTCGATATCGAGTTAGCCCAACCTTTACCCATTCAAAAACTCATGACCTATGGTGATGTGCAACTCTTGGAAGGGCGAACAGTGCGTTTTCTGGTGCCACGAGAGGCACTCACCGGCACTGTATCTAAGATTTTGGCGGATTTAGAGGTAATTGATTTAACAGTCACCGAACCGGCTGTAGAACAAGTGATTGGGCAAGTTTTTCAGGCGGGGGTTGTGGAGTAGAGACGCGATTAATCATGTCTGTGCTGAATTGTGAGTGCAGGATAATTTTTGTTGTGGTCAGTGAATAAATGAAGCGAATAATCAGAAAAGCCTTGACTTTCCTCTCAGTATACTATGCCTACATGGTTGAGTATCGAGCAGAACTACTTTTATGGGTTTTGGCTGGAACTTTGCCCATTATCCTCATGGGTGTCTGGATACAAGCATCCCAAGGTGGACAGTTTGGGCTATCACCTGTGGATTTTGCTCGTTACTTCATTACGGTTTTTATTGTCAGACAATTTACCGTAGCTTGGGTAATTTGGGACTTTGAAAGAGAGGTTGTAGAAGGGAAACTTTCGCCCAGGTTGCTACAACCACTCGATCCAGTATGGCATCATGTTGCGGGGCATATTTCTGAAAGATTTGCCCGCCTAAGCTTTGCTTTTTTATTAGTTGGATTATTTTTTGTTCTTTATCCTCAAGCTTTTTGGTTACCCAGTTTAAGTCAATTTCTGCTGTTTACATTGGCGGTGATTCTAGCTTTTACTTTGCGGTTTATAATTCAATACACCTTTGCTATGTTTGCCTTTTGGACAGAACGGGCTAGTGCTTTAGAAAATTTTTGGTTATTGTTTTATCTATTTTTATCTGGTTTGATAGCGCCTTTAGAGGTTTTTCCCGAACCTATCCGGAAAATAGTGATGTTTACACCTTTTCCCTATCTGGTTGATTTTCCTGCCAGTATTTTGGTAGGGCTACCTGTGAATGTATGGCAAGGATTTTTTTCAATGTTGGGGTGGATATTAATATTTTTGGGTGCGAATCGCTTGCTTTGGCGTGCAGGTTTGAAGCGGTATTCTGGGATGGGAGCTTAAATGTAGAATTCAGAATTCAGAATTCAGAATTCTGAATCAAGAGTGTAGAAAATTAAGCTGTTCAACATTTAAATTGCATATACTGGGCGGGCAAGATGCCCACCCCACAAGATTTGTGTTTAATTCGATTATGCAAATTAAATGTTTTTTAGATTTTATGTAGGTTGGGTTGAGGCTTTCCGAAACCCAACATTTCCGGGATTTGTTGGGTTTCGTTCCTCAACCCAACCTACAATTATTTTTAACCCAAGGATATTGTATTATAAATTACTTGGTATGGTCTTAAATTTATCCACTGAACCCAAGGAGTAATCTTCTAATCTAAAATCAGCAAAGGGCTTATTTTCTAATCTATTACGTAGAGCTTGATCTAGAATTACATTTGTTGATTCTTTTTTCACGCCAATAATTATAACGCTTCTTTGATAGGTAGTTAAATTTTGATGTGCTTGACAATCAGTCTTTTGGAATTGACCCAAATTTAATAAGCGATCGCCTTTGACGTTTCGTCGATTGATAAATATTTTTCTGACTAAAAGTTGTGTTTCTAAAGATCGTTCTAAAGCTAGACGTTGTTGAGATTTTATCTCACCTTTACACGAAGTTGTACCTACAGAAATAATTTCACTGGGATCTTCCATTATATTCTGTATACCTTCTTGTTCTAGGTTCAATTTTAAAAGGTTAAGGCTAATAATTTGATCGTTATGTTGAATTTGAAAATTGCTGCCTACAACCCATTTATATTGTAGTGATAAAACAGCGATGTTAAATTTGGCAATTCTCCCTTGACTATCCCTACCTTCTTGATAGGGAAAATAATCTATATTACCTTTTTTTTCTGGAAGTTGTCCGTAATTTGGTATTAAAGAACTTTGGGATGTCTGCGTCACTAGAACCAGTATAGTCAGTAATCCTAAAGCCACAAGCAATGCTGCAAACAGCGTAAGTAGCGGTAATTTTTCTAGCCGATTATTTGCATTGGAAAAAGTTTGAGTAATTTGTGGTGGCTGCTCAGTTTCCGAATTATTGACAAAATTGATCTTTGAGGCATTATTTATTGTGAGTTTATTTTCAATTTCTTCTAAACGCTGCAAAATTTCCTGGGCATTGGCGGGACGTTTTTCTACATCCGGTGCTATGAGCGAATCAATTAAATTTAATAGTAAGGGCGAGATATCGATCGCATGATTGTGCCAGTGTAATAAATTTTGCTGGACATCATACATATCTAAGGGATGGTTTCCCGTCAGCAAAAACACAAAGGTACGTCCCAAGGCAAAAAAATCTGATTGTGGTACAGCTTGACCATTCATTTGCTCTGGGGCGCTGTAGCCAGATGACATCAGTGCTGTCATTCTAGGGCTGTCACTAAGTTCATCTGAATCGGTTTTGACCATTTCATTGGCTGTACCAAAATCAATGATTACTAATTGCCCATCGGGTTTAATCATAATATTGGATGGCTTAATATCTCGATGCAGATATCGTTTGCCATGCACTAAATCTAAAACTTCTGTTAACTGTTTTAACCAAGCGATCGCTTCTGCTTGACAAATAGGCCGATTGTGCTGCTGGAACCATTCTTCTAAGTTATACCCGTCGATTTTTTCCATTGCAATGCAATGCAAAACTAAACCATTTCGGGTTTGATATTGAAAGTAACTATCTTCCTTGGGAATGCCGGGATGATTCAGTTTCAGCAGGACAATTAACTCTTGCTGAAATAGTTCTACTGCTTGGGGATCGCTTGATAAATCTTCTTTGAGTATCTTGAGAATTTTAGGAGTATTTTCTTCGTATGCCTTATAAACTTTACTAAAACCTGTTTTGTTACTCAACAAAGACTTCACCCGATAACGCCCTAGTAATTCCAGATGAGAACCACAACTTTGACAAAAACGGTTTTGATGATTATTAGGATGATTTGGTTTGGGGCAAAGGGGATTGATACAAAGGCTCATGAGTGGGGAGTGGGGAGTGGGGAGTGGGGAGTGGGGAGTGGGGAGTGGGGGGATGAGGGGGATGAGGGGGATGAGGGAGGTGGGGAGGTGGGGAGGTGGGGAGGTGGGGAAAAAGTAATTCTTCTTTCCCCCATCTCCCCATCCCCTTATCCCCCCATCCTCTTCTCATGCCCAATGCCCAATGCCCCATGCCCTATGCCCCATGCCCCTGGACATCGCTCATCTTAATTCTTCTGTTCTTGTGAGATAATCCCGTCTAAATAATCATGAGATTTTTGTTCTCTGTTCTGCCAAGAATGCTGCTACGGTTTGATTAAATGGCTCTGGTTGTGTCAAAAATGGCCAATGATTGCCGGGAACTTGGCAAATGCGTAGGTTTTTCAGAGAGTTTTTATAGGGTTGGATTTGCCAATTTTGCCGATTTAATCCTTGTTCTGGCTGGATGAAGAGGGCAGGTGTGTCAAGGGGCATTGTAAAACCAGGCACTTGCATTACTGCTTCAAAAATTCCATCGCGGGCGGCGATAGTAAATTTGCTCGCCCAGTTACCATCTGGTTTTTGTTCAATTCCTGCTTGGAAGACTTGCTGCTGTAGAGGACTCCATCCTTGATATTGCTTTAATTGCCGTGCTTGTTCTTCGGCTGCTTCGTAACTGGCAAAAGGTCCCATGCTTTTGAGAAAAGGCAAGAAGCGATACAACATGGGAAAAGTTAGCCTGAAAAAACTAGGCATTTTCCAGATGAAAATTGGATCGATCAAAATCATACTTCGTAAACGCTTTGGGTTTTGTCTTGCCCAAATGGCGGCTAGTTTGCCTGTCCACGAGTGACTGATAATATGGGCAAAAGTCCATCCAAGACTCTCCATGAGTGCTTCTAGGTCTGCGATCGCACTTTCAAAGCTATAATCTTTCTCTGGTTTACTACTTTCCCCGTGTCCACGCATGTCTGGCGCAATTATGTGGTAATCTGCCGCCAAGTAATCTGCCAAATCAGACCACACAAGAGCATGGTCACCTAAACCATGTAACAACAATAAAGGCTCTTGACCTTGGTTCCACTCTAAATAAGAAAGTTCGATATCAGGTTTTGATAAAGTTTGACGTACAGGCATCATTGCACATCCATCTATGGAGAGATATCTTTGCGTTTATATCGTACTGTGAAATGGGAGATGGGGGGATGGGGAGATGGGGAGATGGGGAGATGGGGAGATGGGGGGATGGGGGGGATGAAAGAGAGTTGAAACTAAAAGTTTTAAGCTCAAAACCTCAACGTTCGAGTTCAAAACCTCAACTTTCGAGTTCAAAGCTTCAACGTTCGAGTTCAAAACCTCAACTTTCGAGTTCAAAGCTTCAACGTTCGAGTTCAAAGCTTCAACGTTCGAGTTCAAAACCTCAACGTTCGAGTTCAAAACCTCAACTTTCGAGTTCAAAGCTTCAACGTTCGAGTTCAAAACCTCAACGTTCGAGTTCAAAACCTCAAACTCCCCATCTCCCTCATCTCCCTCATCCCCCTCATCCCCCCATGCCCAAATTCAGTTACCAAATACCACTTTGTGAGTCTGAGGATTGTACTAATTGACACGAAATAATGAGACTGATGAATGCCAAGATCAAAAATAAGAATGCCTCAAGGATATTAAAAGTACTATGCCAGAATTACACCAGTCAATTGCTCAGCATTATCACGAACGGACTAAATACGACCCTGAAACGCTGGCTTTGAAAAATCAAAGGTTAGATTGGGCTAAGCAGCCAGTACCTTTCAAGGAATACAAAATTGGCTCTACTTACGATCTCAAAACTTATATTCAAGAAAAACCAGAAGCATTTGCTAATAATGCAGATGCTCAATGGTGGCAAAGATTATCGCGGTTGCTGTTTCGCAGCTATGGACTAACAGCGAGAATGCCTTCTATGGGAAGTGCGGTTTATTTACGTGCGGCTCCTAGTGCGGGCGGGTTGTACCCTGCGGAGGTGTATTTAGTTTCCCGTGGCACGTCTTTATTGCCTCCTGGTCTCTATAATTACCAATGCCGGAGTCATTCACTAATGCATTATTGGGAAAGTGATGTTTGGCAAACTCTACAATCAGCTTGTTTCTGGCATCCTTCTCTAGAAAATACCCAATTGGCAATTATTGTGACGGCGGTTTTCTATCGTTCTGCTTGGCGCTATGAGGATCGGGCTTATCGTCGGATTTTTCTGGATACGGGTCACCTTTTGGGTAATATCGAGTTAGCTGGGGCAATTACTGACTATCGTCCCCATTTAATCGGCGGTTTTGTGGATGAATCGATCAATGATTTGCTTTATATCGATCCACAACAAGAAGGTGCGATCGCCATTCTACCTCTGGCTGATTTGTTAGATATTAATCAAAATTTGCCGTTAGGATGTACTGCTCTACCTTCGGCGACTGAAACCAGTTATCCACAAATTCCTGATGGCGAACTACTGACATATTTCCATAAATACACCCAAATTCAACCGGGTATAACTGGTAAGCTCAATCTCCCAGCTATCAAACAAGAAAAATCTTTGGAGGATAAATACAATTTTCCTTTCTGTTTGAAAATTCCCACCAATACTACACCTATACATTGGGGAGAAAAGCTCTCAGAACTGGAAATTACTATGCACAAGCGACGTTCTACCCGCGCTTACAATGGAGATGATTTAACTTTTGATGAACTCAAAAGTTTACTCGATTTCACCTATCAACCACAAAATTACATTGACCAAAGTTTAGATATTTCCCCAGATTACTTTGACCGAAATTTAATAGAAACGTTTATTGCTGTTTGCGGTGTCAAAGGACTGGAAACTGGTTGTTATTATTACGCACCCAAAGCCCAAGAATTACGCCAAATTCGCTTTAAAAATTTCCGCCGAGAGTTACATTTTCTCTGCTTGGGGCAAGAATTAGGACGGGATGCGGCGGCGGTGCTATTTCATACAGCTGACCTGAAAGCTGCGATCGCTCAATATGGCGATCGCGTTTACCGTTATTTACATATGGATGCCGGTCATTTAGGACAACGCCTGAATTTAGCTGCAATGCACTTAAATATAGGTGTTAGCGGTATCGGCGGATTCTTTGATGACCAAGTAAATGAAGTTTTGGGTATTCCTGCTGATGAAGCTGTTTTATATATCACTACATTTGGACGCCCAAGATAGAACAAACCACTTCAGATGCAGAGAGATTTTCTGATATCTCTGCATCTGGAAAAATATTCTCGCCTTAAAACTCTATCCCTTTATGGGTAAAGTATTCATTAATTCTGAATTCTGTATTCTGAATTCTGTATTCTTCTTCAACACACAAAGATTAATGCTATTTCCTGAAAATGAAAGCCAACGATTAGAAGTACTTAATCAATATCAAATTTTAGATACGCCACCCGAAGAAGTTTTTGATGGATTCGCTCAACTTGCTGCTAACTTTTGTGAAACACCAATTGCTTTAATTACTTTAGTTGATGCAAAACGCGAGTGGTTTAAGTCAAAAATCGGCGTAACTATATCGGAAGTTGCTCGAAACATTTCCTTTGGTGGTTACAGTATCTTGGAAAATCAAATATTAATTATCCCAGACACTTTGCAGGATGAACGGTTTGCCACAAATCCCTTTGTAACATCAAATAATTGTTTTCGCTTCTATGGGGGAGTTCCCTTAATTAACTCTCATGGATTTGCATTAGGTACTCTTTGTGTGATGGATTTTGCTGTCCGAAATTTGAATATTAAGGAGCAAGTAGCTTTACAACAGTTGTCTCAACAAATAATCACCTATTTAGAGTTACATCGACAAAAAATTATTGATGATAGCCAAAAAAGCTTTAATCTTCTTTTTTCTAAAAATCCTAACCCTATGTGGGTATTTGACGAAAATGATCTGCGATTTTTAGATGTAAATGAAGCTGCTATTGTCCACTATGGCTATTCACGAGAAGAGTTTTTACAAATGCGAATAACCGATATTCGCCGTCCAGAAGATGTGCCTATTCTGCTGGAATATTTAGCGCAAAAATGCTCTATGTTAGACTTTTGTGGGCAATGGCAACATCGTCGCAAAAACGGGGAGATTATCGATGTGGAAATTCTCTCACATAAAATAGATTATGCAGGTCATCAAGCTCAGTTAGTTAACATCAAAGACGTTACAGAACACAAAAAAACAGAAAAAAAGCTTGAAGAAAGTGAAGCTAGATTTCGAGCCATTTCCGAAGTTATTCCTGTTCCATTAATTATCTCGCGTGTGTCTGATGGTTTAATTTTATACGCAAATTTAGAGCTAATTAAAACATTTCAGTTTTCTGCCATAGATTTAGTTAACCACAAACATTTATTAGATTTATACCATGACTTAGGGGATTCAACAGCACTATTAGAAGCTCTGAATCAACATGGATTTATCCGCAATTATGAACTTCAATTAAAAAAAGCAGATGGTAGTTCTTTTTGGGCGATCGCTTCACTACAATACTTAAATTTTAACAATGAAGCAGCAATATTAACAATATTTTATGATATTAGCGAACGCAAAAATATTGAAACAAAACTTCAAGAAACAAATGAGTTTTTGCAGTTAATTTTTGAAAATATTCCGTTGATGATTGCACTGATTGATTCCACTGGTAAACTTCAGTGGGTGAATCAAGAATGGGAAAGCATTCTCGGCTGGAAATTCCAAGACTTCCAAAATTATGATGTCCTAGAAGCCTTATATCCTAATCCTGAATATCGTCAATATGTGATTAATTTTATGCAGTCTGCCCAACGCAATTGGGGTGACTTTAGAACTCAGGTGCGGGATGGACATTTACTAGATACATCTTGGACTAATGTGAAACTTGCAAATGGTCAAATTATCGGTATTGGGCAAGATATTACAGAACGTAAGCGAACTGAACTTGCTTTAAAATCTCAAGCCGAGCGAGAGCAATTGATGAGGACTGTGGCTCAAAGAATTCGTCAATCTTTGAATCTCCAAGATATTCTCAATGCAACAGTTCAAGAAGTGCGAGATTTGCTAAAGGTTGAACGAGTAGTAGTTTATCAGTTTGACTGTGACACCATCGGCACAATTATGGCAGAATCTGTAGAGCCTGGATGGACGGTTTCTTTAGGCGTAGAGATTCATGATACTTGTTTTCAAGCAGGCGCAGGAGTAGAGTATTATCAAGGACGTAAACGAGCGATCGCTAATATTTATCAAGGTGGACTAAGTGATTGCCATATTAGCTTATTAGAAAGGTTTGATGTCAAAGCTAATTTAGTCGTACCCATTTTACTAGAAGTAAACTCTCAAAACCCTGGCTCTCACCTTTGGGGTTTACTAATTGCTCACCAATGTTCCCGCTTTCGGGAGTGGGAAGAAAATCAATTAGATTTGCTCGACCAAGTTACAGTACAATTAGCGATCGCCATTCAACAAGCCAGCATCTTTGAGCAAGCTCAAACTGAACTGATTCAAAGACAAAAAGTTGAAATGAAGTTAAGAAGTGCCTTAGCTGAAAAAGAAGTTCTCTTAAAAGAAGTTCATCATCGAGTTAAAAATAATTTGCAGATAGTCTCCAGCCTATTGCAACTCCAGTCTCACACACTCCAAGATCCAGAAGCTATCAAAGTTCTCCGAGAAAGTCAGAATCGCATCGAGTCAATCTCTCTGATTCACAAAAATTTATATACTTCCGCTAACATTGGAAAAATAGATGTTGGTGATTATATCCATAATTTGGCAGCCAGTCTATTAATTTCCTATCAAATAGTTCCCGGACAAATTAATTTAGAAACTGATATAGATTCAGTTAGTTTGAATATTGACCAAGCCATTGCCTGTGGGTTAGTAATCAACGAATTAATCTCCAATGTCCTCAAGCACGCTTTTCCTAATCAAGAACCAGGCACAATTAGTATTGCTTTACGAAATCTTAATAATAGTATCGAGATGATTATCCAAGACAATGGTATTGGTTTGCCAGATAATTTAGATTGGAGAAATACTAGTTCTTTGGGTCTCTCTTTAGTGTATGACTTAGTTACAGAACAACTCGAAGGTGAGATTACTCTAGAACGCGATCGTGGAACAGTATTCAAGATCCAATTCACGCAGTTAACTTTGGATTAGTAAATATCAAATGCCTCAAGCTAGGATTTTAGTCGTTGAAGATGAAGTGATTGTGGCTAGAACTATTGCCAGCCAACTCAGCCAACTAGGGTACACCGTCACAGGTACAGCTTCCTCTGGAAAAGTTGCCATTGCTAAGGCGTCGGAGACTCAACCAGAACTTGTACTAATGGATATTATCCTTAAAGGAGAAATGGACGGTATTGCTACTGCCACTCATATTCGTGAACAGCTAGATGTTCCTGTGATTTTTCTAACTGCATATGGTGATGAGAATACTTTAGAACGAGCCAAAGTTACTCAACCTTTCGGATACATTGTTAAACCATTTACGACAAAAGATTTAAGAATAGCTATTGAAATCGGTTTGTTAAAACACCAGTTAGAACGCGAACTAAGGGAGAATCGAGATCAGCTAGCAACTCTTTTAAACTCCATGAGTGATGCTGTAATTGCCACCAATGAACAAGGAATGGTGACATTTATGAATCCCGCAGCTGAGGCGATAACTGGATGGCAGCAAGAAGATGCTTTAGGCACTGAGGTGTCAAATATTTTTCATATTGTTGATGAAGTTACAGAAGCTACCTTAGAAAACCCAGTTACAAGAGTGCTGCGAGAGCAACAGGTTGTTTATTTGGGGGAATTTACATCTCTGATTACTAGGGACGGCAAAAGAGTTCCCATTGGCGATAGTGCTTCACCCCTGAGGCGGCGTCCTGGCCAAATAAATGGTGTAGTAGTTGTTTTTTGGGATATGAGCGAACGGCGTCAAGCACAATTGCTAGAGCAAGCATTACAAAAGGAGCAAGAACTTAACCGTCTTAAGTCATTATTTATCTCCACTGTATCTCATGAGTTCCGTAATCCCCTAACAGTAATTCAAACGGCAGTAGAACTTATAGAAATTCAAGGATCGAATTTGACAGATGTGAAAAGACGCACCTATTTAAACCGCATTCAAGGAGCTGTGCAATCCATGAATCAACTCATGGAAGAGGTGCTATTTATGGGTCATGCAGAAGCAGGAAAACTAGTATGCAATCCTGTTCCAATTAACCTAGAAGAATTTTGTAGAGAACTAATTGAAGATTTTTCTACTGTTATGAATAGTGCAAGTCAAATTATTTTTACTTGTCATAGTGAAAATACTAACGCTGTGATGGATGAACGGCTTTTACATTACATGTTCGGGAATCTACTGTCAAACGCAGTCAAATATTCTCCCAGAGGCGGTAATATTCAATTCGATTTAATATGCGATCCTACGGATAAAGTAGCAATTTTTTATATTCAAGATCAAGGCATTGGTATTCCTGAAGCAGACCAAGCCCGACTTTTTGAATCATTCTACCGAGCCTCAAATGTCCAATCAATTCAAGGCACCGGATTAGGGTTAGTTATCGTTAAAAGATGCGTTGATGCTCACGGAGGTCAAATCAGCTTTACAAGTCAAGTTAGCATCGGTACTACATTTACAGTAATTTTACCTTTAAATCCCGAATTATTAGAATAGGGCATTGGGCATGGGGCATGGGGCAGGGAAAGAGGATGGGGGGATAAGGGGATGGGGAGATGGGGGGAAAGAAGAATTACTTTCTCCCTGATTTGGCCACCTCCCCACCTCCCCATCTCCCCACCTCCTCATCTCCCTCATCTCCCCATCTCCCCATCTCCCCATCCCCCATTCCCATTTTGATTAATAATTCTGTTGCACGCCGCCTACTACTGGCTTAATTTCAGAAAAAGGATCGCTGCCACCATTCCAATTAAAATCACTAATTCGGACGCTCAAAGCACCTAATTCCAGTACCGGATTATAACGCAAGGTGATGCCATAGGTGCGGCGACTATATTCTAATATGTAGTCGGTGCTGGATTCTTTACCTGTATCTAAGTTAATTGATGTTTGAAAGCCTAAGCGAATAGGCCCATAAATTTGCTGTGTAATCCCAGCGGTCAATACTTTTTCGTCAACGAAGCGATCGAATAAAAAAGGTGATAATCCGTTATTTAAACCCTGAGAATATCTGATATTAAAAGCTGTATAGTCTAAAAAAGGTCGAGAAAAATGACCAATTTGCCCTTGTAAGCCTATTGTACCAATTACGGTGCTTTGGTTATCTCCATTGGTGTAATAACTGGTGGTGCCGCTGAGTCCGACGATCGCTTGCAAGTAAGGAACTACAGGAGTAGCTGTGTATCGTAATCCCTCGGAAGCTGTGGGTGGTAATGGTTTTCCTTGCCACAGTAGTAAGCCAGTACTCAGTTCAGCACTACCTTGTAGGCGACCTAGTGAGGTGCGATCGTTTTCCCGCAGTGGTTCTAGTAAGTCTGGGCGGTCGGTGTTGGCATCGATATACTGGGCACTTGCCTGATAGCGGAGGTTGATGCCACTTTTTCCTAAAGGTATCACAGGAGAGGCAATCAGACCACCAAAACTACTCTGTACGTCTTGAAAACCAAGGGTGCCATTGTAGAGACGATCGCGGTAATTATATTGCACATTCAACAGATGCGGAAGGCGATCGCCTAATGTTTGCCGCAATCCCAAATTCGCCCGGAAACTATCTTCCACATCATCGAAGTCAAAACTGGTTAACTCTCCACTACCCTCAATTACAGTTCGTGGACTCAAAACAGAATTGATCTTGGTTCTGACACCAAATATTGCGCTTAAGTTCTCCGTTCCTTCTATAGCCCGTTGTACAAATAACTGGGGTGTAATTGTCCAGCGTGTCTGCTCTGTATCGATGACTCGAAAGCCACGCTCAACATAAAAACCACCACGGTCTTCTCCGTCATAGCCAGGAGAGACGATAAAGGGCGTAACATCGCGCTCCCGACGGTCAATTTTCTGCTCATCGACGGGAAGTGGTAAGGAAATCGTTTGATCTAATACCAAGCGCTGTCCCTGTGTCCGGATGCGGTCTACCAAGGGTGATTCCCGCGTCAAGGTGACTTTATCTGCACGTAACTCTAGTTCTGGGGGAGAAAAAGGGTCATTGGTGATGCGGACATCGTTTGCTTGCCAGCCTTGGGGATAAAAGTCAATTTGCTGGGCTTCAAATCTCAGTCGCTTGACTGCACCTCCAGCTTTCGGGGGTGGGAGGTTGCTAGCTTCTGATTGACCACCAACTGTGACATCAATTCCTCCAGGACTGCTGACAGCTGAAAGCGGCTGATTGGCTATAATGCGATCGCTCGGCGGACGATTTGGGACTCCACCTGCGGTTATATCTGTCGATGAGAAAGCAAAATCTGTACTGGCTGAAGGTACGTAAATTTCTCCTCTGCCATTGAGCATTTCCCCGCTATCTTGAACAAAGTTATAGGTAAAACGTTGTCCCCGCAGTATTTGATCGCCCCGTCTTAAAGTTATATTACCTTCCCCCGCAGCAATCAAGTTGTTCAAATTGACTTGCAGGCGATCGGCATCTACTACCGCGCCATCAAATCGGACAACTACATTGCCAACAGCCGTAATAATCCGCTGTTGTTCGTCATACTCTTGCCGATCTGAGGTTACTTCCACAATTCTCGGTGCAGCGGCTGGCGGCGTGCTAGCTGGTGCTGGTGGCTGATTTGTAGTGTCTACTTGTGGCGTAGGTGTTGGTGTTTGGGTTTGGGAATAAAATTCTACAGTGAAGGGCGCAGAAAGTTTGTTTGTTGGGTTGCGAGACTTAAATTGTATTAAATTTGGTACTGATTGAGAATTTGATGCAGAAACAGGAGGGGGCGCGGGGACGCGGGGAGTGGGGGACGCGGGGATGCGGGGAGTGGGGGACGCTCTTACGTGGGGAGTGGGAGACTCTAATGAGGTTTGTTTTTCTTCATGACTAAAGTCGGGATTTGGCGATCGCTCTTGCAGTTCTTCAGATGCTTCAGGCTCCCCGTCCCCGTGTAAGAGCGTCTCTCCGTCTCCGTGTAAGAGCGTCTCTCCGTCTCCGTGTTCCTGCGTCTGTTCCTCAAATTTTTCACCAACATTAAAAATCTGAACTTGCTGCGTCGGATAACCAATTTCTAGAGATTGCCCCAGAAGTGCCGCACTTTTGGAGCTGCTGACAGAGGAAAATTCTGGTGGGAAAGTTTTTGGTGGTTCGGGTGCAGATGGAGTTTCGGCGATTAGCAGCCCATGACCAGTTGAATTGAGCGAAGTTGGCGATCGCAAATAACTTTTCGTGTCATTTGCGATCGCCAAATGAGGCAAATCCTTGTGATGCTTGAATTTGTCTGTGTTTAAGGGTATCCCAGTCTTTACACCTGAAGCAGAATTGATATCACTAGCAGATGAGACAGGATTGGCAGGCTGTAAAGGTTCGACGATAGGAGGCGGATCGGGCGGCAGAACTGGATGAAGCATATTTGAGCAAAATCGAGCTAACAAACAGCCAAATGAGAAACAAAAGCATGAATATACATTTTGCCTTTCGACTGTCGCCTTCTGCTACTTGGAGCAGGAAACTTACTAACTTTAACCTAGTAAGTTTCCGTGGCGTTGAGTATTTTCCGCCTTCCAAACTTGTGGATAATTTATCGCTCTTTTACTCCAAGTCCCGACGGCCGGGGTTACGAGCTGGGTCGTTCGACAAAAATCCAAAGACGAAGATAGCTATAAAGAAGGCAACAACAATATAAACAACGATTTTTAAAGTCACCATACAAATATCTCCAACGGGTATGACAAAGAGAGCTTTTCTTTCAGTATCTGCCATGCAGAAAAGGTAGCTACTTTATATTACCCACATCTCGTCCCTTTTTGAGACGACTTTCTGGGGATTGGGGACTGGGGACTGGGGATTGGGGACTGGGGACTGGGAGATGAGGGAGATAAGGGGGATGAGGGAGATGAGGGGGATGAGGGAGATGAACAGGCAGGGGGCAGGGGGCAGGGGGCAGAGGTGAGAATTCCTAACTCCCCACTCCTAACTCCTAACTCCTAACTCCTAACTCCTAACTCCTAACTCCTAACTCCTAACTCAGCACTCTCAAAGCCCAAGTATATTGAGAATGGTGCATGTCTAACTTAATAGATGCCCCTAAAAAATAACTCAGAGACTAGCTTTTCTTGTGACGTTGATTAACACCATAAGTTTCCCAAAAAAGTAGAGGTTACAGGGAACGCTTAGCATACCCCAATCCCCAGCCCCCAGTCCCCAATCCCCGGTTCAAAATTTTGCTAAATTCTTGGCAATTCTATTTTTGATGACTCGTGCAGGTATGCCTACAGCAACGGAGAAAGGAGGAATATCTTTGTTGACAACTGCTCCTGCACCAATCACACTGCCTTTACCAATGGTAACCCCATCTAATACTGTGACTCCATGTCCTAGCCAACAGTCATCTTCAATTACAATTCCCTTGCGAGTCACACCTTGGTGTTTCATTGGTTGCATTGGATCGGTAAAGTTATGATTATTGGCATATATCCCTGAGTGGGCGGCAATCATACAGTGTTTGCCAATTTTAATCTCTCCTGGCCCTTCAATACAAACACTGGGGCCAATGAACGTATCTTCATCAATATGTATATACGTATCTGACAAACACCCAATATCCACGTAACGTTCAATAGCGACTTTATTTCCTAGATGAATTCTATTATTTTGATGTCCACTGGCATCCAAGCGTACACCTTTGAAAATATATACTCCACTGCCAATTTCAATACAAGAAGTACCTTTAAATTCAACACCATTTTGAATATAAACTGGGCTGCCTATTTTGGCAAAAATAGTACGATATACTAAATTTCGCAACTTTGGTCCGAGAATGAGTGCAGGAATATCTCCTAATACTGTAGTTACTAAAAGTTCTTGGGCGCGTTGAAATTTTGAGGAATATTGGTCGTTATGCATGGTTACATATCTCTTCAATCAATTGTTTTTGACAGTTTTGCAGCTTTTTTGGGTTGTATCCTAATCTCTTATCCATACCATTGGTATTGGTATGTCTTAATACCTGATTTAAATTAGTGGTATTACTATATTTCCCAAGATTTTGAGATGGCTTTCCAAGTTTGAAAAAACCAAAATCTAACTTTAACTATGCGAGTAATTTTTTAACTTTGATGTGGTATTACTACTCAACTGATATCTACAATTGCCTCCTTCGCTAGAAGCTTTTGCACCAGTCAACTTACGCAAAAGTTTTGCTTCTTTTTCAGGAGACTGAATTAAAAAGAACAATATCAGTACATTGCAGAGTCAAAGCTCAGACTATTAGAGCAGAATTCAGAATTCAGAATTCAGAAGTAAAACAGGCTTTATACCTGATTTTAAGGCTCAGTTTGTATACTTCACTTTCCTTGAATTATGCTGCAAATTGTCTGATGGAAATATTTACAGGTTGAGATAGTTTACTGTTTTGGTTATCGGGCAAAAAATTTTAAAGCTTGTTACACAACTACGCATGTAGTTATTTACCTGAAGGTAACTTAATTTTCAGGCACTTTTATTGTTTTAAAACAACTCAGTCCTACAAGCTATTTAGCAACAAAAATACATTTAACCAGACTCTTTCAGAGTTCAAAGACAATTTATGTCTAGCAGGATATGTAATTATTGTTGGATTTTGATGGGTAATTCTGCCCAAATAAAATCCAGTTAAGGTGGATTATCTCCCACATCAGCCATCACATTGAAGTTAACCATCGGTGCAAACAAGTAAGCGCTTCCCCGACTGCTATGACGGCTTTCTTGCAACGAATTTCTAGAGTATCCTGCTCCAATCATGTTGCACACGGATGATTTACAGACTAACCAATTCATCATTGAAAATTAGATGAATGGCTTGTAATTACAATTGTTTTTAACGATAACACATTTTATTTTTAGTGGTACAATCTTTTTAAATAAGTTGTTTTTCGGGCTATTTACTGATAAAAATTATGAAAATCAGCTAAGTTTTTTACCCTAATTAGGGAGTGGGAGGTGGGGAGTGGGGAGATGGGGGAGATGGGGGAGATGAGGGAGATGAGGGGAATAATAACTCCGAGCGTCAATACTCCAAATGACTAATTTGGCTTTTTTGTCGATATTTATACCGTTACTTAAACTCTAAATAAATTTTGAGTTTACGTTAAATTCAGAATGATATCTACTATACTGAATCACACCCTCTTTTTGGAAAGAACAAAAAGCTAAAAATTAGCTTCTTCCCTGTTACTTATATCTCAAAATTTGTAAATCACCCAAATGGGTGAGCCAAGCGGGTGATGCGTGCTTGGGTTTACTTGTTATAAATTTTATGGAAAGCTAAAACGTATCTGAGTTTCAGGGAAAAGTTAAGAAGGCAAGACGCAATTGGAGAAGTTGAGGTATTGGTTTTAACTCACACACTTGGTCTAAATTATGACTTTAATTAAACAAATTGTAGAAGAAGCTTTAGCTACCGGTTATCTGAGTATTGTAGCTGAAGAAGAAATGCGATCGCTAATCCAAAGTGATTATGATTCCGAAGATCTAGATGCTTGGATATTATTACAGCGTTCGGTTGTCTCAGGCGATGTCAAGCAAGAATCACGGCGCAAAAAAGTCTCCCCTCCTCCTAAAACTAAGGACGCTTCATCGAGTATTAAACTTGCTTATCAAGTAGCAGCGGAGATTGCTTATGCCGCAGCCATAGCTCTCACAATGTCAAAAAATACTAAGGATCAGCCTTCATTAGGTGCATAGTGATGTTTGCTTGTTGTAGTATCAAGGTTTGATACTAAGTAGTGATTGGCGATCGCTTTTTTTGCTTAACCGCTGGCTACAGTTTTCGTCAGTGAGAATTTTCAGCTAGGCGAAACAACCTCATGGGTTTGCATAAACATAGGTTAACCTGAACCCATCTATTATAGTGAGTCTATGTCAGCAAAATTTTATTAAAAAATCATTAAAATTTTCACTGCTTCTTTCATTGGCTATGATGATTTTTCAGCCTCAGCGAAGACGCGAGAATTGATCCCCTGAAGCAATAATAAAATAAATATAAATAATTTATTCAAAACCAAATTATATTAAACGATACATGCCAGTAAATGATTAAATTTTAATATACCAAGTACATGGCTTGTCGTAACGCATAGAATAAAAAACACCTTGGTGTAAACTCTAGCAACGAAGTTAAGAAAAATTCTCAATGCTTAACAAAGTCATCGCTTTTTCACAAACTGCACTACAGAGAATTGGCAACATTGGTAAAGAAAGTAAACAATAACCATAGCTAAACTTGGAGTTTTGCCAACCTATGCAGCCAATTCGCACATTCAATGTCTCCCCCTCGCTACCGCCGCGACTAGAACCGCTGCGGCGGCTGGCGTATAACTTGCACTGGGATTGGAACGTTGAGAGTAAAGATTTATTTCGTCGCTTGGATTCCGACCTGTGGGAGTCTAGCCGTCATAACCCAGTGTTAATGCTGGGTACTATTTCTCAAGCGCGGCTTTTGGAAGTTGTTGAAGATGAAGGCTTCCTAGCGCAAATGGACCGGGCTAACCGTCAGTTAGAAGATTATTTGCAAGAGCGCACTTGGTATCAGAAACAACGGGAAAATAAACCAAAAGAATGCTACGCCTATTTTTCGGCGGAATTTGGACTTGTAGATTGTTTACCCGTCTATTCTGGAGGCTTGGGCGTTCTGGCAGGGGATCACCTCAAATCTGCCAGTGACTTGGGGCTACCCCTTGTAGGTGTAGGTTTACTCTACCAGCAAGGTTATTTTGCCCAGTATCTCAATGCCGATGGTTGGCAGCAAGAACGCTACCCCATCAACGATTTCTACAACATGCCCCTGCACCCAGAACGCAATCCAGATGGTTCAGAACTGCGAATTGCGGTAGACTATCCAGGACGCAAGGTATACGCCAGAGTTTGGCGCGTACAGGTGGGAATGGTGCCTTTATATCTGCTAGACACCAACATTGAACCCAACAACCCTTACGACCACGACATCACAGACCAACTCTATGGTGGCGACATCGACATGCGTATCCACCAGGAAATTATGCTGGGGATCGGTGGCGTGCAAATGCTCAAAGCCTTGGGTTTGAACGTAACCGCCTACCACATGAATGAAGGTCATGCCGCCTTCTCCGCCCTAGAACGCATCCGGCTGCTGATTCAGCAAGAAGGATTGAGTTATGCCGAAGCTAAACAGGTGGTGGCTTCCAGCAATATATTTACCACTCACACGCCAGTACCCGCGGGTATTGACTTGTTTTCTCCCGATAAAGTTTTGTACTACCTGGGGTACTATGCAGAAATCTTTGGCTTGCCCAAAGAGCAGTTTTTAGGACTGGGGCGGGAAAATACAGGTGATTTATCTGCGCCTTTCAGTATGGCAGTGTTGGCGTTGAAAATGGCCACATTTTCCAACGGTGTAGCACAACTGCACGGCGTAGTGTCGCGGCAAATGTTCCAAGGCTTGTGGAAGAAAGTGCCAGTGGAGGAAGTGCCCATCGCCGCCATCACCAACGGTGTCCATGCTCGGAGTTGTGTTGCCAAATCAACTCAAGAGTTATACGATCGCTACCTGGGACCAAATTGGTCATCAGCACCAGTAGATAGCCCACTGTGGGAAAGAATGGACGCCATACCCGATGAGGAATTGTGGCGAAATCACGAACGCTGCCGCTTAGACATGATATTGTATGTGCGGGAGCATTTGGTCAAACATTTACGCGATCGCGGCGCTTCACCCTCAGAAATTGTCCAAGCCCAAGAAGTTTTAGACCCTTACGCTTTCACCATTGGCTTTGCTCGTCGCTTTGCCACCTACAAACGCGCTACTTTGTGGATGCGCGATGTAGAACGCATCAAGCGGATTTTGTTAGCCAACAAAGACCGCAAGGTGCAATTTGTAATTGCCGGTAAAGCGCATCCTAAAGATATTCCCGGAAAAGAACTCATCCGCGACATCAACCACTTTATCCGCGAACAGCATTTAGAAAAGCAGGTAGTGTTTGTTCCTAATTACGACATTCACATTTCGCGGTTGATGGTAGCAGGTTGTGATATCTGGTTAAATACACCGCGTCGCCCGCGGGAAGCGTCTGGTACCAGTGGCATGAAAGCCTCAATGAATGGATTGCCCAATTTAAGTGTACTAGACGGTTGGTGGGATGAAGCTGATTACGTCCGCACCGGTTGGGCAATTGGACATGGAGAAAATTACGACGATCCCGCCTACCAAGATGAAGTAGAAGCAAACGCCCTCTACGATTTGTTAGAGAAGGAAGTCGTAACGCTATTTTACGAACATCGGGATAGTGATGGCTTACCGCGGCCGTGGGTTGCCAAAATGAAAGATGCAATTCGCTTGAATTGCCCATTCTTTAATACAGCCCGGATGGTAGGAGAATATGCACAAAGAGCTTATTTTCCAGCTAGCGATCGCTATCATACCCTGACCGTGGATAACTACGCCCCAGCCAAAGAACTAGCCGCTTGGAAAGCAAAACTCAGCGAACACTGGTTCAACATCAGAATCAAAGATATTGATGTATCCACACCTGCGGATATTGAAGTTAACCAAACTGTGGCTGTGAAAGCTAAGGTTGACTTGGCAACTTTGAAAAATGATGACGTGCAGGTAGAGTTATATCAAGGTGCGATCGATGCCAATGGTGATATTGTCAACGCTGTACCAGTGGTGATGGATTACCAAGGCGAAGATGCCCAAGGATTGACTACTTACACGGCTAATATTACCTACACCACTTCAGGTTTGCAAGGCTTGTCTTTGCGAGTATTGCCGAAAAATCAACATTTGGCTAATCCTTATGAGCCAAGATTGATTGCTTGGGCAGAGGAAGAAGAGTAGAAAATAGTTTTTGAATACTCAAGATTAGGCGTTGCTGATTAAGTTTAGCAACGCCTTTTATAAGACAATTAGAAAAGTACCAGATGCTACAGAGAAATTTATGAAAAATATTTCTATTAAAGAACTTGAAGATAAAATTGATGCAGGAAAGGAAGTTGTCGATCTCTATTTTGATTTCACGACAACAAGAGTCGGAACACCTCGTCAGATGACCTCACGAAGACGACAAAATTTCAGGTAGATAATTAATATCTAATAGTTGTTCTAAGGTATAAGTGCAAGATTGAGGCAAGTTATCTAGTTTGCCTTCAGTTTTTTCAATAACATATCCTAAAGCATCATCATAAATTAATGGCAATTCTTTTTCTAAAAATTGAGATAAATTCGTTGTCAGATTACGTTTTAATTGAGTCCTAAAACTTCTAATTTCTGCTTTCCAATGTCCAGAATTATATTGAGATTCTTCTGTCCAATATTCCAGCAATAAAAGATGTCTAATAACTTGCTCTAGTAAACTAGTAACCCTGGCTTTGTCTCTCCGACTCAAATTTTCTAGCTCCTCAATTAAATTTTCTAAATCTAATTCTTCTAAATGATTAGCTTTCAATAATTTAATTGTTTCCTCTAACCAAAGATGCTCATCAATTTCATAAAGCTCTTTTAAACTCAAATTAGAACTAACTCCTTGCATAAAACCTCTCTAAAAAAGAATGGAAATTGGGCTTGAAGTTCTCTTACCTTATAATCTAACACTCCTCCTCTGCGTTCTCTGTGTGTCTGCATGAGATAAAACCCTACTTCCCAACGCCCATTTTAAGCTAAAATTCTTTGGGGAATAACAATGTAGCCAGTGGTGCGATCGCCAAGTACTAAATTACGTTCTTCTCCCCAATACCACCAGTATGCACCAACATAAGCGCAAACTAGGCTATCTAGTTGATCTTCAGTTGCTTTCAAGGCTGCGCCTGTAATGGGAATTTCTAGGAAAAACGAATCGCCTAGATGTACGGGAGGAGAAAGAGAAGGGAGAATATTGAGAAGATAATTTTGCAGTTTAATTAATTCTAAGCGGCGTTCGCCCAGGCGTCCTTTTTTGTATTTGAGGATGCGTTCTAAGTTGAACAGATGAACAATTGCTGGATGGGGAAAGACTTCTATTTGATATCTGCCAAGTTTTTGCGGTTCGATGGTGGGTGCGTGGAGGTAGCCGCGAGATTCTAATTCTAAGCCAAAGTTGATGGTGCGATCGGCAAAGGGTAAGTTTTTATTAGCTGGGTAACATCCGGCGTGATATTTACCAAAGTATTTGTGGGTGAGTTTGTCGGGGAGGCGACTTCCAGTGTCGTTGGGTATGAGGGTGGGTGCATCTACGCCAATGATGGCTGGTTCGTCTGATTGTACGCTGTCATCAATCCATGCCAGGATGTCTGCAATGCTTTCTTTGCGGTCTAAATCCAGTAGTTGCAGTTGTCCATCTATCCATCCTAAGCAGCATAGTCCGCTTGGTTGGGATTTCCAGCCTAAATCAATGCCAATAAATTTCATGGTCATTACACGAGTTTGCAATTATTTTCGCATTTCGTGGGAACGGCTTAGTAAAGTAGCGTGCAGTTGTATTTGTTGGGGAGATGAGGGGGATGAGGGGGATGAGGGAGATGAGGGGGATGAGGGAGATGAGGGGGATGAGGGGGATGAGGGGGATGAGGGGGATGAGGGGGATGAGGGAGATGTTACTTATGAACGCAATTTATACCAAGTTGCATTCAAAAATGGCAAGTGACGTATGATTTTAAACTTTTACAAATAAAGTAGCTTGTTTATGTACCGATCATTCTAAACTACTTCAGAATTCAGAATTCAGAATTCTGAATTCTGACTCCTGTTTTATTTTATCTCCCAATAAACTAATTAAAATTATTCCAATGCAGATTTTATTTTTACATCCCAACTTTCCCGCGCAATTTCGTAACCTCGCTATGTTTTTGGGTAAAGATAAGAATTTCAAAGTTGTCTATGGCACAAATCGCCGCGAAGGAGAAATATTTGGTGTTAATAAAGCTATTTACACTCCTTCTCGTGAAGCTGCTCCCCAAACCCATCATTACGTTCGCAACTTAGAAAATGCTGTGCTTACTGGTCAAGCCGTTTATCGCATAGCAGAAAAATTAAAAGCTGAGGGTTTTGTTCCAGATATAATTTATGGTCATTCTGGTTGGGGACCGACTTTGTTTATGAAAGATGTGTTTCCCAAAGCAGAATTATTGTGTTATTTCGAGTGGTTTTATCATGCTCATGGGTCCGATGCAGATTTCGATCCCAACGAGCCATTAAATGCTGATGACGTATGCCGAATTCGCGTGAAAAATACGCCGATTTTGACTGATTTATACAGTTGCGATCGCGGGCTTTCTCCTACCCATTGGCAGCGACACCAGTTTCCTAAAGAATATCATGAGAAAATCACTGTTTGTCACGATGGGATTGATACTAAATTTTTTGCTCCCAAACCAGACGCAAAATTAGTTTTACCAAGAATAAATCTCGACCTTTCCCATGTGGAAGAGTTAGTAACTTATGTGGGACGAGGAATGGAACCTTATAGAGGGTTTCCCCAGTTTATGGAAGCAGTAGCCCTACTTCAGCAACGGCGACCAAAATGCCATGTAGTAGTTGTGGGAGAAGATAGAGTTGCTTATGGGAAAAATCTCCCTGATGGCAAGACTTATAAACAATTAATGCTGGAAAAATTATCTTTAGATTTATCAAGATTACACTTTACAGATAGCTTACCTTACCATGAATATCTCCAGGTATTACAAGCTTCTTCTGCTCATATTTATTTAACTCGTCCTTTTGTTTTATCCTGGTCGATGTTAGAGTCAATGTCAGTGGGATGTGTGCTAGTAGCTTCCAGCACTGCACCAGTCTTAGAGGTCATACAAGATGGCGTTAATGGACTGCTAGTAGATTTCTTTTCTCCCCAAAATATTGCTAATCGGGTTGAAGAAGCGCTGAATAATCCTCAAGAAATGAATGCGATTCGTGCCAACGCGCGAGCGACAATTCTTAAACATTATGATGTGGCGAAACTTTTACCAGAACATTTGCAATGGATGTTAGCTACTAAAATTTCTGATACTAAAAAGCGCCAAACCCCTAAAATTTCTAAAGGATTTGGGGGAAATTAAATATTGGGAATAGGGCATTGGGCATTCATAAATGACCAATGACTAATGAATAATGACTAATGACTAATAACATTAAAAATGCGAATTCTTCTTACTATTGCCCATTTTTTTAAACCTAGCGATGAGGGTCGTCACGCTTCCCAACGCAAAGACCCCCAATCTCGTTTGCAAGCATTAAGTCAAAGCCTTACTGGCTTGCATCAATTATTTGGTAAATCTCAAAGTATTATTAACATTGCTCAGCGATTAGCTTTCCCTGCTAATCAACCGCAATCTCACGAATTAGATATTGTTATTTGTACAACTCAAAACAATCATCTTTTAAATCAGCTTCCTGTACCATCCCATTTATATAAGCATCATTCTAGTAATATAGAACCTATGCTTTTAGGATTTGAGTGCCAAGCTGTTCTGCAAAGTTGTCTTGGTAAATACGATTATTATTGTTTTTTAGAAGATGATTTGATACTTCATGATCCTTGGTTTTTTGTCAAATTAAATTGGTTTACCCAACAAGCAGGTGACTCAAACTTACTCCAGCCAAATCGTTATGAAATCTCGTTTAATGCTTTAGTTCATAAAGCTTACATTGATGGAGATTTGGCTTTGCGAGTTACTGCTCCCTTTCAAAATGTGCAGGAACAACAAGAACTTAAGGGTACAATTCTGAATACGCCTATTACTTTTAATCGTGCCCTAAATCCCCATTCAGGCTGTTATTTTTTAAATGCAAATCAGATGGCTCATTGGGCTAATCAACCTTATTTTCTTGACCGAGATACAAGCTTTGTTGGCCCTTTAGAAAGTGCTGCTACTTTAGGAATTATGAAAACATTCCGAGTTTATAAAACCTCACCCGAACAAGCCAGCTTTTTGGAAATTCAGCACTTTGGGACAGGATTTATTGGGTTAATTGGAAGACAAGTAGGTTTGGCAGAGAGGTAAATTTAGTCTCTGTGAGTATGGGCTTGGAAGCGTGATAAATATAAAAGAAAAACGAACCGCAAAGTACGCAAAGTACGCAAAGAGAGGAAAAATCATGAGTTGCAGAATGAGATGTTTGGTAAGTAGAGACAGAATGAATTTTGTCTCTACTTGCCAAACTCAATTCACAGCCGACAACTGATAATTTTCGTTTTCTATCTGTTGTGCTTGTTGCTGTTGCTTTAATATTTCTAGTTGTGTCTCTAGTTCTAGCTTGACTTCATGACGGAAGCTGAAGAAGTGTTCGCCAAAACTTAATGCTACGAGGTAATCATACAATAAATCGGGTTTCTGGAGAGCGATCGCCATTAATTGCCACCAAAAACGCCAACGAGTTGAACGAAGAATACCCTGTCGCCAAACAATTACCGGAAATAATCGTAATTCATGCCATGTCAGAGGACGTTTGCCTTTGGGACGCTTACCTTGCATCAAGTTAAAGTGATGAAAAGTGCGTTTGAGATAAAGCATCGGCTCATACAAATTCCAAAAAGTCTCAATATACTCCCTAATAACTTCTTCTAATGGGCGAGTGGGTACAAAATTCATCAATCCTTTTTGAGAACCCATGAAATCCATCGATCCTTCTTTGAGGCGTCCTTCTTGTTTGAGACGATTCCACATTGCTGTATTTGGTAATGCTTGCAGCAAACCAAGATGCGCTTGGGGAATACCCGTTTCTTCTACAAATGTTTGAATGCGTTGTCCTGCTGCTTTTTTTTCGCCATCAAAACCAATAATAAACCCAGACATAATTTGTAGTCCGGCTCGTGTAATTTTGTAGCAAGATTCTGACAGTGATTGGCGGGTGTTTTGTTCTTTATTGGCTACCGCTAGACTTTCCACATCTGGCGTTTCAATGCCCATAAATACCATCCTAAAACCAGCTTGCACCATCAACTCAATCAACTCATCGTCCTCGGCGAGATTTAAAGACGCTTCTGTGAGTAACATAAATGGATAGCTGTGTTCTTGCATCCAAGGAATTAGCGATCGCAATAAAAGCTTAGCATTGCGTTTATTGCCGATAAAATTGTCATCAACGACAAATACCAATCGCCGCCAACCCATTTGATATAAGACTTCCATCTCAGCCAGCATTTGTTCTGGTGTTTTGGTGCGCGGTTTGCGACCAAATAAAGTAATAATGTCGCAAAATTCACATTGAAATGGACAGCCGCGGGAAAATTGCAGCGTAATTGCTAAGTAAGCATCTAAATCTAACAAGTCAAAGCGGGGTATGGGTGTTTGAGTGACATCAGGTTTTTCTGTCGCCCGGAAAATTCCTTCTGTTTCTCCCCTTGCTAAAGCTGACAAAAATAAGGGGACAGTACATTCTCCCTCATCCAAAATTAAATAATTAGCTCCTGCTTGCAAGGCAAATTCTGGTACTGATGTCGCAAAAGGGCCACCAACTGCCACTTTTTTACCTAACGCCACCCCTTTTTGAATTAACTCCCACAAATCTTTTTTCTGGATAATCATTGCAGAGATGATGACTAACTCACACCAATCCCAGTCTTCATCTGTCTCTAGACGGACATTGCGATCGACTAATCTAATTTCCCAATCATTTGGTAGCATTGCCGCTATTGTAATTAAACCCAATGGTGGATTTGTAGCGCGTAATCCTGCCAAATCGAGAGTTTCCTGGTAAGACCAGAAAGAATTGGGCATTATGGGCCAGAGTAGTAAAGCTTTCATCAGCAGACTCCCCGGAGTAGAGAAATTAACTCACAATTCCAAGGTTACTGCTAGATTCTCTAAGAGAAACTTAAATTTTTTCTAATCGTGTAAACAAGAGGAACTCGACACATTCGTTATGCAAGGTAGAATTAACCCAAATTCCATAGCTCAAACCCAATCCATGAGGGTGCATTTCTATGTTGGTTTCCAATCCCCTTGTTCTAAATCTGAGCGCTTCTTATACATTTCGTAGCTATTTTGAGATGCGCTTTTCTCCAATAGACATTTTAGGAGATTTGGGGTGTAGTTTTAAGCGATCGCCACTTTCTTTACCCCATTCCTATTGGGATACTCGCGCATTGCGAGAGCGAATTGAAGCATATTTGCCCTACATTACTTTAACTAGCGAAGCAGCTCGCCGCGAATCTCTGGTGGCTCCGATTTTATTAGAACTGGCACAAACCGTTAAAACCCCAATGCAAATCGAATATCCCCTTGAGGTGAATCAATACCTTAAAGGTGAACTCGATTACTACTTGAACAATCAATACAACTTAATTGTGATTGAAGCCAAAAACGCCGACCTTACCCGTGGAGCTGTTCAACTTGCAGTGGAATTAATTGCTCTGAATTTATGGTTAGCAAAGCGACAAGGTATTGCATCGCTACTCACTCCCCTGACCGGAGCCGTCACCACTGGCGATATTTGGCAGTTCAGTCAATACGATCCAACTCAACAACAAATTACCCAAGATTTATCACTCTATCGCATCCCTGAAGATTTAGAACCCTTAACTCAAATTCTTAAAGGGATTCTCGATAGTACCCATTCTACCGAAGCCGTAGTCACCTCTGAATTTTAACGATTTTCTAATGCTTGTGCGTAAGTCTTAGTTTTGTTAGAAACTATTAGCTATAAATAGAAAAATCAGTAAAATCCTTTATGCGCCGAGATTCAATATTTTACAAACTATTCCAACAATCACCCAGTTTACTATTTGAATTATTGACAAATCCACCCCAAAATGCAGATGCTTATCGATTTGATTCTGTAGCTGTCAAAGAACCAAAGTTTGAAATCGATGGGGTATTTGTGCCACCAGAAAGTGAAAGCCCTGGTGTTATATATTTCTGCGTTAGCGAAGCGTGCCGAAGCATGAGGCAGGTACAATTCCAAAAGGATGAACAGTTATATGAACGGGTCTTTGCAGAATCCTCATTATATTTCTACCGCAACCGTGCCAGATTTAGTGATTGGCAAGCAGTAATAATTTATCCGTCACGTAGTGTCGAACAAACTGATATTTATCCCCATCGAACTCAACTCAATGGAAACCAAGTGCATCGGGTCTATTTAGATGAATTGGGAGATATTCGTCAGTTACCTTTATGGGTTGCGTTGATGGTGTTAACTACGGTAGATGATGAACTTGCACCACAAGAAGCCAGATATTTGCTTGAGCGTTCTTCTGTGGAACAGCCTGAAACTGCAAGTCGCGCCATAATTGACTTAGTGACAACGATAATGGTGTACAAGTTTGAAGGATTAAGCCAAAGGGAGGTTGAACAAATGCTAGGAATTACGCTCAAAGAAACGAGAGTTTACCGAGAAATCAAGGAAGAAGGACGAGAAGAGGGACGAGAAGAAGGACGAGAAGAAGGAGAAAGATCGCTCATTTATCGTCTACTAACTCGACGTGTGGGAGAATTACCTCAAGATGTGCGCGATCGCATTGCAACTCTCAACCTAGAACAATTAGAAAATCTTGGCGAAGCACTGTTAGATTTTACCAGCATGGCTGATTTGCAGTCTTGGTTAGAAGCACAATGATTAAATAGCCTAAACCTGAGTCTTAGTCTTTTCAAGGTTCCAGATAGAAACTTTCCAATCTACCGAAATTCAGAGCAAATCTGCTGTCATGAGTAAATTGCTAATTCCCTGACGGCGAGTTGGCACGGAAAATGTCAAAATTAAATGAGTTTTGCGTAGGTGCGTTTGGGTTAATGCAGCCTCTTGTAGAAAAGAGAGGCGAATTATTACCAGACCGCCATTTAATTAGCGCAGATTTGAGATAACTAAGTTGAGAATTTATGGGCAAGCAACGTGTTCTTTCTGGAGTTCAACCAACCGGCAATTACCATCTAGGCAACTACTTGGGAGCCATTCGCAACTGGGTAGAAGGTCAGAGCGAATACGAAAATTACCTCTTTGTGGCTGATTTGCACGCAATTACAGTACCACACGACCCAAAACAGCTAGCAGCTGATACCTACACCCTCGTTGCTTTGTATCTAGCTTGTGGTCTTGATTTAACTCACTCCACCATTTTTGTGCAATCCCACGTTTCAGCCCACAGCGAACTCACCTGGTTGCTCAACTGTATTACACCCCTAAATTGGCTGCAAGATATGATCCAGTTTAAGGAAAAGGCCGTCAAGCAGGGAGAAAATGTGAGTGCAGGTTTGTTGGATTACCCAGTGCTGATGGCATCTGATATTTTGCTTTACCAAGCCGATAAAGTGCCAGTGGGTGAAGACCAAAAGCAACATTTGGAATTGACGCGGGATATTGCAGCTCGATTAAATCATCAATTTGGTAAACCAGAACAGCCAGTTTTGAAGTTACCAGATCCTTTAATTCCCAAACAAGGAGCAAGGGTAATGAGTTTGGCGGACGGTACGCGCAAAATGTCAAAGTCCGATCCTTCAGATTTAAGCCGCATCAATTTGCTAGATTCACCAGAGCAAATTCAATACAAAATTAAGCGTTGTAAAACCGATCCGATTCGTGGTTTGACTTTTGACGATCCAGAGCGTCCAGAGTGCAATAATTTATTAACTTTGTATACATTGCTTGCTGGAAAAACAAAAGAAGATGTAGCAGTTGAATGTCATGATATGGGTTGGGGGCAATTCAAGCCTTTGTTAGCAGAGACAATTATTGAGGCTCTCAAACCAATCCAAGAAAAATATCAGGCGGTAACTGAGGACAAAAGCTATTTAGAGTCAGTGTTGCGGGATGGAGCCGAAAAAGCGAGAGCGATCGCTAATCAAACTTTATCACAAGTCAAAATCGCTTTAGGCTACTCTCTGCCTCTATGAGTCTTACCTTTTGGGTGTGATTTGTTATACCATTTAACAAGAAAGAATTCTGAATTCTAAATTCTGAATTCTGAATTCTGACTTATTCTTTAATAAATCGAGATTTCAAATGATATGCATCACACCCATAGCCCCACTGCCTTCCGTAGAGCCGTGCAAGCAGGTGAATTTTTGGTTACGGCTGAGGTAGCACCTCCAAAAGGGGGAGATCCAGCCCACATGATTAAAATGGCGGCGACTCTTAAGGGGAGGGTTCATGCCGTCAATATTACCGATGGTAGCCGCGCCGTGCTGCGGATGTCTTCATTACTGGCATCGATAATTTTATTACAAAACGGTGTAGAGCCGATTTGTCAAATTGCTTGCCGCGATCGCAACCGTATTGGTTTACAAGCCGATTTGATGGGCGCTCATGCTTTGGGCATACAAAATATATTAGCCCTAACTGGCGACCCAGTAAAAGCAGGCGATCATCCAGATTGCAAAGCTGTTTTTGACTTAGAAGCTGTGCGACTCCTACAAGTGATTCGCAAGCTAAATCAAGGCGTTGATTGCAACGATAAACCCCTAACTGATGGCGCACTAGATTTATTTCCTGGTGCAGCAGTAGATCCACAATGTAAGAGTTGGTCGGGTTTGCAAAGTCGATTTGAACGTAAAATCGAAGCCGGAGCGCAATTTTTTCAAAGTCAGTTAATTACCGATTTTGAATGTTTAGAAAAATTTATGGACACAATTGCTGCTGGCTATAAAAAACCAATTTTGGCAGGAATTTTTCTGTTGAAATCGGCGAAAAATGCTCAATTTATTAATAAGTGTGTTCCGGGTGTAAATATTCCCCAACACATTATTGATAGATTGGCAAAAGCCAAAGATCCTCTCGAAGAAGGAATGAAAATTGCTGCCGAACAAGTGCAGATAGCGCGGCAATTGTGTCAAGGTGTCCACATGATGGCGGTGAAACGCGAAGATTTAATTGCGCCAATTTTAGATTTAGCTGGGGTGGCTCCAGTTAATCAGTTGGTATCAAGGTAAACGAAGTAACGCATTTTTGATGAAAGCAGTTGGTGATTCCATCTGCTTTTTTTATGTTGAAATACGAGGCGATCGCTATTTTTGATAAACTTTCAATACACACTTTCACAGTTAAGTAAATACCAGTGCAAACTGATAAAATATTTTATAGCTTATTTCAAACTTTTCCCAGTATATTTTTCGCCATCATTGGGGATACATCTGTTAATGTAAACGCCTATGAATTTATTTCTGTTGAAGTTAAAGAAACTGCGTTTCGTATTGATGGTGTGTTTGTTCCTACAAGTGAAACTATAGAGCAACCATTATACTTTGTTGAAGTTCAGTTTCAGCAAGACTCGACTTTTTACAGACGCTTATTTGCAGAAATCTTTGTTTATTTGCGTCAAAACGAATCAGTAAATTATTGGCGTGCTGTGGTTATCTATCCCCAAAGGAGTTTAGATCCAAGCGATCGCCTGCCATATAATTTGCTTCTAAACAGTTCCCAAGTACAACGTATTTATCTAGATGAATTAGATGCGGCAGAAAACTCGTTGCAAGTAGCGATCGTCAAATTAATTATCGAAAAAGAAGAAACAGCCATTGACAAAGCTAGAGAATTGATTTTACAGGCAAGACAACAACTGGCAGACGAAGCAACTAAAAAGCAAATTGTAGAATTGATAGAAACCATCTTATTGTACAAATTTACCCGGTTAAGCCGAGAGGAGTTAGAAGAAATGTTGGGCATAGACGAGGAATTCAAAAAAACAAGAATGTATCAATCAATTAAGCAAGACGGCTTGGAAGAAGGTCGCCAGGAAGCTAAATTAGAAGCTGTTCCGAGGTTGTTGTTACTAGGGTTAAGTGTGGAACAAGTAGCAGTAGCTCTCGATCTAACAGTTGAGCAAGTGCAGCAAGCGGCTGAAAATCAGACTAGCTGATTGTGTGCTTTACCTTTGGTAGCACTTTACTGGATATCGCTCAACCAACTGACTCACATAAGTAAAGTCGAGGGGAATATTACTACTCCTCTCGACCGTACTTTTATCCTGCCCAAAATTGGGTATTTGTATTACTGTTAGCGATTACATTTTGTACATTATCGAGTACTTACTAGAAGCGATCGCTGCGACATTCTTCAACTATCAAACACTTGTCCCTAGCGGCATAATATCACTAATGACATAGAATACTAAGCCGCTTAGACAAGTTCATCCATCATTGGGTTACATCTTACCGTGTTGCATCACTTCTTGTAGATGGTGACGAATTTCTTTTGCTTGCTCGATATCAGATTGCCGTAATTTTTGGAACAACTCTACACAAGGCTGGGAACCAACTTGTTGTGCATCTTTGATGTAAGTATCATAAGCCTTAACAGCTTCAGCCTTGTTGTGCAACACGGTGACAAAATCGTACTCCAAGTTGCTAATTGGTTCTTGAGACTGTCCGTTACCTGTGTTTTTAGCCATTGTTTAAACCTCTTTGTAAGATTTCTAATTAACTTATACTGAGGCTTAAAGAGTAATTCATCTTCCAAAAAGGGTATAGTTCAATACGTCGGAAGTACCTTGCAAGGGTTGGTTATATACCAAATGACTAGTCGGCTCTTTTATTAATTTTTTGTTAAATGTCTTAACTAGATGATAAAAATCATGAAGTATTGCCTATTTATCATTGATATTCAAAATGGATTTATAGCTCAAGATACAAGTTATGTCGTACAAAGGATTAAATCTTTATTAGAACAAAGTATATTTGATAATGTTGTATTCACCAAATTTGTAAATACCCTCGATAGCCCTTACGTAAAATATTTAAATTGGTATCAACTTTTTTCGGAAACAGAGCAAAAAATTGTTGACGATATTCAACCATTCGCTAAGGTAATTTTTGAAAAAACCGTATATACGGCTTGCAATAAACAAACTCTGAGATTTCTGAAAGAAAGAAATATTCAGACAGTATTTATTTGTGGAATTGACACTGAAGCTTGTGTATTGAAAACTGCTATTGATTTTTTTGAAAACAATATTATTACTTATGTTTTAAGCTATTACTCAGCATCAAATGGAGGTGATAACTACCATCAAGCAGCAATTTTAGTTTTAAGTAAACTAATTGGAATTAGCAATATTATAACTGAACCCCTAGATAGAGAGAATTTGAATAATGCGATTTGGCGCAGAGATTCTTAGCCCTAGCCTCAAGCAAAGGAACAGGAGTATTAAAGTAAAAGGCACTATTTCTTTTTTTGCCTTTTATCTTTTGATTTCTGACTCCACTACTCCTTTTTTTGCTATGGGACTCATATTTGATTTCTGAAAAAAATCAGTACACCCAGATAAGGCTTCTTTCCTACTCCCCATTCCCTACCTTTCAAGGGTAGGGTTTTTAGAATCTTGAAAATAGTTGAGAAAATTCTCAACTGTTTAACGTGGTTTGGTCTTTTCAGGATTTAAGCATCGGCTGAAATAGTCAAAAAATGAGCAAATACAAAATCCCTACCCTTGAAAGCCATTCCCTACTCCCTATCTACACAAGTAAATTCATCAAATCAAACCGGATTCCTATAGGAGTTTATACAAGAGGTTGATTGTCTTCACATTGACGTGAATACTGAAATTCCAGATCGTTTTGTCGTTCTCTACCTCCTTTATAAACAATAGGGCACAACTTAGTGTTAGCACTTATACAATCCATGTGTGGCGTTTTAGCACAGACTATTAACAAGCCACCGAGAATAAACAATAAGCCGCAAATTGCAGCTGTTTGAAAGGAAGAAATCTCTAGTACTCCGTGAACTACTATTTCTCGCAGAACAGAGACAATTGTTACCTCAACTGCTACTCCTACAGAAATACTATGTTCTTGTAAGTAAACCATTAATAGTCGAAATAACTCCACTAAAATCAACACAAATAGTATTTTTGCAGTCACATGTTTATAGTCTAGTGGCTGCGTGAGGGCAACACCTATCCCCCACAATTGGATCAGCATAACCGCAAACAAACCCAAACACAAGACAATCACAATTAAGTCTTGAAAGGCTTCCATGTTGCGGACAATTGAGTGGCGATCTAGCCAGCGATCGCAAAATAAAAATCGACTCTTCAGGCGCTTTTGCATTACGTTTCATTCCTGTTAAGACAAGTTCAGACAACACCAGCGAGTCAACCCAATAATTTTATGTTACAGCAGAATTCAGAATTCAGAATTCTGACTCCTGAATTCTGAATTTATTAGGAATCTAGTAGGATTTGTATATTGACTGATCGCATATTCTCACCCTTGAACTCTTGTACTGGATTTTCAGGAAAGTGAAGTACATAAACAAAGTCTCAAACCCTAACATCAATGTTTTTTCTTCTGAATTCTGAATTCTGAATTTTGATGTTCACTATTCACTATTTATCGATTTAAATTTTGTGCTTGTTGCAACAATTGTTCGGTATTTTTCGCCCATTGAGAATTACCCTGAGCATTGTATAAATCTCTGGCAAATTGCAATACTTGTACTGCATCCCTATATTGTTGTAACTGCATAAAAACTAACCCAGCACCATAATAAGCATTGGGATAGTTGGAGTTAGCTTCAGCTGATTTTCTAAAAGCCTCTAATGCTTCTTGGAATTTGCGTTGATTAAACAAAATTGAACCAATATTATAATAAGCTTCTGGATATTTTGGATTAATTTTTATTGCTTGATTAAAGGCATCTCTAGCTCGATCGCTTTGATTTTGCTGTAGATAACACATGCCGATATGATAATGAGGCTCTGGTGCATTTTTGCTATATTCTATGGCTTTTTTAAAAGATGCGATCGCCCGGCCGCAATCTCGTTTTTGTTCTCGCAGCAAACCCAAGTTATAGTGAGCAAATCCTAGTTTGGGATCGAGTTCCAACGCACGTAGCAAGTAATCGTTAGCTAACTCTAAATTATTGCCTTCTAATAACGTACCGCCTAAATTAGCGAAAGCTGGAGCAAACTTCGGATCGGCTTGCGTCGCTCGATAAAATGCGTCCGCAGAGGGTTGTAATTGTCCTGTTTGTCGTAATGCTAGCCCTAAGTTATAGTGGGCTGCTGCTAATGTCGGATCTAATTGACTGGCTTGTTTAAAAGCAGCGATCGCATCTTGGACTCTTCCTGCTTGAATTGCTTGTAAGCCCTGGTTTAACCAGTCTACAGCAGTTTGACTATTAGATTGTGCCAGCTTTGAGGGAAATGAGGGGACGCGGGGACGTAAAGATGAGGGGGATGAGGAGGATGAGGGAGAGGTGAAGCTACCTACTAATATCAAACTTACTAGAGTTGCTATGCAATATTTATATAGTGATAATCTCATGGATTTTCTAAATTGCGACAATTTTCAGTTAGTTTACTTAACAAAAACTTTGGGGAATGCTGAAGTTTTTTACAAAACTTGTTGATTGAGTATTAAACTTTGTGTTACTTAACTTTTCTTAAGCTAAATCTTACAACAGGCTACAATTTTTTTAACTTTGGATTAAAGGGAGGATAATAACAAATTAAAGAAGGGGTAATTTTGACTCCAGAGAACCATTTTTTATCCCTGATATACATAGCGTAATGCGGTTAGAAATGAATTACCGCAAGGGAGGTTTTATGAACGAAAAAGTAAAATCGGGTTCGCGGAATGTTGCAATTGTTGGGCCTTATTTGAGTGGAAAAACAACTTTACTAGAAAGTTTGTTATTTGTCACAGGAGCGATTTCTCGCAAAGGAAGTGTTAAAGACAGTAACACAGTGGGAGATAGTGCTGCCGAGTCGCGCGATCGCCACATGAGTGTAGAAGTCAGCGCTGCTAGCACTGAGTATAACGGTACTCGTTTCACTTTTGTTGACTGTCCCGGAAGTGTAGAATTTGCCCAAGAAACATACAATGCTTTAATAGGAGTCGATGCCGCAATTGTAGTTTGCGAACCGATACGCGAACGAGTCCTCACCCTCGCCCCTCTATTTAAATTCCTCGACGATTGGGAAATTCCCCACATAGTCTTCGTCAACAAAATGGATCGGGCAAATATCCATGTACTCGAAACATTACACGCCCTCAAAGCAGTTTCCAGCCGTCCCCTAGTAGCCCACCAATATCCCATCATGCAAGGTGAACAACTCACCGGCTTTATCGACATGGTGAGCGAACAAGCATATCAATATCATCCCGGCGCACCCGCTGACCCCATCCCCTTCCCCGAAAGCTTAAAACAAGAAGAACATATCGCACGGGCAGAAATGCTCGAAGCCTTAGCAAATTTTGACGACCATTTACTCGAAGAACTTTTAGAAGATATAGAACCACCCCAAGAAGAAATCCTCAAAGATTTAAAAATGGAATTAGGGGCAGATTTAGTAGTCCCGGTTTTCTTTGGTGTGGCAGAACAAGATTATGGTGTAAGACCTCTAATAGAAGCTTTGTTACGGGAAGCCCCCGAACCAGAAACCACAGCAGAACGCCGCCTAAAAAATATCAAAGGCAATACTCCCCTAGCACAGGTACTCAAAACTTACTACACTCCCCAAGGCGGCAAACTCTCCCTCGTGCGGGTTTGGCGGGGCAAATTAACTGATGGTCTTGTCCTCAATGGTGTTCGCACAGGTGGAATTTATCGTCTGATGGGACAACAACAGCAGTTTGTGAATGAAGCTGCTGCTGGTGAAATAGTTGCATTGAGCCGTTTAGAAAGAATCAAGACCGGAGATACAATTTCCACAGAACAACCTTCAGCAATGCAATTACCCAAAGCTGAGCAGTTGGAACCTGTGTATGCCCTCGCCATCACACCAGAAAAGCGCAACGATGAAGTTAAACTCAGCGGTGCCATTACTAAGCTATTAGAAGAAGACTGTTCGCTGGCTTGGGAACAACACGGCGACACCCATGAAGTTATCCTGTGGGGTCAAGGCGAAATTCATTTACAAGTCACCTTAGATAGACTGCGCCGCAAATATAACTTGCCCATGACAACCCACTTACCGCAAGTGCCTTACAAAGAAACCATCCGCAAAACGGTGGCTTCAGTCCACGGACGGTACAAACACCAAAGCGGCGGTCACGGTCAATTTGGTGATGTTTTCCTCGAAATCAAGCCTCTACCACGCGGCGAAGGATTTAACTTTAATGAAACCATTGTTGGTGGCGTAGTTCCGAAGCAGTACATCCCCGGCGTAGAAATGGGCGTGCGGGAATTTCTGGCACACGGGCCTCTGGGCTTTCCTGTGGTGGATGTGGCGGTAACTTTGACCAACGGTTCTTACCACAACGTTGATAGTTCCGAACAAGCCTTTAAACAAGCCGCCCGATTAGCAATGCAAACGGGAATACCCCAAGCACAACCCACGCTATTAGAACCGATTCTGCGGATAGAAGTGACAACACCAAGCGAATTTACCTCCAAAGTGTTGCAACTATTGAGTGGAAGACGCGGGCAAATTTTAGGGTATGAGGGTAGAAACGATTGGCAAGGCTGGGATAATGTAGTTGCATACTTGCCACAAGCAGAGATGCAGAATTTTATTGTAGAGTTGCGATCGCTCACTTTAGGCGTTGGTTCTTTCCACTGGGCGTATGACCATTTACAGGAAGTTCCGGAAAAACTCGCCGAACTCGTTATAGCTGGCAATGGCAACGGCGGTAACGGCAACGGCAAATAATTTTTGGGCGTTGCTGATTTCATGTATGAAAACGATTGTGCATGATATCAAAATCCTGTAGAGACGTTGCAATGCAACGTCTCTACATCTGGATTCATACCGCAATGCACAAGGTCTCTATCTTAGAGGATGTTTGAAAAGTTTTGGGCGAATATAATTCGCTACTACACAAACTCTCGTCCGCCTGCGCGGACTAACCAAAAATTAGGCCTTTCAAACCCACGCAGGTGGGTTTCGTCTGTGTAGCCAAGCCACTGCGTTGG
>JAVRBV020000053.1:0-7602 GCA_034531095.2 Nostoc sp. CreGUA01 | reverse complement strand
GTGACGAAAAGATGAACATTTAAGCACTGAAATATCAGTAAAATAGTTGGTTTCATCGACACGCCAGTAACAAAATAACTAATTTTTAATCGCTAGAACCCTTGATTTTTAAAGCTCTTTGGGGAATGAATCAGCCCTGCTACCTCTACAGGTAGACCCAATTTCAGTCAGGGTAAGAGTCCCCTTCTGAAATTGTCTTTAATTTTGAATTTTGAATTTTGAATTTTGAATTGTTAATTGGTTGGCTCTTGGGGATTATTGATAATCAAGAAATCTCATAAAATCAATAGAGATGACTTTCTATTTTTTATCCCCAAAGAGCCATTCAGTTTTGGAAGTAACTACTCAACGATTACTAGTATTTACCACCGCTGTAGGACTTAGCGAGAAAGGTAATATGTCCGATAGCATAGGTATCAACATATGCTTCAGCTAATTTTGTCAAAGTTGAAATGTCGCTAAATCCACTCCACTGGTTACCACCAGAGATGGAATCGGCATCACTTAAATCATTAAGAAAGCTTTCGGTTCCTTCAAACAATTCAGAACCAGAAACATATAATTCAGAAAGAGTGATATTTGCCATGACTTATTCCTCAAATTCTTGTTGCAAGTAAGCTGTAGTTGAATTGATTTGTTTGGCTCTTGGGGATTATTAATAACCAAGAAACCTCATGTTTCAAATAGAAATTAATTTCTACTGTTCGTCCCCAAAGAGCCATTTAGCTTTGTACTTAACTACTCACAAATTAGTAGTATGTACCACCGCTGTAGGACTTAGCGAGAAAAGTGACATGACCGATAGCATAGGTATTGACATAAGCCTCAGCTAATTTTGTCAAGGTTGAAATGTCGCTAAAATTAGGATAGGAACCACCAGAGATGGAATCAGCATCGCTTAAATCATTGAGAAAGCTTTCGGTTCCTTCAAACAATTCAGAACCAGAAACGTAGAGTTCAGAAAGAGTAATATTTGCCATGACTTATTCTTCAAATACTTGTTGTAATTAAGCTGTAGTTGAATTGATTTGGTTGACTCTTGGGAATTATTACTAATCAAGAAACCTCATGTTTCAAATAGAGATGACTTGCTACTTTTCATCCCCAAAGAGCCATTTTGTTTTGTACTTCACTACTCAAAGATTAGTAGTATGTACCGTTGCTGTAGGACTTAGCTACAAAGGTAACATGACCGATAGCATAGGTATTAACATATGCTTCAGCTAATTTTGTCAAGGTTGAAATGTCGCTGAAATTATAATAATTACCACCAGAGATGGAATCAGCGTCGCTTAAATCATTGAGAAAGCTTTCGGTTCCTTCAAACAATTCAGAACCAGAAATATATAGTTCAGAAAGAGTGATATTTGCCATTGTTTCCTCTGAAAAAAGTAGCTTTAACGAGATTATCTTCACAGGTAATTAAGCTCCGCTTTCCTTACCTGTTACTGCAATTCTTATTGATGAAATTGGCAAAGTCAAGCTTCTGAAACTGTTTAGAAAGACACATGTCAATGAGTTGAGTCTTTATCAAAACAGAATTCTCCCATTGAATTGGAATCCCAGTGATGGATTTCTCCGTAGGAGTATAAACCCAAAATACTCATGTAAAGACCTGATAAATCGCGTCTTCAAATGTTCGCTCCTACGAAAAATGTGTGTGTAATATCATGTCTGGTAAATTACTTATGATATGTCATTGCGAGTGCAACGAAGTGGAACGACGCAATCGCAAGGATTCTGCCATTACTTCACTTCGCTATCGCTACGTACCCTTCTCTTCTCTACGAGACGCTACGCGTAGCTTGCTTCCACGAAGTGGTACGGGTTCCGCCCTTGGCGGTACTTAATGACAAGCATTTAGCCGGACTTGATATAACTTGAATAATGATAAAAATACGTCAGCAAGGGTTTAGCAGTGGCCAGATCCCCGACTTCTTCAAGAAGTCGGGGATCTTGTAGCCCATCAAAGTATTGAATAAAATTTTTCATAAAAAAGTGCGTTCTAATATTGCTTTGAATTAGAACGCACCAATATAAGGAGAAAACTGAAATAACAAAACTCTGCTCATAAATAAATTAGCACCTTGACTCTTATATTAACCTCCTAAATATTTTATCTAGTTCTAACCTAAAGTTATCCAAAAGCGAATTTACTTCTTGTAGCGAGTTTATTGGTGATGCCTCAGGCTCAGTTGTACTGGATGGATTATTTGTGTTCAGTGTGTTGGCAAATTGTCTGCCCGTTGTATTGAATCCCACACCACCTTCTACTGTCTTCATTTCTCTAACACTGATTTCATCGATCTGCTGTTTGTCTGTAGTAGGGTGCAGATCGTAAATTTTGATTCTAACCATTGACTCAACTCCAGAAATACTTAATGTCAAATAACCTATTGTGGATAATTTTGAAATTAAATATCAAAACTATTCTCTTATATATTTTGCTCTGGAATTGGAGAAAGTCAATAATTTTCGGCTAAGTTTATAGACAAAAATCAGGATATTTTGTCTTATAAACTAACGAATTAAACTAAATTTATGGAATTTTTCTGTCCCCTTGATATGTCAAGGGACACGATTCATCGTGTCCCTACTATTCTTTGACTCAAAGTTTTTATGGCATCTATGCAACTACCGCAGATTTCAACAAGTATTACACCATCTAGCTAGCCTTCTAATTCTTCGCTTGTGGTTGTGAGGGAATTGTCACATCTATTGGCGTTACCTGTGCAGCTAATTGCGTCAACGGCGGTTGAATGGCGGTTTGATTCCCCACAACTAGAGTCACAATATTTTCTGGCTTGAGATATTTTTGTGCTACGCGTTGCACATCATCGGCTGTGGTGGCGGCGATCGCTTTTTGGTAGCGAAACAGAAAATCAGCCGGATAGCCGTAATATTCGTATTGCATCAAGCGTGATAGAGTTTGACCGGGGTCTTGAAAGTTGAAAACAAAGGAGTTGAGTGTAGATTCTTTGGCGAAAGCTAGTTCCTTTGGTGTGACTTTTTGAGCTTGGATGCGCTTAATTTCAGCTTGTAAGGCTTTGACAAACTGCACCGTAGCATCCGATCGCGTTTGTCCACCAGCAATGAACATTCCTGGATAATCGTAACGGGGACTCCAGACGCCATATACAGAATAAGCTAAACCTTGACGCGATCGCAGTTCATTAAATAACCGTCCGCCAAACCCATTCAACACCTCATTCAACACATTCAGCGCTGGATAATCTGGACTGTTAAACTGTCCGCCTAAATGTCCAATCAGCACGCTGCTTTGAGTTAGTTGTGGCTGATTCACAAAAAACACTCCGCCAGTATTGGCTGGGGAAACCTCTGGTAATTGGGGTTTGGCAATTTTCGGGTTGGGTTTCCAGTCGCCAAATTTAGCTTGAATGAGCGATCGCATTTTCTTCGGATCAAAATCCCCGACAATCCCTAAAATCATATTATTTGGGTGGAAGTATTGCTGATAAAATTTGACCAAATCTTCACGGGAAACTCGATCCACCGTTGCATATTCTGTGGTGCGTCCATAGGCGCTATCTTTCCCATACAGCAACTTGCGAAATTCTCGACTCGCAATGCCATTTGGATCGTCATTGCGCCGTGCAATACTACCCCTAGCTTGGGTTTTCGCCAAATCTAGTTTTTCTTGGGCAAATACAGGCGATCGCAATACCTCAGCAAACAAGCCAAACACCGTTTCTAAATCTTCACTCAGGGCATCAAAGCCAGCACTACCAGCAGTTTCACTAATACTAGTTTCCACCGACGCCGCCCGTTGTTCCAACATCTCATTTAATTCATCAGCCGAGTGCTTCGTAGTTCCCCCAGTCCGCATTACCGCGCCTGTAAAACCAGCCAACCCGACCTTTTCCAACGGTTCCAAACGATTTCCAGTCCTCACCAACGCCGTACCCTTCACCAAAGGTAACTCGCGATCCTCCATCAAATAAACAACCAAGCCATTTTGCAGCACAAATCGCTCATACTTCGGTAACTTCACCTCAGGTAACGGTGGCAGCTGCAATTCAGTGTAATGCTTCGCCTGTGCCGTCGCTGCCACAGAAAAATTAAAATTTAAAAGTAAAAAAGCAAAAACCACAACCAACGCATAAACAACCTTCTTCCCACTTGGGATTTTCAGAGCCATCTTCCTTTTACCCTTCCCCTTATACCTTTCCATATCTCTCTTCCTCTGCGCCCTCTGCGCCTCTGCGGTTCATTTCTCTTATCCCTGTTTCGACAACAACTTCCCAATCGTGCGATTTTCCGGCGTAAACGTCACCTTGGCCACCCGCTGAATATCACCAGGAGTTACCGCTGCAATTTGATCCAACTCCTTAAACAAATTCCGCCAAGAGCCAGTTTTGACTTCATATTCCAACAATTGTTGAGCCATCCCCATATTAGAAGTCAAACTACGTAATAAATCCGCCCTTGCTTGGGTTTTAACTCGTTCTAACTCAGCCGCAGCTACAGGTTCAGTTTTTAATTTCTCAATTTCCTGACGTAAAGCGATCGCCAATTCATCAAGTGTATGGCCAGGAGCAGTCAGAGCATAAAACAACATCAGGTTTGAGTATTTATCCCCAGGAAAACCACTGAAACCTTGAGCATTCAGCGCCAAACGTTGCTTTTCTACCAAAGATTTATACAACCGTGACGTGCGTCCATCACTTAATAAGCTGCCAATGATTTCATAAACTGCGTTATCTGGATGAGTAACTGACGGACGGTGATAGCCTTCCAAATACAACGGTTGAGCAGGTAATTCTAAAGTCACTTCCCGTGTTTGTTTTTGTTGCGGTTCCACAGGAATTTGTTGAGTACCTTTAGCTTTAGCTTGGTAACGCCCAAAATAAGTTTGTGCGAGTTTTTTCACTTCGGCGGGATTGACATCTCCCACAATGGCGATCGCTAAATTACTTGGAACATAATAAGCGTCAAAAAACTTTTCTACATCTGCTGGCGTTAAGTTACGAATATCTTGGTCATAACCAATCACCGGACGCCTGTAGGGATGAACTTTGTAAGCAGCGTCGATAAATTTCTCCAACATCGTGCCAATGGGTGAATTATCCACCCGCATCCGTCGTTCCTCTAAAATGACATCTTTTTCTTTATAAAATTCACGACGAATTACAGGGTCAAGAAATCGCTCCGACTCCAGCGACATCCAGAGTTCCAACTTATTAGCAGGAAAGCTGTAAAAGTAACGAGTAGCTTCAGTTGAGGTAGTGGCATTTAAACCCACACCTCCCGCTTGTTCAACAATTCGCCCCAGTTCGTTTTGCTTGACTAGCTTCGCGGCTTGGGATTCCACTTGCTTAAACTCAGCTTCTAACCGCGCCACTTCAGATTTTTTACCATTAGCTTTCGCTGCTTGAATTCGATTATCCAACTGTTCCAAGCGTTCCAGTAGCGGTTTTTCTGCCTTGTAATCTTCCGTACCGATGCGAGTCGTTCCTTTAAACGCCAAATGTTCTAGAAAGTGAGCTACACCAGTTTTACCATCCGGCTCATCCACACCACCGACATCAGCATAAGTCAGAAAAGAAACCACAGGTGCTTGATGTCGTTCCAAAACAATGAACTTCAAACCATTTTCCAGGCGAAACTCCGTTAACTCATTGATGACTCGATCGAGATAAGGTTGAATCGAACTTGCAGCTGGTAGAGTTTGAGTTTTAGCTGGTGGAGGAGATATTGTTTGAGTTTGAGCCAGAGCAACTTCTGGCTGTAATCCCCAGTAAAAAGCGATCGCCGCCAACAAGGCAACAAACAGCCGACAGGATGTGACTGATACTTTATTGAACCAATCCAAAATCCAACTTGCGTTTCTAGCGCACCAAAGATGCGACTTAAAATCCAAAATTGACCGAGAGAGTTTGTTCATAAGCCAAAATTAAGATAAAGTTACACTACCGAAGAAATACGCTACTTAGCAAATAGAGCGTTAATCTTGTATTAAGCTTTTTCGGCTTTTTGTACTTGACGTTAGACAATAATGCTACAAGTCCTGTTCCGGATATTTAACCATAACAATTATGCGAGTTTTTAATTCTCCCCCACCATCAGAGGCTCAGACGCGCACCCGGATTTTACAGGCAGCACAACGTTTGTTTGCCTCTCAGGGATTTGATGGCACCACCACCCGTGATTTAGCACAGACAGCAGGCGTGGCTGAAGGCACTCTATTTCGTCATTTTCCCAATAAAAAAGCAATTTTGGTAGAAGTCGCCACTAGTGGATGGGTAGAGATTTTGACGGATCTACTTACAGAATTAAGTGAAATGGGTAGCTATAAAGCAGTAGCTCAAGTGATGCGCCGTCGGATGTGGAACTTCCAGAAAAATGCCGATATGATGCGCGTTTGTTTCATGGAAGTGCAATTTCACCCCGACTTACGCGATCGCATTCAATTAGAAGTCATCACAAAAATGACCGATGTTGCCGAAGCCTTCTTTCAAGAAGCAATGGATAAAGGCATTTATCGGCAAATGGATGCCAACCTAGTCGCCAAAGTTTTCTTAGGAATGTTTGCGATCGCCGGCTTTTCCAACAACACCCTCATCGAACCAGACGCCTCCCCCCAACAAATGCAACAAATGGCAGAAGGACTCGCTGATATCTTCCTCAATGGTGTATTGGTTAAGGAGTGAGGAGTGAGGAGTTAGGAGTTGGGAGTTAGGAGTTAGGAGTTGGGAGTGAGGAGTTGGGAGTTAGGAGTGAGGAGTGAGGAGTGAGGAGTGAGGAGTTAAAGGTTAGAAGTTAAAAATGAGGAGTTATTAATTCATAACTCATAACTCATAACTCCTAACTCATAACTCATAACTCATAACTCCTAACTCATAACTCCTAACTCCTAACCCCTAACTCCTAACCCCTAACTCCTAACTCCTAACTTATTATTGTCTTCGCCTCCTGACTCCACTGTTGTACTAACTCAATCGCTGGACACAAATCTCGCCGCTGCATTGTTGCTACCTGCAAGCGCATGATTTGTCTGTGCAATCTGTGAGTAGGAGTCTGAGCTAACTGTGCCACAGAACCGATACCAGCATGGAGCAATAAACCGCAATATTGCGTTCCGACGCTGGGAATACGTGCCAAGTCAGCCAAAGCCATCCATTTATTTACATACTGAAGATGAATCTGGAGTTTATTTGCTAACGCCACCCTTGCCTCAAGATTCCTTCCTTGTTTGACTAGCGCTACTGTGGTATTAATTCCACAATTTTGTAGTTGGGATTGTTCTTCTTGGCTAAGTCCAGGTAATTGTTCAATCGGCCAGTTACCAGATGTGACAGGACTTCGATTATTTGTTTGTTTAGCGGACATTTCTAAAAGTAAAACATAGGCTTATTTACATATTGTGACAGCCGCTTTTAGTCTTTTGTATTGACGTGCAATTTAAATACAACCTGTTGCACCTTAGAGGATGTCTGAAAACTTTTTTGTGTTGTATTCGAGACTTGTAGATCCCCCTAAATCCCCCTTAAAAAGGGGGACTTTCAGAAGTTTTCCCCCCTTTTTAAGGGGGGCTAGGGGGGATCGCACGCAATATTTAATACTTCTCAGACATCCTCTAAG
>JAVRBV020000052.1:0-62148 GCA_034531095.2 Nostoc sp. CreGUA01 | reverse complement strand
ATTTGATTTTTGAACAGATACGTAGGATGCGTTAGCGACAGCGTAACGCATCGAACCCTTAAGAATGGTGGCGTACTCTCGCCGATAACACACCCTACAAATACTTAATGTTGTTCAAAAATCAAACCGGATTCCTATAGTTACTATAGATATTTTCAATGCTTAAAATATAATTATTAATACAATAAGAATTATATATGATTGTTAATGTTAATTTTTTCTCTAAATAGTATTTACTAGATTTTAATATCTACGTTAATTCCTTACAGGAAGCAAAATTGTTTTGAGCAATCTACTTGAGAATAGCTCATAACTATATAAATATCGTAGATAAATTTTCTTAATATTCTGCATTTGTGAGGAGCATTCATGTCCAAGTATCTTCTAGCTTCTGCTAGTGGAGCCGCTTTTTTGTGTTTAATTCACGGACTGTTACCCGTAGAAGTATTAGCTAATTTAGTGCCAACAGGTGGCGAGCGATCGATAAATTATCCTAAAAAATTAGCAATTTTAAACAACCAATTTTCCGATCGAGTCAAAGTTTTTAATAACATTCCTCTTTTTGACACTGCTGAAACTGAATTGATCGTAGCTAACGATAGTCAAGCAGAATCAACTACTATCAAAGATAAGCAAAAACCTCGAAGTTCATCGACACATCAATCGTTGCAGATATCAGACGATAAAGACAGCGCCCAAGTCACATCTGTATCGCAATTGTCTGATGTGCAACCAACTGATTGGGCTTTTCAAGCATTACAATCTTTAGTTGAGCGTTATGGTTGTATTGCTGGTTATCCTAATAGCACCTATCGCGGCAATCGTGCTATGACTCGTTATGAATTTGCTGCTGGTTTAAATGCTTGTTTAGAGCGAGTCAACGAACTCATCGCCACAGCAACTTCTGATTTAGTCAACAAAGAAGATTTAGCGACTTTACAAAAATTGCAAGAAGACTTTGCTGCCGAACTAACGACCTTGCGGGGGCGAGTGGATGCAATAGAAGCACGCACCGCAGAACTAGAAGCAAATCAGTTTTCCACTACTACTAAACTCAATGGTGAGGTAATTATTGCTGGGATAGGTGCTACAGGCGGCGCACCCGATAACAGCGATCCTAACATTATGCTCGTCAATCGAGTTAGATTAAACCTCAACACCAGCTTTACTGGGAAAGACTTATTAATCACTGGTTTGCAGGCTTATAACTTTTTAGGTGGTGTAGACGGAAGTGGTAGCTTACAAGAAAGTTTAGGATTAGCTTCACCTTTACTCTCAGCTAGTAGTGCTAGGACAAGTTTTGAACCACAGTTCCCTGGTTTAGATGTTAAAACGCTATCACCTGTGGGAGCTAATAACGTAGAACTGTATAAGTTACTGTATGTTTTCCCTGTCGCTGATAAATTGACTTTGTTTGCAGGAACAGCGGCGGAAGCTACAGATGCTTTTCCTGCCATAACGCCTTTTTATGGTGAAGGACAAGAATCTATTTCTCGGTTTGCAGGTTTAAACCCTGTAGCACGAGTCTCTGGCGGTACTTCTGGAACTGGTTTAGCCTCGGCTGCGGGATTTATTTTTAACATTTCTCCCCAGTTGGATTTAAGAGCTTTATACGGTAGTGTAAATGCCAACATACCCCAACGAGCAGGTGATATTCTACCAGGGGTTTCTAATACTCCTTTGGGAGCAGGTGTATTTGGTGGTAGTAGCGTTATCAGCACCCAATTAACCTTTAAACCTACTAGTTCGATAGATGTTGGTTTAAACTATGCCCACAGTTATCACGAAGTTAATATCTTGGGTACAGGATTAGTTCGTGATGATATCGGTGCTTTAGCTGGCGTTGCTTTGGGAACACCTGTTACCCTCAATTCCGTTGGTGGTACTGTAACTTGGCGCTTTTCTCCAAAGGTAGCTTTGTCTGGTTATGGTGCAGCAATGTTTGTTGATGATTCTTCTGGTGGTGTTGATGCTTCCACCAATTTTACTAGTTGGATGGTAGGGCTTCACTTCAATGATTTATTTAAATCGGGGAACAATGCGGGGATTATTTTTGGACAACCGCTTTTTCGTTCTGATGCTAGTGGTGATGCTCAACTTACTCCGGATGGGGTAAGTCGGGCTACTCCTTACCATTTAGAAACGTATTATCGCTTTAGGGTGAGTGATAATATCAGCATTACTCCCGGTGCTTTTGTTTTGTTTAACCCTGAAGGCGACGGCAATAACGACACTACAACTGTAGGCGTACTCCGGACTACATTTATTTTCTAGATTTGGCTAAAATAGCGCAAACAAATTGTAGGTTGGGTTAAACGAAGTGAAACCCAACATCCTTATCCACGTTGGGTAACGCGAAAGCTCAACCCAACCTACTCGCGTGGCAAGGTTAAAATCGCGCATTAACAAACTCTTGTGGGATGGGCGTCTCGCCCGTCCGGTGCGGACAAGATGTCCACACCACAAGAAAATTTTTTGCAACATTTTAGCTTTGTCACGCCACTACAAAATTACTATTGTGTTATATGTCCCACAGGTGTAAAATTTGGCAGAATTAACGTAATTCATCCTCCTGCTGGGTAAACCTGATGCTAACAGGCCAAATTCTGCGAAATCGCTACAAAATTATCAAACTCTTAGGTAGCGGCGGCTTTGGCGACACCTACCTTGCTGAAAACTTAGACTTACCCAACCATCCCAAGTGTGTAGTCAAATACCTCAAACCCAGTTCAGATGAAAGTCCCCAGCATCAGGTAACAGTTCCAAGGTTCTTCATGGGTAAATATGAAGTCACCCAAGCACAGTATCAAGCAATTATGGGGACGAATCCTTCCAGGTTTAAAGGTGAGAAACGACCTGTAGAACAGGTGAGTTGGGATGATGCAGTAGAATTTTGTAAAAGGTTGAGCCAGAAGACAGGAAAAACCTATAGGCTACCCAGTGAAGCCGAATGGGAATATGCTTGTCGTGCTGGGACGACTACGCCATTTTATTTTGGCGAAACAATTACCACAGATTTAGTAAACTACGACGGCAACTTTCCCTACGGCTCTGCGCCCAAAGGTGAATATCGTCAACAAACAACAGATGTTGGAATATTTCCGCCAAACTCTTTTGGTTTATATGATATGTGTGGTAATATATGGGAATGGTGTCAAGATGTATATAACGACAATTACCAGGGTGCGCCAAGAGATGGTAGTGCGTGGTTAACTGGTAAAAATAATAACACAAAGCTGCTGCGTGGCGGTTCCTGGATCAACAATGCCCAGAACTGTCGGTCTGCCAACCGTAACTCCAACGCGCGCGAGAACCGCAACAACAATGTGGGTTTTCGTGTGGTTGCGGTGGCTGTGGCGTGAGTACTCCTCAAAGTCAGAGTCGGTAAATGGGAATTTATCGAGCGTACACGAAGGAGTCCAGACCTGAACCAGTGGGGAAGGCGACGACCTCCGAATATAAAACCGAGTCGGATAGCTTGGTAGGTTGCAAAACCGAAGATTTGTCCGACTCAATTCACAAGTAGGTTGGGTTGAGGAACGAAACCCAACATGAACTGTGATGATACTTGAGGCTAATGTTGGGTTTCACTTCGTTCAACCCAACCTACATTGAGTGAGAAATTTGTAGGTTGGGTTGAGGAACGAAACCCAACATGAACTGTGATGATACTTGAGGCTAATGTTGGGTTTCACTTCGTTCAACCCAACCTACAAGCTGGTAATTTTATTCTTTGGCGATATTGGAATCAAATACAAATTCTTGTTCAGCACCCCACATAATATCATACGTACCTTGACGAACCGAACGATGAAAGCTGGAATATTCCCAGTCTTTGGGAGCTTTCACTAAACCGTGTTTGACTGGATTGTAATGAATATATTCAACATGATTTTTGAAATCTACATCGTCTCTAATCAAGTGTTCCCAAAAACGACGCTGCCAAATAGCCTGCTCTTTTTTATTTCGCCTAGAAGTAGATAGGCTTTCCTCTGATACAGTATCACATTGGCGACTAAAATAACTTTTAATCAAACGCCAACGGGTAGAAAAATTGCGATCGCCTTGTGGTAACGTCCAAATACAATGCAGATGGTCGGGTAATAAAACAAAAGCATCAATTATAAATGGATGTTGTTGCATGACATAACGAAATGCATTTCTCAATAAAGAGACGTTAGTAGGTAAGTCGAATAATTTTTGTCTGTTATACGTAACCAAGGTAAAAAAGTAAGTACCACCTTCAGTTATTGCTCGGCGATATTGCATTTGTTTTATTTTTATAATTTTGATTGACGTAGGTTGGGTTAAGCGAAGCGCAACCCAACTTTTAAATTAAAATACAATACTAAATGATGTTTAACTATCATTAAACCGAGTAAACACTCATCAATGTTGGGTTTCGTCCCTCAACCCAACCTACATCTGTTCGCACCATAAGATAGTTCAGCCTTAACAATTGAACAAACAGCAATATCCTGTGGTGATAAAGACTCTAACCGTCGTCGCACTCCAGATATTGGACGATTTAGATAAACAATGCAAGCATTGGTATCTAATAAATAAATCACTCTAATGGCTCCCGCACTTCATATTCACCTTGGGGATATCTCACGAGAGGATCGTCTTGCAGACAACCAGCCGTCTGTTCAAAAAAACTAGGAGGCCAGCCCAATTCTTCGGGTGTTTTTACTTGCACTGGTGCTTTAATGCGAGCTTTTGTTGCAAACATCTTGAGAGCATCAACAATTACTTCCTCTGGCGAACTATACTTACCGTTTTCAATCTGAGTTTGGATGAATTGCTCCATCTCTGCATTTAAGAACACATTCATAGATTTATTTACAAGGGTGTTTTTTCATAACTATTTTAGAGGATGTTTGAAAAGTTTTGGGCGAATATAATTCGCTACTACACAAGCAAAGTCCGCCTGCGCGGACTAATGAAAAATCAAGGGATTGAAACCCACGCAGGTGGGTTTTGTCTGTATAGCCGCGATTTCTAATCGCCGAGGCTAGTATTAAATTAGACTTTTCAAACAACCTCTTAGATCTACGCGAACGGTATCTTGCTACAATTCGTAGCTGTAAGACAAAGGCTGAAGAATGGGATAAATTCTTCAGCCTTTAGACTTTAGACTTTAGACTCTAAACAGTCGTAATGTCTTTTTCTTTTTCTGTCAACAATTCATCTATTTTGGCAGTGTATTTGTTTGTCAGTTTTTGCAGTTTGTCTTGCTGATCTCGTGCTTCATCTTCGGAAATTTCGGTGTTTTTTTCCTGTTTGCGAATCGAGTCTATGGCATCACGACGAATGTTGCGAATGCTCACGCGACCTTCTTCGGCATATTTAGCAGCAAGTTTGACTAGTTCTTTACGCCGATCGCTCGTCAAAGGCGGAATGTTCAGCCGAATTACGGTACCATCGTTGCTGGGGGTTAAACCTACATCAGAAAGAGAAATGGCTTTTTCAACGATGTTTAAACTGCTGCGATCGTAGGGTTGAATGAGGATGGTTGTGGCATCTGGCGTGCTAATATTTGCCAGTGATTTTAGGGGTGTAGGCGAACCGTAGTAGTCTACCTGGACTTTATCTAGTAAACTCGCATTGGCGCGGCCAGTGCGAATTGTGTTAAAAGCTCGTTGAGTTGACTCAACGGTTTTTTGCATCGTACTCTCAGCTTCAGCTAATTTCACAAGAACCTCCCACAAGGGTGCCGATGGTTTCTCCCATGACTGCTCGGTGGATGTTACCTCGCACCGTTAGGTCAAATACCAAAATCGGGATGTTATTTTCTTTACACAAGGCAATCGCAGTACTATCCATTACTCGCAAATCATGAGCCAAAACGTGGGCGTAGGTGAGGGTTTTATAACGCTTGGCATCAGGATGAATATGAGGGTCGGCATCGTATATTCCGTCTACCTTGGTGGCTTTAAAAATCACTTCTGCATCAATTTCTGCGGCTCTTAATGCCGCAGTGGTATCTGTGGTAAAAAAGGGATTTCCAGAACCAGCACCAAAAATTACCACCCGTCCTTTTTCAAGATGACGGATGGCGCGACGACGAATATACGGTTCCGCTAATTCTTGCATAGCGATCGCAGTTTGCACACGCGTCTGCACTCCTATTCGCTCCAGCGAATCTTGCAGCGTCATGGCGTTCATTACCGTGGCAATCATTCCTATGTAGTCAGCGGTTGCTCTGTCCATCCCCGCCGATGCTGCTTTGACGCCACGAAAAATATTGCCGCCGCCAACAACGATGGCGATTTGAGTCCCAGTGGCTACCACCTCTTCTACTTCCTGGGCTATTTCTTTCACCACTTCTGGATCAATCCCATAGCCCATGTTGCCCATTAAAGCTTCACCGCTTAGTTTGAGTAAAACCCGTCGGTAATTCGTTCCCATGAAGTTACGCTTTATCAAAAAAGTTGCAATTGCCTCCAATTTAAGATAGCAGTTACAGGGACTATCTTTGTCTAGTTACGCCAAATCAATGTAGTACCTATTGGCTCTGTTTGTGGTGTGGCTATTTCTTGACCAGCAAACAAACAGGCGATCGCACTTTTCAAATAATCCTCTCCCACTGATGATGGTTCTTGGGGGCGATCGTCAATTTGACCTTTGTAGCGTACTATGCCTGTGCTATCGATCAAAAATGCCATTGGTGTTTTTGTAGCGCCAAAACTGCGGGTCACATCTTGGGTTGAATCCCACAAGTAAGGAAAGTTCAATTCGTGATGCTGGGCAAAAGCTTTCATATTTTCAAAACTCGGCCCTGAGTCGTTACCATTCATGGCAATCAGGGTAAACCCTTCTAAAGCAAATTCTCTTTGAATGTTTTTGAGTCTATCTAGATACAAATCTACATAAGGACAGTAGTTACATATGAAAACAACGCCGACTGCGCGGAACTTCTCAAGATAACGCCTCAGATGGTGTACTTGACCATCAATTCCTGGGAGTTCAAAATCTGGTGCGTAGCTCCCGATTGGAGTATCAATTGTTTCTAGTATATTCATGTTTTCTGGCTCGCAGGACTAGGAACAAGAAAAATATTGTTAAATTCAGCGTCAGTTTCCAGTTGCAAACCACCCCTTAGCCGATGCCTCATGTTCAACAATTTTATAAACCAAGTTGGCGATCGTAAATTGTGAAACTACTGAATCTAGCACTGATGTGAATTCGATTGCATCTAAAATGGTATCTGGAGTTTTCGGGCATGGGGCATGGGGCATGGGGCATGGAGAGTGTGTCCGGTGTGGGAGGAGGGAAAAGCATAAATTCTATTTCCCCCCATACTCCCCACACTTCCCCATCCTCCATTTCACCCACACTTCCCTCTGCTCCCTGCTCAAGAGCCTCTTTCCATGCTCAATGCCCCATGCCCCATGCCCAATGCCCATTTTGCTTGAGTTTACTGCTGAAAATTTTATACCCTTGTCTTCATCAAATTTCCCATGACAACCTCAAGTTCAAAAACAGCACTTTCGTCTACAAAAACCTGGATTTGGCAAGGTTTTACTATCTGCTATCAAACCGAAGGAACCACTGGGCCAGCGGTTGTTCTGGTGCATGGATTTGGGGCTTCTTGGTGGCACTGGCGAAAAAATATTCCTGTATTAGCAGAGAATTGCCGGGTTTATGCCATTGATTTGATTGGTTTTGGTGCTTCAGCCAAACCCGAACCCGGTGACAAAATTGCTTATACGCTAGAAACCTGGGGACAGCAAGTGGCGGATTTTTGTCGGGAAGTAGTGGGCGAACCAGCTTTTTTAGTGGGAAATTCCATTGGCTGTATTGTAGCCATGCAAGCAGCGGTGAGTCAGCCAGATATTGCTTTGGGAGTTGCTTTGCTCAACTGTTCTCTGCGGTTGTTGCACGATCGCAAACGAGCAACTTTACCTTGGATTCGTCGTGCAGGAGCGCCTTTACTGCAACGCGTATTATCTATTAAACCAGTTGGCGAGTTCTTTTTCAATCAAGTCGCCAAACCAAAAACAGTCCGGAAAATTCTTCTCAAAGCCTACGCCAATCCAGAAGTAGTCACAGATGAATTGGTAGATATTCTCACTTCTCCAGCCAGCGATCCTGGTGCTGTGGCTGTGTTTCTAGCATTTACATCTTATTCTACAGGGCCTTTACCAGAAGACCTTTTACCGTTGTTACCTTGTCCGGCAATTATTTTGTGGGGAGCAGCCGATCCGTGGGAACCTATTGAATTAGGTAGAGAATTAGCTAACTTTGAGCAAGTACAAAAGTTTATTCCTTTAGAAGGAGTGGGGCATTGTCCCCAAGATGAAGCGCCAGAGTTGGTTAATCCGATTTTACAAGATTGGGTTTGGGAGCGATCGCAGTTAATAGACTCCGCAAAATTAGAAGCATAATTTGTACTCAGGCACTCCCAAAATTTTCAGATCCAATAAATTCAAGTGAAAATAAAAAGATAGATGCAATTTAGCATCTATCTTGGTTAGCTCTAATTCTTTAATTTGATGAATTTAGAGCATATAGTAGACAGCTGCAACTCTCTCATTCGATTTATTATGAGTGAGTTGTGTGAGCTTCTCTTTTTCCGACTAATTAAAATGGAAGTCTTCGCACGCTAAAAATACCTCTAATCACGAATCGCTTGCGGCGAGAAGGAAATGAGGAAAAGCGTTTACGAGGAAAAGAAGGGCTTTCATCCTCTGATTCATCATCCTCTGATTCATCGCTTTCTTCTTCTTCTTCTTCATTTTGTCCGCCAGCAAGAAGCTGTTGTTGCTCTGTGGATAGATCCACAAGCAAATCAGAAATCATTTGAGTTGGCATAAATTTTTTACCTCACTTACTGATTTAGGTCTGAATGACCTATGTTTTTATTATTAATTATTTGGAGAAAGTTAAAATTAATCCAAAGTTAGAAATATTGATGATAAATTTATATCTATTGGGTCATGAAATCCTAACTTACAAAACAAAAATAGTAAGAAAACAATAAATCGTTTTTCATTTCTATATACTATATAACAGCTAATAGATAATAGTTAATAGGTTTTTTTCTGAATTGATAGATTTGACAGTCAGATTATCTCGTCAACTCTGCTTATGAGGATGTCTGAAAACTTTTTTGTGTTGTATTTGAGACTTGTAGTCCCCCTAAATCCACGCCAGTTGCTCATGGGGGGAAACCCCCTGCATACCCGTCACTGGCTCCCCAAAGGGGGACTTTCAGAAGTTTTTCCCCGTTAAAAAGGCAGGGCTAGGGGGATCGCACGCAATATTTAAGACTTCTCAGACATCCTCTTATAGCGCCATAATCATTTAGTAAAAAATATTTGTAGTTTTACCTAAATGCGTAAAGCTACAAATATTTTGAAGAAATAATTTATCTTTTTGTAAATATTTTGTTGAGAATATTTTCCAGAGAATTATTGACTAAATTGCTCGATGAACTCAAATTAGGTATCCTAAGGTTTATAGAATACGCGAGGGTAAATTGGGACGAAATAAATTTAGTTTTTTGTGAAGAAATATCACCATTTGCAAGTTTTAATGTGTTATTTGCTGTAGTTTCAGTGTTAGTTTTCTGGACGAAAAAGTTATCTTCACTTGGTATATTTGTAATCTGGCCAGCAGTTAGGGCTTCTTGTTCTTCTGCCGACAAATCTCTCAACCATTGAGAATTATCGGATTTGATATTTTCAGACATAGTTTTATTTGCTCACACAGATCGTATTTTTTACAGTGATAAAAACTTTAAATGCTCTCCTTGCTGAGAGAGAAAAGTCTCAGGAGTGCCTTGTATTTGCACCTGACCTTTATCTAGTAGTACAATCCAGTCGGCTCGATGAACTACGCTGGGACGATGGGTGATTAAAATTGTGGTTTTGCCTTGTCGATATTCTAAGAGTCGATCTAGTACGTGAGATTCGCTGACTGGATCGAGTCCGGCGGTTGCTTCGTCTAAAATGAGTACGGGTGGATTAGTAAGAATGCCTCTAGCGATCGCTAATCGTTGTCTTTGTCCACCAGAAAGATTCGCCCCAAATTCCCCCAAAACAGTTTGATACTGATTGGGAAGTTGACTAATAAACTCATCTGCATCTGCAATCTGGCAAGCTTTAACAATTTCTTCAAACGAAATGTAAGGCGTTCCTAAACGAAAGTTTTCCAAAATTGAGCGACTCCAAAAATGAGGTTCTTGGGGCACATAAACTACTTGTTGTCGCAAACAATCTAAACAAAGGTCTTGAATGTTATAGAAGCCAATGCGAATATTCCCAGAGTTTGGCTGATATAACCCTGCAATCACTTTCGCTAGAGTACTTTTACCACAGCCTGACTTACCAATCAAAGCAGTTACTTTCCCTCCAGGAAGTTTGACAGAAAAATTCTCTAATAAATCAACTCTGCCAGCGTGGTGAAATTGCAGATGAGAACAGCGAATATCTGCATTCCCAGAAATTTGGGCAACTGGCTTTTGACTACCTCCAACTACTTCCGGTGTAGCATCAATAACTTCCAGCAGACGAGAAACTGCTGTTTGAGAGCGAAAGTATTCATCTACGAAGTTAATTAAAGAATCAATTAAATTTAAAACATTCACTTGTAAAGCGTTAAAAGCTAACATTTGACCAATGCTTAACTCTCCTTCAATTACTAAAATGCTTCCTAGCCCAAGTAAAATTACACCACCCAGAGTAGCCAAAAGTTTAGCAATTGTACCGTTAATAATTCCGATTTGAATGGTGCTGAAAGTTAAATTTGCAAGGCGACCAAAACGGCTTTGAAATTCATCCCAAAATTGGGGCGCAGCATTTGTGGTTTTGATTACCTGCGCTCCCTTAAAAGTTTCTACCAAAACGCCTTGATTTTCTGCTCCCAAAACTAACAAACTGCGCGTTTTTTGTTGCAGGATGGGTAAAAAAGGTAGAGTGGATAAAGTCATTAACGCCGCAAACAACATGACTGCTAGTGTTAGTTTCCAGCTATAAAATAGCATCAAGCAGAAAGAGATAACTGCAATAAAAAACTGGCTGGGTAAAAGAACCACAATTTGCGATACTAGTTGGTTGATTTCACTAATATCTCTGAGTCGGCTAGTAATTTCACCGCTGCGGCGGGCTTCGTAATAATTTAAGGGTAACTGAAGAATTTTTCGGGCAAACTCCAAAACCAAGCTTAATTGTAAGCGTTGACCAAAATGGGCAATCATGGTGCTTTGTAATACTTGCAGACAACTGCTGAACAAGCTCATAACTACAACAGATGAGATGACAACAGTAAGTAACTGAGTATCTCCGCGTACAAGGACATCATCTGTGAGTAGTTGGATTAAAATCGGAGTGCCTAAAGCCAATAAACCCAGGACAATATTGAGTATTAAAACCTGAGTCAACAAGCCACGATAAGGTAATATCCGATGAAAAAAGCGTACTAAACCACCTTTTATTTCTTCTTGGGGCTGCTGAAAAAAGCGCTCTGGATCTGGTTCAACTAATAACATTACCCCATTCCAAGCTGATGTCAATTCTTCCCGATTGACATAACGAATACCCACTGCTGGGTCAGCAATCACGTAATTTTTCCCCCGTTGGTCGTATAAGACAACCCAGTGATGACCCTGCCAATGGATAATTGCTGGTAGTTGTATTTCTTTAATTCTGTCTATAATTGCAGGTACAGCTTTAACTGCTCTGGCATTAAAACCGAGAGTTTCAGACCCACGTTTTAAACCCAACAAAGTTGTTCCTAGCTGTCCAGTTCCAACTGCATCTCGACTACGATTGATACTTAAAAAACGTCCATAATGTTTGCAAATTGCAGCAAGACAAGCTGCTCCACAGTCTTCTTCACTCAACTGTAAAACGCACTCGTAATTTTTACCGATTTTGAATAAATTAAACATGTTAATTTGATAGGAGTTGGGAGTGGGGAGTGGGGAGTTAGGAGTTAGGAGTTAGGAGTTATAACAATTCTGTATGAAGATGCGTCAGATATAATAAAAGCTCTGAATTCTGAATTCTGACTCCTGAATTCTGAATTCTGACTCCTGACTCCTGATTTCAAAATTCTGTGATAAATCTGGCTTTTCTAAGAATGAATTGAAGTACAGTTTCTTGGCGAGAAATAATATCAGATCTCCCTTCCATGCCAGATTTAAGATAACATTGACGATCGCCTTTACCAACATATGCAGTTTGTGGTTCAATAGTTACTTCGTAGGCAACTACTTGGGCTACACTTGGATTTTCGTTGTTTTTGACGATTGGTAGGGCATCTGGGGCAATTGTTTTGACACTGCCGTTGAGGATGCCGTAGTCTGGATAGGGACAAGCAGAAACCTGCATTTTGACTTGTTGTCCTGGTTTTACCTTGTCAATATCTTGAGCCGGCACACGAGCTTTAATTAGTAAAGGTGCGTTCAAAGGAGCAATCTGAGCAATAGCTTCGCTTGGTTGCACTACCTGTCCTGGGTTGCGAAGATTTAATTGCAGCAGTGTTCCGGTGATTGGCGATCGCACTATACTTTGATTGAGGTCAGTTTTGATTTGTTGTAGTTCTTTAGTGGTGCGATCGATTTCTTTTTGAAGTTCAAGGTGCTGCTGGAGTAGAGTTTCTCGTTCTTTTTTCAAAGCGGCTAAGGTAGCCTCTCCTCTAGCTTTTTCCTGCTTAATCTGTTCAGATGCAACGGTTACAGGAGCATTAGTAGGATTAATGGCGGTTTTAGCCTTTTCTAGGTTCGTTTCGGCGACTTTGAGGGCTTGTTCTTTTTCTTCTTGGAGATTTTTGGCATTGTCTTTGGCTTGTTCTAGCTTGACTTCGGCAGATTTAACTGCTTGTTCTTTTTCTTCCTGAAGATTTTGAGCGTTAACTTTAGCTTGTTCTAGTTTTGCCTGAGCAGATATAATTGCTTGTTCTTTTTCCTCAAATAGATTGCGAGAAACTGCCCCTGATGCTACTATTGGCTGCAAGCGATCGCGTTGTACCTTAGCTAAAGTCAAAGCAGCTTCCGCTTCTTGTACAGTTGCCGTTAAAACTTTTTCTCGTTGTAAGCGATCGCGTTGAACTTTGGCTAAAGTTAAAGCAGCTTCGGCTTCTGCTAAACTTGCTGTGGAGAGTTTTTGTTGTTGCGATCGTTCCTGTTGCGCCTTGGCTAAAGTCAAGGCGGCTTGTGCTTGCGCCATTTCAACTGTAGCTACAATTTGCCGATCTTCATAGTTGCGTTGTGTACCATTTAATTGGGCTTGTGCAGCTATAATCGTGCGGTTATTTAAACTTATCTGCGCCTCAATCTGAATCTCAATTTCACGCAGTTGAGCATCAATTTGAATTAGTTGCAATTGACTTTGCCTAATAGTATTTTCTAGTTGACTCTTTTGAGTTTGGAGGCGGGAATCATCAATAATAGCAATAGCTTGTCCCTGTGTCACCACTTGATTTTCTTGAACATTAATGTTTTGAACGCTTCCAGTCATAGCAGCCTGAACAACCCGCAACTCCCCCATCGGCCGAATACTTGCAGGAACTTTGACCGTAACGTTGTAATTTAGAACAGATGTTAAAGTAACCCCTACTACAAAAGTAGTCAGCAAAACTCCTGCACCAATAGTAGTCCATTTGCCAATACGTGGGAGAAACTCGTTAGTTTCAACTACATGGAGTTGCTCTGGTAATGGTTGATTAAACTTATTCCAAAAAGAGTTTTCTTCGGGGCGTGAGAAGTTCACAGCATTACACCTTTTGTATTAATGAATACTTCAATATCTGCCAACTCATTACCTTACCAAAATCCCTTGGCGAATCACTAGAGTCTGTTTGATTAATTGTGTAATATCAATTCCAAAAATCTTGGCAACCAATTAACCAACTGTAGGGGCGTACAGATGTACGCCCCTACCCATACATCTGTCGCATTGTTATTTCAAATTGGTGTAACGTTCTGAATGAGAGATTTATCGCTCAATTTCAAGCAATCAAGTAGTGACAACAAACTTTTACAAAAAACTCAAACTAGAACGTATGTTGTCCATAACAGCCAACATCATTTTCTATAATTGTTTATAATCAATAAAGGGGGAAGAAAAAGGCCTGTGCGATGCGTCAGAATCACCTTTTTCACATTTTTAACGCCTGCAACGCGTTGGAAAAATCAAGAAGAACGCTCAAACTCTCTCAAAGTCCTCACTTACATTGAGCGAGTCATAAAAATCTTCTATCCCCCTTTTATCTGCAAAACAAAATTTCATAAATTTACTTGCTTGCAGAGTGATTTTTGCCAGCACTACTTAGCTGAAGTATCATCTGTACAAAAATTAACAAGAAAGAATTCAGGAGTCAGAATACAGGAAAGGTATTCTGTATGACTGGCGGATAGCGCAGCTAAGCCGAGTACTCGAGCGTCTGAATAAGTAAGTTTAAGTCCCCGACCAAATTGATTCTGAATTCTGTTAGCGCAGCGGGGCGTAGCCCATTCTGAATTCTGTTTTAAAATTACAGAAAAGCTTTGGAATTTTTTAGCGTTACAGCTACAAACTGGATGCAGAACTCAAACTTAAGCAATCTTGTGAAGTGTTGCTGAGGCTATTTGTGTGGACATTGAGGTGGGACTTTTGCCTAGTGGGTGGCAAATACTTGTTCGACTTACCTTTCAACAAAAAAGATTCTAGAGGACTCCTATTTGATTTTTGAAATACATGTAGGGTGTGAAAGCGCCGAGAGTACGGCACCTCCCCGGGTTTTTCGTGCGTTACGAACTTCGTTCTAACGCACCCTACTGGCGTGGCAAGGCTAAAATAGTGCATTAGCTTGACTCTTGTGGGATGGGCGTCTCGCCCGTCCGGGGCGGGCTAGAGAGCTTACCCCACAATAAATTTTATGCAACATTTTAGCTGTGTCAGTCCACTACAATACTTAGATTTTGTTCAAAATTCAAATAGTAATCCTATAACTTAGTTTATGCAAATGTGAAAATTGAGAGAAAGCTCTGGAACCAGCAACTGATTCCAGTGCTTAATAACTATGAAACTTGAGCGCCTATATTGCTTAGCACTATCACGATAGCGGAGATTGGAGTGCCTTCCAAAATTTGAGTAGACTCACGCCTGCAATATCAACTATTCTGGTCAAAATTGCAGATTTTGGTAATAGAAAAGAGCAGAAACAAAACAATGAGTTTCATGGAAACATTGATTCATTATTGACTCTTAACTTTTTGACAGTTACTACTCGCAATTAGCTGCTTTCTTGGAAACGCTCTAGTTTAACAGATGATTTTGAGAAGTTACTTTGCGCGTCTCAAAAGACGAGGGAAAGATTCTCCTCCCAAGGTTAGAATATCTTGTGCCCCAGTATTTAAGTTACTCTTATTTGCTAGGGAGTTAGAACTGCTGCCTTGGGGACCGGAATTAGTTGTTCCTTGTAGAAATCGTTGGTTTTGAGCGTAGTTACTGCGACTGTTCTCGGTGTCAACACCACCAGCTAGGAGCTGTTGTTGTTCATCAGATAAATCAAGCAGCAACTCTGATGCAATTGTTTGATATGACATGATTATTGGCCTCACTTACAAGAAAATCAGGTGTCTCACCACCTAAGACCCAACTATAAGCATTGTTTGTCAGGATTTCATAAATCTGAAGACATAATTGAGAATTGCATTTTTGCTTCTCAAGGTAGATATAAAATCTTCTATTTTTTTTAGATATGGCAATACGCTAGAGCAGGTATGGTTAATATTTAGTGTTTTTGAAACTATTTAGAATATTTAAACTTATATTGAAAGATTATGGATATCTACCAATCAGTAATCAACAAAAAAATGCACTCTTTGAAAATGCAGGGCGAAAATTTTCTTCCCTAAACAGACTCTAGGACAGAAGCACCAAAACGATAACCTTTACCATAAACTGTGTGAATTAGCGTAGTTTCTTTACCTACCTCAATCTTGCGCCGCAGCAAACGAATTAATGCTGCTATCACATTGCTACTAGGTTGTTCTTCCTCTGTCCACAAAGTTTGCATAATCTGGGCATGAGTTAACAGTTGTCCAGTATGTTCCATAAAGTATTGCAACAACTGACTTTCTTTTTGCGAAAGTTCAATTATCCTTCCTTGGCGATAGGCTACTTGATTTTCAACATCAAGTTCTAAATCAGCTACAGTCAAGCGTCCGGTGGTGGTTTCATAGGTTTGGGAACCAGAACGACGCAACAAAGCACGGACTCTGGCTAGTAACTCCCGCAGTTCAAATGGTTTCACCAAATAGTCGTCTGCGCCAGCATCCAAACCTTCTACACGGTCATCTAGAGTATCTTTTGCTGTGAGAAACAACACAGGGGTGGTTTTGCCTTGGCGTCGCAATTCCTGACAAATTTCTAACCCTGTTTTCCCTGGTAACATCCAGTCTAAAATTAGTAGGTCGTAATTGCCTACTCGTGCGCGATCGCTACCGCTTGTACCATCATAAGCGGCATCTACAGCATAACCCTCACGGGTTAACAAACGACTCAAGGGTTGAGTTAGTTCAACTTCATCATCAACTAATAAAATTCTCATGCTGCTTGTGGTAAGCATATAGAGATATTCTCAAATATTAATTGAACCGCAAAGACGCAGGATACCAAAAAAAAGAATGCTGACTGTTGCATTGCCAAAAGGGGAACTTCTTAAACATAGCATCCGCTTGCTACAAGCTGTGGGGTTAGATTTTAGTGCTTTTTTAGATTCAGGAAATCGCCAACTTCAAATTCCCGACGCTAAGGGACTGGCAAAAGGGCTATTGGTGCGGGCGCAGGATGTACCTGTATATGTAGAATATGGTCAGGCGCAACTGGGTATTGTTGGTTACGATGTGTTGCGGGAAAAACAGCCGCAAGTTGCCCACCTAGTCGATTTGCAGTTTGGATATTGTCGCATGTCGGTAGCGGTAAAAGCATCGAGTTCTTATCGATCGCCGTTAGATCTACCACCTCATGGTAGAGTTGCTTCTAAATATGTCAATTGCGCTCGTGAATATTTCCACAGTCTAGATTTACCAGTGGAAATAGTGCCGTTGTATGGTTCAGTAGAACTAGGGCCAATTACTGGCATGTCAGAAGCGATCGTAGATTTAGTTTCCACGGGGCGCACTTTGCGCGAAAATGGTTTGATTGAAATCGCTACTCTCTACGAAAGTACCGGGCGGTTAATTGCCCATCCCCTGAGTTACCGTCTAAACACTGGCAACTTGAGTGATCTGATTAGCAAGGTGCGAGAGACTGTTTTATTGGGGGTTTAAGCATTGGGCATTGGGCATGGGGCAGTTGTACTGCCCTTCCCTACGGGACGCACTCGCGTTCAATTACACTCAAAATGTAGTAGCGCGGCAAGCTTCATTGGTGTCAACTTAAGCTAGAAATGGCTTATCTGTTGGCTTTCTCACCCGCTTGGGAATAAATTCCCAGGCTAACAGCAAAAGTCATCTAAAAGATGACTAAAGATTTTGGCTATATTTTAGTAATCTTTAGATTACTTTTGCTAAAAGCATTGAACTTCAGTTCCTTGCGGGACATCGGTTTCACGTTAAGTTGACACCAATGGGCAAGCTTCAAATATTGGGTTGTTCAGTGTGAAAAAACCAACGCTTCATGATAAATGATTACTTAACCCAACAAATTAGACTAGGCGCGCTAGTAGGTTGGGTTGAGCGAAGCGAAACCCAACACTAAGATCCTGTTGTTTATTGAATTCGGGCAATCGTTCAGTAAATAATATCCGTCCAAAATTTGTTTAAACTAGGATTATGGCGATCGCCAAAGTTGGCAGTCCAAACAACATAGCTAATTGCTGGGCACGGCTTTTCTAAAATCTAAATGTAGCTTTTAAGAAAAGGCTTTCTGTCTTCTTCTCGAAACTCCCCTGAATAACCAGAAGCACACAAATAGTTAATTAATCTTAAAAAGAGTTAATCTATTTTGTGAGGTAGTTGCGCTGCTGATTGGATATTATAACTAAGATTTTTTAATAAAAATTAATGAACATCGGAGACATGATTACAGAAGAGGCGAGGCTAGAAGCCCTACGCCAGTATCAAATTCTTGATACCGAACCAGAAGAAGCTTACGACAATCTTGCCCAGTTAGCGGCATTTCTTTGTAACACTCCTATTTCCTTGGTAAATTTTATTGATGAAAACCGTCAATGGTTTAAGGCAAAAGTCGGTTTAGATGTATCAGAAATGCCCCGCAGTGTTGGGTTATCTTACCTTTGTCAACAGCAGCGTAGCGTTGTTGTGGTGCCAGATACCCTAGCTGATGAAAAATTGGCAAAGAACGCGGTAGTAATTGACTATCCTTATGTGCGTTTTTATGCAGGTGTACCCTTAATCACTCCCAAAGGCGATATGTTGGGAACTCTGTGCGTAATTGACCAAGTTCCCAAAGAATTGACCCAAAAACAAGTCGAGGCACTTGTGGCTTTGAGTCGCTTAGTGATAGACCAGTTAGAACTGAGGCGCCATGTAACTGAGGTATCTCAAGTTACAGAGAAACTAATGATACAGGAGCAAACAGCACGCGCCGAGTCCGAAGCTGCCAGAACCCGCATCACCAATCTTCTGGAAAGTATCACTGATGCCTTTTTTGCCTTAGATAAAAAATGGCGATTTACCTACGTTAATGGTCAAGCAGAACAGCTGTTGCAAAAAACTCAGAATCAGCTTTTAGGTAAAAATATCTGGAAAGTTTTTCCGAGAATTGTTGGCACAACATTTGAAAAGCAGTATCGAAAGGCAGTCTTAGAACAAGTAAGTGTGGAATTTGAGGAGTTTCATCCACCCCTCAACGGCTGGTTTCAAGTCCACGCTTATCCAGGAAAAGACGGCTTATCTGTATATTTTCAAGACATTACCGAACGACGGCAAACAGCACAAGCACTTCAAGAAAGTGAGGAACGTTGGCAATTGGCATTGCAGGGTAATAATGATGGTATTTGGGACTGGAACCTCAAGACTAATGAAGTGTTCTTCTCAACTCGGTGGAAGGAAATGCTGGGGTATAAAGACCACGAAATTTTCGATTGTTGGGATGAATGGACAAAACTAATCCATCCTGACGAGCGAGATTTGGTACTTCAGACCTTTCAGGATCACTTTGGCAAGAAAACGCCATTTTATGTTTGTGAGTATCGAGTCCAATGCCAAGACGGCAGCTATAAATGGATTCTGGATCGAGGACAGGCACTTTGGGACGCATTAGGTGATGTAGTGCGAATGGTCGGTTCTTATACTGATATCACAGATCGTAAGCGAACAGAAGAGGAATTAAAACGGCAAAATTTGCGATCGCAATTATTTTCCGAAATTACTTTTAAAATTCGAGAATCTTTACAAATCGATGAAATTCTCCAAACATCTGTTACCGAAGTTCAAAAACTACTGCAAGCTGACCGAGTTTTAATTTTTCGACTGGAGGCTGACGGTTCAGGAACAGTAGTACAAGAAGCTGTACTACCTAATTGGCCGGTAATTTTAGGAAAAAATATTATCGACTCCTGTTTTAAAGACGAATATTTAGAAAAATATCGACATGGCAGAATCAGTGGAATTGAAGACACTCAAGTTGCTAATATTCAACCTTGCCATCGAAAATTTCTCGAGCAATTTGGTGTTAGGGCTAACCTCGTAGTGCCAATTCTTGTCAGAGAAGGTATTTGGGGCTTATTGCTAGCTCACCAATGTGCCGCACCTCGAAAGTGGAATACCTTTGAGATCGAGTTGTTACAGCAACTAGCTAACCAAATTGGCATTGCTTTATCTCAAGCGCAACTTCTAGAACAACAAACCCGCCAAAGTCAAGAACTTGCTCGTTCCAATGCCGAATTAGAACAATTTGCCTACGTAGCTTCCCATGACCTGCAAGAACCATTGCGGATGGTAACCAGTTATTTACAATTGCTGGAGCGAAGATACAGAAATCAACTCGATATTAATGCCGATGAGTTTATCAACTACGCAGTAGATGGGGCACGGCGGATGCAGACACTCATCAATGATTTATTGAACTACTCCCGCGTCAGCACCCGTGGACAGCCCTTTAAACGAGTTGATTGTAATGTTGTTTTAAAACAGGCGATCGCAAATCTTCAACTAGCGATCGCAGATAAAAAAGCAATTATCACCCATGATACATTACCCGAAATCATGGCTGATGCCACCCAATTGACACAAGTATTTCAAAACCTCATCGCTAACGCCATCAAATTTTCTCAAAATCAGCAACCACGAATTCATATTGGAGTGGGGAGTGGGGAGTGGGGAGTGGGGAGATGGGGAGATGAGGGAGTAGGGGGAGATGAGGAAGAAAATACTTCTTTATCCCCCTCATCCCCCTCATCCCCCTCATCCCCCTCATCCTCCTCATCCCCCTCATCCTCCTCATCCCCCTCATCCTCCTCATCCCCCTCATCCCCCTCATCCCCCTCATCCCCCTCATCCCCCTCATCCCCCTCATCCCCCTCATCCCCCTCATCCCCCCATCTCCCCACTCCCCACTCCCCACTCCCCATTCAACCCAACGAATACATCTTCTCGGTACACGACAATGGCATTGGTCTAGAACCCCAGTATGCTGAACGGATTTTTATAATTTTTCAACGCTTGCACACTAGAGATAAGTATCCTGGTACTGGTATTGGTCTGGCAATTTGTAAGAAGATTATAGAACGCCACGGTGGGCGGATCTGGGTTGAGTCGAAAGTGGGTCAAGGCTCGACTTTCTACTTCACAATTCCAGTTCAAAGTTTTTAAGCAATCGTCAACATGCAAATAATTATGCCAATTGAGGTTTTGTTAGTAGAAGACAATCCTGGGGATGCCCAACTTACACGCATCGCCTTGGAAGATAGCAAAATCTCGATTCACCTGAATGTCGTAGAAGATGGTGTCGAAGCAATGGCATTTTTGCGAAAACAGGAAAAATATGTCGAAGCAGCTCATCCGGATATTGTACTACTCGATTTGAACCTCCCTAAAAAAGATGGGCGAGAAGTATTGGCAGAAATTAAAGCAGACGAAAACCTCAAGCGAATTCCTGTAGTGGTTTTGACGACTTCCCAAGCCGAAGAAGACATCCTCAAAGCCTATAATCTGTCTGCAAACTGTTACATAACTAAGCCAGTAGACTTCGATCAATTCGTTAAAATTGTAAAATCAATCGAAAATTTTTGGTTTGCGATCGTAAAACTGCCACCGGAGTGATGGCAATGGCAGGTGAATATATCAAAGTCTTGTTAGTAGAAGACAACCCTGGTGATGTTTTTTTGTTACAGGAGTTTTTAAAGGAAGTTAACACAGTTGTAGTTGAGTTAATGCCAGTTGAGAGGCTTTCCCAAGCCCTCAACCACCTAGAAAAGGAAATTGTTGATGTCATTTTGCTAGACCTTTCCCTACCAGATAGTCAGGGACTGGAAACGTTTGTTACTGCTCACCAACAGGCAAAAGCAACTCCAATCATTGTGCTGACGGGTATAAACGACGAAACCCTGGCAACTAGGGCAATGCAAGCAGGGGCGCAGGATTATTTAGTCAAAGGGCAAGTAACTGGCGATTTACTGGTGCGTTCTATGCGTTATGCAATTGAACGCCAACGAGCAGACAACGCATTGCGACAGAGTGAAGAGCGATTTCGCGTAGCTTTGAAAAACTCTCCGATTTTTGTCTACAACCAAGATAAAGAGTTACGCTACACTTGGGTTTACAATCCCTCCTATGGATTGAAGGTTGAGCAAATCTTGGGCAAAAAAGACGTGGATATCATCTGTGCCGAAGATGCTCAACGCCTCACCACTATCAAACTTGGAGTACTGAATAGTGGCATGGGGGCACGAGAAGAAGTATCAATTACAACTAAACAAACAACTCGATATTACGATTTAACTGTCGAGCCGTTGCGAAATGAGTCCCAAGCAGTTGTCGGGGTGACTTGCGCCAGTATCGATATTACTGAACGGCAAGCTGCATTACGCGAACACAAATTAGCCCAAGAAAAAATCAAAGAACAAGCTGCCTTACTTGATGTCACCACAGATGCGATTTGCGTGCGAGATTTAAATAATCAGATTCTGTTCTGGAACAAAGGTGCAGAAACACTTTACGGTTGGCGAGCTACAGAGGCTAAAGGAAAAAGTGTAAGTGAGCTTTTGTTTGACGAACCTTCACCGGAAATCGAAGTGGCTCTTTTAGAAGTTATTAGTAAAGGTAAGTGGCAGGGTGAGTTAACTAAAATGACTAAAACTGGTAAGGAAGTCCTCGTTGCCAGTCGTTGGAGTTTAGTATCTGATGAAGACGGAAAGCCCAAATCAATTCTCAGCGTTGACACAGATATTACTGAGAAAAAACATTTAGAAGCCCAATTGTTTCGCGCTCAACGTTTGGAAAGCATCGGCACATTAGCCAGTGGCATTGCTCACGACCTGAACAATATTTTGACGCCGATTTTGGCAGGAGCGCAACTATTACCACTCAAATTTCCCGATGCAGATGAACGGACTCGCCATTTACTGGAAATTTTGGAAATCAACGCTAAACGTGGAGCTGATTTAGTTAAACAGGTGCTATCCTTTGCACGGGGTGTGGAAGGAAAACGCATCACTTTGCAACTTAGGCACTTAATTGTAGAACTTGCCAAGATTCTCAAAGAAACGTTTCCTAAATCTATAGAAGTAAGTATTGACATACCGCAAGATTTATGGCTAGTTTCTGGAGATAGTACCCAACTCCATCAAGTACTGATGAACCTCTGCGTTAATGCCCGTGATGCGATGCCCAATGGCGGTAGTTTGAGAGTCTTTGGGGAAAATCTGTTAATTGACGAAAATTACGCGCGGATGAACCTGGAAGCCAAGGTAGGCCCTTACACAGTGATTACTGTCTCGGATAATGGAGTTGGGATTCCTGGGGAAATCTTAGATAGAATTTTCGAGCCATTCTTTACCACAAAAGATGTGGGACAAGGCACAGGATTAGGACTTTCCACTGTGTTGGGCATCGTTAAAAGCCACGGAGGTTTTGTGAATGTCTACAGCGAACCGGGAAGTGGTACCAGCTTTCGAGTTTACTTGCCAGCTGTCGAGGGAATGGAAATACTCACACCAGAAGATGGAATCTTACAGACAGGACATGGAGAGTTGATTTTGGTTGTGGATGATGAAGTTGCCATTCAGGAGATTACAAAATCATCACTGGAAGCCCACAACTACAAGACCCTAATTGCTAATGATGGAATTGAAGCGATCGCAGTATACGCTAAAAATATGGATAAAATTAGTGCCGTATTAATTGATATTATGCTGCCCTCTTTAGATGGTTTAACTGCCATCCGTACCTTAAAAAAAATCAACCCGCAAGTCAAAGTTGTTGCCAGTAGTGGATTGATGTCGGATCGCAAACTCAGCGCAGTCACTGAGACTGGTGTGAATACCTTTTTATCCAAACCGTATACTGTCAAAGAACTATTACTTTCTTTACAAAAAGTGCTTTCATGAGCAAAAGGAAGTAAAAAGATAAAGGGCAAAATAGTTTATAAGAAGAATTCAGAATTCAGAAAACTCTACCCCCTTGTGGATAGAGTTTTGATTTTAGGTTCGCTTAACTTCGGGCGGGGTTTTAACCAATATTCAAACGCTCTCTACGAGACGCTAAAAGCGAACGCAGACTCGTTAATGCTGCGCTATCATCCACTCAGACTCCAATTCATGCTGAATTCTGAATTCTTCTTATAAACAATCTTTTGCCTTGTTACTTTTTACTTTTTACTATGCCTAAGTCTCTGAGATTAATCATCAATATAGTAGTTTTTACCGCATTGTTACTCATATCTCACCAAGTTTGGGCGCAAGATTGGCGTCCGGTTCGTGGTGGTATCCCTTTTGGTATCAGTGGTATGGCTTTAATTGAGCAGCAAAGCAATTCCTTAGATTTTCTGATTGTTCATGACAACAAAAAACCTCATCAAAGCCGCCTAGCAATTGTTAGTCTCCAAGAGAAAAAACAACCTGAATACTTGCCTTTAAATTGGCCAAATCAAACAGAATTACCCATTGATTTAGAGTCTTTAACATCTGTTCCACAAAAAAAATCTGATTTTATTGCCGTAACTAGCACAGGAAAAGCTTATTATCTGAGATTAGATATTGCTGATAAAAATATCTCTTTGATTAAAGAATTTGACTTACCAGCGATTACGCAAAAAACTAATTTAGAAGCATTTGGATTACAATATTTAGACGGTAAAATAGTAGCTATTTGGGGCGATCGTGGAGAAGCAGAAACACCAGCAACCATTTATTTTGGAGAATTTAATCCCAAGACTTATGAAATTAAATTCTCAGGCTATGGTAACTTTCAAGTGCCATTCCCCTCTGGAAATGTCCGACATATTTCTGATTTAAAAGTAGATTCATCGGGAATTGTTTACATTACATCAGCAAGTGACGCTGGAGATGATGGGCCATTTCAGTCAGCTGTATATGTTGCTGGTTATTTGGGATTATGTGGTAATTATATAAATTGGCGATCGCATCCTCAGCTTGTTCCTATTTACCGTTCTTATTACCACAAAATTGAAGCTATGGAACTGGTTCCAGGTGCCCAAGGCGGCGTAATTGTGGGCACAGATGATGAAAATCTTGGTTCCTATGTATACATTGTGGGTGGAAGTGACTAGTGGTCTGTCCCATTAATTTTGCAAGGAAAAAAAGTTCGTAGTAAGGACTAAAGTCCTTACTACGAACTTTTCATAACTAATGGGACAGACCACTAGTTTTCAATCAAGAGCCTATACTTCCTTACACATTAAAGCGGAATAACATCACATCCCCTTCCTGCACAACATACTCTTTTCCTTCACTACGAACCAATCCTTTTTCCTTGGCAGCATTCATGGAACCAGTGGCTACCAAATCTTTATAAGCGACAGTTTCAGCGCGGATAAAGCCCCTTTCAAAATCGCTGTGGATGACACCTGCGGCTTGGGGTGCAGACATTCCTGCATGAATTGTCCAAGCGCGGGTTTCTTTAGGACCGCAGGTGAAATATGTCCGCAACCCTAAAAGGGTGTAGGTAGCACGAATTAATGACTTCAAACCGCCTTCTTCCACACCTAAAGACGCCAGAAAATCAGCTTTATCTTCCTCTGGTAATTCCACTAATTCAGCTTCAACTTGAGCCGAAACTATGACAACTTGAGCATTTTCTGTTGCCGCAACTTGTCGCACTTTTTCCACAAAATCATTACCCGTTGCCAAGTCATCCTCAGATACATTGGCAGCGTAGATAATTGGTTTATTAGTCAGCAGTCCTAATCCTTTAATAATCTCCGCTTCTTCTTCATTCAAACTCACTTGACGCACCGATTTACCTTCATTTAAAGCCGCAGCTAACTTTTCCAAAACTGTGACTTCAAAAGCAGCATCTTTGCTAGTGCGAGCAAGTTTGCGAGTGCGGTCAATTCGTCGTTCAATTTGTGCTAAATCTGATAAACCCAGTTCTAAATTAATGATTTCAATATCTCGCATTGGGTCAACAGAACCAGCAACGTGGATAATATCATCATTTTCAAAACAGCGTACCACATGGACGATCGCATCAACTTCTCGGATGTGGGACAGAAATTGATTGCCTAGTCCCTCACCTTGACTTGCACCTTTAACTAAACCGGCAATATCCACAAATTCCACACGCGCAGGGACAACTTGTACCGAACTGCCGATTTTAGCAAGAACATTTAATCGCTCATCCGGTACTGCGACAACGCCGACATTCGGTTCAATCGTGCAAAAAGGGAAATTAGCCGCTTCGGCTTTAGCGTTAGCAACTACAGCATTAAATAAAGTAGATTTTCCGACGTTGGGAAGTCCGACAATTCCGGCTCTTAACATTTTGGATTTGGATTTTGGATTTTGGATTACATTACCAAGGTAATTCAAACAGGTTCCGGTATGGTTTGGGGAATTGTTCCGGGAACTGTTTGAGGAATGGGAGCAGGTACCGTTTCTGGCACAGGCCCTGGTATAGGTTGGGGGATGGGAGCAGGTACTGGTTCCGGCACAGGTTGGGGGATGGGAGTCGGCAAAGGTTCCGGACTTGGTAGCGGCTTCGGTTCCGGACTAGGAATTTGTGGTTCGTCGGGCAAATAAATAGCACTAGGATTAATCATGGTCAGTCTAAACTAGATTATTCAACCCTCCCAACCTAGATGACAACCGCAGCCATTGACATCTCCCCAAAAGACTATACCTGCAATTGGCCATTGGGCAAACAGGGCATGGGGCATTAAAAAGTCACGCATTCAAAAGTTCTTTAATTTTGAATTTTGAATTTTGAATTTTGAATTGATTTGTCTCCCTCATCCCCCTCATCCCCCTCATCCCCAACTACTCCTCTTTCACCTCCGGTACTGGGTCGTAACCGCCTGGATGAAATGGATGACAGCGCAAAATTCGTAGGGTTGCCATCCAGCTACCGCGCAATACTCCAAATCGTTCAATGGCTTGAATGGCATACATCGAACAAGTTGGTTGGAAACGACAACTCGGAGGAAACAACGGCGAGATCAACATTCGGTAGCCTCGAATCAGCCAAATTAATAATAGTTTCATTGCAGTTACCGAAATCTTATAAATTAGTAATAGAGGTAAAAATATTCATTTTATTGCATCTTTGTTGATTACATCTTTTGACTTCACCTCAATTTTAGTTCTATGGCTGCAAATTGCGTTGCCAAATCCCGCCGTAGGCATTGCTGCAATTTGGGTCTTATTCATTCTGCTGATTGCGTGGGTGGTAAACCGCTTTGCTAATAGCGAGGCAGAAATAGTTCGGAAAATAGTTCACATTGGCACTGGTAATGTAATTTTACTCGCTTGGTGGCTAGATATTCCCGCTAGCGTCGGCATTACGGCCTCGATTTTAGCAAGCGCCATCACTTTATTATCTTACCGATTTCCGATTCTTCCTGGTATTAATAGTGTTGGACGCCAAAGTTTAGGGACATTTTTTTACTCTGTGAGTTTCGGTATTTTAATCGCCTGGTTCTGGTATTTGCGACAACCACAATATGCAGTATTAGGCATTTTAATTATGACTTGGGGAGATGGATTAGCAGCTTTAATTGGGCAGCGCTTTGGTAAACACAAATACAAAGTCTTTGGAGCAGAAAAAAGTTGGGAAGGCTCGTTGACTATGATGCTTGTTAGCTATCTCGTCAGCAGTTGGATTTTAGTGGGAACTCAAGGCAACAGTTGGCAAACTTGGGTAATATCACTGTTAGTGGCTGTGATTGCTACTGCTTTAGAAGCTTTTTCTTTTTTGGGTATTGATAATTTAACAGTTCCTATAGGAAGTGCGGCTCTGGCTTTCTTTTTACAGCAAATTCGGAGTTTATGATTTACTCATTAACTGATTGATTTGGATTTGCAGTTTTTCTCGTAATTGCTGCGCTTGTTGATAAGCTGCTGTACGTCCTTTGTTTGAGTTGGTGGCTGGTTCTAAAGGCGCAATAAAGTAACGCAGACGAGTTTTCATTGCCCAAATTCCCATTGAGGGAAATAAAATTAAGGCAAGTATCAAGGGCGAAAATGGCAAGAATGGTAATTGGATTAGTCTTTGCAATTTGGTGAAGTTAACACTCCAAGGATGGAGAAATTCGCTACCGATGCAAACTACTGGAAGAATGGGGATATGATAGCGATCGCTCAGTTGCATAAAGCTAACATCAAATTTTTGTAGTTGATAGCGTTTTCTCCAACCTTTGGCAGGCCCCCGTATCCCTTCTGGTGCATATAAGAGGATTTTACCTTGGGCAATGGCAGCTTCAAAATCATTTAATTCTGCTCGCACGCCACCTAAAACTTGCGACCATTTGGGCGGTAACCACCAAATCATCCAAGGATGCTCAAATAATGATGGACTCGCTAAGGGTTGCACTTTCCATCCTCTGGTTTCACCTAATAAATAAGCTAAGGTCAAAAAGTCCCAAGGAAAACACATTCCTGCGTGATTCATTGCCACAATTAATGTTGTTGTTTGCGGCAAGTTTTCCACTTGCTGCAATTCTCCTTGAAAATAATATTTGACGATGGGACCAAGAACTTCTTGGCGAAAAGCTTGTTGATAATTAGGATCGAATTCACCAACTTCTTGACGTGGTGAACGACAACCCAAACGTAACCAACGACTCAGCATTGCTAAATAAAATCCACCAGGAATTAAAAATAATCCATATTCGAGCCAATTCCAACCATCTGGATCTTGATGATAGTGTTGCCAGTGGCGGTTAAATAAAATCAGCCACCCTGGAGGATACCAAAGACAAAACCAATCAAACCAGCTAAATCTATAGCTTTGGGTTGGTGCTTTTTCCAGTTGAGTGTTGAGAAGATTTTCTGGGTGTTGGTTAATCAAAATAGCAATACAAATGAGGCAACAATTGATTTAGCAATATATTGTAGCTTGAGATATTTGCCATTGGCATCTTACTCTAGAAGTAAAATTAACTACACTTTTTATCTAAACAATATCCCCCGACTTCTGAAACAAGTCGAGCATCTCAGTCTGATAATTAGATTTATAAATAAAATCTTAAGTGAGATAATTTCAAATGTTAGGCAGCGATTTTTAGGTCTGTATACTATCCGGGAAATATTGAAAATTCTGTAATGTTACTATTTCCCATTACATAAACAAGAAAATTTTATTTTTATTTTATAAATGCCTCTCATACTTGTTTCATCTCAATCAGTTTTTATTTGAGTGAATTACGGCAATTACTATGGATAGAGTATTCCTGTGCCAATACCTTCTCCAATCACCGGTAAACACTAATAACTGACGTTCAGCTTTGACCAAAAGATATAATTTATCTGCGATTACATGGTATCTCATAATTATTAAAATTCTTCCTCAAGCTGGAGACAAATGGTGTGAGATCTGCCTTAATCTGCTGACTATGAAACTCGGAAAATCGCTAAACATTGCAGATTTAATCCGCAAACCTCGGCAGCAACTCAATCTGTCTCAGGAAAAGTTGCGAGCCAGTTTGGGAGTTTCCCAGCGAACAGTGAATTGCTGGGTAAACACATCTGTTGTGCCTTCGGAGATGGCACTAAAGCTAATTGAAGAAATGTTAGAGAACATGGGCGAACCAAGGAACAAACTACTAACGGAGTATCTCTCCAAAGCACGGCAAAGGGAGGACTCTTGAGATGAGTGTGAAATTACTCGAAAAATTCTTGATGATGCGCTCTGGCTCACTAACTTATGGCGTGATGATTTTGGCAGTGGTAGTTGCCTTAATCATGGCACGATCGCTACTGCCAATATTCGATCCGAGTGTGTTTACCTTTTTTTATGCTGCCGTGGCGGTTAGTGCGTGGTATGGTGGCATGGAAGTGGGAATGCTGGCGATCGCTTTATCTGCTATACTTGCTTTCTATTTTCTCATTGAGCCTGTCTACTCTTTTGAAATCGTTAGCCTAAGCGTTTTAGTACGATTAACTACTTTTTCACTAGTCTCTTTATTAATTACTGCCCTATTCTCAGAATTGCAAACTGCTAGACGCAAAGCAGAGTCAAGCTTGAAACTATTGCAAAATAGCGAAATGCGATTTAGCCGACTCGCAGAGTCTAACATCATTGGAGTCATTGTCAGCAATCTCAACGGTTCTATCATCGAAGCCAATGATGCCTTTGTGAAAATACTCGGCTATACACAAGAAGATTTGTCGGCGAAGCAATTGAACTGGCGCGAAATCACCGCACCTGAATTTCTGGCTTTGAGTGAGCGTTCTGTGGAGGAACTGAAAACTACCGGAGTTTGTAAACCTTTTGAAAAAGAATACATCTGCAAAGATGGTTCTCGCGTTCCTGTTCTGCTTGGTTCTGTCCTCGTGGAAGACGGTCAAGAAACAGTTATTGGCTTTGTTGTTGATTTGAGCGAACGCAAACAAGCTTTATCGGCATTAGGGCAAGCCAATGAGCGAATGACGCGCACCTTAGAAAGCATGAGTGATGCATTTATCACCCTAGACCGAGATTGGCGAATCATCTACCAAAATGCTGAAGCAGAACGAATTAATGGCAAATCCCGTACAGAAGTCATTGGGAAGTCCCACTGGGAAGAGTGGCCGGCATCAATAGGTACAAATTTAGAGCAACAATATCGACGGGCGATGGTAGAGCAAATTCCCGTCCACTTTGAGCATCATTATTACTTGCCACCCGAATATGACTTGTGGATGGAAATTCACGCCTATCCTTGTGAAGACGGTCTTGACATTTTCTTTCGTGATATTAGCCAACGCAAACAAGTAGAACAAGCTTTGCGGGAAAAGGAGGAACGCTTGAGGTTAGCTAACGAACGTTTCGAGTTGGCTGCCACTGCTGTCAATTGTCTCATATATGACTGGGATATAGAAGGCGATCGCGTTGAAAGAACTGAAGGTTTAACCCGAATTTTAGGTTATTCCCTCGATATTGCGCCAAAAACTGGTAATTGGTGGCGTCAGCTTGTGCATCCAGAGGATTTGCAACGTGTGGAGCAGGAAGCAGGGGTTGTGTGGGCAAATGGCGACGGCTACGGCGGGCTAAACCAACGCTATACTGCTGAATATCGAATTCGCAATCAAGATAATCAATATATTGACGTACTAGACCAAGGAATAATCGTCAAGCGAGACGCTAATGGCAACCCCCTACGTGTGGTTGGTAGCACTACAGATATCAGCGAACGTAAGCTCATACAACGGGCGCTGCAAGAACAGGAAAGAAAGTATCGCTATATTTTTGAAGCCGCAGGGGTATCAATTTTTGAGGAAGATTTTTCCCTTGTCAAAGCAGCCCTTGATGATTTAAAAGCCCAAGGTGTCGAGGATTTCCGCAGCTTTTTTGCCGAACACCCTGAGTTTATTCAACAAGCCCTTGGCATGGTAAGAATTGTCAATGTGAACAACTCAGCTGTGCGAATGTTTGGTGCGGAAAATAAAAATCAACTCCTAGTTCCACTTGAGCAAATATTTGTACCGGAAACTCTAGGAGTATTTATTGAAGAATTGCTGGCAATTACTGATGGGAAAACTTACTTAGAATCAGAAACAATTCTCCAAACCCTCCAAGGAGAACGTCTCAACACACTGTTTACAATTACCTTTCCACCAACAAATGCCAAATTTGACAGCGTATTGGTAAGTATAATGAATATCACTGCCCGCAAGCAGGCAGAAGCCGCAGTCAAAGCTAGTGAAGAACGGCTGAGGAGTTTTGTAGAAGCGAATATCGTCGGGATTATATTTGGCGATGTGGCAGGTAACATCAGTGAAGCTAATGACGAATTTTTGCGAATTGTCGGCTACACCCAAGAGGATGTACAAGTAGGTAAACTACGCTTGAGTGAGATCACACCACCAGAATACCTTTATTTAGATGAACTGGCCATCGCCGAGGCCTATTCTAAAGGAGCTTGTACTCCTTATGAAAAAGAATTCATTCGTCAAGATGGTTCTCGTGTGCCTGTTGTCATTGGCTACTCTTTATTAGGAGAATCCCGGCACAAATCAGTAGCATTTATTCTGGATATTAGCGAACGCCAGCAAATAGAAAAAGCCTTGCACCAGAGCGAAGAACGCTTCCAAGCTTTTATGGACAAAAGTCCAACCGCAGCATGGATTACAGATGCACAGGGGCGTATACTTTACCTCAGCCCGACTTATTTCCGCACATTTAATTTAGCAACAAATAACCCAATTAATAAAAACATTTTTGAGCTATATCCGGCTGAAATTGCTCAGCCATGCCTCGATAATATTAAAATGGTTGCCCAAACAAATCAGGTGGTGGAAGCCATTGAATCTGCTCCACGCACAGATGGCACCCTTGGCGAATTTTTAGTCTACAAGTTTCCCATTGCAGACGCCTCTGGACAACCCTTGGTAGGGGGAGTTGCAGTTGATATTACCGAACGCGAACGCGCCCTGCGGGAACGCCAAGAAGCCCAAAAAGCCTTACAAGAGCGTAGTGAAGGACTGAAGTTGCTGTTTGAAACAGCCAGCGATTTACTGTCAACTGAGCGCCCTTTGGATTTGATGAACACCTTGTTCAGCAAACTCTCGGCCCAGATGGATTTGCATTTTTACTTTCACTATCTAATTGAGACACACGAAAATCGACAGAAACTCCGCTTGGTAGCTTGGAATGGCATCACAGAAGAAGTATTTCAAGCAATTGAATACTTAGAATTTAATCAAGGAATGTGCGGACTAGTGGCCGAAGAACGGCATCAAATTGTCGTCAATGATGTGTCCCACTCAACCCATCCCAACGCATACATCCTTCGTAGTTTGGGAATCACAGCCTACGCAGGTCAACCGTTAATTGCTCAGGGAAAGTTGCTTGGTGTACTTTCCTTTGCCAGTCGCACCCGTACCCACTTTACTTCACAGGAAACTGCTTTGCTGCAAGCAACCTCAGATCAGGTGGCGGTTGCGCTGGAACGTTTTGAATTAATGACTTCGTTACAGCGGCGAAAAGAGCAATTAATTCAAGCTAACCGCATCAAAGATGAATTTTTAGCAGTCCTCTCCCACGAACTTCGCACGCCGCTAAATCCCATCTTGGGATGGTCAAAAATGTTGCAAAGTAAAAAGTATGACGAAGCAACCACGGCTCGTGCTTTGGAAACCATTGAGCGTAACGCCAAGCTGCAAACTCAGCTAATTGAAGATTTGCTCGATGTTTCGCGGATTTTGCAAGGCAAACTCAGTTTGAATATTGCTCCTGTGAATTTGGTAAGTGCGATCGCCGCAGCTTTGGAAACCGTGCGTTTAGCTGCCCAAGCTAAATCCATCAATTTACGATTTGTGATTTTAGATTTAGCATTAACTAACAGAAATTTAGCATCTATTGAGTTTAATAAACAACCAGACAATCTCAGATCCCAAATTCAAGTTGTGCTGTCAGCCCACCAAAGCTGCGACTCAAAATTCCTCGTGGAGGGTGATTTAGTCCGCTTACAACAAGTGATTTGGAATCTCCTCTCTAACGCCATTAAGTTTACACCCCAAGGAGGAGAAGTAGAAATCAGCTTAGGGTTTGTTGATTCTCAAGCTCAACTGCAAGTGCGCGATACAGGTAAGGGAATTAGCCCCAACTTTTTACCATTCGTCTTTGACTACTTCCGACAAGCCGACGGCGCAACCACCAGAAAATTCGGCGGGTTGGGCTTAGGATTGGCAATTGTTCGTCACATCGTTGAATTACATGGCGGCACAGTCCAGGCAGAAAGTTTGGGCGAAGAACAGGGAGCAACCTTCACAGTTATGCTGCCTTTGATGAAAATTAATCTCAATAAACAGGAGACTGAGAGAAAATCTGATGATGTTCCTGATTTAAGTGGGCTAAAAGTTTTGCTGGTGGATGATGAGCGTGATACGCGAGAATTAATTGCTTTTATTTTGGAGCAGTCTGGGGCAGTAGTAACCCAGGCAGCATCGGCTGTGGAAGCACTAAAAGTTTTACCTGATTTCCAGCCAAATCTGCTTTTGAGCGACATTGGAATGCCAGAAGTAGACGGCTACATGTTGATGCGTCAAATCAGAGATCTGCCACCAGAATTGGGAGGAAAAATTCCAGCGATCGCTTTAACTGCCTATGCAGCTGAAATTGATTATCAACAAGCAATTGCCGCCGGATTTCAACAGCATATCACCAAACCAGTGGAACCAGGGAAGTTAGTTCGAGCGATCGCTAACCTGATTTTTTGATGCTCAATCAATTTGAAAAAAGAATCAGACAGATAAATTAGGTAGGGGCGCAAAGCTTTGCGCCCCTAAAAATTTTTGATCTGTATTGGTTTTGCCAACCCATACATTGAAGCAAGGATTTTTGTAAGTAGCAACTTGAGTTATCTACAATCTGTCTTCTGTAGTGAATGCCATTGATACCACGAGTAGAGTTATTCACATTCATTGATTCGTTAACTTTATTGAAGCACTGAAAATAAATTTTCTCAATAAATTGAATTGGGAAATTGAGAATAACTTGAACTTGTTTGGAGTTTTTATGACCTACACAGTTGACGAAAGCACAAGACCAGCTTTAGAAACTTTTCGACGCTTTGATGTAGATACTCAACTGGGTATACTCTGGTATGGTTACCTAGATATTAAAGACCAGCTGACACCAGCACCTCCTCAAAGCGTAGAAAGCCCTGCAAAAGCAGTGTTTGACCGAATTAAAAGTTTGTCTCACCAAGAACAACTGCAAGCACAGCGTGACCTGATTAAAGGCTCAGCTACCGATATCAGCCGTGGGTATAATGCTTTGAGTCCCAATGCAAAATTAGAAGTTTGGCTGTTGTTGGCACAAGGAATGGAAAACGGAACTATCATCCAAGTACCATCTGACTATCAACTACCAAGTAAAACTGATGAATTTACAGCAATCATTAAAAAGCTAGACTTTGAGCAGCGGATTAATTTCATGCTGAGTCTAGTACAAGTAATTGGTTAACTCTTGACATCTCCCCTGATGCTGGGATTGCTTCCCTGCAATCCGTTTCGGTCGCAATGACAATATCGGCATTGCGTAAATCCTATTTAAAAGAGGTACTTGGTAGGGGCGCAAAGCTTTGCGCCCCTACAAATTTCTGTATCTGATTTGATTGAGAACCCCTATCTGATTTGATTGAGAACCCCTATAATTTCCTCTAAGCGCAACAAGGCTGATTAACAACCTTGGCTACCCCAGTGGAATTAACTGTACTCACCAAATTATTTTCTGGCGCTGTATCTTTGACTTTCACCACAAACACCTCCCAGCGGTTTCCATCTGGATCTGTTACCCAAACTTTGTCTTGCAAAGCATAGCAACAATCAGTGTTGTCTTCAGTAAATAATGCTAGCCCTGCTTCAGTAAATCTTTGGATCGCTGCTTGCACTTCTTGTGTACTTTCAACTTGTACACCTAAATGAGACAATGCACCACCAGTCTGGATCCTAGCAGCTAGATTTAATGTCAAATTTAAAGCTGGACTGGCAATATCAAACTTAGCGTAATCATCCTTATGTTTCACAGGTTCCACGCCAAACATTGCCCGATAAAATGCCACAGACTTTTCAATGTCAGTAACATTCAAAGCTACATGAGTTTTCAGCACTGCCATAATTTTGCTCCTTGTCATTCCTAATATTGACACTCATCAATATTTATTTCTATCAATATATTGCCAGAACATATTGATGAATGTCAATATAAAAGTATGAACTTTCCTAAACAAACTTCCACTTGTTGTACACCATTGCTGTCATGCTGCATCAAGCCTGAGGACGCAGCCAAAACAGCAGCGATTTTTCGAGCCTTGGGAGAACCTGCTCGCTTGCAATTGCTGAGTTTGATTGCCAATCAGCCAGCGGGTGAAGCCTGTGCTTGTGAGTTAACAGAACCCTTGGGACTATCCCAACCCACAGTCAGCCATCATCTCAAGGTGCTGTACGAAGCAGGTTTGCTGGAGAAAGAACGACGCGGCACATGGATTTATTACTGGGTAGTTGCTGAGCGAATTGAAGCTTTGCGAGACGCTTTAGCGCTACCTCAGAAAAGCCAATGAAGATTGGGGACTGGGAATTGGGGACTAGGGCGTGTTTTCAAACTCGAAATTGAGAGGGGGAGACGCTCTTACGCAAAGATGTTTTTGAATGAATTTTCGCCGTGTCACCGCGTCTCCTAGTCCCCGCGTCCGATTCTTTTGGTAATATTTGTTACTTTGAAGACACGCACTAGGGACTGGGAAAAAAGTCCTCTCTAAAAACCTTTAATTATTTACCCGTGGATCTGGCAAGGTTGCCTTTTCTGGCTCCCTTGGGAACCAGGCGGCTGTTCGCTTACAAACTTCAACCAGCATCAACATTACTGGCACTTCGATTAAAACGCCCACCACCGTGGCAAGTGCAGCACCAGAATTTAAGCCAAATAGCATTACTGCTGTAGCGATCGCCACTTCAAAATGATTGCTGGCTCCAATTAATGCTGCCGGCGCGGCATCTTCATAAGCTATATTTAGCTTTAAGGCTGCCACATAACTAATCAAGAAAATAAAATTAGTTTGAATAAATAGTGGCACAGCAATCAACAAGATGTGCAAAGGATTGCTAACAATCAATTCACCTTTAAAAGCAAACAACAAAATTAAAGTAATTAACAAAGCGGTAATAGAAATGGGAGTGAGATACTTTAAAAATCTGGTCTCAAACCACTCTCTACCTTTGTTTTGAAAAATCCAATAACGGCTATACATTCCTACTATTAAAGGCAATCCCACATAAATCAGCACCGACAAAACAATCGTTTGCCAGGGCACTGTTAAATTATTTGCTGCCAGTAACCACCTGCCTAAAGGTGCATACAAAAACAGCATTGTCAGAGAATTAACCGCCACCATCACCAAAGTGTGTCCCTGATTGCCGTATGAAAGATAACCCCACAGCAGCACCATTGCAGTACAAGGAGCAATTCCGAGTAAAATCGTACCAGCAATGTAAGAATTGGCGATCGCTACTTCGTTACCCCGAATTAATTCACTGCCCGTAATTAACGGACGAAATAACCAACCCAAGAAAAACTGGGAAAATACTACCATCGTGAATGGCTTAATCAACCAGTTCATAATCAAAGTGAGAATAACTGGCTTTGGGGCGCGGATAGCATTTGCAGCTTGGGTGAAGTCAATTTTCACCATGATGGGGTACATCATAAAAAACAGACACACTGCAATGGGAATTGACACTTGATAGATACTCAACGCATCCAGCCCCGCCGCCACTCCAGGAAATAATCTTCCCAGCGTAATTCCTGCGAAGATGCACAAAAACACCCAAACCGTGAGGTATTTTTCAAAAAAACTCAGATTACTCCCTGCTTGTGCTGGAGTTTTATTCACCTGCGGATTTGTACTCATAGATGTTAAAAGCGAATCGTCGGGGATGAGGGGATGGGGGGGATAAGGGAGATGAGGGAGATGAGGGGGATGAGGGAGCAAGGAGAATAATTCTTAACTCCAAACTCCAAACTCCTAACTCCAAACTCCTAACTCCTAACTCCTAACTCCTAACTCGTAATGCCCTAATCCCCATCTCCAGCTTTCCAAGCGATCGCTTTGTTTGGTTCGGGATCGGGTAACTTGAGAGAAATTAATGCTGCTGCTAGGACAAAGAACATGGATGTCCACAGACAGCCAACTAAGCCGAAAAACTGATATATCAAACCTGATAAGACGGTGCCAGCTAATCGACCACCAGAGTTTGCCATGTAGTAAAAACCGACGTTTAAGGCTACTTTGTCATCATCAGTAAATGCCAATACTAAGTAAGAATGAACTGCTGAGTTGAAGGCAAACACTACACCAAAAATCAGAAGTCCGCCAACGATCGCAATATTGGCTCTTATACCTAGTTGGAGAGCAAGAGCGATCGCCGCTGGAACTACAGTTAAAGTAAATGTCCAGAATTGGATGGTTTTTGATTGGGGTGGGCGGCCAGAACCAAACCGTTGAATCAGTGTTGGCGCCAAGAACTGAATAATCCCATATCCAATTACCCAACAAGCCAAGAATCCACCGACCTGATAAAACGACCAACCCAAAACTTCACGTAAAAATACTGGTAATCCCACAACAAACCACACATCCCTGGAACCAAACAAAAAGAATCGGGCAGCTGAGAGAATATTGATTTCTTGGCTCTTAGAAAAGAGTTGGCTAAACTTAACTTTTTTCTTGATTTTGCCCATTCCCTTAGGCAGCAGTAGCCCCGTGAACATAATCAAGAACAATCCGCCTGCCATAATCAACAGGGAATTGACGAAGCCAACGGAAGCCAAAAGTGCGCTACCAACAAAAAAGCCAACTCCTTTGAGAGCATTCTTAGAACCTGTTAATACTGCCACCCACTTAAACAGAGACGACTGGGCATCCTGAGGCACTACCAACCGAATAGCACTCTTGGAACTCATCTTCGTTAAGTCTTTGGCAATTCCAGAAAATGCCTGGGCTACCATCACATAAACAACTGCAAACCACTGTACCCAATCAGGATTTAGCCATGAGAGCATGACTAAAGAGAACACCTGTAGCCCAATACCAGTATAAAGAGTAACTTTTAGTCCTAATTGAGAACCAATCCAACCGCCTAAAAAGTTCGTAATGATTCCGAAGACTTCGTAGAACAGAAATAAAAAGGCAATTTGCAGTGGGGTATAGCCAATTTGGTTGAAATAAAGCAGCACCAGCATTCGCAAGGCGCCATCGGTGATGGTGAAACCCCAATAGGCGAGGGTGACTAGGATATAGTTTTTGAAATTGGCGCTAGAAGCTGTGGTGGAAGACATGGGGGAGTGAGGAGGTGGGGAGATGGGGAGGTGGGGAGGTGGGGAGATGGGGAGATGGGGAGATGGGGAGGTGGGGAGGCAGAGGGAGCAGGGGGAGCAGGGGGAGAATAATAACTCCTAACTCCTAACTCCTCACTCAGCACTGGGCACTCCCAATGCCCATTACTTTTTGAGACTCAAAGCTACTTTACGGGCGAGTTCAACCATGCGGTTGGCGTAGCCCCATTCGTTGTCATACCAGGCAAGTATTTTTACTTGTGTCTGGTCTACTACCATCGTTGAAAGGGCATCAATGATGGAAGACCGAGGATCGTCTTTGTAGTCGATGGATACTAAAGGACGCTCCTCGTAGCCGAGAATTCCTTTGAGGGGTGCTTGCTCGGAAGCTGCTTTTAGTAAGCTATTAATCTCTTCTACGGTGGTTGGTCGCACGACTTCAAATACACAGTCTGTCAAAGAAGCGTTGAGCAATGGCACTCGTACTGCTATACCGTTGAGTTTGCCGTTGAGTTCTGGATAAATCAGTCCGATCGCTGTTGCCGATCCAGTGGTGGTAGGAATTAAGGATAGACTAGTAGCCCGTGCGCGGCGTAGATCTTTGTGAGGTGCATCCACGATGGTCTGAGTATTGGTGTTGTCATGGATGGTGGTGATAATTCCATGTTTAATGCCCAAGCCTTCATGGATTACCTTGACAACTGGAGCCAAACAGTTAGTTGTACAAGAAGCAGCAGTCAAAAGATGATGTTTTTCCGGCTCATAGAGGTAGTCATTAACCCCCATAACAATATTCAAGGCTTCTTCCTTCACTGGAGCAGCCACAATTACCTTTTGTACTCCCCGCTTGAAATAGGGGTCTAGGGTGGCGGGAGTCCTAAATTTGCCGGAGCATTCCAGTACGAGATCAACGCCCAATTCTTCCCAAGGAACTTCACTGGGTTGGGAATGTTCGCTAAAGCTCAGGGGTGTACTGTCAATGAGAATGCGAACGCCCTGCGCTTCTACTTCCGGTGACCAACGCCCGTGGACAGAATCAAATTTCAGTAAATGTGCGGCTGTGACTGCTCCACCTTTAATTTCGTTGATATGGACAAACTCTAGCTCTGACCAACCCCAAGCAGCTCGCAGAGCAAGCCGTCCAATTCTGCCAAATCCGTTGATGCCAACACGTATTCCCATCAGTTTTCTTCAGGTTATTGAACAACAAAATCTGAGTTTATGAATGAATATTCAATTAATTGGTAATCGCAAACTAATTCGATATTTAGTTCGTAGTAAGGACTTTAGTCCTTGACTTTCCAACACTAAAATGCTCACTACAAACTTTCAAAAAATCATTATTTCGTAGTTAAATAACTACTTTTTTTCTAGCTTCAACAAATCACTAATTTTGAAATTAATCTGCTCTTTCCCTGCAAATACTGTTCCTTGTTTACCAGCTTGAAAATGCTTCTCTGCCAATTCATAGGCTTCACTAGGTAAGGGCACATACCCAACCGAACTGGTTGTTATCGGTACGTATTTGAGGTAATAATCGACAAATTCTTTGAGTTCTGGGCGATTTTGCAAAGATTCAGCATTAACATAAATCAACAATGGTCGAGCTAATGGCTGATATTCTGCTTTTTCAACAGTTTCAGTTGATGGCAATACTGCCCCTTTGCCGCTATCAATTGCCAGAGGTTTTAACCGACTTTTGTTGTCTTCGTAATAAGCAAGCCCGAAATAACCCAAGGCATTGGGATCTGTGCCGACTCCTCGCACTAGGGCAAGATCGTCTTCACTAGAGATGTAATCAGTGCGGCTGGCTCTGGTTTTACCAACAATAGCTTCTGTGAAATAATCGAAGGTACCAGATTGACCACCTGCACCATACAGGTTAATTGGTTGATCCGGCCACGACGATCGCACTTGGTTCCAACGAGTAATTTTTCCTTGGGCTTCTGGTTGCCAAAGCTTTTTCAATTCGGCTATGGTAATGTCTTTTGCCCAAGTATTTTCCGAATTTACCGCAACAGTTAGAGCATCAAAAGCAACAGGTAATTCGATAAATTTGACACCATTTTTTTTGCAAGTTTCGATCTCTGCTTGTAAAATGGGACGCGAGGCATTACTAATATCTGTCTGTTTGCTACAGAATTTTTTAAACCCAGCGCTAGTACCGGAAAAGTTAACTGCAACCTGACCTTTGTACTGTTGCTTGGCTTGTTGAAACTGGTTAGCGATCGCCTCGGTAATCGGATACACTGTGCTAGAACCATCAATCTGAATCGTCGTCACCTTTGTTGAATCAGCTACTTCTGCAACTTTTGGCAACGACTGAGTTTGACTAGATGAATTGGATGTGTCTGTGCAACTGCTAACAACAGCCAACACTCCAAATGCGAAAGCCAATTTTTTTGCGATCGCGTTCATTGACCTCACCTTTATAGTTAATTTTACTGGTATATTTACATCATTTCAAAAAAAGTTGATGTGTCAATATCCAGAATAGCACTATACATAAAAATTTATCAAAAAAAATTGATGCATTCAGCAGATGTCATTTATATCATGTCCGGTTAAAGACTTACAGCGTATTTCAGGTAAATGAGGTACGCGGGTAGGGGCACGGCACTGCCCATTAGTGTCAACTTAAGCTAGAAATGGCTTATCTGTTGGCTTTGTCACCCGCCTGGGAATGAATTCCCTCTCTTATAGCTAAAGTCTACTCAAGTAGACTCAAGATTTTTGGGGATATCTAGTCATCTTTAGATGACTTTTGCTATGAGCAAGGAACTTGAGTTCCTTGCGGGACATCGGTTTTACGTTAAGTTGACACCTATGGGCACTGCCGTGCCCTTACAATTATCTGTACCTCACCAACTTGCAATCTGCTGTATCATATATAGAAATTTTTAAGTAGACAGACCACGTAGTAGGGGCGCAAGGCCTTGCGCCCCCACGATAGATGTGGTTCAAATAGATGAAAACTGCTGTAAGCGTGGGAAATCTCGTTTGCCTGAGGTTTGGGTAAACCTCTTTTTAGTCGCAGCAGGGACGTGCAGATGAAATTACAGTATTACGACTAAAATCTGCCAGATATTCTTCTAAAACAGCAAATTGGGACAAATTCAAGCTGTAATAAATCCAGCGTCCTTCTTGACGGGAGTTAACTAAGCCGGCTTCCTTGAGAGTTTTCAGGTGAAAAGATAATTTCGACTGACTTACCCCCAAAGTTTCGCACAAATCACACACACATAGTTCTCGCTGTCGTAGCAATTCCAGCACACTAATTCTGAGTGGTTCAGAAAGGGCGTGAAAGCCCGCAGCAATTAAATGAGGAATAGTAGCACTGGGGGTTTGCATGAATCAGATTTTGTAATGGTGATGCTATTTTTATTGTGAAGCAGTCAAGGTCAAATCCACTTCTAGAGGTGGGATGAGCTTAACGGTTTCTTTTTTTTAAAGCTTGCTCTACTGTTCCACCCTTGCGGAAGCGAGACAAAACTAAAGCCGCTTCTGCTCGTGTCACGGCTTTTTGAGGTGCATAAATACGGGTACGCCCATAAACTCGTGCAAAGTTTCTAATACTGGCAGCGTTACCTAAATCAAAAGCGATATAAGGAATATATCTATCGCTGATTTGTTCAACATCAGTGAAGCCTCTTGTTTTACCAATGAAGTTACGGTAATCACGCAGCGCATTCGGATAATTTCTCGCTTGAGGATTAGAATCTAAGGTAGTTTTGAGAACAATCATTTGCTCTCGTGTCAAAATGTCATCTGGTCTAAAGTTGCCATCATCAAACCCGGCAAGAAAATCGGCATTATGAGCAGCTTGAATATAGGTAAAGTGGGGATGAGAAGATGATACATCAGGAAAAGCCAAACGGGTGTTTTGAACCGAACGAATTGGCTCTTGATGTAACTCATTATAGGTTTTGACTAGCCAAGCAACAAACTGACCGCGAGTAATGGGCGTTTGGGGTCGAAATTCACCTGATGTGGTTTCTAAGACTCCCAGTTCTGCTAGTTGTCTAATTTCTGTTTCGCCGTAGACACCACTAATATCTGTAAAATTAATTGATGACTTTAATTGATTAATTGCACTCTCAGAAATTAACAATTGTTGGCTTGGTTTTGGCTGACAAATTGTGACAGTTTCTTGAGAAGCAGGGCTGAGATGATTTGCGGTTTGGATGCAATTTCCTAGTTTTGGGGACTGGGCAAAAGATGAATAACTGATTAATTGTACGCCCAAAACTACAGCAGTATAACCAACAGTATGGACTATAAATTGAACATAAGGATACATCATAATATTACCTCCATTTGTGTTTATTAAAAGTCTTATAGGACTCATATTTGATTTTTGGGAAGCTAGGTACACCTTTATTCCTTATTCACAGTCCCCAGTCCCTTACTTCTACGAGTGATTCTCCGAATCAAATCGAATTGCTATAAATTCTTTTTTGTTAAACAAATGTTAGCTTTTTTATATCAAGTTGTTGAGGGCAAATATAGCAATCTTATTTGAATTGTAAAAAATATTTAGTGGTGGCTGCTGACTGTTAACAGTCAACAGCCTCTATGGGAGATTCACTTTTTCACTGAAGAATAGTATAGTTTTTTACATGATAACAAAAATCATCTAATCAACTAACGAGATCAGCGATCGCTCCTGAAGCAGAGACTACAGCTTCCGGTTGATAGCGGATACCAGCTTGCTTGAAGCGATGTAAAGCTTCACCCAAGCGATCGCAATCTGCAATCAAACTAATTCTCACATACCCTTCACCCGCAACCCCAAAGGCGTTACCTGGAGTCACCACAACCCCAGTTTGCTGCAACACATTCAACGCAAAATCTGTAGAACCCATCCCTACAGGACATTTCACCCAAAGATACATCGTCGCTTTGGTTTTAGGAATATCCCATCCCAATTGTCCTAATCCTGCAATCAGGAAATCGCGGCGGGTGCGGTAGCGTTGTTGTACTTCATGCAAATACACATCTGGTAGTTGCAAAGCTGTTTCGGCTGCTGTTTGCAAGGCGGCAAAAATGCCGTAATCCAAGTTAGTTTTCAGCGTCCGCAAACCTTGGATGACGTGCCTATTCCCCACCACAAAGCCAACGCGCCAACCAGCCATATTGTAGGTTTTGGATAAGGTGTGAAATTCCACACCAATTTCTTTTGCACCAGGAATTTCTAACAAGCTAGTAGGTTGATAACCATCAAACGCTAACTCGGCATAACACAAATCGTGTACCAGCAGAATTTCATATTTGCGGGCGAAGGCGACGATTTCCTCAAAAAATTCGCGGGGTGCAGTGGCGGCGGTGGGATTGCTGGGATAGTTGAAATAGAGGATTTTGGCTTTTCGGGCAACCTCATCGGGAATGGCAGCTAAATCGATTAACCAATCATTTTCTGGTTTGAGAATCAAGCTATGAACTTGGCCGCCAGCAATTACGGGGCCGCGAAAATGGGCGGGATAAGCGGGAGAAGGAACTAGGACTACATCGCCTGGGTTGATATAAGCGATCGCTAAATGTGCTAATCCTTCTTTAGAACCGAGTAGCGGTAAAGCTTCACTATCAGGGTCAAGAATGACATCATAACGCCGACGATACCAATCAGTAATCGCTCGCCGGAAACTCGCAGTGCCTTCAAAGGGAGGATAACCGTGATTGGCGGGATTTTGCAAAGCGGCCATTGCAGCTTCTACCACTGGTTGCGGTGTCGCCCCATCGGGGTTTCCCATGCCTAAATCAATTAAATCTAACCCTTGTTCCCGTGCTTTAGCTTTTAGTTCGTCTAAACGGGCAAATACATAAGGTGGCAGTTTTTGTATACGTTCTGCTGGCACTATCCAATTCAAACTCATGGTTCAACCTCGTCACTCATTCCCTTGGGCGAAACTCGATTCATGTCTCTACTATCTATAGGTGCAGTGGTAGAAACCATTGCCGCCATCAATTGTTCCAGTGCGACTTTAAAAGGTAGTCGATGGATGTCAGAATTAGGAGCTAGGGCAATTTCAGCCGCTGTTTGCAACTCACCTAATGTAATATTGCCCAATCCCAAATCACTTAATTTCTGGGGTAGTCCAATTTCTGCGTAGAACTTTAACAACTGCTGCCGCGCTGATGCTGCTAGTTGATTGTTTTGTAGCATTTCTTCCAAACGCAGTTGCACCAGAATTCCCAAAGCAACTTTTTCACCATGAATACTGCCGTGTCCCGAAATGTGCGTTAAACCATTATGCACTGCATGGGCAGCGACGGTGCGACACTGTGCCCCTCCTAATCCGCCAACTACGCCAGCAAGTAACACACTGGCGTCTACAACTTCTCGCCAAACTTCACTACCCGGTTCTTTGAGGGCGGCGGCTGACTTTTGCAAGAGGATATCTCGCAAAACTCGTGCTTGTTGGAGGGCGGCGATAATTAAAGTGTCTTGTAGATGCCCACTGCTAACTGAGGCTTCATACCACTTAGCGATCGCATCACCAATTCCAGCTACTAAAGTACGTTGTGGTGCTGTTTTAATCAAATCATAATCGAGTATCAATAAATCCGGACAACGAGACAACCCCACATCATAAAGAAATGCCCCCTCTTCTGAATAAACATTCGACAGGGCACTCCAAGCTGCACAGGTAGCCGCAGAAGTCGGAATCGTCACCACTGGTAGCTGTAACTGTTGCGCGACTAATTTCGCTGTATCCAAAGCTTTGCCACCACCAACACCGATAATCACATCAGCTTTATGTTCTTTAGCTGCCTTGCGTAAACTTTTTAAACTAGCTTCGCAACAATCTGCACCATAACTAGCTTGGGAAGGATATAACTGTTGCGTTTCTAAAATCGGTTGCAGATTTTCTTGGCCGATCGCAAGAGTGCGTTCTCCCGCCACAATTAAAGGACGGGTTCCCAAACAAGCGATTTCTGCTGCGGCTGGTTGCAACACGCCAGAACCACGGATTACTTTTGCTGGGGCAACTGTAAGGGTAAATAACGAACTAGAAGTTTGAGTAGACAAAGAAGGTTGAGTAGAAAATTTATTAGACATATAAACTAGTGTGCCAAAACTTTGATATTTCTTAACCAAATTGACTTTTGCTGAGGGATACTTGTTGCCAAGCTGATTTAAAGATGGCGACAAATTTTACACCCCTTCAACTGGATTTTAGCCGAGCCATGAAATAGACAAAGCCTGTTGCCGACTGTTTGAGTGATTTGACGACTGTGCTTGAATCTATAAATGCTCATCAATCTAAAATTCCGAACTACCAAAGTTTTGAACAACCGTATAATTAAATAACATTAGCACTCTCAGATTCCCAAAAAAAGCGTAGTTTACTGCCGCAGGCATCGCCAACTAGGATTTTCTTCGTAGTCCTACCATTCAAGCAATTGCAGCTACAGAATATATCAGCTAGGGGCGTAGATTTATACGTCCTACAGCCAATTCAATTGCTGCAAATATTTTTGCAAATGACAAAATCGGTAACTAGGAAAACAACTGACAAAGCGCAAAGTCGGAGCGCCGGCTTCCGGCGATGCCTACGGCAACGCCAAGGGCGAACGGAACTTTGTAAGAGATCGCAACTGCCAGTACCAATTACCCTTACGCTCATTAAATTTTGCTTACAGTCTGATCGCTAAAGTGTGAATATCTTAATCTAAAAATAATCTTTAAAGTATCGGTAAATACAAAATAAATTATGTCATCCTGATAACAAGCATTGGTAATCGGGGATGGGGCATGGGAAGAGACTCCAGGGGCACAGGGGTGAATATAGCGGTTCTCAGTCATCACTCCCAATGCCCGATGCCCAATGCCCGATGCCCTTATGCCTTAGATTTCGGCAATTGAGCAAATTTGTCTTGATAAATTTCCACTTGTACTGGAGAGTTGTCACGAGAAACGAGCGATCGCTTGACTTCACCCAAGTAAACTGGTATTGAAATCCCTGGTTCTGGGTGCAGAATGGTACGGGCGCGGACTGTTAACTTATCGTCTTGGAGCGTACCAGAACGGCCATAAGAGTAGAGATTGCTAGCTGCTTGACGTAAAGTTGCTTCTAATTCTGTGGGAGAAATTTTGGGTGATACGGCGATCGCCGCTAGTGTTGAACCATTATCATAAACTAGACTGTAGCGCACTGCTCCCGGAATCACAGTGCGACTCAAGGGAACTATAGAGAGTGCAAACAAACCAGCTGTTAGCACTACCATAAAGCCAGTCGTGCCCACTAGCCGAAAGCGAATGCCCCACTTGAGAACAAAACCCAACACTGCTAAGGCAGCGAATACCAAGGTGGCTATACCCGACCATTGGGTGTATTGAAAAAAATCAGCTGTTGTGAGCATAAAGTTGATTGCTGAGGCGTCTTTTTTTTGCGTTACCGACAACCCCATTTTACAGACTTTACGTGGTGTAGTTTTTGCGATAACTTTACCAAAGCGATCGGCTTGCGTAAAGAATTGACTTAATCCAAACCTCACAACAGTCGAACTAGTAACTTCTCATGTAAAAGTGTAATTTATTACTTAGTCTTTAAGAAAGAAATTATCAAAAATAATCCCAAAATTGGCAAAATAATTTAATGCATAAATTCCAATTTTATTGCTGAAAAATAAACATACAAAAGGGCATCTACAAGAGATGCCCGTCATGCAGGAAAAACCCAAAGGGTTGTCCCTACACCTTCCCAACAATCAGCAACAGTGACTAATTAGGTATTAGTCACACTCACAGTCACAGACGTGAATATAGTTATATTATTAACTTAAAGCTTTAAATGTCCCCAGTGCATACACTGAAAAAAAACTAAGAGACTTTCATATTAAAAAATAAGCTGTCACGCACCCTAACAAGTTCCCGATACCCAATACTGACCTCAATCAGATGCAAGTTTTTCTTGTTGATGATAGCGATGAACTACTCCATAAGTAGCAGCTAAAATTAACCATGAAAGGGTATTCAAACGAAAATCAAATAAGGTTACGTCTACCGTATTCAATAGAATCCACCCGACAACGGCTAAAAGATAACTGAAAATTAGCAATCTATCTTTTGTATATATGTGTTTAGAATTTTGCAGTAATTGGACTCCTCTAATCAAAATCCAACCCAGTAAGCCACAGAATAAAAAACTAGTGAGAAAACCGGTTTCAGCAGATAACATTAAAAACAAATTGTGGGGATGTCCCAACTGAATTTGCATCTGTGCTTTGTAAAGTGCAGTAAAACTACGTAAACCCCAACCCGTCCAAGGATGTTGCCAAGCCAAAGACCAGGCAAACTCCCACTGAGTTTTTCGCATCAAAGCCACTGGTCTATCTGGATACAAATCATCGTTTAACCTTGCCCAAAAGAAAGCAGGAACGTACTGGCGAAAAAATTGAGCGATCGGTGAGGGCGCAAAAGCCGCCAACAGGACGCTAGCGACGATACCAACAACGCCACCAACAAGAATCCGCCAACCTTGGTAGAGTGCATAAGCGAAACAGGCAAAAATAGCGATCGCCCATCCATTACGTGAGTTGGTGAAAATCAAGGTGATGAAATTCATAATCACCGCGACGGTAAGGAAGAGGAAGGGGAGTGGGGAGTGGGGAGTGGGGAGTGGGGGGGATGGGGGGGATGGGGGGGATGAGGGGGATGAGGAGGTCGGGAGGTCGGGAGGTGGGGAAAAAGCAATTCTTCTTTCCCCCCATCTCCCCATCCCCTTATCCCCCCATCCTCTTCCCATGCCCCATGCCCGATGCCCGATGCCCGATGGCCATTGTTCGAGCCACAATCCTAGACTCAGGATGAAAACTATTACTAGATAAGCCGCGAAGGTGTTGGCGTGCAAGAAAAATGAGGCTATGCGGCCTGGTGGATTTCCTCCCGATCTAATTGTCCAGCTCAACACAACCGAGAAAAACTGGAACTTAAAATTCCAGCCCAAAAATAATTGTCCCAAACCGAGAGTCGCCACCGGCATGGAACCGATTACCAAAACCCAAGCCATTTGCCGCAATTGGGCAGTTGTTTGAATCAGGGTACTGAAGGCGGCGAAAACTAAAAAGAATGGTAAAAAATTAAATAAGCCCAGGAAAGCTTCTGTTTTGTTCTGGGCAAACGCAGCACTGACAATTAGCAACAGACTCAAAAGGGCAAATCCCCAGTTGAGGGGGCGGCGGCTAATTTGGCGGTTTTGTTTTATCCAAGTGATTAATGATACAAAACCTATAGTCACAGCCCCGACTAAAGGACTCAACGGGAAGATTAACAGTGCCAATAAAGAGTAGTTCCAACGGGAGTTGAAATGGTAAAAAGCTTTGTTCAAGCTGGCTCCCAACATTCAGCACGAGTGAGACGAATTTGAGCTAAGGCGAAAATGGTAGGGATGATGCGACCATAGTTAGTAGCGATCGCTCTCCATCCTAAATCCGCAAAAAACCAAGCCCACATCATCGGCCCAATCACGGTAAATACACTACGGACTGCTCCATAACGAGCTGCACTCACAGTCATACCCCGTCTGGCCATTTGCATAGTTACATAGCCTTGAAATTGGGTTGTGGCTGCTTGTGAGCCTTTAATAGCCGCTTGTTTGGCTACTTCGTAGGTAGCAAGGTGTATGGCAAATTGACGGGCAATTTGCTTCAGTACAAGTGGTTGCAGCATGGAAGTAACAGCCAATGCACTACCACCTTTAAAAAGTAGCCCCAAGGGATCGCGTTGCAATAAAAGTGGTAAAGGTTGTTTTAATTCTGATTTGACAAGCTGGCGCTGTATCCGTAAAGTTAATTTTTGCTTTTCCTGTTCAGGCAATTTTTTCCACACCTGTCCTAACAGATGCAGAAATACCTCTGCTTCTAAATCAACGGTTGTCAACTCGTTAGAATAAGGAATTTTTAAATACTTACATACTTGAACGAGTGCTTGTCGGTAAGTTACTTGCTCTGTGCGTCCCCGTAATACTGTCACTCCATCTGCCGCTAAAAAGCGAAACCGACCTTCTAGTGCATCTAGCCAAGCTTTGCGGTCTTGGCTTTGCACTTCGATCGGTTCGGGTGTGTGAACGTAATCTAGGGGATTAAACTTACGGCTAAATAAAATTGCCGTTAAATCTTGTAATTCTTCTTCGGTCGCCAACTCCAGCGCCGCCCTCATCTCATCCAATTTCCCTTCCTCCCTTCCGTGCAGCTTTTCTGTACCTTATTCTACTATCAGCTTTCAGCAGTCATTAGTAGTAATTTTGTCGTTTGTCATTTGATGATAACCAATTACCAACAAAGAAGTCTGAGCAGAGGCCTGCAACCATCAGAACTTCAAAGACTCATGACTGACATTCTACTAGTTAGTGCCTCGGTAGTCGGTTTAAAGACTCTCGTCGAAAGAGAGAGGTTTGAGGTATCTATTTTGACTTGATAAAACATTTTTTTAGGTAATGTGAATTTTTTAAACGTTTTTGCTCAATCATTTCATCTGTCGCTAGACTGATTTGACAGTCTGGTAGTAGAGTATTTTTCTGACTTACTCAATCAATGTGCAACAAATAAGTTTTGTCTATGAAACACTAAATTGTCTAGCAAACATCCAAAGTAATCTGAATTACCAATAAAGTTAAAATCAACTAAAAATATCTGACTAATGCAAGTTGTGTTCTTGTCATTAATCTTGATCCCCTAAACTTTATGCTGCGTTTTATGTAGATTTCTGCCAAAAAGGCAGAAATTGGAAATAATAAGTATTATAAATATAAAATGTCGGCACTTTATCAGTTTAGTCAGTACTGTGTTCATGCAAAATACTGCCAACCAGTATCAGCATTAACTCAAAACAGTACAGCAAAATGTTTGATATTCTACCCCAATAAAAGGCTAGTTTAAGGGTCTATTGCATCTATCAGTTGAATCATTTATAACTGATTGTCATGACGACCTTACTATCTAAAAAAGTTGTTTACTTCAGCAATCTTTGACCGAATTAAAAAAAGGAGTTTAAAAAATTATGAAAACTGTAGTTAATTTGACACAGCAATCAGTAATAGGAGAGATTGAAAGCGTTTTGGATACATATCCATATCATCCATATCAGCAAGCCTTTGCGATTCCTGACTTGCGCCAAGAGCTAATTGCTTTCGTTCTCAACCGCATTCCCAGTTTTTATAGCGTGATATCTGAGGGACATATTCCTCTAGCTGAGACTGAACAAGAAAGCTTGTTAAATTATCAGTTACCTCGTAAACGCTTAGAGCAGCAACTACACTTACAAAACTTGATTCACCAAGGTATTTGCTCAATCGTTCAAGAAAAGTCAGATTGGATTAGCCATCACCTTTGTGAAACAGTTCAACCCGGTTGTGAACCCTCTCACTGGTTTGGATAACATGTATTGGGCATGGGGCATGGGGCATGAGAAGAGGATGGGGGGATAAGGGGATGGGGAGATGGAGGGAAAGAAGAATTGCTTTTTCCCCACCTCCCTCATCTCCCCATCCCCACTCCCCACTCTCTCCTTTTTTGGTAAATTATTTAGATCAAAGATTAAGTATATTGTTCTTGAAGTGTAAACTTTGACAAATACTGTGTTCAAAGGACATTGCCAGAACATGAAAAAAATTACTGCTGTGATGGTGTTAAGTATAAGTATGACTGTTGGGATGGAAGCGGTAAGACCTAAGGTTACTAATGCCCAATTATTTTATCCACCAGCGAGCGATCGCCATTCAATAATGGTAATGGGTCAAGGGGTAGTAAAAGTGCCCGCAGATACAGCGGATATTGAATTGGTATTCAGTAGCAAAGATAGCAATGATGAGTTAGAAGCACAACCATCAACGTTATCGCAAGTCCGCCGCAAAACTTTACCAACTCTTCTGTTAAATTACAAGACACCAATAGGACAAATTCCATCTACACCTGCTTTAGAAAACAAAAAAGCCTTAACTAAAGCAACTCTCCAGCCAATAGTTGATAATCTAGTTGCTAATGGAATTAGTGCTAATAAAATTCAACTGCAAGTTAACCCTAATTCCAGTGAAAATAATGCCAAGATATTAGTGAGAGTGGAAAAACCAACCCGCGATCGCATTCAAGAAATTATTGGCACAGTGAATAAAGCAACGAGCAAACTTGAAAATTTGACCGTGAGTAATGTGGGCGTAGAATACGCAGTTAATGATTGTCAAGCTTTGCAGAGTTCAGTTTATCAATCAGCCATGAAAGATGCTCAAAGTCGCGCTCAGGCTTTAGCGACTGCTATGGGTGCGAAACTTGGCACTCCTTCTGTAGCCGAACCATTTTATACATTATTCTATCCTTCATGTAATTCCAAATCTGGAGTTACTTTACCGTCTTTTGCTAGTTTTTTATTGACACCAACTTACGATCCAGATGCCCCAGCGGAAGTAGAAATGAAAAAGGACATTTTTGTGACATACACAGTCAAATAAGTATTTCTATTCAATGCGATCGCGTTCAAATTAGCTGAAAATGAGAAAGTGCGATCGCTTAAATATTTAACCCATTGGATATTTGTGTAACGCACCTATAATATTAATATGAATGTCAATAAATGAATTATAAAAATTACTAATAATAATCAACTACGGCAGCAATAGCAGCAGCAACTTCTTCCATAATTTCACTCGAACATTCTCCAATTTTACGGATAAATCTTTGTATATCCATACTACGTAGTTGCAAAATATCCACCGCAGAAGTTTTTGTTAAACTATTTGCAATGTTTGGTTCAATTTTAATGTGCCAAATATTCCCAGTATAATATTCTTTCCAATCTGTTATCGGTGCGATTAACTTAATAGGAAGCTTCCCAACACCATCAGAACTGACTACCACAGCAGGACGAACTTTTTTAATTTCTCCTCCCACTGTTGGATCAAAATTAGCAAGCCAAATATCACCCCTTTTAGGAGCAGGAGATTTAATAATCAATCAAGTCTCCTGCTTCTAATTCCTGCCATTCTCTATCTTGTTCGTAATGTGGTAACATTAGCTCTGTCTGGGCAGCCAATATGCGTCGTCGTTCTTCTAATGACAATTTCATAAACTCACGACGGTTAATATTCTTAGCTTGTAAAACTGCTTCAGAAGCTTGTAGCTGTTGGTTTTCTCTGTCATAAGTAGTATTTGATATTTCCATACTTCTTGAATTATTTTTAAAATAATCCCTAATTTATATTATTTTACCGCACTGCCATAGGTGTGCATTCATAATTTCATGAAAAAACTCCAGAAATGTTTTTGACAAATCTGGAGTCAGGAAAGATACGCATTTACCTATATCAATTTTTTCTATCAGTTAATCCTATGTCATCAGGGTATACACCCAAATGTAGTAAATTATCTCTATTGACTCGCTATTGTGCTTCTGGTTTACACACCTTCAGAGCAAAACAGCCCCAGTTAAACTGGGGCTGTTTTGCGAGAGTTGTTTAGCACAGGAGTACATCAATAAATGATGCTCCTTATTTAGATATAAATAATTCGGTATGCATCTGTTTTCAACCTTGTTTTGGCATATCCGGATAATTTAGAAAATTCTGCTAGCTTTATCAAAAAGAAACTCCAGAACGCTTTAGGCGTATCTGGAGCAGTAACAGGTTTCTAACATAAATAAATTTTTACCTATGCGATCGCCAAATGTCGTTAGGGTATATACTCAAATGTATTTAATGTCTGATAAAATGCAAAATTCTTAACAAGTTCCCTTATTTTATACCCACCCTCTCAATGCATCCAGGACTTACGCACGGGTAACGGAAAATCGTAGACGCAGGTACAAGGAAAAACAGCCGATCTTCAGATTTTTGAGACTATTCATGAAAAAAGACATAACTCATGTTATGTCTAGGTACTGAATTTACAGGGCAGGATTTGTACAGGTTAGAACTTGCTGATTTACTAGGGTACATGATAACGATTAATGTCCTATGGTCATCATCGATGGGTATGTACCTTTTCTTCTGTAGACTTATCAAGGCAGTGTGCGAGATTTATGCAGCCAGCCTAAAAGTGTTACACTTCTTTACAATTAACCGCGTAAGTCTAGCATGTAGGTTGAGACAGCGTAGCAACATTCGTTTTGAATCTCATGTGTTTCAGGGGAGATGTCAAAAGTAGGTTTTGAAGAAGAATACAGAATGGGCTAGGCCCGGCTACACTAAAGGAATTCAGCAACCTTGACGCTCTCTTTCTATGAGACGCTAAAAGCGTAGCTTGCTTCCCTGTAAGGGTACGCGGACACGGTAAATGGCTGCTCTATCCACCAGTCGGACTCCAATACCTTTCCTGTATTCTGACTCCTGACTTCTGAATTCTGTTTTGATAAATCACTATACAATCATTGTTCTAAATACATTTCAGATTTTCAGTGCTACTTTTTACAGCAAACTGCTTGGCAATACTGCTGGCTCTAGAGCTATTATTTTTAAGTAATTATTAAGATGTTCTCTTAGGGTGACTACATGAGTGGCATAAACCTGAAATGGGTAGACACAACGTTACAGCTTAAAGGGTCAGTAGTAAAAGCCATTTACAAAAACGTTTTATGGTGTGGGATTTTTGGATTTTTCGTTTCTGTCCTTTATCATTTGCAGCAGCCTGTATCCCAACCTATTTTAGGTAGTGTGATTCCTAGTATTGTTTTGGGGTTGTTACTTGTGTTTCGGACAAATACTGCTTATGAACGATTTTGGGAAGGCAGGAAATGTTGGGGTTCTATAGTAAATAATGTCCGAAATCTAGCGCGACAGATTTGGGTATCGGTTGACGAAATCTCTCCAGATGATAAAGACAATAAAATTGCCGCCTTAAATTTATTGGTAGCTTTTGCCGTGGCAACTAAATTACATTTGCGCGGAGAATCTGTTAATGACGAATTAGAAGAATTAATACCATCTACCAAATACGTCAAGCTGAAGATTATGAATAATCCTCCCATCGAAGTAGCTTTTTGGATAGGAGATTATTTACAGCGGCAATACAATCGTAATTGCATCAATAGCTACCAGTTAACAGGAATGCAAGAATTATTGAATAATCTTGTAGATAATTTGGGGGCTTGCGAACGGATTTTAAAAACACCAATACCGCTGGCTTATGCCATTCATCTCAAGCAATTATTGATACTATATTGTTTCTTACTACCATTTCAAATGGTGGATAGTCTCGGTTGGTGGACAGGTTTAATTACTGCTTTGGTTGGTTTTACAGTGTTTGGCATTGAAGCCATCGGTTTGGAAATAGAAAATCCCTTTGGTTATGATGCCAATGACTTACCCCTAGATGCGATTTGCAACACTATGAAACACAACATCGACGATTTAATCAGCTTGACTCCAAATGCGCGATCGCCTGAAAATAATGTCACTTATTAAGAAAATTTAATCATTCGTTTCACATGTCCCACAAACAAAACTTGTGAACAAGAAAATACACATTAACTGAGTCATTAATTAAACTTTCGGACTGCCTCAAACCTACAACACTTAACTTATGTTCTAGGAATATTGATTTGAGTATTGATTTTTAGTTAATACGTAAGCTAGATTATCGAGTATTAAGCGCTACTTGTAAGTAATACTTAGTTGTTATTTTTTGTAAGATTTTGCAAAAGCTCGAAAAGCTTGCCAATGCTGGACTTTAGGCTTAATTCATGGATAAAAATACAGCTTTTCAATCAAAGATCTTGTCTTAAAACGTGGACAAATTGAATCTTTAATGTAGAATCAAAACCAACTTCAAACATATAAAATACGTATTAATTTTGGAGGTAGGATTATTAATCCTTCTAGCAGCTTACCAGATGCCAAATTTACTCCGAAACCAGACTCCTCAGTCTTGCAAATTTGGGGTGGGCATCCCTTACGAGGTCATGTGAAAATTAGCGGGGCTAAAAATGCAGCATTGGTAATCATGGCTGGAGCCTTGCTGTGTCCAGGTGATTGTCGCATCCGTAATGTTCCGTTATTAGCCGATGTAGAGCGAATGGGTCAGGTGTTATCGGCTTTAGGTGTACGCTTGACACGACAAGGTGACATCTTAGACATTAACGCCAGCGAAATTAAAACATCAAAAGCTCCCTACGAACTAGTTACCCAGTTGAGGGCGAGTTTTTTCGCCATTGGTGCGATTCTGGCAAGACTGGGAGTTGCCCAGATGCCCTTACCCGGTGGTTGTGCTATTGGGGCAAGACCGGTTGACTTGCATGTACGGGGACTCCAAGCAATGGGAGCCGAAGTGCAGATTGAACATGGCATTTGTAATGCCTACGTTCCTGGCAGCAACCGGAGATTAAAAGGAGCGAAGATTTACTTAGATATCGCCAGTGTCGGCGCCACAGAAAACTTGATGATGGCGGCTACCTTAGCAGAGGGCGAAACAATTATCGAAAACGCTGCCAGAGAACCGGAAGTAGTTGATTTAGCTGACTTCTGTAACGCGATGGGAGCAAAAATTACTGGGGCGGGGACTAGCAGAATTATCATTGAAGGAGTCCCCAAATTGCATTCTGTTGACTATAGTATTATCCCCGATCGCATTGAAGCAGGGACATTTTTAGTAGCAGCAGCAATTACTCGTTCCGAACTTAGCCTCTCACCGGTGGCTCCAGAACATCTCATACCAGTGATTGCGAAGCTGCGGGATATTGGAGTCACAATCATCGAGGAAGCGCCCGAACACTTACGTATTTTCCCAGCAGAAAGCCTGAAGGCAACAGATATTGAAACCCAATACCATCCAGGTTTTCCCACAGACATGCAAGCGCCGTTCATGGCTTTGCTGGCATTGGCCGAAGGCGACAGCGTAATTAACGAATCTGTGTTTGAAAATCGCTTGCGTCATGCCTCAGAGTTAAATCGTTTGGGGGCAGATATTCGCGTCAAAGGCAATGCTGCTTTCGTTCGGGGAGTACCAAAACTCTCTGGCGCACCAGTATTAGGCACAGACTTGCGAGCATCAGCAGCACTAGTCTTAGCAGGATTAGCGGCAGAAGGACAAACCACAATTCAGGGATTACAGCACCTCGATCGCGGCTACGATCGACTTGATATGAAATTGCAACAATTAGGAGCTAAAATCCTGCGAGTCGGCGAATCATCAGCAGACGTAGAAATCGTTCCCAGCGTTAGTAGCCTGGGGGGTTGAAATTGATGCCCTGATGAGGGAGATGGGGGGGATGAGGGGGATGAGGGAGATGAGGGAGTGTGGGGGGTGTGGGGAGTGTGGGGGATGAGGGGATGGGAGATGGGGAGATGGGGAGATGGGGAGATGAGGAAGAATAATAATCATTTGCTTGCTTCCTTTACTCCCCTACCTCCCCACCTCCCTACCTCCCCACCTCCCACACCTCCCACACCTCCCACACCTCCCACACCTCCCACACCTTCCAATGCCCAATGCCCACCTTACTTAATCGCTATACTATCTGTGGGAGGCTGTTTATTTAACCAGCCGATTTCCATAGTTGTATTTTTTATCGCTTGCTGCACTATGTCCTTCTTCAAAACCCCCCTGATTGGTTTAAAGGCTGACTCATTTCGCCATCCATTAGACTTAGAATCTACTAATGCGCTCAAGCAGATCCCAGGCATTGATATGTTGGTGCGAAGTTGGCTAGGCCCAATGGCAGAGCAGGTTTTTTATGTGGAAAATATTGCCTCAAGCGTTCTGGTGGGTGAAAAACAACTGCCTGATTTAAATCAGCTGTTGTTAGAAGCCTGCAAAATCTTGGATATAGAACCTCCCCAATTGTACGTCCGACAGCATCCGGCTCCCAATGCTTACACTTTTGCTGTGCGGGGTAAGCAGCCTTTTATTGTTTTGCACACATCCCTAATTGATATTCTCACACCAGAGGAAATCCAAGCAGTAATCGCCCACGAACTGGGACATCTCAAGTGTGACCATAGTGTTTACTTGACGCCTGTAAATTTATTAATCTTAGCTGCGGCAATTGTCCCCAATGTCGGAGGCTTCATTGCTCAAGCGATACAAGCACAACTTTTGGAATGGGTACGCTGTGCTGAGTTTACCTGCGATCGCGCCGCATTGCTAGCAACCCAAGACCCCAAAGTTGTCATGTCTGTGTTGATGAAACTAGCTGGTGGTTCTCCCGCTTTAGCACCGCAACTCAACCTCGATGCTTTTGTTGCCCAAGCCCGTGCTTATGATGATATTAGCAAGACCGAACTCGGTGAAATGGTCAAAGCTGCCCGCACAGCCCAATTAACCCATCCAGTACCAGTGCTGCGGGCACGAGAAATTGACCGCTGGGCAAGCAGCACAGAATATCAATCTTTAATTCAAGGTCACGGACTCAAGTCTACTAATAATGAAGTTGCACCCAAAGGTGGTTGGCGAAACTGGTAAATTTATCAGAATTCAGGAGTCAGAATTCAGGAGTCAGAATTCAGAATTAATATTGTAGGCTATATCTTTTGAATTCCACAAAGATATAGCCTACAGCTTTTGCTGTTTATGCGTAGGCGGCCTACCCTTCAAGAACGCCTGTGTGGCCGCAAATCCTCACCTGTAAACTAGATTTATCTCCCTCATCCCCCTCATCTCCCTCATCTCCCCACTCCCCACTCCCCACTCCCCAACTACGATAAACTGTCTCAAGGAGTGAGTAGCGATGAAAATAAGCATCACCAACCATCGCCGCGATCGCAAGTCTGGAATGAAATTAACGAAGCTGTTTTTAAATTGGCAGCAAGTCTTTGGAGAAGCACGTACCCGAATTTTTTTCTGGTATTTGTTGATTTTGGTAATTACATTTCTCATTGCTATTCCGGCTTTTCGCTATCATCTCTACCACCGCATTGATGAACGCGTTCGTCAAGACATGCTCGAAGATATGGCAGCTTTCAATGCGTTGATTAAAGGTGAAACCTTTGCTCCAGATGATGCGCTGGATGAGGACGACCCCGAAGACATCGCAATTGGCCCAGAACAATTGAAATGGTTGCTCGACGGTAAAAAACAAATTGCTCCTCCGGCTTCCAAAGAAGATTTAATCAGGCTTTTTAGAGCTTATCTTTTGTATCGACTACCAGAGGATGACTCTTATTTCATCACGTTTATTGATGGTGAATTTTATAAATCTAGCCCCAGAGCGCGTCCTAAACCACTTGCTAAGGAATCACCACTGATGCAACGGTGGGCAAAACAAACTAAACCTGAGCAGGGAGAAAAAGAATTTTCTGATCCGGATGTTAGTAAGGTTCTTTACATGGTGGAACCGATTAAAATTGATGGAGAAACTCAGGGAGTCTTCGTGGTTGCCCATAATACAAGCGGTGAAAGGGCAGAAACTTTAGAAGCAGTTTCCGTAATTATCGAAGTTTCCAGCTTAGTGTTTGTAGTGTCGATTATTCTGGCTTGGTTGGCGGCGGGACGAGTGCTAGCTCCTCTACGTATAATTACTAATACTGCCCATGCGATTAGTGAGTCAGATTTAACGCAGCGATTACCTGTACAAGGCAAAGGTGAACTGGCAGAACTAGCAACAACGTTCAACGAAATGATGGACAGATTAGAGTCAGCTTTTGCCACCCAGCGGGAATTTGTCAACGATGCGGGGCATGAAATTCGCACTCCCATTACCATTATTCGCGGACATCTGGAACTGATGGGAGATGATCCCCAAGAACAACAGGAAACCTTGGCACTGGTGATGGGAGAGCTAGACCGGATGAGCCGTCTAGTGGATGATATGATTTTGTTGGCAAAGGCAGAACGTTTAGACTTTTTGCAGTTGGCAACGGTGAATGTGACAGAGTTAACCCAAGAGTTATTTATCAAAGCTCAAGCATTGGCAGAACGAGACTGGCAAATAGATGCGGTGGCAAGGGGTCAGATTATAGTCGATCGCCAAAGAATTACTGAGGCGGTGATGAATTTGGCGCAAAATGCAACTCAGCATACTCTCAAGAATGATACAATTTCCATAGGTTCTACCATCGCCAAAGGAAAAGTGCATTTCTGGGTACGCGATACAGGCGAAGGCATTCCCCTTGTAGATCACAAACGAATTTTTGAACGTTTCGCCAGGACTTCTAACAGCCGTCGTCGTTCCGAAGGTGCGGGATTGGGACTGTCAATTGTCCGAGCGATCGCTGAGGCACACGATGGACAAGTATTGCTGCGGAGTCAGCTGGGAAAAGGTTCCATGTTTACCATCGTTTTACCGCTAGATCCTCCGAAGATGTCAAGTTTGTAGTAAGGACTTCAGTCCTCTGTGCGAGACGCTACGCGTAGCTTGCTTCCCCACAGGGGTACACTACGAGCAATAAAATTGAAAATTGGGCATAAAAATCTTCTTTTCCCAACCCCCAATCCCCAATCCCCACTATGCCTCACATTCTCATCGCTGAAGATGAACCCCGAATTGCCTCATTTATTGAAAAAGGATTGCGATCGCAAGGATTTACCACGACAACGGTTCCTGATGGACTGCATGTGGTGGATGTTGTACAGAGTGCAGGCTTTGACTTACTAATCTTGGATTTGGGATTGCCTGGAAAAGATGGATTTCAGGTGTTGGAAGAACTGCGCGGACAGGGAGAAGATTTACCTGTGATTATTCTCTCGGCTCGTAGTGACGTTCACGATAAAGTCGCTGGATTGGAAGGAGGCGCGGATGATTATGTCACTAAACCTTTCCGATTTGAGGAACTTTTGGCGCGGGTAAAGTTGCGTTTGCGGACTGCTAGACCGATGAGAGATGCCCAAGAGTTTATTCTGACAGCGGGTAAGGTGGTACTCGATTTGCGGACTCGACAAGTGAAAGTAGGCGATCGCTTTATAGAATTACCTGCGCGTGAATTTACAATGGCAGAAATGTTTTGCCGTCATCCCGGACAAGTTATTACCCGCGAACAACTCCTAGATTACGTTTGGGGTTATGACTATAACCCTGGTTCTAATATTGTTGATGTCTATGTCGGTTATCTCCGCAAAAAACTAGGCAGCGATATTATTGAAACAGTTAGAGGCATGGGTTATCGTTTGCGGACGTAATATTTATCAAACAGAATTCAGGAGTCAGGAGTCAGAATTCAGAATGAATTTTGTGCGACTGGCGGATAGCGTAGCGTTAGCGACGCAGGAGCGTCTGAATAATCGGGTTTAAAACCCCCACAAATCGTAGATTTGGTGGTCTTCAATCAGTGGGGGATTCAGATCCGCCACTGATTGATTCTGAATTCTGAATTCTGTATTCTTCTTAAAAGAATTCGTGGACAGAGACAGAGGCTACGCATTATTATCATCACAGTCAGTAAAGACGATCGCAAATAAGCGATCGCCTTTGATAATGGCGCAAATTACCATATCACCAAGCCATTTCACTTCAGTGATTTGCTGGAAAAGATTCAAACCCATTTAAGTCGTGGTTGAGTATGAAACAGCACAAAAACTTTGATAAACTGGCTTGCAGATGGTCAAATAGTGGTGTTCAGGCATCGAGTAACCCTGTGTCTTGGTTCAGTCATCTGAAAGTTGGTCAAAAAATAGGTATTGGATATGCACTAGTTGTGAGTATTGCTGTGCTAGGAACTACTATGGGTTTTTTGATTGCAGATCGTTACCAGCACAAGGCGCAAAAACGAGAAGAAGCAGCCTTTGAAGAATTGTATCAGGCATCTCAATTGAAAACGAGTGTGTTTTATGTACGCACAACTCAACACCAACTGATTCTCTACATGGATAGACCAAAGCTATGGGAAAAAAATTACGTTCAATTATTAGACTATGTTGCCCAAGCCCGACAAATTTGGTCTGAATTAACAGTGAATTACAGCATTCAGAAACCTACTAAATATCATGTTGTCAATGAGCAAAAAGCATTCTACATTTTGTTGGAGAGCTATAAAGGTTTTACTGCTTATTTACAGCGAACAGAAGCTTTTTTCCAGGATAATAATCCCAATAAATTATCACCAATTCAAGTCAAGACGGCGCAAACTCAACTCTTCAATTTCATGCATGGCTCGCCAGTTTTTTTAATGGATAACTTTCTTGATGACATCACAAAACTTGTGGAAGTTACAGCCAAAGAATATGAGCAAGCAAAACAGGAATTACGAACCGCAGAAACATTACGTTTATATATTATCGTTGGTAGTCTGTCATTATCCATTGCCATCGCCACATTATTGGCAATTTACACCAGCCGCGCCATTGCTCGTCCCATTCAAGCAGTCACTCATATCGCTCAACAGGTTACAGAAGAATCTAACTTCGATTTACAAGCACCGGTTACCACTAATGATGAAGTTGGTATCTTAGCCTCTTCCTTAAATCTTCTTATCCAGGAAGTTCAGCAACTCATCAAAGCCCAAAAAGATATTAACGAACAATTAGAAGTATACAGTCAGGTGTTAGAAAAAAAGGTGTATGAACGGACGCAAGAGTTAAATGAGAAAAATCAAAGTTTAGAATTGGCGTTAGAAGAATTACGTTCTACCCAAGCATATTTAGTGAAAAATCAGCAGGTAACAGAGGCGCACAGAGAGATTGAATAATAAATACCAAATATGAATAAGTTTAAAAACCGCATCTTTCGTAAGGGTACGGTAATGCCCATTGGTGTCAACTTCAGGTAGAGATGGCTTCACTGTTGGCTTCGTCGCCCGCCAAGAAATAAATTTCTTGGCTAATAGCTAAAGTCTACTGAACTAGACTAAAGATTTTTGGGGATATCTAGTCATCTTTAGATGACTTTCGCTATTAGCAAGGAA
>JAVRBV020000051.1:0-39942 GCA_034531095.2 Nostoc sp. CreGUA01 | reverse complement strand
CTGGACTACCCGAAACTCATTACTTTGGCTGAATCCATCGCCCACTGCACTATCAATGCCTGTGAAAGTGGTCTTGGATAAAACTATCTTGTCAGTACCTCGCACGAAATCGGTAATGGTATCTAGTCCCACTAATTCGGCATTAGCTTGGGTGAACTGTTGTCCAGAATTGAAGATAAAGCGATCGCTCCCAGCACCGCCAATCAGGGTATCATTACCAGCACCACCGTTGAGCGCATCATTGCCAAGTCCGCCGTAGAGGATGTCATTCCCAGCATTGCCGTTGAGGAAGTCGTTGCCCTTGGCTCCGAGTAAGATGTCGTTGCCACCGCCGCCGTTTACAGTGTCGTTACCAGCACGGCCATCAAAGGTTTCGTTGCTGCTGGTGCCATTGATTAGATCATTACCAGCCTTGGGTTCAGTCACCGTAGTGATGGTGCCAAATACGTTGTCGTCATTGCCGCTGGTTCCTTTATCATCGTTGGCGGAATTCCCTGAGTAAGTTGGCAACGTCCCCTCAGAGACAACAGTAGGCAAAGTGGTGGGCATTCCTTGGTTGTTGTCGTTGGTATTGGTAGTGCGCTTCATAATGAACAATGCCCCTCCCAAGCCTTGACCTTTACTTTCAGTAAGCGGAGTATCTCCTCCGCCGCCGATAGCTCTGTTGTTATTCAGATTGACTGAATTGAGGGTAAGAGTGCCACTACGCATAAAAATAGCACCTCCCATACCTGCGCCACCATTGCTGGCTGTCAAACTGCCTCCGCTGCCACCAGCGCCGTAGCCACCCGGCCCGAAACTGCCGCCACCAGCGCCGTAGCCACCCTTGCCTCGGTTGCTGCCGCCACCGCCGAAGCCACCATTGCCGCCCAAGGCACTGCCGAAGCCGCCGCCGCCGCCGAAGCCACCGTTGCCGCCCAAGCCACCGTTGCCGTTGCTGCTGGTGCGTATGTTACCGCCGCCGCCGCCGCCGAAGCCGCCGTTGCCGCCCAAGACAAAGCCGCTGGGGGCAAGTCTAGTGGTGCCCCCGTAGCCCCCGTAGTTCCCATTACCGCCATAGCCACCAGGCTGACCAGTGCTAGAAGCAAACAATCCCCCACCGCCTTGGTTGTTCCCATTACCGAATAAACCGCCGCCGCCATTACTATTCCCAGTTATACTGCCGCCGTTGCCACCTTGCGCTCGGTTATTGCTAAAAGTTACATCGCTCAAAGAGACATCCCCACCGTAGATGAACATCCCTCCTCCCATTCCCGCACCACCACCTCCTCCGGGGCCGCCATTCCCTCCTTTAGCGGTGCTGTTGGTAATGGTCAGGTCGTAGAAATCCACTTTTCCCGACTTGATGAAGAAGGGACGCAAATCTCCATTGTCCGTTTGCCCATTGTTGTTGGCATCGCCACTGACAGACTTCCCGTTGCCGATGATCACGATATCACTGTCGAGCAGGGTTTTCATCACCCCCGTAATTCTGGTGTTCGTTTTGAACTCGATAGCGTCAGCCCCTTCATTGCGGTTGGCTTGGAGGATAGCATAGCTGAGAGTGCCTGCTGTATCTCCGTTTCCGTTGTCGGTGGTTTGGGTGACTTGATATAGTGCCATAGATTTTACCTATTGTTTTTTCTTTGTTTAACGATTCGACAAATGCCATTATTCCTGGCATTGGGCATTGAGCAATCCTCTTACTTTGTTGCTATAAGTGAGGGCGTACTCAAAAGCTATTTCAGAGAACTCAAAAGCTATTTTGGAGAACTCAAATCTACTTAGTACCTGTCGGGTAATAATTTTGCGAACCTTTTCAAAATATTGGGCTATTAATTTGCTTGTTACTTAGCAGTAATTAACCAATAATTTACAGTAGAAAAACTTGATGAGCAATAAATTTTGTCAAATATTTGAGTTTTCTTACTTTTCTTACTTTTCATACTTTTCTTACTTAAAAATTTTAAAATAGTTAGTATTATCAAACAGAATTCAGGAGTCAGGAGTCAGAATTTAGCATGAATTCTGTACGAAAAAGCGAATGAATAAACGGGTTTAAGAGGATATTTGAAAAGTCCTCTTGTCGGCAAAAAAACGTTCTAGATCCCCCTAAGTCCCCCTTAAAAAGGGGGACTTTAATTCCGGTTCCCCCCTTTTTCAAGGGGGGTTAGGGGGGATCTTTATACAACTTGATACTTTTCAAACAACCTCTAAGACCCCCACAAAATTCTCAATTTGGTGGTTTTCAATCAGTGGGGCATTCTGAACCCCAGTGATTGACTTCTGAATTCTTCTTCAATTGAGGAAATTAATAGAAAAGAGTTAGTCCGGGTTATGAGTTAATACAGTTCAGATAAACCCAAAACCCTCATGTAGAAACACAATAAATCGTGTCTTCAAAGAACAATTATATCCACCAAAAATACTTAACCCAAGCCTATTGGGTTATGATTAACGTGCGTGTATGAAATATGAGGGTTTTCTTTTAGTTATTAAATCTATTACTTCAAGAATTTTGGACTACTTCTGTTTATTTCTATCTAACTTCTCTTGAATAGCTTCACGGCAAAACTCAGGAGGGTCTTCTTGTGCTTTCACCTCTTCTTTCATCTTTTCGGTAGCACGAAAACTAATAGTAGCTGTCATGGGTTCCTCACCTTTTGGTTGTGCTGGGTCAAAATTCTGTGGGTTCCCTTTAGGATTAGGCATTGTTGAGAGATGTAAATAAGGCTTGATACTAATGTTTGCGAGGGAATAGAGTTTTAAATCAGTGGTGTTCTGCGTCTTGCAAACTAGTACACCACTGATACCACTTTTACAAAATGGTAACTCTATGTTTACACGTTCCGAACTTGAAATCAAAACCATCAAAGAACTTCGTAACTTATGCTTGCGTTACGGCATCAAACCAACTGGGAATAAAGGCTACAAGACTTCATGGATTACATCCTTGATGGTATTCCCTCGAATGGCGCTATCCCAATTTGAGGCGGGTAAAGGGTTAAAACCTCCTACCTTTGCTTTCATGCAAGCATTGAGTAACGCCATAGATGAGATGAACGCACCTACAGATGAGCAAGCAGCACTGATTAAAGTTACGATGGAAAAGAGAGTTATGAATTACCCAGATAGGTATACTCAAGAGAAGGTGCTAGCTTTGCATAAAGCGAAAATGTATCTTGAAATGGCGATCGGGTTACTGAGCCAGTAAGTTAATTTTTTAATCAGTGTCAGGCGTAGGTTGGGAAGCCACTGCCGTCTTAGGGGCTTCCCATATAAGCAAATATTCAAGCAGTTGGGGCATCAATTGTTAGGTTAGGTGATGTTAGATAGTCCCAGAGTGCGATCGCTGTTTGAGCCTAGAATCCCCATCCGTTATCGTCGGGGAGTATGTCAAGATTAATTTGTACAAAAGTTGTACGTTTTGAAAAATAGTAAACTGAAATATGTGTAATATCGTTAATCTGTAGGTTACCCGACTTCGTATCGACTTTCTCTTTAATTGTCAATGACCAATAACTAACCACTAATAATTCTTGACTAAGAACTGATGACCCTAGTTTATCCACGCCGTCAACGACAACTCGAAAGCTTAGTCAAAAAATTTGGTTTGCTGCCAGAGGCACCAATCAAATGGCAATTATTGGACTTAGCGCTAACTCATCCCACTGTTTCTGAGTCGGCAAATTATGAACAGTTGGAGTTTGTCGGTGATGCAGTGGTGCGGTTAGTGTCAGCTGTTGTGTTGTGGGAACATTACCCAGATTGTCCAGTAGGGGATTTTGCGGCAATTCGTTCGGTGTTGGTGAGCGATCGCATTCTTGCCCAATTAGCTAGAGAATATGGTTTAGAGCTATATTTATTAGTTGCTGGCAGTGCTACGGCTGATAAAGTTGGTCAAGAGTCACGATTAGCAGATGCTTTTGAAGCAGTTCTGGGTGCGCTTTACTTAAGCACTCAAAATTTAGAATTAATCCGTCCTTGGCTAGATCCCCACTTTCAACAACTAGCGACAGAAATTCGCCTCGACCCAGCTAGACTTAATTACAAAGCTGCTCTCCAAGAATGGACACAGGCACAATTTAAAGTTTTACCAGAGTACCGAGTTGTGGAGGTTAATCAACCATACCGCAATCAAGAACGTTTTGTTGCTGAAGTCTGGCTACACGGAAACATGCTCGGACTTGGTAAAGGGCGCTCAATCAAAACTGCCGAACAAGCCGCAGCTAAAGTAGCTTTTTTAGCAATCGCAAATCAGGAAAAACCCTGAACTCAAAAGCTCGCAATTAAACTAATAATTCAGTTGGTTGTCCTTTGTCATTGGGCATTGGGCATTGGGCATTAGTTTTTTTACAACTGACAAAGGGCAAACTACAAAGGACAACCGATAAAGGACAACTGACAAATAACAAATGACTAACCAAATTAAAATTGCTGTCATCGGAGTTGGGCGTTGGGGAGTGCATTTATTAAGGAACTTTTTAGCACATCCTCAGGTGAGTGTTGTTGCTGTAGTAGACCCCCATCCAGAACGATTAGCTGCGGTAAAACAGCAATTTAATTTAGATGGAAATGTAGTATTAACAACACAATGGCAGGATTTGAAGCAAGTATCAGGGCTGACAGCAGTGGCGATCGCAACTCCAGCTGCCACCCACCATGCTTTAATTGAAGATGCTCTACAACAGGGATACCATGTTTTGGCAGAAAAACCCCTAACTCTCGACCCAGCAGAATGTCGGGAGCTTTGCCAGTTAGCAGAGCAGCATCATTTAATACTCATGGTTGACCACACTTATTTATTTCACCCGGCAGTTGAACGGGGGCAAACAGTAGTTCAAGCAGGTAAATTAGGGGATCTCCGCTATGGCTATGCTACTCGCACCCATTTAGGCCCTGTGCGCCAAGATGTTGATGCCCTCTGGGACTTAGCCATTCACGATATTGCAATTTTTAACACATGGCTGGGTCAGTCCCCTGTGAAAGTACAGGCAACGGGTACGGTGTGGCTACAAAAAGGTGGGAAGCATGGGGAGATGAGGGAGCAGGGGGAGCAGGGGAAGCAAGCAAACAATTATTCTCCCTCATCTCCCTCATCTCCCTCATCCCCCTCATCCCCCTCATCCCCCTCATCCCCAGGACTAGCTGACTTAGTATGGCTAACCCTGACATACCCAGATAACTTTCAAGTTTATATTCATTTGTGCTGGCTGAATCCCGATAAGCAGCGACGGTTAGGGATTGTAGGCAGCCTTGGCAGCTTGATTTTTGATGAAATGTCGCCATTGTCACCTCTAACTCTGCTACATGGGGAGTTTGAACAACACGGCAATCAATTTATTCCTGTAAATCAAAGTCAGGTGATGCTGGAATTAGAACCAGGAGAACCATTGCAGAGAGTTTGCGATCGCTTTGTAATCTCTATTCTTAACAATACTCCCCCAGAGGTTTCTTCTGGTTGGGTAGGCACACAGTTAGTAGAAATTCTTGCTGCTTTAACAGCATCTCTTAGGGAAGGCGGCAAACCTGTTTTTCTCAATAAATAGTCAATCAATAATCTAAAATGGTGTCACCTTTGAGATGTCCCATTTGCACAAACTCCTCCTTTTGGAAGACTCAGGAGAATAGTTTGCTGGGGCGAAAGACTAATTTGATAAATCTCTTTCCCTGGTAACTGCTGAAGCTTCGGGGAGTTGTTTTTGTCTACTTCCACTTTCTCAGATTTGCCGATCTCTACAGCCACACTTCTTTCAGATTCCTGTGGGCTGGGCTGACGGCTGACTTTTACCCCTTCGTTCCCAGAGGAAAATCCCAGATTTCCTGCATTTTTTTCTTTCTTGGAAATAGGTAACAGAGAAATATCAATCAAAGGTAAGGTAATTTTGACTGTGGTACCTTGATGAAGTCCTACACTTTCAAGAGTGATGCTACCTCCCATGAGTTCGATTAAATTGCGTGAAATTGCCAATCCTAGTCCAGTACCTTCATACTGACGTGTGGTTGCGCCATTCACCATCACAAAGGGGCGAAATAATTTATGCTGTTGAGCCGGATCGATACCTATGCCTGTATCTTTGATAATCACGACTACCTGAGATTTACCGTTCCTATGTTCAATTTCTGTAGCAATGGTAATGCTGCCAACGTCAGTGAATTTAGTGGCGTTACCGATAATATTAATTAACACCTGCTTGAGTTTTGCTGCGTCTGCGTTAATTGGTATCGGTTCAGTACCTAACTCACATTTCAATTGCAAGCCTTTTTGTTGAACATTCACTGATTGTAAATTGATGACTTCTAGTAATAGTTGTCGGAGGTCAATAGGTACTCTGACTACTGAAAGTTTACCTGCTTCAATTTTAGAAATATCGAGTAAATCATTAATAATTCCTAGCAAGTGAATTGCTGTTTCATCGGCACGTTTGAGAAATTCTACTTCTTCTTCTCGGTCATCACATAAACCATCTGCAACCAGGCGAATACAGTTAATAATAATATTCAATGGGTTTCGTAATTCGTGGGAAGTTGTAGCCAAAAACTGACTTTTAACTTGGTTAGCGCTTTTTGCTTCTTTCCAAGCTATTTCTAGTTCTTCTGCCCCAGCTTTGAGTCGTTCTACCATTTGGTCTAGTGCTTGGGCTAGTTGATTGAATTCTCTGATTTTGAAGTTGCGGGGAACTGGTTGTGCAGCATGGTGAGAATGAATATTGAGAGCGTAGTCTCGCAATTCTTCTACAGGACTTGCTAAGTAAGGAGCTAGATATAGGGATGCTAATAAACTTGCACCAATTAAACCAACTGTTAAAACGATGAGGATAAGTTTTATTTCTTCTAAACCAAAAAGGGCATTATCAACTGTAGTCACAGCTAAGATTATCCATTTTTGCTGCTGTTGCTGACTGAGTGGATTGGCGATCGCAGTATAGCCAGCAACTAATTCTTCTTGTTCCAAAGATAAATTTATTGAATCGTTACGTCCGGTAATTGCATTTTTAATTATGCTTCGGAGTTGGGAAGCATTGGGATGCTGTTCGATATTAGTTCCTACCCAACCTGTTAATGGATGAGCCAAAATTGTACCGTCTTCAGCAATCACTACCATTGCGCCTGTGAGCGATCCCGGCCGATTTTTGGTTTTTTGGTAGAGTGCCGACTTAATGCTTAAACTGTAAACTAAATTTCGTTGGCGATCGTACACTGGTGCAGATAAGACTAATTGCAGCTGATTTTGGCTGTTTCTTTGGCCAGTCATGCCTGATTTTGGCGGAAAGACTGCTTTGACATCAACTCCGTCAGTAGGCAAAGGTAATTTTAATTCTCCAATGACTCCATCGCCGCAATCACTGGCAATGATTTTCTGAGTCAGGAGATTTGTTAATTGGATGCACTCAATACTTGCTGGAAGTTGTTGTCTTAGCTGCTGAAGAATTTCTTCCTCTTCTAGCAGCGAATTTGAGGGAATTACTGTTGTTTTACTGACACTGAGCAAATGAGCTTTTAATAGAGCGATCGCATCTACAGTTTTCTCTCCTTTGCTAATAGCGCTTTCTGTTAAATTTTGACGCGCAGTTGCCAATAGGCTAGAGCGTGCTTTATTCAAAGCCACAATTTCGCCTACGAGCAAAACTGGGACAAACAGAAGCAATATTCTTGTTACCAAAATTCGACGAAAGGATGATTGGCGGGGATTAGTCATCGACTGTCTCACTTTGCATCTGCAAACCATAAAAGCAAAGATATGCAACTTAGTTCAGCTAAATGAGACATTTAATCATGTTATCATAGCTTTATTTTCAATGTTTAAAAATAACAAATTGTTATAGTAGAAAAAGAAACGTAGTATACCAAAAGTCATATACGGTGTATGTAAAAACGATTCGTGTTGCATATGAATACAGTAATTAAATCAATGAAACAGTAGCTTGTAGGTATGGATTTTTCACACCTACACACTTTAAAACAAAACATCAAAAATATGAAAGTAATTGAATGCTGAAACATCGTCCTCATACTACAGTTGTTTTAGCGATGAGTGCAGATGGCAAGATAGCAGATTGTAGGCGTAAGCCTGCTCGGTTTGGTTCAAGGGCTGATAAAGCACACTTAGAAAAACAAATCGCTGCCTCTGATGCCGTTTTATTCGGTGCTGGTACTCTAAACGCTTACGGAACAACACTTACCATATCAGACCCGAATTTATTGCAACATCGGGCACAAGGGGTTAAACCCCTCCAGCCAATTCATATAGTGATTACACATTCTGGAAACCTCAATCCGGAAATTAGCTTTTTTAGGCAACCAGTTCAACGCTGGTTACTGACGACAACAGCGGGAGCAGCTTCCTGGAACAAACGGGAAAACACACTTGGACGCCACTTGCCTCAACTAGAGAAAGCCGAACACGGCACTAGCTCCCCCAAAGGATGGCACTTAGAAAAACTCTCCAAAACACAGCAAACTAGCGCCTCCCCAACTTCTGCACAGGAGTGTCCTCCAAAATTTGAGCAGATTATGGTTTTTGAAACACCAACGGGAGAAATTGACATTTCCACAGCTTTAAAGCATCTAGCCACTCTACATATAACACGCTTGGTAGTTTTGGGTGGTGGTCAATTAGTAGCTTCCCTACTGGAATTAGATTTAATCGATGAATTATGGTTGACTGTCTGTCCGCTGATTTTGGGCGGTAGTACCGCACCCACACCCGTAGATGGGCAAGGATTTTTATCCCATTTAGCTCCCAAATTGCAACTTCTAGAAGTTAATACAGTTGAGCAAGAAGTATTTTTGCACTATCGGCTGCAACGATGAGCTTTCTTAGATTAGGCTAATTTAAGGAATTGGGCATGGGGTATTGGGGATGGAAAGAGGATGGGGGGATAAGGGGATGGGGAGATGGGGGGAAAGAAGAATTACTTTCTCCCTCATTTGGCCACCTCCCCACCTCCCCACCTCCCCATCTCCCCACACTCCCTCATCTCCCTCATCCCCCTCATCCCCCTCATCTCCCTCATCTCCCCAGTCCCCAGTCCCCATTCCATTAACAACCTACAAAATGTTGGAAAAACTCAAACCCCGCTATTCTGTTGTTTGGACAAACAAAATCGCCGAAGTACCTCAAGATGCCTGGAATGCTTTGGCGATGCCACTCAAAACACCATTTTTAGAGTGGGAATGGCTGAATAATCTGGAGACTTCCAACAGTGCTACAGCTAAAACTGGTTGGTTACCAAATCATTTGACGTTGTGGCGAGATAGAACACTCATTGCTGCTGCGCCGCTTTATTTGAAAGGACATAGTTCTGGTGAATTTGTCTTCGATCATCAATGGGCAGAGTTAAGCGATCGCATTGGTATACAATATTATCCTAAACTGCTGGGAATGACACCATTTACTCCCGCTGAAGGTTATCGATTTTTAATTGCCCCAGGAGAAGATGAAAATGAAATTACAGCGATAATTGTGCATGAAATTGACACTTTCTGTGCTAAAAATCGCATTTCTGGCTGTCATTTTCTCTTTGTCGATCCCCAATGGCGTCCGCTGTTAGAACAGCATGGTTTTACAAGTTGGTTGCATCACAGTTATATCTGGGAAAATTCTGGTTTTAAAACTTTTGATGACTACTTGCAAGTATTTAACGCCAATCAGCGTCGCAACATCAAACGCGAACGTCAAGCTGTTCAAAAAGCAGGTTTACGATTGCAACCATTGACTGGAGATCGCATTCCTCAATCTTCGTTTCGTTTGATGTATGAGTTTTATACTGATACCTGTGACAAATTTGGCTGGTGGGGTAGCAAGTATCTCACACAGCGGTTTTTTGAACAGCTAGAGATTGATTATCGCCATCGAGTTTTGTTTATTGCCGCATATAGCGAGGAAAATAATTCTCATCCTTTAGGAATGTCCTTTTGTTTGTTTAAAGATGACAAACTCTATGGACGGTATTGGGGGAGTTTTCAAGAAATAGATTGTTTACATTTTGATGCTTGTTATTATGCACCGATTGAATGGGCGATCGCTAACAATATCCAAATTTTTGATCCCGGTGCCGGTGGACGCCATAAAAAACGCCGTGGTTTTCCTGCTATGCCCAATCACAGTCTGCACCGCTTTTACAATAATCGTTTAGGACAAATTTTGCGCCCCTACATTAAAGAAGTAAATCAACTCGAACAACAGGAAATTGAGGCGATTAATGCAGAATTGCCATTTAGTAATCGCTGAGATTCTGATACCGTTTCTTTGTGAAGCTGCGCTAAATCTGAGCTTTTTTTCAACGCAAAGGTACGCTGAGATTTTTTAAAGATAATTTGCTATGTCCCAGAATCATTAATATCATGTCTGGTTGAATACTTAATCATTTAGACTGACGCGGGAACGCGGAGAGATTTGAATGATAAGTGATTAGGCGGACATGATATAAGCGCATCTTCATAGAGAATTAGTATGAAATCATACAAGTTCGGCATTAATCAACTTTCTAGCTCACCAAGCATAAAAAGAGGACAAGGTGAAAGATTTATTGCAAATTTTCTCCCCATCTCCCATCTTTCGACTCCCTATTCCCTACTCACCAACTACAAGCCAGAGAGTAAACGAAGAATTACACTTGAGATAGGGTGTAAAAACTCTTAAGAAAAAATTTGCTTTTGATAACGCTTACGAATTTAATGGTTAAAGATTTAGCAGCAATTGACGATCAACTTTCTCGGCGTCATATTGACCTCGATCCTGGTGGATATTTCATCATTTACTTGGATAGAGACGCAGAGTTAATTTGTGCCAAGCATTTTACAAATGCGATCGATGAACGCGGTTTAGCAGTCGATCCACAAACGGGAAAGGTAATTCCTGCGCGAGAAAAGGTAGAACGAACTCACACGACAGTTTTTAGTGGCAGAACAGCCAAAGAACTTTGCGTGAAAATCTTTGAGGAAACTCAGCCGTCTCCTGTCACTCAATTAAATCATGCAGCTTATTTAGGTCGAGAATTTGTCCGAGCTGAAGTCGCTTTAGTCACAGAACAAGAGTATGTTCAAGATTAGGGGACTTCCAATAAAAAAAACGTCCCATCGTAGGGGCGCACAGCTGTGCGCCCCTACAAATGTACAAATAATTTGGAACAATTTATTTTTTGGAAGTCCCTAGAGTAAGACAATTTTAGATTTTGCGAACGCGAGTGCGCGTCGCAGACAAAAGCAGGACTTACGCAAAAATAGCTAACTTCGCTTTATTTATCGTAGACGCTTTGCGGCTTTTCGTAGGCAGCCGCCTACGCGCTTCGAGTCTCGTAGAGAAAACGCCTTCCCTCCGCGAGGCTCCACCAATGCGGAGCGTCTCGTTAGAGAAGAACGCCAAGAGTTCGTAGAGTTTGCGTAAGTCCTAAAAAGTTTAGAGCGCCGGCTTCCGGCGTTAGCGAGTCCGCGTTCGCTTTTAGCGTTTTCAAGACGGATTTTGGATTGACCCCACGGAGAAATCCGTGGAGTTTTTACTTTTAGCATCTGTGCTACGCTACCCATGTACTTCATTCAAATGAGAATCGTCATATTTTATAACTTGGATGAGATTGCTAGAGAATCGCTGTTAGCTTAGATGTTGTACAATCCCTAAAAATACAATCAAAGAAAGCGACTTGGCTAGATCAATTCAGTCTACTCAACCACCACTAAAATTTATTCCTCAACGGTTTAACCCATCGATACTCTACATTTTTCGATGGTTACTGCCAATAGCGCTACGATTCCGGACTCGACCTTGGTTACCAGCTGGTATTGTCGGCATTGAAGCTGAGAATGTTGAGGTATTGGCTGAACTTTATCAACAATTCCAGGCTGGAAAAATTCGCTTTTTGTTGGCATTTCGCCACCCAGAGGTGGAAGATCCGCTGTGTATGCTGTATTTGCTTTCTCGGATTGTGCCACAGGTTGCGCGTCAGAAAAATATTGAGTTGCAAGACCCAGTTCACAGCTATTTTCTTTACGATCGCGGTATGACGGTTTGGGCTGGAAACTGGCTCGGTTGGCTGTTTTCACTGGTAGGAGGTGTGCCGGTTCGTCGGGGTAGGCGACTCGATCGCCAAGCCATCCAAACAGCACGGGAGTTGTTTGCTAATGGCCAACTACCGATCGCAGTTGCACCAGAAGGCGGTACTAACGGTCATAGCGGCATTGTTAGTCCACTGGAACCCGGTGTTTCCCAAATGGGATTCTGGTGTGTAGAAGATTTGCAAAAAGCCAACCGTTCTGAGACAGTTTTAATTGTGCCGATCGCCATTCAATACTCCTATGACCAGCCACCTTGGGCAAAACTGGATTGGCTATTGAGTAAATTGGAAGCTGATAGTGGTTTACCTGCGATGGAAACTACTCAAGGCGATGGCGAAGAAATTTATTATCAACGCATCTATCGTCTTGGCGAATATCTAATTACAGAAATGGAAGAATTTTATCGTCGTTTCTATCATCAAGATATCCCCAAAACTGTCTTAATTGATGAATCTGCTAGTCCTAATGAAGTGTTAATTGCTCGACTCCATCGCCTACTAGATAAGTCTTTAGCAGTTACCGAGCAATATTTTGGAGTTCAACCACAAGGAAATTTCATTGACCGTTGTCGGCGTTTGGAAGAAGCTGGTTGGAATTATATTTACCGCGAAGATTTGCCAGATATTGATAATTTACCACCCTTCAAACGCGGTTTAGCAGACTGGATTGCCCAAGAAGCAGATTTGCGAATGCGGCACATGCGGATAGTGGAAAGTTTCGTTGCAGTCACCGCAAATTATATTCAAGAAAAACCGACAGCAGAAAAGTTTGCCGAAACAACTTTGCTGATTTTTGATATGCTTTCTCGAATAAAAGATACAACGCTGCCGGGACGACCAAGGTTAGGTTTGCGGCGGGCAAAAATCACCGTGGGAGAACCAATTTCGGTTACTGAAAGGTGGGAGAAATCTCAGGGCGATGCCTACAGCGGTAAACTACGCCACGCCACTAGGCAAGCTGCGAGTGAATTAACTAAAGATTTGCAAATTGCTTTAGAAAAGATGATTAGTTGATTAATTTATGCAGAATTATTTGAGGTGATAGGTTATGGGAATTGATGAAATACTCAAAGCCGATCGTGAAGAAATTCTGAGGATTGCTGCCAAACATGGAGCATATAGTGCGAGTGTTCGGCTCAGTTGCTAGGGGCAAAGCAACACCAGATAGTGACGTAGATTTTTTAGTAGAACTTGAACCACAACGAACTTTATTAGACCAAATTGCTTTGATGCAATCATTACAAGAGTTGCTAGGACGTAAGGTAGATGTGACTGAACCTGAAACTCTACATGAATGTATTAAAGAAAGAGTATTAAAAGAAGCTGTGGTTTTATGAGAGATGACCGCCTTTATTTAAGCAATATTCAAGACAAAACCTGGCAACACCCCTTCACCCGACAGCTCGGCAGGATTCTCCAACACTTCCACATTCTTAGCCAGTCGATAAATTTCCACCCGTCGCTGCTGTGGGTCAATTAACCAACCAAGTTTAGCGCCATTGTCGATATACTCCCTCAATTTATCTTGCAGGGACTTGAGGGTATCTGAACTAGAGCGTAACTCAACCACAAAATCGGGGCAGATATTAGCAAACGTTCCTTTTTGTGCCGAAGTAAGCGCCTGCCATCGTTCTCCACTCACCCAAGAGGCATCGGGGGAGCGAGTCGCACCATTGGGTATAATGAAGCCTGTAGAAGAGTCAAAGACCTTACCAGGTTCGCCCGCATTACGCCACCACAAATACAATTCGCCAGAAATACTGCAATTTCGCTCTCCTGTTTCCCAGCCTGTTGGTGGGCTCACTATTAATTCTCCTTGTGCGGTTCTTTCCAGTCTCAAGTCTCGGTTGGCTGCGGCTAAAGCAGCAAACTGTTCTTGAGTAACATACAGCCCAATGGACTTAGGCAACTCAATGAATAGGGTTTCGGTTTCTGGACTAGCGGGTGTTTGTACCATTTTGACCTCTCATATCATGTCCGGTTGAAGACTTATTGTTTAGACTGACGCGGGGACACGGGGACGCGGAGAGTTTTTTTGATAAGTGATTAGGCGGACATGATATAACAAATTCTACAAGCTTTTTTAGCGTCCGCCTCCGGCACTGTACGATCGCCCAAGCGTCTCGAACGCGATCGCAATTGCAGATAATTATAAGCGATCGCCATTTCTTCTCTAACCTCCTTCTCTGCTGTTGGGACGATGAAGTAAATTATTGACCATGCAATCATCAGCTATGAAATAAAACGGCGAGGTTTTTCATGGCATTGGCAGGAGTAATTATAGATGTTGATGGCACGTTGGTTATCAGTAATGATGTTCATGCAAATTCCTGGGTAGAGGCATTTGCAGCTTACGATTTTGATGTGCCATTTGAAAAAGTTAGACCGTTTATGGGTATGGGTGGTGACCAACTTATTCCCAAAGTAGTACCAGAATTAAATGGTGAGGAAGGAACTGGTAAAGCGATCGCTAAACTACGCAAAAAACTATTATTTGATAAATATATATCGCAAGTTACCCCTGCCAATGGTAGCAGAAACTTAATATTAAAAATGCAAAAAGCAGGATTGCATTTAGTTGTTGCTAGTTCAGCCAGTTCTGAAGAACTTGAGATAATGCTCAAAATTGCCCAGGTAGATGATTTGCTATCGGAAATCACTACATCCGATGATGCCGAAGCTTCTAAACCTGCCCCTGACATTGTAGAAGCTGCTTTGAAAAAAGGGCAAATGACACCTGATCAAGTAGTGATGCTAGGAGATTCTCCTTATGATATTGAGTCTGCTGGCAAAGCAGGGGTAGGTGTGATTGCTTTACGCTGCGGTGGCTTTAGTGATGAACAACTATCTCAAGCGGTTGCAATTTATCATGACCCGGAAGATTTGCTACAGCACTATTACTCTTCTGTTTTAGGCGCAAATGCTTAAATTTTAAAAAAGCGATCGCACTTATTGAAATTATTTTAGGCGATCGCTTCTTTGCTAAATTCTGTTATATTTACACGCCTACAGGAGTTTTCACCTTTTGCCGCTGACCGGTTGCAATTAACCACTTACCGCCAGAAGGGCCTAAAGTTATGCCACGACGGGTAGGTTTAACTTGATAATTGTCAACTAATGCTAAATTCATTTGTGATAACACCGTTGCCAATACCAGCTTCATTTCAAACATTGCAAATGCCATACCAATACAAGTACGATTGCCACCACCAAAAGGTAAATATTCGTACTGAGAATACTGGCGTTGTAAAAATCGCTCTGGCTTAAACTGATTTGGTTCTGGATATAAATCTTCCCGGTGATGCATTAAATATATACAACCTTGTAGCAATGTTCCCGGTTGAAGTTCATAGCCCATAATTTCTATTGGTGACTTGACTATACGAGGGATGGTAAGCATGACGATTGGGTAAATGCGGAGTGTCTCTTGGCATATCGCTGTTAAATAAGGTAAGCGAGAAATTTCATTCCAATCAGCATTCTCATTTACATTATCTAACTCAGTTAGCAGCTTTTCTCGCACTTCTGGCAGATGGTGAATCCAATAAAATGCCCATGTCAAAGCTGAAGCGGTGGTTTCGTGACCGGCGACTAACAAAGTCATTAATTCATCGCGCAATTCCACATCAGTCATCGGTTCGCCATTGACATCACGCGCCGACATCATCAAGGAGAGAATATCAGTGCGAGAAGCATCAGGATGATCTCTGCGTTCTTGAATTTCACTGTAGAGGAGTTCGTCAATTTGCTGCATTTGACGCAAAAATCTTCCCCAAGGACTCCAGTTACCCCAATCTACTCTAAGTAAAGGAAGAAATACTATGGAAGCACGTAAGGGGGAACCAGATAACTCTAGGACGGAACGCAACAGTCCTGACAATTTTGTTAAACGTTCTCCCTGATGCAGACCAAATACAGCTTGAAGAATTATTCTCAGGGAGATTTCTTGCATGGAGTCACGGATACAAAAAGGTTCGCCAATTTTCCATTTACTGATGACTTCATCAGTGATATTAGCAATAATTTGACCGTAGGCTTTCATGCGATCGCCATGAAAAGGTGGTGTCAATAATCGCCGCTGCCGTTGGTGAGATGCACCAGATAGTAATATTAAGGAGTTTTCACCCAATAAAGATTTTAAAAGTTGCGCCGAACCTTTACCGTCTAACTTATCAAGTGGAGCCGTAAAAATCTCCTGAATTGCTTGGGGATTACTAAATAATACAATTGGGCTATTACCAGTTATATGTAGCGAAAAACATTCGCCATACGCCTTTGCAGATGTTTCCATCAGTTTCAAAGGGTTAAAAATCCACTGAAGTAACTGTATAAATTTTGGAGTTTGTTGACTTTCTGGTACTCTCATGATCAATACTCCGAACGCTTCTATTTACACTAACTTAACAGAAGCATAATTAAGATGTTCTTTTTGAAGAAGAATTCAGTGAGGTACAAATAATAGTAGGGGCACAACATGTTGTGCCCCTACCCGTGTACTTCATTTATCTGAAATACTAAAGTTATTCAGTTAACAAGCTAGGAGAAGTTAGCACAAACACATCCCTACTTCCTTGAGCCGGAATCTCTGGTTTGATAGGAGTTGTAAAGTGGAAAAAATCATGGTCGTTGACCAACAAAAGTTCTCCGGAATTTAGAATTTTGCTAAATACAGGCTTTTCTTTTTTGGCAGCATACAAATGTGTTTCTCCACCTTGAATATTATCTCTATCCACTGAGAAAATACCAATAAAATCAGTACCATCTTGATGTATGCCTTCAGGTGCAGGATTCCCTAAGTTATCTGGCGAACAAATAGTTCTGATTTGATGAACTCCAATTTCTGCTTCTGGATGAAGTTTACAAGAATCGTGAAATGCTAAGACAAGATCTCTAAAAATATCAAGTTCAATAAGTGCATCTTCTAATTCTGCAAACTCTCTTTTGATGTCGCCCAATAATGGATTATAATCTTTACTTTGGAAAAGGAAGCCATGAGGTAATTTGATTAATTTATCCTCTGCAACTATGAACCGAGATAATCTTCTCGAACGATAGTTGCCTTTAATATAAGGATCGATAGGCATGTTCCTAAAAAATGCCTTGAATCCTTCTACATTAATTGAATTTACTTTTCTTAAAGTAAACAGAAAAGCATATTCTAATTCCCTTGCTGTCCATACTTTTTGCATAGGATTTACCTCCTTGCACGTTGAATTTCTCCCGAATTTTTCTTTACTGGGAGGGTTATGACACCTAGTATATGCTACTTTTTATTAAACTGTCGTAAATTTGACTACAAAAATTGACATTCTGTGATATGTAGAGACGTTGCATTGCAAGGTCTCTACATCTGTTTGATAGGGAAAAATTGTGGAGTGTGGGGTATGATATTGGATTGGCCAACAGTTGTTATGAACTGAGATAATCTAAAATCTAAAATTGTCCAAGGTTTGATGATGATTGATTGGCTTTACCGTTACCCACCTTTATATCCGGGTATTCTGCTAAAACGCTACAAGCGGTTTTTTGTAGACGTTCAACTTACTTCTGGCGAGATAGTTACAGCACATTGTCCAAATACAGGGCCGATGACTGGAGTATCGACTCCTCTAAGTGCGGTGCAGCTTTCTAAAAGTGATAATCCAAACCGCAAGTTGGCTTACACTTTAGAACTTATTCAGGTAAATGACAACGAACCGACTTGGGTGGGTGTGAATACTATTTTGCCTAATCGGGTGGTAAAGTTAGCTTTGGCGAAATATCTTTTCCCAGAATTGGGCGATTATAACCACATCAAAACCGAGGTAGTTTATGGGCTAGATAACAAAAGCCGAGTGGATTTTTTCTTAACAGGAAATGTTGAGGAACGGCCAATTTATTTAGAAGTTAAAAATACAACTTTCTGCGATGGGAGATTAGCTTTATTCCCAGATACGGAAACTACCAGAGGACAAAAACACTTGCGAGAATTAATGGCGCTGTTACCTTTAACTCGTGCGGTGATGCTTTATTTTATCAATCGCAGTGATTGTACAGAATTTTCCCCTGGCGATCGCACCGATCCAGTATATGGTAAATTATTGCGGGAAGCGATCGCTCTTGGTTTAGAAGTACTACCTTGCCGTTTTGATATTTCCCCCGAAGGTATCCGTTATTTGGGTTTGGCAAAATTGAAAATTTAATTGCACTCCATTAAACAATAAATCCATCTAGACGTATCTAGATGGATTTATTCGTGGCTGATGTTTAGTAAAAAACGTTCAAACAGTTATGGGGAAACAACTACAGTTAGTCACCGCCCTAAAAATAGCATTTGCTATTTTGACGTTTGCTTATGCAGGAATCAAAACTGTATCGATGACGTGGATGACACCGTTATCCGCAGCAACATCAGGGGTTGCAACTTTGGCATCATTTATCTTGACGCCATTAGAAGCATCAATTTTTACATCTGAACCTTCAACTGTTTTAGCTGTCTTCAGTTTGGCCACATCAGCAGCTAGTACTTTGCCTGAGACAACATGATAGGTCAAAATTTTCTTCAGCTTGGGAATATCTTTCAGCAATGCGTCTACTGTACCTTTGGGAAGCTTATTAAATGCTGCATCAGTCGGCGCAAAGACGGTGAATGGGCCATCACCTTTTAGTGTATCTACCAGACCAGCCGCTTCGATTGCTGCAACTAGTGTCTTGAAAGAACCATTGTTAGTAGCAGTGTCAATTATGTTGGCCATGTGTTTTACCTAGTTCTGTGTAACCTGTTACAAATCTAAACTAGATATCAATAAAATTTATCTATCATTAGAAATATCTCGAATTAATTTGTTTATTGATAAAATGAAAGTTTATATATATTTTTATACAGATAGAGAATTATATATAATCTGGGCGGATGCTTTACAAGCATTCCAGGATGCGACCGCTGATTTTTTTATACAGCGGTAAGAGCGATCGCTTCTATGGTTCTCGTATTTCAATATTTAGATGCGTTTGCTCTGGTAGTTTACCTATATGTACTATTAGTTATGTATCTGCTTACCAATCGTATTGGTCGGATTAAGTAGTATAGGAAAGAAAGACCAGATGGCAATGGAAAAACTTTTCGGTCTTCTTGATTATAATCAGCGATCGCCAGCCTGGTTGTAAAACTCAAAAATTGCCACACTAGATAAACACGAACTGGCATTGTGCTAAGTGGCCCATCGATCATCAAGTGTTGAAAAAAAAGTTTAATGAATCGTGGAGTTTTAACTTCAGTGAAAAGCTGTTTCTGCATTCGTACAGCATAAATTACAATTGTTGGATCGATTTGGATCTGTTGTTGAATAGCCTGCTTGAGTTGGTCGGGTAAAGGCGTATTCAGGAGAGTATTAACTATTAACAGACTAATAAAGAATAGTCTTTCAAGTTCCAGACTCTTTACTTTGTGCAATAATTCTTCCCAATCTGATGTCTGTTGAATACGCAATAATTCAGCTAAATCGCAAATTTGAGCCAAAGATTCTCTACCTTCATTAACGGCTCTGGCAATTTGTACAGCAAGAATAATCAACAAATCATCAAAAGACAAGTCGATGATAGATTCACCATTGAGTGTTAAAGACCTGCTTCGTTGCCACAAAGTTTCAAAGTCGGGAAGTTTAAAAGGAAAATAAGATAAAGGAGTCAATTCGGTGTGAAGATCCACCACTATTTCTGGTTTTTGGCTATGGACAAAAGTATGTTGCCAACCATAGTAGTCAGCTTCTAGTTGATATTTCTGAGCAATCAATAATTCTTGAGCTTTGGCTATATCTTCTTGTTTTACTAAAATATCTAAATCGCTAAACTGTCTCATGGCTAAATTGCCATAAATAGAAGCAGCTAAAACAAGTCCTTTGAAAGGAATTGCCCGAATTTTATTAGCTTCAAAAAGCTTAAGGATCTTAAGCAACTCATGACTCAAAAATAAGTTGCGGCTAGCATTAGCATGGTAGCGATTCCGCAGTTGAGTTAAAAGTGTTTGGGGAATAGCTTCTTTTCCAATGTTATTGAGACTCTGGTATAAGAGTGGTATTGTTCCATGATATGTTGCTATTTCTATGAGCAATGTCCAGTCTATGTTTTGCTGGAGTAAAGTTTTAATTTGCTCTGCTGTTTCGGTGTCTATGTAAGTCCGGGTACAATACAGAAGTAGCTCAATTTCTGGACGTTGAACCTTTATTGGTAATTGAATAATAGGCTTGTTTAAGGTAATCATAAATTACTCACTTATAGTGTTGGGCTTGGGTTTCAAACAAGTCTGCATAGCTACCACCCAGATTTATCAGTTCCTCGTGAGTGCCGCTTTCCATGATTGAACCGTTTGCCATTACGTAGATACAGTCAGCCATTTTCACAGTTGATAAGCGATGGCTAATGAGGATAGCAGCTTGATTTTTAATAAGTTGGCGGAAATTCTGAAACACTTCTTCTTCGGCTTTCGGGTCTAAAGCACTAGTTGGTTCATCCAACACAATTAACTGTGAATCTCGCAAAAATGCCCTGGCTAAAGCAATTTTTTGCCACTGACCGATGCTCAATTCTTCCCCTTGTTCAAACAATTTACCTAGTATGGTGTCGTAACCTTGAGGTAGCTTTCTGATGACATCATCAGCACCGGAACGACGGGCAGCAGCGATGATTTTGTCGTGGGCAAATGACAGATTAATATTTGCCATCCAAATGTTTTCTTTAGCAGTTAGATGATATTTTGTATAATCTTGAAAAATGACGCTAATTTGACTGCGGAGGGTAGCAATTTGAAATTGGCGTAAATCTATGCCATCAATGGTAATACTACCAAAAGTGGGATCGTATAAGCGACAGAGAAGCTTAATTAAAGTAGTCTTGCCGGAACCGTTTTCTCCTACCAACGCGACAACTTTTCCTGGGCGAATAGTTAGATTAATATCCTCAAGTGCCTGACGCTTCGTATTTGCATATTGAAAGCTGACGTGATTAAACACAATGCCATGTTGCATTGGTATGGGAAATGGTTTTGGATGTAACGGTTCTACAACCTTTGGTTTCAAATCTAGAAATTCATATAAGTTTGCGAGAAATAGGTTGTCTTCATATAAACCAGACAGACCACCCAAGAGACTTTTTAAGTCATTTTGTCCCCGTTGCAATGCTTGGTAATAGAGTACTAAATCACCAAAACGGATAGTGCCTTGCATAGTTTGATAAATAATGAAACCATAGGCAGCAAAAACTAAAGTTGTCGCCGTTGTTTGGGCACCAAGATTAGCCACAGATTGTCTTTTGGTCATGGCTATGTTTTCTTGGTATAGTTGCGATCGCAGTCGCATATACCACTCACTAAAGAAAGAACCCAAATCAAACAAGCGAATTTCTTTAGCGTGTTGCTCTGTAGTCAGTATCCGACTCAAGTAGCCTGCTTGGCGTTCCTGGGCTGTCTTTCGGCGCTGCCAATGATACATGATGCCGGAGTATCTCACCCGCACTACCAAAGCCGGAATCGCGGCAACAAATAAGATAACTCCTATTCCCCAATGCAATGACAGTAGCAACCCCAGCATCGCCACCAAAGAGATACTACTCAAACATAGCCATGCCAAACGATGTAGAATTTGCCCCGGTCGAGAAGGAGCTTCTTTTTGCGCTCGCTGCAAGGCATCATAATATTCAGAGTTTTCGTAATACTCCAGGTCTACTTCAATTGATTTAGCATGGAGGACGTTTTGCATGTAGTCAGTTAGTTGCTGAGATTGGGCGGCATACACCAGTTCCGTCAGGGAAGAACACAGGTTAGTTACTAGGGTGATAGCAACAAAGAAGCCAAGCAAAAGTAATACTTGATTAAAGGCGGCTCCTTTATCAGCAACATTAACACTGGCGGCTATTGTATCTACGATGAGTTTGGTGAGATAGAGAGAGAGTAGGGGCAATAAACCTTGAATAACCAAAAGTGCAACCAAAGCAATAGTCAAACGAGGACTACTATTCCAAACTAGGCGCAACGCAGGCAGAATGCGTAAGCTTTGCTGGATTTTATATCTTAAGGTTTTGCCTGCTTTCATATTTTTAAATATGCTCTTTTGTAAAAGATGCCAGTTGGCTAAAATGAGAAAGGTCTGTAACATCGCCAATTACAACCTGTCCCTGATTTTCTAGCCACGCATGAGCCTTTAACTCTCCTTCTATATCTTTGGCCACACCAATGCAGAGATTAGATGTATAACCGTGGCGACTCATGAAAAACTGGCAAGTCAAGGCACGCGCCAGACACTTGACACCAGGCATATAATGACTGCTCACTTCAACAGCCCAGATGATTTTGTCAATAGAGACGTGGTATTTTTCTTGGCATTTAGGTTTGGTGTTACTTAGCCTTAATAGAAGTTGATGCAAGGTTTTAAATGATAGCAACCACAAACCTAATCTAACTAATGTCAATACAATAAAAGTGTTAATTAAAAGTTGTTTTTTTTGATAATCTAATTTGAAAAATTTAGATAAGTGCTTCATTTTTACTGAAATGTTTGATGATTTTGTTATTTACAAAGGAATTTTTATTATCTAAATATTAGAAGTTGTTTGAAAAGTGATTTGCTGTCATTTTAGGCACTTGTAGATCCCCCCTAGCCCCCCTTAAAAAGGGGGGAACCCGGAATCAAAGTCCCCCTTTTTAAGGGGAGCCACTGCGGTCTTGGGGGTTTCCCCCATGAGCAAGTGGCGTGGATTTAGGGGGATCTAGAACTTTTCGATACCGACAAGAGAACTTTTCAAACATTCTCTTAAGCAGATAGAGAAAACCGTTGTTTTGAATAATTATCATTGTTGCTCAAAGATGATGCAATAAAAAAATTAATAGCCGACTCTGCTGACCACTGAGGATGAAAGTCTAAATATGAAGATATCCTGGAAATATCAGCTTGTGAATGTTGAATATCTCCCAAACGAGGAGAAACGAAATTAATTTCTGGTTGCCATTGGGGGAAATGATTGTTGAGGATATCAATCAACTGTATTAAAGAAGTTGATTTTCCAGTTCCTAAGTTGCAAATTAAGGATGAGCCAGGAGTAATATTCGCTTTTAATGCTTGAGAAAAAGCCTTTACTACGTCTTTAACATAAATAAAGTCTCTGGTTTGATTGCCATCGCCATAAATAGTAATTGGTAAGCCACGTTGCATAATATCAACAAAACGAGAAATTACGCCAGAGTAGCTTGAATTAGGAATTTGTCTAGGGCCAAATACGTTAAAAATTCGTAAGCCAATAAATGAAAAACCTAGTTGTTTAGCAAAGAGACTAGCGTATTGTTCGCTCACCAATTTTTGTAAGCCATAGGGTGATAGAGGAGAGGTTTTTTGCTCTTCTGAAATCGGTAATTGCGTAAGATTGCCGTATACAGATGCGGAACTGGCAAATACTAACTTAGAAATAGTTAAAGCTTGGCAAAGTTGAATCACAGCCAGGGTTGCCGAAAGATTATTGTGATGAGCTTCCAAGGGACGATACAAAGATTCTGTCACCGAAGAAATAGCTGCTAAATGGGCAATTCCATCAACTTTTTCGTTAAAATCTTCTGGTTGACATATTAAAATATCTTTTTGTATAAACCTAAGACGAGGATGTTTGGGTAAGTTCTCTAAACGTCCAGTGGTCAAATTATCAACTACAGTGACACGATGACCTTCTGATAACAATTGTTCTGTAAGATGAGAGCCAATAAATCCGGCTCCGCCAGTGACAATAAAATGCATGATCTTAAATTTGCTCAGTAGATATAGATAATCGCAACTTCTCATACCTAGCGGTTTCACCCCGTATTTCTCGATAGCGATGCAAAACTCTACGCGCTTGCTCGATTTGATGATTTTGAATATGTAACTTGGCAAGTCCGAGGTAGATATTGTAAAAGTAAGGATCGATAAAATTAACAGGGATTTTTAGGAATTCTGGATTGCGATCGATGACTTTTTCCTTAACGCGCAGGTGGTTAGTTAACATCTGCTCTCGATCTTGAGAAAGATTATTTGGCGATTCCCGATAACGCGCTAAGGGTTGATTTAAAAAGTAAATCGGAAATTTTTCAATCAGGCGCAGCCATAAATCGTAATCTTCACAACATCTCAGAGTTTCATCAAACAAACCCACTTTATCTAAACAGTCTCGACGCACAACAACCGTTAGGACTGGAATGTAGTTGTATCTAAAAAGAGTCCATAATACCTGAAGATTCGGGGTAGGATATGCTGTATTGTACGAACCCGGAAACAAACCCTGTCGATCGGAAAAAAAGAGTGAATCTGAATAGATCAAACCAATGCGTGGATTGGCTTCCAAGACGGAAATTTGTTTTTCTAACTTCTGAGGTTCCCAGAGATCGTCATCATCTAAAAAGGCGATATACTTGCCTTTAGCAGAGCGAATTCCAGCATTGCGAGCCGCAGATAATCCTTGATTGGCTTGATGAATAGCGGTAATGCGATCGCGATCGCTAAATTCAGCCAGCACTTGCGGAGTGTTATCCTGAGAACCATCGTTGATGACGATAATTTCGTAGTCTTTGTAGGTTTGTGCCAGAACGCTGTTAATTGCCTGACTGACAATATGGCCGCGCTGGTAAGTAGGAATAATAACACTGACGGTTGGCTTAAAAACTTGCATATTTAAAAATTTGCTTAGTAAATATAGGCAGATATCCAAATTACTAGTATTGCTAAACCAAAGTATGAATCAGGCGTAAGTTTTCTAAAATAACATCATAAATTTGCCCCAAACTTCCCAAATTATCAGGAAGTAATAACTCCCGCACAGGAACAGTCTTTGCCAATTCACCCAATTCTTGAAACTCCTGTCTACACTGTTGAGAAGTGAGGAAAGCACGCCCGTAGGAATTGAACATTAGATGCTTCATGGCTTCAGGCAGAGAAAGAGAGTTAATTATAGGTGCTGTGAGGTTTGAGTCACGTTCTCCTAATATGTACACAGCAATTAATGGCAAAGCTTGGGGTTGAAACTGCCACTGTTCTCTATCTTTTATTTGCAAATCTAGAAAGCGTTTATCTAGATTTGTTGATACTAGTGGTAAATCTTCTATTGAGCCGTGAATGGCATTTACAGAATTAGGCCACAGGCGTAGACGAGGATAAGCAGACTGTACCCAAAACCTTTTTTCATTAGGAATAAGTGCGGCAATATCATCTGCCAATACGGAGAATCCACGGCTAGCCAACGCTGCTGCTGTGGTTGATTTACCTGCGCCTGATTGTCCTAAAATGGCGATCGCACCACCATCAACCGCAACCACACTGGCATGAAGGCAAGTCACTCCCCGCAGCCGTAACAGATGACCAAGTACACAACCCAGCAGCAAAGATACCGCATCTGTAAATAGTGCATCTCTAGACCAAAAACCCCAAACTTGACTACCATCAGGATTCAAAATGAATTCTACGCAATCAACTCCATCAAAAGACCGTATCCTCCAGTAAGTACCGTCATCCCGATGTGTCGTCCACAGGTGAAAGCCTGTTTGTTGATACCACTCAAGCGGCACATTCCAAAAAGCTTGGTCGAGTAATGGCGGTTGACTCTGCTGTTCACCAACTAGGTGAATACCAACATCTATCGGTGCAGAACTGTTAACAGTAACTAACCCTGGGAGCAGTCTATTAATAGATATGTTGAGTCCATAAAATTGATAGTAATAGTCATCGTTTTGAATCGACATTTGCATTTATATTTATTTTTATCTGCAAATTCAGGAGTTTCAGAACTCCGACTTTTTCAAAAAGTCGGGGTTCTTTTGGAAAGGAGAAACTTACACACTTTATTTTCACAAAGTGTTAAGGAAAAAGGTAGGTCAAAAATCCCTTTTAGTCTAGATTTGTTAGGTCAATAAAATTGCCTAATAAACCCTTCCTACTTGCTAACTCTACCCTGCCATCATTTATATGACAGGGAGTGAAGTTGAGCTTTGCTTAAGGAAGACCAGTAATGGGGGGGCCAGGTCTTGTAGTTGTACCAAAACCACCACTACCACCGACTTGTTGTGTCAAACCAGATATTTTACCGTGAGCTTTCAATTCTGGTTCCGAATAGTTTTTTTTCGCGTTTTCAGATTGTGACATTTGAAGAATCCTTACGTATGTAAACAATAGCCTCATAAGAGGGCAATTAGAAAGGTCTATTTAGTCTAGATTGATTAGGTCAATAAAATTGCCTAATAAATCTTTCCTACTTGCTAAGTCTACCCTGGCATCATTTATATGACAATGAGTGAAATTGAGCTTTTCGTGTTTTTTTCTACTTAACTAATCAAGAACAGTGGTAGTAGGTATGGGGAATCCGGTTGTAGTACCAAAACCACCGCTACCACCCACTTGTTGTGTCAAACCAGATATTTTACCGTGAGCTTTCAATTCTGGTTCATAATAGTTTTTTTTCGCGTTTTCTTCAGATTGAGCCATTTCAAAAACCCTTTTTGTGTTTTACTTATTTGGAATTATCAGACTATAAAATAATACCATCACCAAATTAAATTTACATGAAGATTGTTAAATTTATTAGTACTCTGTAGCGTCAATTCGCTATGGTGCAAATAACAAGATTAACTTGACTACTCATGCCCTGTGGAAGGTGAAACAACCTTGCAGCTTGCTAAAGGGTTCTTATTTTAAAAATTGATAGATTGGTAATAGGATTTTGGGTTAAGTAAGTAGGCGAGAATAAATGAAACTAAGTTAAGTAATCTAAAAAATCTTGATATTAGTTTGTAGTGAGGGCTTCAGCCCTCATTTGAGGACTAAAGTCCTCACTACAAAGCTTTAATTATTTACGCCAAGACTTTCTTCATAAATTAAGCAGAAAGTTGGTTAATGAAGGTAGTTCACGCAGAGATTACCTTGGTAGCAGATGCTAAATCTTCATATATCTGAAACAGCCGCTTTTGTAAAATGGCCTCATCATACTGCTCGACAATAACTTGCCGTGCTTGTGCAAGATGCACTTCTCGCTCTTGGGGAGGTTGATTAACAACTTTAATCATTGCCTCTGCTAGAGCAGTCGGGTTTTCCGATTCTACCAAAGTACAAAATTCTTCAATAAAAGTGCCTCGATAAGCTAACAAATCACAGGTAATCACTGGGCGTTCGCAGGCAACTGCTTCAATGAGTGTGGAAGGAAAGGCATCGTTGGTAGGATAATTGATAACTACATCTGCTAAGTTGTAGCCTGTAGGCATGAAATTATAAGGTAGGGCTGGCAACCAGCGCAGATTTTCTAATAAGCCAAGTTCTTCTGCTTTTTTGCTGATGCTTTCGTAAATAGCCACTGCTTCTTCCCCACCACCACGCCCTAACTTTGAAAAGACGAGTACCGTCGGTTTGGTGAATTGGGGAAAAGCCTGTGCATAGGCTGTAAATATCTGCTCGTGGTTGTACAGTTTAGACCAACCACGGGGCGAAAGCAGAATTGTGGGTGCTTCGGTAATCTTCAATACTTCCCGCCGCCACTTTGGTAAATCCTTGGTGACTCCAGAGCGAAAATGTTGGGGGTTTGTCCCTAGAGGAATTAATTCTACTCGTTGTTCAGGGTTCAGCAGTGCTTTAGATTTCTCTATTAAATTAGGTGTCTCTACAATCAGCACACCAGTGTTCTTAAACACTTGGCTAACCCTATCTGTATGCTTGCTTTGTTCCCTTTCTGGTTTTAGCAAATGATTTAAAAAGCCCCAAGCAGAGACTACAAGAGGTTTAAGATTCGCTAAGGCACAACAGTGGGCGTGCCAACCAATGGCGTGGACATGAATAATATCAGGTTGGAATTCGTCTACAAGTTTACGTAACGGCTCTACCATTTCCTCCGCCATCCGATCTTCGTAGGGGTAGGTGTTGGTAAACTCCTCTAGATACTTTCGCCAAACAGTCGGGAAATAGCGATAATTTTTGGGAGTTTCGGTTTCATAGGGGTCTACATCTCCTAGTAGCCATACTTCATAACCTGCTTTGACTACCCAATCTAAGGGTCTTGTCAAGGCAACGCCCCCAGCACCAATCATCAATATACGCATTTTTTACTTACTTATAGGTTGAAACTCGGTAATTTCCACTAATCCCGCCTTAACCAATTTATCAATAAACTTGAGCAAGTCTTGTTTTAACTTCTCTGGCTCGACATCATACTCTTTTAGCAAGGCGTCGTAAGCTGTCTGGATAGAATCTGACTCAGTTAGCACAAAGAATATTTTTGTACCAACTTCGTTTTGACTAAAATATTCTTCGCTTTGCAGATTCAACAAAACTGACTCCCCTGCTAAGTCTTGAGTCAGAACATTTGCAGATAAGGATACTTTTTGATTTAAGGCTATTTCTGTTGTCACTTGTTACAAGAAGTAATGATTGTAGTTGATTATAAGTTTTTTTGTCATTTTTTAGGGTTTTTACCCCCCTTAATCCCCCCTTTCCAAGGGGGGAAAAAAGAATCTAGTTCCCTCCGCTTTACAAGGGGAGGGTTAGGGTGGGGTGATGCGGTGAGTAGCTGGAAGTGAGTGAACTCAATATCACGTCTTGACAAGGGTTTCACGTTAAGTTGACACCTATGAGCATTGCTGTGCCCCTACGATTGATGTGGTTCAAATGCATGAAAAGTGCTGTAATTCTTGGATTAGGATATCCTACAGCGATCGCCTTAATGAACGCATCGTATAAGTGTCCTATTTTTGACTAGGATCAATGACCTATATAAGTATTAATTATTGTTAGATTTGATAGTCCAGTGCAAGTAAAACTCTGCCACATTGCTGATTTGCGGGTACGGCTTCCAATATTTTTTTCGGTTGGAGTAAGTTCAGGTTGTTCATTTGTTCAATGAACTGGTTGCGGCTGCGTCCAGCAAATCGGGGTGAAGAAGAATACAGAATGCAGAATGGGCTAGGGCGTGTCTTCAAAGTAACAAATATTACCAAAAAAGGCGGACACGGGGACTAAAAGACGCGGTGACACGGCGAAAATTCATTCAAAAACATCTCCGCGTCTTTGCGTCCCCGCGTCTTTGCGTCTCCCCCTCTCCAATTTCGAGTTTGAAAACACGCCCTACTGCGCTAACAGAATTCAGAATCAATCAGTAAATCTGAACTAGGGTAATTCAACTTCTGAAGAAGTTTAAAGAATAAATGTAGGGGTTTAGCAATTAAATTTCTATCAATTAAAATTTGATTTTTCTATGGAGCATCTATACTCATTTTTTAATTTGTAGCCCTATTTTGGCAAATTGGTATAACTCCCAACTCCAAAACCTTAACTTAGCACTCAGCACTTTGCTATAACATTAAGATTCGGCGTGTTTACTGTTCAGGAGTGCCAAAATGTCTAAGCAGCTGGGTCAAAAAATTGCACCCACACCTATATCAAATGATATCAATGTGGTGGATTTGATTGATAAATACTTTACCGCTTACAACTCAGCACGTTTGCGGGAAATCTGCCAATTACTGAGTCGTGATGTGCTGACAGAAGGTGTTACCGTGGGAGTTAGCCTTTCCGGTGCAATGACACCAGCCGGATTTGGGGTTTCAGCGCTTGCACCCTTAATTCGCAATGGCTTTATTGACTGGATGATTAGCACTGGTGCAAATCTTTACCATGATATGCATTATGGTTTGGGTTTTGAATTGTTTGCCGGTAATCCGTTTTTGGATGATGTGAAACTGCGTCAACAAGGCACAATCCGGATTTATGACATTATTTTTGGCTACGATGTACTTTTGGAAACCGATGCTTTTATCCGCAAAATTCTGCAAGCAGAACCTTTCCAAAAACGCATGGGAACCGCTGAATTTCACTATTTATTAGGGAAATATGTCCGAGAAGTAGAAAAACAATTGGGCGTGGAGAATTCTTGCTTGCTGGCTACCGCTTATGAATATGGCGTACCGATTTATACGTCTTCTCCTGGAGATAGTTCCATCGGTATGAACGTAGCAGCTTTGGCGCTAGAAGGCTCACAATTAATATTAGATCCTGCAATTGATGTGAATGAGACAGCAGCGATCGCTTACAATGCCCGTGAAGGAGAAGGTAAAAGTGCCGCTGTCATTCTCGGTGGTGGCAGTCCTAAAAACTTTTTGCTACAAACACAACCGCAAATTCACGAAGTCTTAGGACTAGAAGAACGCGGACATGATTACTTTGTGCAATTTACCGATGCTCGTCCAGATACAGGTGGTTTGTCTGGGGCAACCCCATCGGAAGCTGTCAGCTGGGGTAAAATTGACCCAGAAGAATTACCTAACACAATTGTTTGTTATACCGATAGCACCATTGCTTTACCACTAGTAACAGCATACGTCCTCAACAAATGCCAATCTCGTCCCCTAAAACGTTTGTATGACAAGCGAGAAGCGATTTTAGAAAAACTACAAACAGACTATCTAGCAGCCAAAAGCCAAGCATCAGATCAAATTCCAGCAGCCGTGGCTGACAATGCTTCCCAGCCAACAGCGACTTATCCTTGCGGTAGGTTGATTCCGAATACGTAGGGAGTGGGGAGTGGGGAGATGAGGGGGATGAGAGAGATGAGGGAGATGAGGGGGATGAGGGGGATGAGGGGGATGGGGAGGTAGGGAGGTGGGGAGATGGGGAGGTGGCCAAATGAGGGAGAAAGTAATTCTTCTTTCCCCCCATCTCCCCATCCCCTTATCTCCCCATCCTCTTTCCCTGCCCCATGCCCCATGCCCTATGCCCTATGCCCAATTAACCAATAAGTCGTCATTTTCCCTTTGCCTTTAACTTCGATTTCGCCCCGCTTTTCAAATAAAAATTCATTACATAAGGATTTATAAGTATTTTCTGTTACCTGGATTTTGCCAGGAACTCCTTGAGATTCCATGCGGCTGGCGATGTTTACCGTGTCTCCCCAGAGGTCGTAAGTAAACTTTTTTAAGCCAATGACTCCGGCAACTACGGAACCGCTATGAATACCGATACGGATGCTAAAATTTTGGTTATTCTCAGTATTAAATAAAGCGATCGCTGCTTGCATGTGTAATGCCATTTGAGCAATGGCTTGAGCATGATCTGAGCGTTGTGTGGGCAAACCGCCGACTACCATATAAGCATCGCCGATGGTTTTGATTTTTTCTAAACTATGTTGTTCGGTGAGGCGATCGAAAGCTGAAAAAATAGGGTTGAGCAAGTTTACCAGTTGAATGGCACTCATGGAAGCGGCGATTTGGCTGAAACCAACGATATCTGCAAATAAAACCGTGACATCAGCAAAGTCTTCGGTAATGCTGGCTGGTTGTTCTTTCAAACGGTTAGAAATTGCCGCTGGCAAAATATTCAACAATAAACGTTCGGTTTGTTCTTGTTGATGGCGCAGCGCTTTTTCTGCTGCTAATCGCTGGGTAACGTTACGAAAAATCCCATGAATAGCAACTGGATGACCTTCGATAAATTTACCGTTAATATTACCTTCTAAAAAAATTGTCTCACGGTTTTTGGTAATAAATCCGGCTTTGATTTGCTCTTGTTTTTCTCCAGAAAGCACGCTATAAAATTTTTGCCAACAGTATTGTCTAAACTCTGGATGTATAATATCAAAGACATTCAAAGCAGCAATTTCAGTTTCGCTGTATCCAAAAGTTTCTCGCCATGCGCGATTGACATACAAAAAACGACCATAAGCATTCACAGCTTGAATTAAATCGTTAGCATTTTCAAATAAATCTCGATATCGTTGTTCGCTTTCAACAAGAGCGATTTCTGCTTGTTTGCGTTTGATAAACTGGGCGATTTGGCTACCAATAGAACCTACCATTTCCAACAAGTTTGTATCTTTTAGCTGAATGTCTCGGCTAAAGAAAACCATCACCCCTAAGATTTCGTTATCGTCTAAGATGGGAAAGCCAAAGCCTGCGTGTAATCCAGCTTCCGCAGCAGGTTGCGATCGCCTTTTGTCTCCATCTTGTGTGATATCATCAGTCCATAGCGGCCATCGTCTAATCCAAATTTCACCAGGTAAACCAACACCAGGAGTATATGTAGTTTGCCAGGTAACTGCTTTAAATTCTCTGCCAGAAACTACTCGACTTGACCAAATTTCCACACACCTTAATACTGCATTGACACTGTATCTTTTTACTGAAGTACCGATATACTGACTTGGTGTCCAAAGTTCCCCTAAATCCCATCCCAAATTTTGACAAATCGACTGTAAAATTTGGGGAATTACCTGCTTTATGCTCTGTGATTCTGATAAAATGCGGGTGATAGCATACTGAGTATTTGTACGCTGTTCCCGGCGCTGTCGAGCAGTGATATCCCGACCGATGTAAACAATATCTTCTAGTCCTTCTGTTTCTTTGGAAATCACCGAACAAGAAAAAGCAATCAAGCGTTTTTCTCGAGTTTTAGTTCTACAAACTACCTCCAAATTATGAAAACTTTGTTTAGCAGCAAAATGCTGGTAAATTGCTTTGATTACTACTTGGTCGTCAATTATCAATGAAATCGGTTGATTAATTAATTCTTGTTGAGTAAAACCAAATAATTCTTCAGTAGCATGGTTAATTTTGATGATTTTTCCCAAATTATTAGTTACTAAAAAAGCATCTGCCATTGAAGTGATTACTTGATCCATGTAACTTTTACAAGTTACTAAAGCACTGGATAGCAAATTCGCTTCATTAGTTTGCTGCGCTAACTTTTGTTTTAAAACAATTTTGTCAGTAACATCCTCAATCAGTACGATTAATCTATTTTCCAATTTTTCCGCTTGTTCGCCAATAATATATATATCTATATATAGAAGAGATTTTTGGCTAGAATTTCGTCTAATTCCTTGTAATTCAAACAGTTCTTGTTTTCCGTACAAGATAGCTTTTAAAATATCTTCAAGTCCGTTTAACTCAGGAAAACTTAGCCGGATATCTTTTCCTCGTGTCGCCTCCTCAGGGTGATGTGCAAATCGTTGCACTTGTTCGGATGTATTTATAATGCAAAAATTATCATCCAGTTCCAAGCGTTCAAATTTGTGTGGAAAAGAAGGTTTATTAAAAATCCGGTCTAATAATTGGTCTTTCATTGTGGTATGAAAACAGACTTAAGGCTGATGTTGCAAAACGAGGATTGAGATGATAAAGAAGATGTCAGAACTGCGAACTCAGAATTTTTCAAATCAGAATTCAGAAGACTTTAAGAGCAAAGATGAATAACTTCAAGAAAATCAGTAAGCTATAAAATCCTTGATGTTCTGAATATTCTGCATTTTAACTACTGACCAGAGTAACAAAAATGTCTCCGGCTTGGCTGCTCAATTCTGGCCAGAAGATTTCAGGAAAGAGAAAGAAAAAATTTAAATTATTACTATGTGAGATTATCATCTCATTGAGAATTAACGACTCAACAATCAGAAATAACAATTAATAATTCAGCACCACTGATGATTCTTTAGCTATTGTTTCAAATGTTTGAACAACATACAAGCCTACCAAGGCAGAATTTACAGAAGTTGCGAATACTCAGTTTTTTTACTGAAATTCATATTAATTGATTAAGTGTACTATTTTTTAGTCCCAACTCCGTGTGGTTACTTGAAAACAACTCTTAGCAATCCTTGGAGTCAAGCGATCGCAATTGACTAACTGATAGTAAATAAACTCTAGATTTTTAATCTATATCTTATAGAGTATTGACAATAAATTATAAATTTGCATTTAATCAAAACTTTTCTCCCCAATATTTAACTTTTATCCTACCAATACCTGGGGGAGACTGATAGGGCATTGGGTATGGGGCATTGGAGGTGTGGGAGGTGTGGGAGGATGGGGAAGCATTAATTCTCTTTCCCCCATCTCCCCATCTTCCCACACTCCCCACACTCCCTCATCTCCCTCATCTCCCCAAGTTCCAAACTAGGTCAAAATTGAAATAAAACTCGTTAATTTAAAGAAGATACAGCTTGAAATTTCATAATTTTAACTGCACCTTCGTAATTATTCTCCCCTGCTTCCCACTCCCCCCAAGTCGCAAAATACGCCAAAATTTAAATAAACGCGATCGCACTTACCACAATGCAGATTACTCAAAGTCTTCATACAGCAATTCTCGTCACTGAGTTAGAACGCTCTGAACACTTTTATGGCACAATATTGGGATTAACTAAAATAGATCGTTCTCTGAAATACGCCGGCGCATGGTATCAAGTCGGCAACTATCAAATTCATCTCATAGTTGCACCAACTGTCCCCACCCAAAACCAAAACGAAAAATGGGGACGTAACCCCCACTTCGCCTTCTGTGTTGCTGACTTAGACACCGCCAAACAAGAGTTACTCAATCATAGTTATCCCATCCAACCCAGCGCCTCAGGCCGCCCCGCCCTATTTACTCAAGATCCTGATGGAAATATTGTTGAACTGAGTCAGCAATGAGGGGGAGTGGGAAATGGGGAATGGGGAGATGGCGATGAAAATAATTGCTTACTCTTATACCGATCCTTTACTAGAATCTTCTCTCGATGAAAACAGTTGGGGATGGGAAGTTGATGGAGTTTATCAAGATTTGGGCAACCGAGAGTCCTCCGGACACACTACGCGAACGCAATTACAAAAATTACTTGCAGATTGCCAAACTGGAGGTGCAGATTATCTGTTGGTTCGTCGCTTGGAAGAATTGGGGGATACCGTAGAAGAAGTAAGCGATCGCCTCAATGAACTCGAAGCAATGGGAGTAGCGGTAATTGCTACAGAACAACCCTACACCTCAGAAAATTCTCCTCTTGGCGCCCAATTGCTGAGTTTACTACACGCAATCCAACGCGAACAACGCAGTCGTCGCATCCGCCAAGGACATGCCCGGAATCGTCTCGACGCTGCACCACCACCGGGTAAAGTTCCCTACGGGTATCGCAGAGGTAAGGGAAAATATACCATTGATCGCAGTACTTCACCAGTGGTGAAGGATTTTTTTGACCATTTTTTACTCTATGGTTCCTTGCGGGGTTCAGTCCGCTACTTGGCAAAAAAATACGGCAAGAAAATCTCTGTCACCACTGGACGCCGCTGGTTGACTAATCCAGTTTATCGCGGCAATACAGCTTACCAAAATGGTGAAATTATCTCTGATACTCATATTCCGATAATTTCTAAGGAAGAAGCTGCCCAAGTTGACCGACTTTTACGCCGTAATAGCCGCTTACCACCGCGCACTGCTAGTGCGCCACGTTCTTTAGCTGGGCTGGTTGTCTGTGGCGAGTGTCAATCACATTTGACGGTTACCCGTGTCACCCAACGCAACCAAAACAAAGAGTATCTCTATTTACGTTGTCTTAGCTGTCCCCAACGTCCTAAGTGTCCCGCTATTCCCTACCAAGAGGTTTTAGAACAGACAATTGAAACGGTTTGCCGCGATTTACCCTTGGCTGTAGCAGGAATGAATTTTCCACAGTTGGATGCAGTCAAAAATAGTTTAAGCCAAGCGATCGCTCGTCAGCAAGAAATACTAACTCACTTGCCCGCTTTAATTGAAACTGGAATTTTAGATACCGAAACAGCAAAGTTAAGGGCTTATAAACTCCGCACAGAAATTTCAGCACTCGAAGCCAAGTTGGCAATTCTTCCTCCAGTTAATTTGCGTTCTGTTGCTGTTGCTGTTTCCATTCCACAATTCTGGTTAGATTTGTCCGAAGCAGAACGACGATTTTACTTTCGAGAATTCATTAAACAAATTGAAATTGTTCGCCAAGAGCAAAAATTAGACTTGCAAGTTATTTTTATCTTTTAAGAATAAAGGCGTCAGTCGTCAGAATTCAGAATTCAGAATTATAATAGGCTTTTTGCCTAGCTACTAGACATAAACAGCGTACTTCACTTTCGTTGATCCTGTATTTTATTTTTGAAATATACGTAGGTTACCTTATGTCAAAGGCTAAGGCACTAACCAAAGGTTTTGGGTTTTGGTAAGTAAGTCGGCGATCGCACAACTCTTGATTTTGAATTATGGCGGTTACCGCATCCGTGAGGTACAGAAAAAATAGATCCTCGTAGGTTAGCACAGCGCTGCTAACCTACCCACATACCTAATTCAAATGATAATCACTATATGAATTCTGACTCCTAACTTATGAATTCTGAATTCTGACTCCTAACTTATGCTATGTAATATTCTCATCCTATTAGTAACAAAAAAGCTGGAGAAAATATTAGACAATGTAGATTTATTTACAGAATATACCAAAAGTATTGAGCCAGTTTTTACACATGTTATTTTTATCATTTATAGACAAAAAGGATCGTTAAATAATTCAGATAAATTTCCCGGAAAAATAGTACTAATTAGAGAAAGTTGAGTTAATCTTGGAAACTAGCAATCGTTAAGAACAGACGTTGTTACTGGGTGACAACATTGGAGATTCGCTTTGATCTCTATGTAATCAAACCAGCAAGTAAAATGATTACCAGAGAATATGCAAGAAGGAAGCTTTATTTGGGGTCATCTAGAAAAACAGCATCGCACAGTTGGCAAATGGGTTGATTGGGTATGGCTTCTCGTGCTGCTGTTAGCAGCAGTGTTACTGTTCAGCGTCAATCTGGGAGGATTACCCCTGCGAGATTGGGATGAAGGTACAGTGGCACAAGTCGCTAGGGAAATTTGGCAGGCGCCAGCAGGCTCAATGCGCTGGCTTTACCCAACGCTAGGAGGCGAACCATACCATAACAAGCCGCCTTTAATCCATTTGCTAATTGCTTGGGCTTATTATCTAGGAGGCGAAAATGAATTCACTACGCGGCTTCCCGGAGCAATTTTAACATCAAGTTCAGTACCTTTACTGTATTGTATTGGTCGAGAATTATTTCGCCAACGTTGGGCAGCTATTTATAGCGCTTTGATTTATCTAACAATGCTACCCGTAGTGCGTCATGGACGTTTGGCGATGTTAGATGGGGCGGTGGTCAGTTTTTTGATGGTAATGATGTTGTGCGTATTGCGATCGCGCCGGGATTTACGTTATTGCCTTGGTATTGGTATCGGTTTTGGGTTAATTTGTCTGACTCAAGGATTGGTAGGCATATTGCTAGGTGCGATCGCGATCGTATTCTTGTTTTGGGATACACCACGCCTACTCACCTGTTACTATCTGTGGATAGCCATCTTCATTGGCATTGTACCCGTGGTTGGTTGGTACGGCGCCCAATTAATTCACTATGGCTATACCTTCGCCCAAGTTGGCCTTGTAAGTTCATCCAGCCGGATTGGCACAGTTGCAGAGATAAATTTTGAACCACCTTGGTACTACGTCATTGAACTTTTCAAGTACACATGGCCGTGGTTATTATTCTTACCGCAAACTGTACGTTTAACTTGGGAAAATCGCAATCTTAGTTGGGCAAAACTAGTACTGGCGTGGAGTGGTGTTTATCTAGTAGTAATTTCCTTGATGATTACCAAACTTCCCTGGTACGTATTCCCGATTTATCCCAGTTTAGCTTTAGCTTTTGGTATCCAGTTAGCAGAGACAGAAAATTTGCCTTTAGTGTCATCCTATCCTCGTACTTGGGTGGCAGGGTTGGCAATTTTGGCTGTGGTCGCTTCTGCGGGCAGCATTTATTTTAGTTGGGGTACAACACCGAAAACCGACTTACAGCTAATTTTTGCAGCAGTAGCTTTAACAATGACCTTAGCATCTATTTTGGCAGAGCGAGGCGACGGGCAATTTCTGAAGATTTTGTTTTGGGGAAGTTATATTTCGCTGTTACTGTTAATGAAATCCAACTACTGGGTTTGGGAATTATCCGAGGCTTATCCAGTTAAACCAGTAGCAGCGATGATCGTGCGGGCAAATCCAGCTACCAAAAAGATTTATACTTCTTTTCCCTATTCTCGTCCCTCATTGGATTATTACAGCGATCGCACCATTATTCCCGCTTCTGTTGGTGAACTGCAATATTATTGGCACTACAACGGGCAACCCTACTTCCTGCTTCATGCATCTGCTTTCAAGAATCTTCAACTAGAGTCAATCAAGCTAATCGATCAAGCTGAAGGTTGGAAATTAGTTACTAAAGATACAAATCGTTTATAGATGTGGGCATGGGGCATAGGAAAAACACAAGGGGGACAAGGAGAGAAGTTTGAGCAGAGGAAACGCGCAAGGGACTGAGGAAAGACTTATTGTAGTTTGTCTCCCTCATCTCCTTCACCTCCCATGCCCGATGCCCCATGCCCTATTCCCTTTTAATCTTTAGTGTTCGTGATGCGGAGATGTTCCAGGTTTATCTGTGGGTTTGTGTTTTAGAGAACAACATTAGCGCTGTACAATAAGAGCTATTTCCACTATGTGTTATGCTTTATCCCCGATTAAAGGTAAGGTGGGAATTGGTACGGCAATTGATTGAGCTAGTAGGTATCGAGATCCACTCTCGTCTGCAACCACAACAGGCTGTTTATTTTGTCCCTTACTATCAGTCTTTATGGGCAATGTTCTCACCCGAAGTGTTCCCGGATAATGCACTGTAGAACGTCATTAGCCATTTGCCCTTTGACCAATGACTATGTTAGTAAAAGTTGAATAACAGAAGATGCCTTCTCAGAGGAAAATCATCAAAAATGTTACTATATTTAAGTACTTGGCAAGAAGTTGAAACTTATTTACAGCAATCAAAGGGTATTATTTTTCCAATTGGTTCCACAGAACAACATGGACCAACAGGATTAATTGGTACTGATGCTATTTGTGCAGAAGCGATCGCTCGTGGTGTAGGTGATGCAACTGGAGCGATCGTGGCCCCTACAATCAATGTAGGGATGGCACTGCACCATACTGCTTTTCCTGGGACAATCAGTCTGCGTCCCAGCACTTTAATTCAAGTTGTGCGAGACTATATAACTTGTCTAGCCAAAGCTGGTTTTAGCAAGTTCTACTTTATCAATGGACACGGCGGTAACATTGCTACCCTCAAAGCAGCTTTTTCAGAAACTTACACTCATTTAGAAGATTTGCACATTGCCAATGGCCAAAAAGTACAATGTCAACTCGCTAACTGGTTTATGTGCGGTTCAGTATATAAACTAGCTAAAGAATTATATGGGGATCAAGAAGGTTCTCATGCAACCCCAAGTGAAGTAGCTCTCACCCAGTACGTTTATCCAGAAGCAATTAAGCAAGCATCCCTTTCACCAGAAGTTGCCCGCGGACACAGGATTTATAGTGCAAGAGACTTTCGAGTGCGTTATCCAGATGGACGCATGGGATCAAATCCAGCTTTAGCAACGCCAGAACATGGTAAACAATTTTATGATTTGGCGGTGAAAGAACTCAGTAATGGATATTTAGAATTTGTGAACGCAGAGTAAAAACATGCAAAGATGCTGTAGAGATGTGATTAAAATTGGTTCTTTGCATAAATTAATAATTATGAATCATTTGCGATCGACAAGATCCCCAACTTCTCTAATCTAAGAAGTTGGGGATCTGCGTATTTCAATTCTGACAATTAAAATCAGATTGCTAAATATAGGACTCCTGTTTGATTTTTGAAATACACGTAGTGGTTCAAGCTCAAGCTAATAGTCCTTATCTAATTCTCGACCTTTCAATGGTCAAACATTCTAAGATACAAGGTTGAGTTTCGTTTCTCAACCCAACTCTGATATAAAATTAAATTTTCATAAAATGAGCGATCGCTATTTTGATGTAGGGAGTTTGGAGAGCGATCGCTTGTTTGTATCACCCAAAAAACAAAACCCCCTCTAAATAAATAGAGGAGGCATTGTTGTTAGATAAGTAAACCTGGCATCGAGCTATTTTAGCGTAGGGCAACCCCTAAACTATCGTTGCCGCAGCAGCGTTTCACCTCTGAGTTCGGGAAGGGTTCAGTGTGGTTCCACCGCGCAATAGACACCAGGAAAGAATTCAA
>JAVRBV020000050.1:0-61114 GCA_034531095.2 Nostoc sp. CreGUA01 | reverse complement strand
ATTTTCTCATGATTTGAAGAATATTTAACACAGCTGATTACTGTTACTAATTTCCGCAATACCTTCTGAGTACGCCACTTTTTCATAGTACATAAATACTATGAATTAGCGATCGCGCTGTGCCAGTTGCGTAAGTCCTGAATGATAAGTAATTAGGCACAGATGATATCAGATTATATAGGAATAGCCTATATATCTATATATGCGTGATGAGAAACTTTTATGTCTATTTTTATACACGAAAAAGCACTTGAGAGTTTTGCTCACCCAAGCGCTTCCCCGTATAAGTTTGTACCAACTCACTAGTTTGATGCAACATTTGTAATCTGCAATACCCCCTTAGGAAGGAGGATTACGGGGATAACTTGTGACAAACATGTGGTGAAATGGTATCACTCCTTGCACTAATTAAGAATATCTCCTCTACGATCAAACCAATGTTCTGGTGAGTGACAGTTTATCAACTGACACTAGTTAAAAACGAGTCACTGTGAAGAGTAGCTAAAAATACTGATGAATAATGTAACGAATTCATGAATATATTATAAAAACTGATAATTTATTGGCGATCGCCTCAGTCCGAGTGCAAATAAAATACCTCAAGTTTGGTGGCAAATGTACTGTAAACGATCGATCAGTAGGGAATTCCATCAAGGATGAGGATTAGGGACTGGGGACTAGGAAATACTTCTTTTAACTGCTAATATTCACTACCCAGTACCCAATCCCTACTCAATACTGAATCGACGTTCTAGGTATATGGTAAGATTGATTTCCTGGAACAGAGGTATTATCTGAGTTAAAGTCTCGTATAAATAAATTGCAAAGGTTAAGCTAACCGTTGATTAACTCCCACGAGAGTTTGACTATAAACTTGGAAAATACACAACGAGACTGGTGACGAACTGAGTGTATTTTGTAGAGAAATATCTAGAATTTGCTACCAGGCTTAGCCAACTTCCCACAATTTTGACTTTTATTTGACTTTAGGATAGACACATGAACGATAAGCTGATGCTGATGATTCCTGGCCCCACCCCAGTGCCAGAAGCTGCCTTACTGGCATTAGCCAAGCATCCGATTGGACACCGCACAAGTGAATTTAGCAATATCTTGGCAGAGGTGACGGAAAACCTCAAGTGGTTGCACCAAACTCAAAGTGATGTACTGATGTTGAATGTCAGTGGTACGGGTGCTGTAGAAGCTGGCATAATTAATTTTCTCTCTCCAGGCGATCGCATTTTAGTTGGTTCTAATGGTAAATTTGGTGAACGCTGGGTAGAAATCGGTCAAGCTTACGGATTGAATGTAGAAGAAGTGAAGGTTGAGTGGGGAAAACCTTTAGATCCGCAAGTGTTTGCCCAAAAACTGCAAGCAGATAGCCAAAAACAAATCAAGGCTGTCATCGTTACCCACAGCGAAACCTCGACGGGTGTGCTAAATGACCTAGAAACCATCAACCGGCATGTTAAAGAACATGGTGAAGCTTTAATTATCGTTGATGCTGTAACTAGCTTGGGTGCGTTCAATCTACCTGTGGATGCTTGGGGCTTGGATGTAGTCGCCTCTGGTTCCCAAAAAGGTTATATGATCCCACCAGGATTGGGTTTTGTCTCTGTTAGCCCCAAAGCTTGGGAAGCTTACAAAACCGCAAAATTACCGAAATATTATCTGGATTTAGGCAAATATCGCAAATCGGCAGCCAAAAATACAACCCCGTTTACTCCTCCTGTGAACATGATCGTAGCGCTGCACACCACGTTGCGAATCATGAAAGAAGAGGGCTTAGAGTCAATATTTACTAGACACCAACGGCTGAAAAATGCTACCCGCGCCGCCATTAAAGGATTGAACTTACCCTTGTTTGCAGCGGATAGTGACGCTAGTCCCGCGATTACATCTGTAGCGCCACAGGGAATTGAATCGGATAAGATTCGGTCATTAATGAAAAAGCGCTTTGATATAGCTTTAGCAGGTGGACAAGACCATCTGAGCAATAAAATTTTCCGCATTGGTCACTTGGGTTTTGTGAGCGATCGCGATATCCTCAGCTGTATAGCATCCTTAGAAGTTACCTTAAGAGAACTTGGCTATGAAGACTTTACCCCAGGTTCTGGTGTAGCAGCAGCAGCTAAAGTGTTTACAGAATAAGCATTGGGCATTGGGCATTGGGCATTGGGCATTGGGCATAGAAAGAGGATGGGGAGATAAGGGGATGGGGAGATGGGGGGAAAGAAGAATTACTTTCTCCCTCATCCCCATGCCCCATGCCCCATGCCCCATGCCCCATGCCCAATTCCCAATTCCCAATAACAAATCAAAAGAGCGAGTAGAATCATCAACTCGCTCTTTTGATTTGTATGCAAATGAGTAAAAACCGCTAGAGACAATTTCCCCATATATCAACCTTTGGATAAGTTAGAGTGGATATGATATGCCTCAGTTCTTTTGAGTAAACTACTCATAAACTACCCTGACTTTAATTTACATCGAGTTAATAACTAACCAGCTAACGCGATCGCTTTTCCTCCTTTTGAATTTTAAATTTCCTAATTATGCCGTCTCTAGCCAATCATAAATTTGCTCTAGCTGCTCTAGAGTAATCAAACCATACTGCCAAAGAATCATTGGCAAAGGACCTGGGTCTTGCTCCCGATGACGAAGCGCCACTGCTAGTGATGCTGCGGAAATTGCCAAATCTTCTTGCAAAAAATGAATAAGTCGAGAATATTTTGATGGTGACATTTGTATCTCACCTCCTTGTGCAGAGTGTATTGTCATATATCAGTTCACCATTATTTGCCAGCTACTAGCCAATATTTGATCTGTCACTGTGCCGCTATCGACCATAGATTTAGACCTAGTTTTCTTGGTCTACTTAAAAACAGGCTTCTCATAAAGGGCCTGGGAAATAAAAATTTTCCTACAAATCATCTGCTCGAATTTCAAGCAGTATTTTTACCTAGTTAAATTGACTCCATCTTGTCTACTCTGTGTTTGAGTTAATTACACATGTAGTAACAAAGATTCCATAGCCTATACTCACCTATTGACGACTATTTACACTTACGCCTAAGGGAGTATTTTTGCAACCAAACCTTAAACTGCGATTTCAGCTTGAAGACGGTAGGACTTTACATTGATTACCACAGTTTTTAAATAGTAGCCTCACAACTGACTGTTTTACCACATAAAGTGACATTTTTTACAAAAAAAACATAGATTTTGATAGCTAGAGTTTTAAAGAAAGTACCAGAGTCTCAAAACTCAATTTTGACAACATCGCCGACTTTTAAATTTAATTCAGCAGCTCGTCCAGATCGAAGTTCAATTACCTTATCGATTAGTGTATTCGGACCGTAGGTGGGGCAAGGCTCACTAGCACAAGGAGGCGCAGAAGATTGTATATATTTAACTACATCATTCTGTATAAATACCATATCCAAGGGCACGGGTACATTCTTCATCCAGAAACTGACTGGTTGTGCTGAAGGAAAGGGAAATAGCATTCCTCGGTCATCTGGCAAAGCTGGTCGATACATCAAGCCCATCGCTTGCTGTCGTGGAGTCTTCGCCACTTCTAACTGAATAGTTGTGCCATTGGGAACAATGGCTTTAGCAGAAATTGGTAGTTTTTGGCCTAAATTCTCTGGTGCTGGAGTTCGAGAATCGGATGTGGTGGTAGAGGGTATGGCTGTTGTTCGGGCAGAACAACCCATCAGTAAAATACTTAGCAATATGGAGAGCAAGCTTAGCCAACGAGTCATATAGTTTTTTGATTCTGTAATTTAGATTTCAATTTTACAGAATTTATCCGATTTTGGATTTTAATGGGGCATATTTTCAGGACTTTTGATGAAACATCTCTACAGAAACTAGGTGCTACGATTCTCTTAAAACGTAGCCGACGCCTCGCACTGTTTGTATGAGGCGCTTTTGGCCTTCATCTTCGATTTTGAGGCGTAAGTAGCGAATGTACACTTCAATTACATTGGATTCACCCAGAAAGTCGTAACCCCAAACATTTTCTAGAATTTGTTCGCGGGTTAACACCTCACGGGGATGTTCCATTAAAAATTTTAAGAGTTCAAATTCCTTCATTGTCAAGTCGATTGCCCGTCCGTTGTGTATGGCACGGCGAGTTGCTATGTCTAAAATTAGATCCCCAAAGCGTAATTGCTCCGTGGTATCCACATCGGGTTTTAAGTAGAGGCGAATTAACTTTAAAAAGTCTTCTGAACGGTAAGGCTTGAGGATGTAATCATCAGCTCCAGCTTCTAGACAAGCTACACGATCGTCAACTGTATCCCTTGCCATTAAAATTAACACAGGCGATCGCATTCCAGTGCTTCTCAAATTTTTGCACAATGAGAGTCCTGATTCTCCTGCTAGCATCCGGTCTAAAACAATTAAAGCAGGCTGGCGATCGCGGCAGTGTTGCAACCCACTATTTGCATCATGAGCCAAAACTGATTCATAGCCAGCTTCTAGCAAATCGCAAGCCAGCTGATTTGCTAGGTTATCATCGGTTTCAATCACCAAAACGCAGGGACTTTGAGCAACTGTCATAAGAATTTACGATAGGGGCATGGGGCAGAGGGCATGGAGCATGAGGGAGATGAGAGAGATGAGGGAGGTGGGGAGATGGGGAGGTGGGGAGGTGAGCAAATGAGGGAGAAAGTAATTCTTCTTTCCCCCATCTCCCCATCCCCTTATCCCCCCATCCTCTTTCCATGCCCAATGCCCCATGCCCTATGCCCTATGCCCTATGTCCCATGATTATGGTAATTCTACAGAGGTGGGTTTGGCGATATGTGGTAAGCCCCAACCTAATTTTTCTCGCAAAATTCGGAAAAACTCTGGCGGTTGCAGGCGAATAAATCGGACACTATATTGCGATCGCTCTATATATACTCGATCCTCTGGTAGTACGTAACACCCACCGTTCCCATCCACCACCATCACCAGCCGAGGAATATTGACTGGGTAGATATTCACCGGTTCTGTGTCTGGAAATACCAATGCTCTAGAAGCTAGCGAATGTGGGCAAATGGGTACTAGCTGTAGAGCAGGTACGCCAGGAGTCACCACTGGGCCGCCAGCACTTAATGAGTAAGCTGTGGAACCAGTCGGTGTAGAAACAATCACACCATCGGCTGCAATATCTACTGCCGCATGACGCCCGATGGCAATTTCAAAATGGCACATAGAGGTCAATGGTTCCCGATGCAGCACCATTTCGTTTAAGCACAGAGCTTCCCACAGTACTGAATCTCCCCGAAATACTTTGACGGTGAGCATGGCTCGTTCTTCAATTTCATACTCACCCGCCATCGCTTGCTCTAGTGCTTGGGGCAATTGATTGAGGAAAGTTTCCGTCAAAAATCCCATATGACCGGTATTCACTGTTAACAGTGGGATACCACAGGGGGCTACCTGACGAGATGCTGCTAAAACAGTGCCATCTCCTCCTAGCACCACCGCAAATTTCATATCTGAGTCAAAACCAGGCGGCGTCAGACCGTCTAAGGGGGTGTGGCATACAGGACTCTCAGGGTTAGAGTAGCCCAATATGCCACCGATACTCGATGTGACACACACGTTCCAACCGGCAGCGGTTAGCTTTTCCTCTAACTCGATAGCGACACGACCCGCTATCGGTTTAACGTCGTTGTAGATAATGCCTGCTTTCGGCACACTCAAATATCCAAGTTTAGGCAATGCTCTGTATTATGTAATCGTTACACATTTTTGACCATGTAGTCATTAATTTAGCTAAATCCGGGAAAAGCCTGCGCTGATAGCTTGAGGTACAGCGCAGGGTAGTTGACAGTCAAATGTCTACATTCCGGAGTTTAATAGCTATTGGCTATTGGCTTTTGATGATTGTTTAAAAGGAGTTTTTTTAGATTTCTGCTTTTTAGTTTTATTTTTTTCGTAGTCTAACTCTTTAAGCTTCTTCATAATTCGGCTGAAGTATTCTTGGAGATAACTTTCTAGAGTTGTGGTTTGTTCTCGGTCTAAGCCAAATACTGTGTATACTTCATCCATTGAAGCATTTAACTGTTTACCACTAGCCAATACTTCTGTAAATGCCAGTCTGTCGGCGATGTTCCATCCCCACTGAAAGAAGCGCATGAAGCCGCGCACAGCACGCAATAAGTTTATTGGCATCCGTGTGACTCTGGCTTCTTTTCCAGATAGGCGTTCGCACAGGCTAATGATTTCTTCTGCGCTCCATGCACGAGTACCTACTACGGGAAAAGCTTGGTTTTCTGTTTCTGGCACACTCAAGGCGCGGATAGCAAATTTAGCAACGTCCTGGGTATCCATGTAGGCGATGGGAGAAGATTCGCCAGTTACCCAAACTGGTTGTCCCTCCAAAATGGGAATTCCGTATTGACCGATTAAGCCTTGCATAAAGCCAGCTAGCCGCAAAATGGTGTAGTTCAAGCCAGATTCAGCCAAGAAGAGTTCTGTACACCGCTTAATTTCCATCAGCGGCACTTCTGGGTATTTATCGGCATCTAAAATTGAAAAGAAAATAAAACGCTCTACACCTGCTGCCTTTGCGGCTTGAATTAATGCTACTTTTCCGTCCCAGTCCACCTGTTTGATACTTTGTGAATCTGTAGCGCGAGATGTTGAGGCATCAATGACTTGAGTTACTCCTTCTAATGCTTCTGCTAGGGTGTCCGGGTAACGTAAACTTCCCGATACAAGTTCGGCACCCCATTCTTTGAGAAAAGCTGCTTTTTTACTGCTCCGGACTAGACAGCGTACTTTATATCCCTCATCGATAGCACGACGAGCCACTTGTCTTCCTAAGGTGCCAGTGGCACCGACGATTAATAATGTCATGAGGGTTGTAATATATCTTAATGTTTTATGAAAAGAATGTTATCAGAATAACCTATGCAAACAAAAGTTTACATTTTTTTCAGAAAATTAATTGAACTGTAGAGGCACATGAGAAAATTGCTGTCCGGTTGGCGGACGAGCTTTTTTCTCGGTGAGTGGTGAAAAAGGGAGTGGGGAGTGGGAGAGATGAGGGGGACGTAGCTTTAGCTTCTCTTTCAGAGACGCTAACGCGAACCCGGAGGGTGGGAGCAGAGGAGATAATAGTAATTCTTAACTCCTAACTCCTAACTCCTAACTTTTAACTCAGCACTCAATTATTCTTCTCCGCCTTGAATTTTCAGTAATAAGGCTCCTAAGCCCCAGCCGACGAAGATTAAACCGAAGGACAATACCGCTGCATCCAAAATTTCACCGCCCATTGGTGTGATTCTCCTTATGGAAATTGATTTGTTTAAACTTGGTCTACCAGAAGCTGTTCGATAGTTGCTGTAGGATTAGACCTGTGTAAATAATTCTAAACTAGTTTAGCAGGTAATCCCTACTGGTTTTGGGGGCAATCTCTACTGTGGAGGGGATGGAGGGGATGAGGGGGATGAGGGGGATGAGGGGGATGAGGGAGAAGGAAAATATGATTATGAGAAAATTTTATGTATCAAAATAATCAAGAAAATTTAGTCAATTTTGGTAGAGAGAATCGCCCGCGTTTGGCACTGACGGTGGGAGATCCGGCGGGAATTGGGCCGGAGGTGATTTTGAAAGCTTTGACAGATCCGGAAATTAGTCAAAAATATGACGTTACTGTGGTGGGTAATCGAGATTTGCTGGCACTGACTTATGAAAAACTGAATTTAACTGGAAATTTGGCACCTTTGGCAAATCCAGATCGGTTTGCGGTAATTGATGTGCAGTTGAACGCAGAAATTAAAAGTCAAATTATCCCAGGAGGAGGTAATGCGGCCAGTGGTGCGGCTAGTTTTGCTTATATGGAATATGCGATCGCCCAAACACTTGTTGGTAAATTTGATGGTATCGTCACTGGACCGATCGCTAAATCTGCTTGGAAAGCCGCAGGGTATAATTACCCAGGACAAACGGAACTGCTGGCAGAAAAGTCTGATGTTAAGCGCTTTGGTATGTTATTTGTAGCGCGATCGCCCCATACTAATTGGACACTCCGAACTTTACTTGCTACCACACATATTCCTCTGTGTCAAGTGTCTGAGAAATTGACACCGCAGTTGTTGACAGAGAAACTGGATTTGTTGGTGGAGTGTTTAAAGCAAGACTTTGGGATAGAAAAAGCGAGAATTGCGATCGCAGGTTTAAATCCCCACAGTGGCGAACAGGGACAATTGGGACGTGAAGAACAAGATTGGTTAATTCCCTGGTTGGAGCAAGAACGGCAAAACAGACCGCAATTGCAATTAGACGGGCCGATACCGCCAGATACGATGTGGGTTAAGCCTGGTCAAGCTTGGTACGGAAATTCTCATCTTTCAAATCCTGCTGATGCCTACTTGGCACTTTACCACGACCAAGGCTTAATTCCTGTGAAGTTGATGGCATTCGATCGCGCTGTGAATACTTCTATTGGTCTGCCTTTTGTGCGGACTTCACCAGATCATGGAACAGCGTTTGATATTGCGGGTAAAGGTATTGCTGATGCTACGAGTATGAAGGCGGCGATCGATTTAGCGGCTGAGTTAGTTAGTCAAAGGTTGGCGGCGGTAAAACTATGAATTATTTCATGATTTATAAATAGACTTGTCCAGAGAATCATGGAAGTGCAACCAAGAGAAATTAGGAATTACCTGACAGTAGATGGGAAAAATGTTTTTGATGAGTGGCTTGATTCTCTGCGAGATAGAAGAGCAAAAGCTAAAATAAGAGCCAGACTCGATAGGGTTGAAGATGGTAATTTAGGTGATTGTAAGTCAGTTGGAGAAGGTATTTGCGAATTAAGAATCGATTATGGACCAGGCTACCGCATATACTTTGGACAAGAAGGGATAACAATTATTATTCTTTTGTGTGGTGGAGACAAAAGCACTCAGGAACAAGATATTGTTAAAGCTCAGGAATATTGGAAAGACTATAGGAGTAGAGATAATGCCTAGAAGTGTAAGGTATCACGAAGGACTCATTAAACATCTACAAGACCCACTAGAAGCAGCATCTTATATCGAAGTAGTTCTAGAAGAGAGTGACTCTAAAATGTTAAGGAAAGCGCTCGCAAATGTGATTGAAGCACAAGGTGGAATCGATCGGTTTCGGGCGCAAATTAAGCAATGCTATGAGCAACTCGACTTAATGTTATCTGAGAAAGGAGAAATTGAATTTTATTGTCTGAGTAAATTACTGGATGCATTGGGATTACAGCTAGCAGTAACAGTGAAGTCAGCATGAGGTGATTTCTTAAAGATAGTTGACTAGGTTGGGACTGATGTTGAGAGGATATAGGACTGATATTTGATTTGGTGAAAAGATACGTGCTTTTTATAGGAGTAGTTATGCAGTCAGCGAACACAGAAACTCAATATGTTGTTTGCATTAGCAACAAAGATTATCCTGCTTCTTTAGAAATTCGGAAAATTTACCAGACTGTTCCTGATTCCGATGCTGTTAAGCACCGAATGATTAGAGTTATTGATGAATCAGGTGAAGACTATTTATATCCTAGCAATTATTTCGTATTGATTGAATTACCAAAAGCGGTTGCAGAAGCTTTTTCCCTGGCTAGTTAAAATTGATGTTGACATCGTTCAGTTTTATCCGTCACAAATTTATTTTTCTTAACTGTTTTCCAGTGTTAACACTCCAGCTGATAAATCCACCACTAAGCGTCTATTTTTCAGCCATTGACGACCGAGTAAAATTTCCGAAACTCCATCACCTGCATAAACAGGTATGTTAAATTCTTCCCCATCTATTCTGACTTTTCCTGCGTAGATATCAAACTTTGCTTCCCCCTTTGCTAGTCGCATATTTCGTTCACCTAAATACACCCAATTAAATTCCTCTAAATCCTGCTTGTCAATTGCTAGCCAGCCTGAAAATCCTGTATCTAGCATGGCATCGGCAGGTAATTCTAAACCATCAGCAGTAATTAAATCTATTTCCAAAAATAGCTGTTCCTCATCACCAAAGCTGCCCTGAATCATATTGTGCCAGCTATTCCTGTTTCATTAATGCGAAATATAAACACCGGAGCATTGGGATGGTGCTGGCGAGATTTATTTATAGCAGCTAATTCATCAGTATCAATGAAATATTCTCCACTCTCCGGTTCAACAGCCATATACCAGTTGTAGTGAGTTTTGATTAACTCTGGTTGAATTCGGTCAAAAATAACTTTACCGCGTTGATAAAATGCCTCTTGTTGAGCTTTCCATTGAGCTTTTTTTTCTTCTGACCATTGAATATCAGGGAATATTCTTCCCCGATGAACTGTGCGAATAGGTTTTGGGTTAGTCATTTTTCTTAATTGTCAACTTTTAGGCTCTAAAATCAAATTTACAGCAGCGCTTAAGTCTTTAACGATTAAGTCTGGATGGTAAAGTTCTAATTGAGTGCGATCGCGGATACCACATTCCACAGCCATAACTTTTACACCGTGGTTTTTCGCTGCGGTGATGTCGGCTTCTGTATCTCCCACCATCCAGGTATCAGCGGCGGCTGGTAGTTCTTCTATTGCTCTGGCCATCAACAAGGGTTTATCTTCGATGTCACGAGTTTTAACGTAGTCGTTACTCAAGCAATAACACCGATTTTCGGGAAAAAATCTGCCTAAATCGTGCTTTTGGAAGGCATAATCTAGTTCCCTGACTCGGCGCATGGTCATAACAGCTAAATCAACTCCGGCTTGTTGAATCTTTAGCAGTGCATCAACAGCGCCCGGTGCAAGGGTGTCATACTCGAAGTAAGGTTGTGTATGTACCGTTTGTCGCCGTAATTGGGAGAATTCTTGTGCTTGGGCTTCATCTAAGCCAGAATTTAAGGCAATTTGTTTTTCGGGAACCTGCTTGCGCTTTAATTCCCAAAACTCTGCTTTGGGAAGTTCTTGCACTGCTTGGTCTGGACGGCGGATTTTTTCCAAGCAAAATTGGTAAACTCGGTAGTACCGTTCGGAAACATCGATAATTGGACCGTCGAAGTCAGTAATTAGTCTTAGCATCGCCGCAAGATATTAATTTTTATTAAAATTATCGCAGCTGTGTGGGTATTTTGCGATCGCGAATCTGCACTGTTGAATTTAACTAAGTGTTTTTTGTAAAGACTTTTTCAGAAAGTATCAGCGATTTTTAAGCATCTTTAACTATAGTGACAGTTGGAAAAAATACAACTAAGATGTAAGCGGTCATATCTTCGGCTGTATCAGCTAACTGGTATTGACTAAATACATAGATAACGAATGAGTAGTTGGCTAGCAGCTGTCAAAGTTGAAGACTGTTTTGGGATCTTCACACAGTAGCAATCTACGGGTATTCGCCGCAAAAATTCTACTAGCAGGTTTATCTAATTTTTGGAGAACAGGAGACGTTGCAGTGCAACGTCTCTACATTGATTTGGGTTTTGTATATCAGGTGTAGCAATGAATAGTTTGAAATATTTGGGTTGCATTACTTTGTTTGGGGTTTTGGCTTCTGCATCAACGGCTATGGCTCAAACAACAACAGAAGAACCGATATTTACACCTCGTTTGGGAGTACGCTACACAACTGAGGGAGCAGGATATGAATCATTTAGTAATTTTGAGGGTTTTTTGCCTGTTTTACAAACTCCTGGAAATAGTTTGACTTTCTTACAAGGGAAGGTTTTATTAGATAATGACTCAAATTTAGCTAGCAATATATTGTTAGGACATCGATTTTTTAGCCAAAAAGATAATCGCATTATTGGCGGCTATATTTCTTATTCTACCCGCGATACAGGTAGGAGTAATTTCGATCAGTTAGGGCTAGGTTTTGAAACTTTAGGTAATTGGGATTTTCGTTTTAATGCTTATCTTCCCTTGAATTCTTCAGAAAAGCAATTTGACCAAACGACTCTGCCATTCTTTCAAGGTGATTCATTAATGATACAGCGATCGCGCTTTTTAGAAGTGGCGATGTCTGGGGTAGATGCAGAAGTTGGTACGCGTTTAGCCAGCATTGGTGGTGGCGATTTGCGGGGCTATGCAGGTGTATACTACTATTCTGGTGGTCAATCAAGGGAAGCTTTTGGTTGGAAAACCAGAATTGAAGCTCGTCCTAATGATTATTTGGGTTTGAGTCTTTCTCTACAAAATGATGACCTATTTGATACTAGGTTAGTTTTTAGTATTGGTGCAAATTTCCCTGGTACTGGCGCTAGAAGAAGCAAGCCAAAAAAAGATAGTGCTTTGACGCGAATGGCAGCAACAGTAGAAAACCAAGCTGCTATTTTAGTTGCTGTTGAAAACAGAATTGATGCTTTTGCGGCAACGGTTGAATCAGAAAATCAAGATTCTACAAATAATACCGATCCCCCTACCGATAATAATAATAATAACGATCGCTCCATCATTATCCACGTGGTTCCCGGTGGTACTGGTAATGGTACTTTTGAATCTCCCTTTGGCACAATTGCTGATGCTGTGGCGGTAGCTAAAGCAGACAATGTGATTTATGTTCGTTCTAATCCCGACACTATTTTTCCACCATTTACTATTCCCGATGGGGTTCGAGTATTCTCTAATGGTCCTCTACAAGTAGTTAATGTCAAATCTTTGGGAGTCGTTACTCTACCTTTATCGGGGAGTGGAATACATCCAACAATTACTGGAACGGTTCCTAATGGAAACGGATTAATTACACTGGGTAACGATACTGTTATTTCTGGATTTAATATTCAAATTCCTGGTACTGATGATACCAGAGGAGTTAAGGGAACTAATATTAGTAATGTGAGAATTTTTGATAATAAAATTACCAATGCTTTTAGTGAAGGTATTTATTTAGAAAATGTCATAGGTACAGTAGAAATTGCTAGAAATACAATCACTGATACCCGCAACCCAGCAATTGACACTAGTTTAGAAAGTGGGATTTTTGTTTGGAATTACCAAGGCATTACAGATTTAACGATTACTGATAACCGCATTATCACTAACTTTGATGTCGATACGAATTACAGAATAGATGGGATTGAAGTTAATCTCTGTCGTGATGTTGATGCGTCATTTATAAATAAACCTTGTACTAGTAACGCCACAATGACAGCTAATATCCTCAATAACCAGATTATTTACAATGGTCAAGTTACTGGTGGTTCTGGTGCGGATGGTATCGATTTGAATTTAGGTAATTTAGGCAAAGGCACATTTTTAGTTAGTGGTAACACCCTGACTAATATTGTTGATGAGGGGATTTCAATTAATGCCGTCGCCAATTCTGAAGGTAATTTTACTATTGCCAATAACATTATTACCAATGTTGGTGATAGTAGTATTGAAGTTGATTTGCTCAAGCCAGAAGCTGCAACTCCGGCTATCAATTTGTTTAATAATAGTATTACTAGCTTCACGATTACAGGTAATATTTTAGATACATCTGGTAACGATGGTATTGACTTTGAAGTGTCAGATAAAGCAGATGTAACTGTAACTATTGCTAATAATATTATCCAAAATATTGGCAGTGGTGATAGTGGCGATCGCGCTATTCAATTACAAGCAATAGATAATGCGATCGTTCGTCCTAGAATTAATAGTAATACTATCAATAATATTTCTGGAGATGGTATACAATTGACTCAAGTTAGCTCTCCTGAAATTACTAGCAACGAGATTAGTAATACTGGCGATCGAGGTATTATATTAGAAACTGCTAATGGCACTACCAATATTAGCGATAATACCTTAATCGATGCCAAGCAAGAAAGTATTAAATTATCCGAAATTACAGGCACAGCAACTATTAGTCAAAACAACATCAATGGCAGCAATAATACCACTGGTATTGACTTTAAAAATACCACAGGTGGTGTCAATTTAACAATTGCTAGTAACCAATTGACGGAAAACTTGAATGATATAAGTGTCAGTTTAACTGGTACAAATGGCACAGTACAAATTAACGACAATAGCATTACTAACAATGGTACTGCTGTCGATGTTCAATTAGGAGCAAATACCAGTTTAAGCAGTGTAGATATTAAAAATAATCAAATTACAGGAGTAGACATAAGTACCACATCAAATGGTATCAACTTCCAAGCATTTGAAAATGCGGCTGCGGGTGATGTCACCGTTTCTGATAATACTATCAACACCATGACTAATGGTGATGGCATCAACTTGCAACTCAATGGTACTAGCACTGCCACATTCACAATTTCTAGTAACACAATCAGCAATATCCAAGATACTGATTTAGGAGACTTTAACTTTACTGATGGTATCAATATAGAATTGTTCGACGATGCTAAGGCTAATGTTACCCTATCTAATAACAACATTTCCCAAATCTCAACAGGTAACGGCATTTATATGCAGTTGGCTGGTGGTGATAATGCTCAAGAAATTGCAATTACTGACAATACTATTTCCCAAATCACCACAGAAGGTAATGGTATAGACCTGCAATTCTTTGATAATTTTGATGTTTCTAATATCAATACAACAGTGAATATTGCCAGAAATAATGTCTCTGATATTCAAGGAACTGGTATTAATATTTTCAACGAAACTTCAGACAATACAGTTAATTTCACGGCTGATAGTAACATCATTACCAATACTTCGGGAGATGGTATAAAACTACAACAACTAACTAATCCTCAAGTTATCAACAACAACATTACTAATGCAGGCGGACAAGGTATTAAGATAGAAACTGCAACTATTACTACTAATGTTAGTAACAACACAATTACAGATGCTCAACAAGAAAGTATTAATTTATCTGAAGTTACAGGTACAGTTAGTATTAACCAAAATACTGTTAACGGCATTAATAGCAACAACGGCATTGTTATCAGCAATACTACAGGTGCAACAGCTTTAACAGTTAATAGCAATAATTTGACAGAAAATTTTAATGATATACGTGTAAATTTAGCAGGTACGGCTTCAGGAACCTTAGAAATTAATCAAAATACCATCACTAATAATAGTACTGCTGTGGATGTGCAATTGTCAGATAATGCTAATTTGAGCAGTGTAACTATCAACAATAATCAAATCAATGGAGTCGATGCAGATATCACATCCAATGGTATCAACCTCCAAGCTTTTAACGATGTCGTTGCCGATAATGTTACTGTCTCAAGCAATAGTATCAACACTATAACTAATGGAGATGGAATTAATCTTCAACTCAATGGAAATAGTAGTGCTGTATTTACAATTTCTAGTAACACAATTAGCAATATCAGAGATACCATCACTGGAGATTTTAATTTTACTGACGGTATCAATCTAGAGTTTTTTGATAATGCCAATTCTACGGTTAGTATTACTAGTAATAACATCTCTGACATAGCTGGACGCGGTATTAGTGCGGGTAATTTCAGCGATACAACTACTTTGGATGTAAGTATTACAGAAAATCAAATCTCAAATACCACTACCGAAGGTATTGGATTAGATGATTTGCAAGGCAATTTAGAGGTAAGAAATAACACTATCCAAAATAGCCAATCTGTAGGTATTAATGGTAGTTTTACCCAAAATTCTACAGGCAACATCGATTTAACAATTGAGGATAACAGTTTATCAGAAAACTTGAATGATATTGGCGTCAGTTTTTCTGGTACTGCATCCGGTAAACTAAATATCGAGAATAATACCATTTCTAATGTTGGTAGTGGTGTGGATGTTCAATTAACAGACAGCGCTAATTTAAGCAGTATAACTATTAATAACAATCAAATCACTGGAGTGAACACAAGTACTAACTCAAATGGTATCAACTTCCAAGCTGCTGATGATGTTGTTGCTAACGATGTTACTATTTCGGGTAATACTATTAACACCACAACTAATAAAGATGGGATGAGTTTTCAAGTCAGGAATAATTCTCAGACAATCTTTACAATATCTGGAAATACAATTACCAATGTGCGAGATTTTAACCCAGGAGACTCGAATTTGAATGATGCTATTAACCTAAAGTTTTTTGATAATAATGTTACTAGTAGTGCTACAATTTCCAACAATGTTCTCTCAGCAATTGATGGAAGCGGTATCCATGCAACTAATAATGGCAACGATAGCACTAATTCAGTAGAAGTAACAATTACAGGAAATCAATTTAGTAACGTAGACGATATCAATATTCGTATTGAAAATATTTCAGATTTCCAAATATCACCATAAGAGAGTAAGTAGACGGACATAATTAAATATAATATGTTCTGTCATTGCGAGCGAAGCGAAGCAATCCCAGAGACTTTGCGATTGCTTCGCTTCGCTCGCAATGACATCTTATATTTAATCATGGCTATCTACTTAATTCACTTTATACTAATAGGCTTGGCTAATAACTTGAATAAATAGGGCGGGCTTTCCAGCCCACCCGACAAGAGTTATGTTGAATTAGGTGAGGTAAGTTGAATATTTTTCAGATGCCCAGTAGTTATTGCAAAGTACCGCGTTTGATTTGTTCGCTTTCAATGGCTTCAAATAAAGCGCGAAAGTTTCCTTCTCCAAAGCCTTGAGCTTGGAAACGGCGCTCAATAAATTCAAAGAAAAATGTCGGCTGTTCAAATATTGGCTGGGTAAAAATTTGTAGTAACAACGGTGCCATATTTCCTTCTTTTACAGGAGTATATTCTTGCCAGTCTACCAGAATTTGTTGTTGAGCGATCGCTTCAATTTCTAAATCTGATAACGTAAATCCTGGACGCTGTTTTAGCTGGATGTAATAGCTTTGGGGAACTGAAAGTAAGGATAAACCACTGGCACGAAATTTGGCGATCGCACTTACAAGATTTGTTGTCCGCAAGGCAATATGTTGAATTCCTGGGCCTCGATTCACATTTAAAAATTCTTGAATTTGGGAATTGCTGGAAGCTGGTTCGTTAATTGGCAATTGTACGTTACCGTGACGCGAAACCATCACTTGGCTATGTAAAGCAGAGCGATCGGTTTTAATTTTAAATGCCTGCTGAGGTTGAAAATCAAGGATATTTTCGTACCAAGCAACAGCACGTTCTAAATCACCAATTGGCACGTTGAGGACGATGTGATCTATGGCACTAATAAAAGAGGACGCGGGGACAAGGGGACGTTCTGACGCGGTGAAAGAATTCTCCGCGTCCCCGTGTCTCCCAGTCTCCGTGTCTCCTCCTACTTCTCTTTCTATCAACGTATGAGTCATTCCACCCCAGGCGGCAATTTTGCTCCACTTGAGGTATGTTGCGCCTACATTCTCTTGCTGGATGGGTTGGAGGATTGTGGCACCGTGCATTTTAGCATGTGCGATCGCTGCTTCTACATCTTCCACTGCAAAGGCAACATCGGCGACACCAGGGGGATATTGACGCAGAAATTCAGCTACCGGACTTGTGGGTAACAGCGGTGAAGACAGCAAAAAGCAGACGCTACCACTTTTGATTACTTCTGTACAAGTATCAAATGAATTAATGCGATCGGTTACAGCTTGAAAACCAAGATGGTGTACAAACCAATCCCGCCATTTTTTGGCATCTTCTACATAGAAATGAACACGATCAATTTTCATAGATACTGAAAATCCAGCATAACAGCTTATATATCTCTAAATTTTGCCTTTTTTGCTAAATTTTCAGGTCTTTCCCAAGCAAGAGTTATGTAGGCAAACTACAATGTCTCCAGACCTAAAAAAACAGATGACTATCAGGTTGAATGTTAATTTCCATTGGTACAGCTTGCGGTTCAGCAGAAAGAGCAAAGAAAATCGCATTAGCAGCAGTTTCCGGACTGAGCATTTTTTTCCTGTCTACTTTTAAGTTGACGTTATCCCAAAAAGGAGAATCTACCCCACCAAAGTAGAATAGCGTAAACTTGATACCAAAGCGCTTGAGTTCCTCTGCCATGCACTTGCTAAAACCAACAACACCAAACTTAGAAGCAGAATAAGCCGCAGCCATCCCCATCGAATGCTTGCCGAGAATTCCCACCACGTTACAGATGTGACCAGACTTGCGTTTTTGCATTTCTTGGGCAGCCGCTTGAGTGGTATAAAAGCTGCCTTTTAAATTGACATCTAGCATCTTGTCTAAATCAGCGGGTTCCAGGCTATTGTAAGGCTTGAGTATACCAGCACCAGCAGCATTCACCAAAATATCGATTTGGCCAAACTCAGCAACAGTTTTTTCAATCAAAGTCTCTACCTGTTGAGGATTGGTAATATCCGTGGGAACAGTCAAAACTTCCCCTGGTAAATCACCAGCCAGTGTGGTCAAACGAACCGCATCTCTAGCAGCCAATACGAAACGTACTCCGGTAGGCGCGAGTTTGCGCGTTAAGGCTGAACCAATACCACCAGTAGCACCGACAATAACAACGACTTTATCCTGCATTTTAATATTTACATTTCTTTACATCTTTTTACATAATACTGAATTATGGACTTAAGTTCTAGGTAGATGTTCCGAAAATATCTACTCAAAGAATAGGGGTATCACCTCATATTCTTTGCCACTTGGTTTTAATTTAAACGCAGATGATGATTGTAAATATTTAGTAAAATTAGAACCTAATTTTAATTGTTTTACAATTGAATTAGGAGATTTTCCGGTTATTTTTTGGATTTCTGTACCTAGCTTAGACACAGACAATTTAATTTTAGGAGAATTCATTTGGATATCTTGAATTATTTTTAATAAAAACTTATCTAATGTTTCCCTGTCATAAAACTGAACAAAATATTCTGGTTTTTCGTCTTGAATTGATTCTGTAGAGGACTCATCTGTAAGAGAATTTATTTCTGCAATTTCTGGCTGTTTTTGACGATCGTTAGTATTGAGATTGCATCTTTCTTCAAATAAAGTCGCAATAGCCGCTAAACTATCTAATCGAGTATTAATTGAGTTTTGTTCGTTTTTAATTAAGTCTTGAATTTGCTCAACAACTTGTTCCAAGGATGGAACTTCTTTGGCCATTGTTATGGAATAATGAGCTAATTTGCTGGTATTCCGGTTTTCTACATGCAAAGTTTGTCCTTGTCTACGCACCCAATAGACAATCAGTCCTTGATTTTGCAGTTCGTTACAGAGATGGATTAAAATTCCATCGCCAGAACAGACTAAAACTTCTTTAACCGTTGGATAAGACCTTAAGACACAAGCACCTAATCCAATCATTTTTGCATCAGCACTATCCTTACCTCCAGGCACATGAACAAGTTGATAACCACGATTATATAGTTCAAGATCCTGCTTCCCAATACTTGGGTTTCTCCAGTTAGCAAATGCTAATTTAACTTGCAGAGGGTACTCACATACATTGGCTAAAAATAATTCGGAATTAATATCTAATTTTAAATTTTCTGCATCTAAAAGTAAAAGAGAAATTCCGGTTTCTAAATGATTTTTTGTTTCCGGTTTCTGTTGAAATTTTTGGATAAGCTGCTTGAAAACATCAGATTCTAGCCAATCAAATGATAACAAAATTTGCAGCAATTCTTCAGCTAATATAGAACTAACAGAGCTAATATCTTCTTTTGTAAGTTTTTCTGCTAAAGGTGGTTTCCTAGCTTCAGCCGTAGTTAATTTACTATGCCCGTTGCTATTAGCAATCAAGTCACTTTCCAGTAGATGGGAAAATGTCGGCTCAAGGAATTGTTTACCACAATTTTTGCAGAGGTAATTCTGCTTGTTATTCCGACGACCATTTTTACGATATGAAGTAGACTCGCACCGGGGACATTTCATTTTTTATTCAGGTGGTCTAAAGCAGATATGTCTTTAGTATATCCCTTGGGCAAATGCTTCAATGAAATCATCAGTTTTTTCAGTAGCCAAACTAACTACCTCAATATCTCTACCTCATGAATTGGGGTAAGTTGTTCTTGAATAGGGCTTTCTCTACAATGCCTATCTATTCTTGGGATGCCATTTTTCCATCATGGCTATTATTTCCGAAATTTCGCGTTCACCACGCCAAACTAAATCAAGTTTTTTGAGTTGTTCAAGGCTAATGCCACCGTCCTCATCAGCAATTCGGTGATGTTCTGTATCTCCCATTGCTGCTAATAAATGTTGAAAAATGATTAGCTCATCAAACTGGGGATTTTCTTCGGGATCGTTGAGGATTAAGATTGCTCGTTCTTCAGGTAATCCTTCGAGAGTGCTAAGAATAAATCGTGTGGGAAAGTCTGCATCCTGAAGTTGAGGATGACGCGACACTAACCCAGCCACCAGCACTCCCAGATACGCTGCTGCTTGAGAATTACTTAATACCTGAATCTGTTGGATGGCAATCTCAGTCAAATTGGTAAAAAATGCACACCCCAACTGCTGTTCAATAGCAATAACTCGATCTTCGTGTAGCAAGGGTTCTAACTGTGCTTCAAACAAAAACTGACGTTGCTGTGGCACTTGGGACAGTAAGATTTCCTTGGCGCGATCGCTCATTAAAAGTCTGCCATCAGATCCAAAGCTGAAGTCTTTCCCCGGTTCCAAACCTCCACTTAAAAGAATTTGAAAAACATTAGTTTGGGCTTTTTCCTGCATCTGTTCATATTGCGCTTGCCCAAGAAAAATTCGACAAAACCAACGGTGGCTGTCAGAGTCGCATTCCACCATTACTTCGTTAACAATCAAATTAGTTAACTTTTCCGTTCCCACAACTTTTTGCCAGCTTACAATCAAATTACTAACAGCAGCTATGTCACGACGACTCAGCGCCTCGAGCAATTGGCGCTTTACAGTAGCCACTCTGTCTTTGTTTTGCCCAAATCTGTTGATTTTCAATCTTTTAGACAGGATTATGTATCACTTCGATCCGCTATTTTTATCGCATTTGGGGATCGGGTGTCATGAGTGGGATTGCTGAAGAGTACCGATCAAAATAACCCCTTAACATTCTCACTTTTTATCCCAAGTCTTTTTTAATGCACAAATATTACTTAGGTCTGGTAGTATATAACCGTATACAGTCAATAACATTTTACTGAAAAAGAAAAATATTACTCGTAAAATTTAGTATTAGCTAATTAATCAGACTTCTGTATGGAGTTTTACTATGATTATTTTTCTTTTCAGAAGTTTTTATATTTTAAAATTACCAGTAATAACACGTACACTATAATCAAATAAAATATCAGACAATAATTGATATTGATGAATAGTCATTTCCTAGATAGACGCTACCGAATACTAAAAGTTCTCAATGATGGAGAAAAGGCAAAAACCTATCTCACAGAAGATGTTAATTTTCCCGTCAAACAATTTGTAGTCAAACAACTACATCGTGCTACTGAGAATGCCCAAAGTTTAGCAATCCTGCACCGCTTGTTTGCTAGTAAAGCAACAACTTTAGAACAACTCGGACAAGAACACGACCAAATCCAGAAGCTAGTCGGCTACTTTGAAGAAAATGAACAATTTTATCTAGTGGAAGAATTTATTCCTGGGTTACCTTTAACTGAGGAAATTTTACCAGGACAACCTCTGAATGAAGACCAAGTAATTAATCTCTTATCAGAGATATTAGAAATTTTGGTAGTTGTGCATAGCCGTGGAGTGATTCATCAAGATATTAAACCAGAAAATATTATTCGCCGGGATTCAGATAAAAAGCTAGTTTTAGTTGATTTTAATACGATTAATGAAGCGATCGCGAATTTCGAGCGTCTCGAATATATGCCTATAGAGCAAGCTAATGGTAACCTGAAATATAACAGTGATATCTATGCTTTAGGTGTAGTTGCGATCGCTGCACTTCTGGGATTACCAAGAAACGAAATATCTCATCTGCGAAGCCAGAAGAATCGGCTAACAGGTGAAATAATTTGGCAGAATAAACATTTAAAAATTAATAAAAAATTAGCAAAAATTATTAATAAAATGGTGCGCGTTGATTATCGAAAGCGCTATCAGTATGCAACCGAAGTTTTAGAAGATTTGAAAAAGTTAACAAGTCTTGAACAGCAAAACCAGTATCAAAAAAAATTATTCTTAGTAATGACAGGGATAGTCGGCTGTGTCACACTTGGTGTTGCAACTTGGTTTTGGCAGTTGCCAAAATTTGAAAGTAATCCTCAAAAAAAATTATATCAAGAGGGAATTAATAAATATGATGCAGCTAACTATGAAGGAGCAATTCAAGATTTTAATCAGCTGATTGAATTAGAACCAAAAAATGCTTTGGCTTATAATAAGCGAGGCGATGCTTATTATCGTTTAGGAGATTATGAGCAAGCACAAGCAGACTCTAGTGAGGCAATTTTACTCAATCCTCAAGATGCTAATGCCTATTATGACCGAGGATTTGCTTTGTATGGATTAGGAAAGTATAAAGAAGCGATCGCTGATTATACCCAAGCAATTAAATTAAATTCTCAAGATGCATACGCATATTATGGACGAGGATTAGCCCGCGTTCAACTGAAAGATAATAAAGGGGCACTAGGAGATTTTAGCAAAGCGATCGCCATCAAACCTGAGTATACCGAAGCCTACTTGCAGCGAGGTATTCTCCGTCGTCGCCTCAAGCTTCCACAAGCAGCAATCCAAGATTTTGATAGAATAATTAAAATTGACCCTAGTGATGCCAAAGCCTATTATCAAAGGGGTTTAACTCAAGTTATTAATAAGCAAAAATATGCAGCCCTGCAAGATTATTCCGATGCAATTAACATTAATCCTAAATATATAGAAGCTTATCTAAATCGTGGTGATATTTACAGCGATTTAGGAAACAAAATAGAAGCTACTGAAGATTACAATACGATTTTACAAATCGATCCAAAATTTATTGCTGCTTACATCCATAGGGGTATTCACCGCTTTTCTTTTGGAGATTATAAAGGCGCTATTGAAGATTATAGCGAAGCACTCAAATTAGATCCTAACGATGCCGCAGCTTACAATAACCGTGGTAACGCTTATCTCGAACTGGGAAATAAAAAAGCTGCAAATCAAGATTATTCCCAAGCGATCGCCATTGATGCTAACAACGCCTTAGCCTATTATAATCGGGGCGTAATTCGCGCCAAGCAGAAAAATAAACAAGGAGCGATCGCAGATTTCAAAAAAGCTGCAAAACTATTCCAACAGCAAGGCCAAAAAGATAGCTATCAAGATGCTCAAAGGGAAATTGCAATTTTGCAAAATAGGTCAGCAGCAGTAAAAACTACTCGTCCTAAGTCTGGGAGAAGGGAGTAGGGAGATCTCCCCACCATGTGCTTTAGACACATTTTTTGGGAATACTACTAAGAGCCTATCCCCAGTTGCCAACTAACTTGAGGAATATTTAATAATGTCTATCGATCAACTCCAACCAGCCACTCAACAACAAGCCAGTGTATACTTGCCTTACGTTCAAGGCGCTAAAAGGAATTTTTTACCCTTTGCCATTAGTCTTTATCAAAAAGGAGTTTTGGAGGGACACCGAAACATAGAAGCTAGTGAGCATGTTCCTTTTGTCGCTTCCTGGAATGTTGCTACCCTACCTTCAGATTTAACACGTTGCCGAGTACAGTTTGATGGCAATGCTGAACTGAGTTATGAATTGATGCTGGCTAGTTTCGAGTTTATTAATTATCTAATTGAACTTATGGAAAATTATAAACGTTATCGTGCCACCGATTTTTCACAAGGGTTTTATCGCAAACTGCTACGCATAGATGAGTGAAGTAATTCAACCATGAAAATAGTCCGTTTCAGGCTTTGATTAATCGTTATTTGATGATACGTAAACCCGCGTTATAGGGAACATTGCTCATACGTGTCAACTTAAGCCCCGGCGAATGGAATTCGCGGCTACACAGGCAAAGTCCGCCTACGCTGACTAAGATTTTAACCCAGGATCGGTAGCTTTTGTTTGTGTAGACGCGGTTTCTAACCGCCCGTTTCGCTTATATTTAGGACTTACGCAAACTCTACGAACTCTTGGCGTTCTTGGCGTCTTGGCGGTTCGATAAATTAGCGTCTTGGCTATTTTTGCGTAAGTCCTAATATTAATTTGTAGTTTAAAAAACTAAAATTTAATCATCCGAAAATTGTTTTGATAAATCCAAAGGTACAAATTCAATTTGTCCTGTCTTAGGATTTTTTTCAACTTTTACTAAATGAATATTGTCCTGTCGTCGATCGCCATTTGGTTTAAAAGAAATTACACCTGTTGCACCATTTGATTTAAAATTAGTCTCAGCGATCGCTTGCTGCACACTTTCACGACTAGGTGATGGTATTTTTTCTAACGCTGTCAACAATACACGAGTTGCATCGTAAGATAATGCAGTGTGCCAATTTCCTGTTTTTCCCCAATTGTTCGCCATTTGTTGGGGAAAATCTCGATTTAATTTACTTCTCGAATGCCAAGGTATAGCCACTACTGCGCCTGCTTGATTACCTACCAACGCTTTGAGAAGCTTATTATTATCTAAACTATCTCCACCGACAACTAAATATTTGTGTTTTTTCGCGTATTCAATTACCTGAACTGCGGAATCAGAAGTTAGACCATCAGTTGTTGTAAATAAAACAATTACATTTGCTTTCTGTTCTTTCACTTTATTTACAGTAGATTCTACGTTGTCATATAAAGGTATCTCCGTAACTATTTTTCCATCTAAGTCAGAAAGTCTACCTTTCATTTGTCCTTGCAAAGATTTACTATAATCACTATTAGGATTAAAAAATATTGCAGCGTTTAATTTATTTTCTTGTTTCAGATAATTAGCTAAGGTTTGGGCAATAACACGATTACTAGGAACAACACGAAAAAAACAATTAGGATAATCTAATGTACAAGATGTAGATAGGGTTTCTGATGTGGCTGTAGCAGAAATTAATAATAATTGGTGTTCTTGATAAACTTTGATTGCGGCTAAAGTTGTATCACTTCTGAAATGACCGATAACAGCTAAAATATCATCCTTACTTACTAAAGTTTCTGCTATTTTTTGAGCATCTTTATTTTGATTATTATCACTGGCAATCAAAACTTTTAGACCGATTTTTTTAGTTTTGTAGTTTTGATTAAATTCATTTTGTGCCTGTGCAACACCACGCAATATTTCTTGACTTGTGTATATGTTGTCATTATTATTGCTGATAGGAGCGACAACAGCAATAGTGTAGGCTTTAATTTTTTCAAGTTCTAAACGACTGTTATTCAGATAAATCAAGGTTTCCGGGTCACGATATTTTTGCCATGCCTTCTCAAACCAATTAATTGCATCTTGGTAATTACCCGCTGCGATCGCCTTTACTCCTCGTTCTTTTTCTGTTACTCTCATATTGATATTTGGTAACAGAATTTCTTCGCCACAACTGATACTATCTTCTTGGGGAAAATTCCTCAGCCAAATTTTTGAACATCCATTTACTCCGTTTAAATACCAATAAGTGCTAGGTAATCCAACTCCTAACAAAATCACTGCACCAGCCAGGGAAGGTTTAATACGTGGTAAGCTAATTGGATGATTCAGGCGTCGTAAAATTACTTGGGTATTTTCTGGGCGATTTTTCCAGTATGGCTCCATCATTTCATCAAGTAAATCAAAAAGCGATCGCCACCTAAATTTATCTAACCAATTTCTCCAATGATTTGAGTGAAATGTAACTTGATCGCGCCACATTAACTTACCTGTTTGGTGGTCTTCTTCCAGATTAAATGGCGACTTTCCAGTTAGTAAATGTACAAAAGTTCGTCCTAAGGCAAAAAAATCGGATTGCATGACTACAGTGCCTTTCATTTGTTCTGGTGATGAATAACCCACTGTCCCAACTATGGTATTTTCATTTTGTTGTTGCACATAAGTTTGTGCTAAATCGCGTACTGCTCCAAAGTCAATTAACACAAGTTTTCCATCGGGTTTAAGCATAATGTTTGCTGGTTTAATATCCCGATGAAAATACCCCTGAGCATGAACTTGCTCTAAAATTTTTAGTATTTGTTTGAAATAAGCGATCGCTATTTCTAGTGTGATAGGTTCATTACCCCGATTTTGTAACCATTGTTGTAAATTTAAACCCTCAATTTTTTCCATTACCAAGCAATACAATGGCTCTGGACAATCTGGAAAATTTAACTCAAAATATCCATCTGGCTCAACTTGAGGAATTCCTGAATGATTTAAGCGAATTAACACCTCAGCTTCTCGCTTAAACAAATCAACTATCTTAGATTTTTTGTCTGAATCACTAAATAAAGATAAATTTAAAACCTTGAGTACTTTTTTTCTCCCGCAATCTTCCACTTCAAAAGTCCGAGAAAAGCCTCCACTACCCAATAAATTAATTACTCGGTACTTGTTTTTTAGTAACAAGTTTGCCCCACAGTTACGACAAAAAACGTTACCGTTGGCATTCATTAAATCGGCAGGATTTGGACACTTGGGATTGAGGCAATAACTCATACAGCTAAGGGTATTACTTGAGTGTGGCAATATTATTCGATGTTTGTTTGTGCCCACCTGCTTAGTAATGTATAATAAATTTCAAGAATTCAGGGTGCTTGTCAAACATTAAAATACTTGCTCGCGCTGCCAAACCATCTTGTATGTCTAAATCTGCAATCACCGTTACCGTCAAATTGTTCGCCGCTTATCAAGAAGCCTTTCAGGTTTCAGAACTGGTACTGGAATTTCCCAATGGTACTCCGGTGAAAGCAGTATGCGATCGCCTCATAGCCGAACACCCCGAACTCTCCCAATGGCGTGATGTCACCCGCTTTGGAATTAATCTCATATTTGTCGAACCAGATACCCTGCTACAAGATGGTGATGAAGTTGTGTTAATTCCGCCAGTTAGTGGTGGGTAGGTAAAACAGTTAGGAGTTAGGAGTTAGGAGTTAGGAGTTGGAAGTTGGGAGTTGGGAGTTGGGAGTTGGGAGTTGGGAGTTGGGAGTTGGGAGTTGGGAGTTGGGAGTGATGGATTAAAGATTAAAAACTCATAACTTCTAACAACTCATTCATAATTCCTCACTCTTAACTCCTAACTCCTAATTCCTCACTCCTCACTCTTAACTCCTAACTCCTAATTCCTCACTCCTAACTCCTAACTTTTTTATTTCACCTTGGCGCGGAAGCGGACGAAACCGTAAATGTCTCTGACTAAAGTTGGTAAATCTGGACTCCGGGTGATATTCACCACTACAGCGCCATTGGTGTTAGTACCGCAGGATGATGGTGCTAACTCGTTAGCTGGGTAAAAACGTCCGCGATCGCCATCTTCAACATCGCTCAGGTAAACTGTAGGAGTGCTAGAACTCACTGCAAGGGCAATACCTTGATTTGCTCCTGGTAAGCCGCCATCACTAGGTGCATTACCATTGAAGGCAGTGGGGACAAAAGTAGCGTTACTAGGAACTAAGTCGCAGAATTTAACGTTGGTAGCATCGTTGGGTCCTTTGGAAAGAAAGTAAATAGTATATTCCAACTCGTCTCCTGGCTTCACCGTCCCCGCGTTAATCACTCCCCGCAGATAGCCAGCAGGCCATTTGGCGTCGTCATCGTCAGAAGCGTAAGGTTCTGGTGTATAATTGGCAGCATTTATCGCCACGTCGCTACGACCATCTACTATGTCGGTTAAATCTTGATTATTGATGCGGGTGATGCGTTTCACTAACAAAAGCTTTGCATTCGCAACAGTCGCACCGTTATTGTTTTCGCCGACGCTGTTAACCCGAGTACCTATGGTGTCAGTGTCTCTAGTTGGTAGATAATTTGGACATCGTGTGCTGGCGTTCCCACTCGTAGCTGCTTCCCAGCAAGCACTGGTATTGGTATCCTGTCCATTGGGAGTTAAGCTGATAGACTGTCCAGTGTTAGCCCCAATTAAGGAAGACTGGTATGTATTATCCCAAAGATTCAAAACACTAGCAGGAGGTGTATTAATTTCATTACCACTACCGTAAGCAACATAGTCAATAATTTGATTTTGATTATCATACAACCAAATATCATCACCCAAATTGTTGAGTTTGGGAGTTTGTCCTAACCAAGTTTGAAAAGCTGCTCCTGTTGCTTGATGGTTGGCGTTATTATCACCAATCCAAATTACAGCATATTGCCCTGGTTGCAAAATTGTATTGTTAGGAAATGTATAAGTAAAGCCGTTAGTAGTATCATTATCATCAGCAGTTAAGTGTCCATCTGCTAACTTGAAACCACTTAAATTTACAGCGGATGAAGATGGATTATAAATTTCAATAAATTCATCGTTAGTGTTAGTAGTTGCGCCAGTTTCGTTATATAAAACTTCATTGATGATGACTTTGCCAACATTATTAGATGAAACTGTATCAATAATGTTCAATGGAGTTGGTGCAGTTTGACCGGGATAATAAGTCCATAAATCCAAGCCTTTGGTATCTCCAAAAGAGCCGTTGCATGAAGTTCCAGCGTTACCAGCGTTACCAGACTGACCAAATTTCCGGTCATTGCTGGCGGTGTCAAAACCGTTAATTGGGTTGCTGAAGGCTGGGTTTGGTGGATTAATTCCACAGAGTACTTGACCAGATGTACCAATTTGAGTACCACCAATGGTTTTATAACCGCGATCGTCGTAAAATCCTCTAGTATTGCCTATGGGATTAGTGGCATTCAGCATTGTAATCGTAGGACCACCAGTAAAATTGTTTTCCGCATCCAGCAGGGGAAAGTGATATTCACCTCCATAAGTTCTGACACTAACTTTGTAATCACTGCCAACTGGGAAAAAATTGCCACTGTTATCTTTACCGTCCCAATTAATTGCTTGTTGTCCAGTTGTAGGCATAATTCCTCGCAAAAGACGGTTTTGGGAGTTAGTAGGATCGAAATTGCTGCCGTCTCGGCTGATAACTAGTTCGTAAGTACCTGAAACGTTGCTGTCAAAGCTCAAAGTACCCCCTGTGCTGTAAGAACTGTTATTTCCTCCAGCTGTGCCGTTGAATTGTAAATTACTAACAACAGGGATAATTGGGCTAAGGGGAATGCCAGTTCCTTCTAAAGTGCCATTTCGTCCGTAACGCTCAACGTATGGAAGTACGTTGCTGTCGATGGAGTTCAAAAAGGTAGCGTATTGGGGACGAGCTAAGCTAACACCACCTTGCGGATTTGCCAGCTGACTATCAGCCCCCAGTATGTCATGGTAGAGAGGCGTTATCCCATCACTGTCAAAAAAGCCAGTTTGATTGCCATAGAGAACAAATCCATTCGGATCTGTGCCTCTGAGTTCTACTTTATATCGGAAGCCATCTGTGGTTACTGGATAAACTGGGAAGTTGAGATATCGACCGTTATTACCGGTAAATAATGCCAGATAATAGCTGAATAACCGCCCGTTTAAGTCAGTTGTTGAAGTTTGATCGCTACTCCGCACTGTTACATCCCAAGCTGCAACACTAGTTCCTTGTTGAGCATTAAAGTTGTTCCCACTACTCAAATCAATTTCACCAGTGGGACTGCCATTATTTGCAGAGTTACCGCCTTGAGGCCCATAGAAAACGATGTCATAAACTCCAGTGGATGGAGCCTGGTAGTAGCAGGGAATATAGCCGTTGGGATTACCTCCGCCAGAAATCGCACGGGGACCATTTAACTCCTGTTGGCGAGTTGAGATAAAGCCCCGCCCAGCTTGAGAAGTACACACAAAATCTGCTGTGCCGGGAACAGTTTCACTGCCAATACTGCCACTGACACGACCGGGGTTGTAAACGCGCACATTACCACTATTTACCCCAACTGCGCTGGAACCCAAAAGAATATACTCATCTTTGTTCGCATAGACTTTGAGTAAAGTTCTTCGCAGCACCAGACCGCCATAAGTATCAGTACGCCACTCTAGGTTAGCTCTGCTACTGCTGGCTGGGGCGTTACTGGGATATAGGGTGCGACTGCCTTCAGCTTGAGCAGATTGTATGCCAAAGTTCAGGTAGCACAGTAAGAGAACAAGGCCAGTTAGTAGTTTTTTATAACGGTTGAGGTGATTGTTGTTGACCGCTAAAAGACATTTTAACAGTAGACTCATTTATGCTCTGCTAGCTCCTGATGTTAATTGAATGAGTGCGATGTCTGCGACAAGGCACTCTGTATCTGGGCAAAATTTAAAAAGCACTTATAAAGAAGAATAAAAACTCTAATGCACTTAGGCGATGCCTGCTGTTAGGTTACCCAAGTTGTACGAAAATCTACCATCTTGATTTGCATTCGCTCTACAATTCTTAAATCCATAGCACTTGCCTTTCAACACTGTAGATGCGGTTTCTAACCACCTTTTTTCTGTCGGCGTTCCTTTGCGCCAACCTTAGGACTTACGCACTATACAAATTAATCATGGTATGCATTTACGAAAATAGTTCGTTTCAGGCTTTGATTAATCGTTCTTTGATGATAGGTAAACCCGCGTTGTAGGGGCACAGCAATGCTGTGCCCCTACGATAGATTATGGTTTTCAAACTGTGCATACTTTGTATTTTGCGTCAATGCGTAAGTCCTAAACCTTTGCGATCGCTCTGCGTTAAAAATACTACCTTTTTCAACGCAAAGGGACAGAGAGTAAACGCAAAGGAACGCAGAGTTTTGCCAATTTTAATATTCAAGTTGAGCGAAGCGATCGCAATTTATTTTTGAAATAATTTCTATTTTTTAAAAGTATAATCGCAGAGCTAATTTTTATTCACTCAATAAATTGCTCTGACAGGTTTAAGGTTTACTGAATCACGTTCCGGGATGGCAACTACAACTGCGAAATCGTTGGAGGAGTAGACCGCTAAATCGTCAAGCTTTTTCTGATCCGGTGAAGGAATGGAAACAGCAAGGAAAGCTACTTGGTGCAAAAATATGTAGAACAGTTGCTAGAAGAAGAATAAGCCAGCACTACACTAATGTATTGACCTACACCTTTAATGTATTGACCTGCACCTTTAATGCATCGACCTGCACCTTTAATGTATTGACCTGCACCTTTAATGTATTGACCTGCACCTTTAATGTATTGACCTGCAAAAATTATGTAGAGACGTAGCACTGCTACGTCTCTACATTTATTATTAACATCGCTTGCTAAATTTAACTTAAGTGTGAAATATCACAGTTATTAAAGGTATAAACGCTAATAGAAAGTTATGCCAGGAATGCAATTGAGCTTCTGGGGTTGGTTCTGGTGGTGCTAATAAAGCTTCTACTCTTTGTTCTAAGCGATCTACGTTAGCAGAACCCAATGCCGCACAGCAAATTTCTGATGACATAGGGCTGCTACTGACTACCAAAAGCAGTGATTCTGCCAACACCAAAGGATCTACCTGCAATGCTGCATAACTATCGGCGCGGAGTTCCCGTAAAGCTAACAGTTCTTGCCACAAAGGCTCTGTATTTGGTAACCAGGCGGTGCAGGAACGCACCCAACCGAGCCAGAAAAACCAGAATGTATCCCTGTATTGGTAATGCCCTTGTTCGTGTGCTAAGACGCTTTCTAAATGATTTGGGGAAAGAGTTTGCAGTAATCCAACGCTTACCACTAATTCCGGATGCCAAAAACCAATTTGCCCTGCAAACATCGCTTGTGTTTGCAAGAGTCTGGCTCGTTTGTCCCCCAAATTCACCAGGGGACAGTTACGGGCAGATTCCACAGACTGCCAACCTTGAAAGGCAAGTTGAATGCATAAAATGGCAAAAATTCCTAAATAAATTAATGCCAGGACGTAACTGATTGAGCCTGTGTACATCCCGCCCATATTGCCTTGGGGTCCCATGAACAAAACAGCGATCGCTGTCATAAAAATTAACAAGGGGGGGAAGAGAAACAAAAATAGCGATCGCCGCCACCGCAAACTCCAATTGCCTTGGGGTTCTTTCCAAGAGAATCTTAACCACCAGGCGACTGCCAAAGCAATCAAAATCATCATTAGATGCATCATTTTTCCTCCCTGGCTTGGCGTGCAGATTGTATGCGTTTGGCGATGGCTGCTATTTGCTCGCTGGCTGCTTCATCGAGACTATCAGCGAAGGCTGCAATGACATCAGGATTACCCACCGCGAGAAATCGCTGTAATTGTTCGTGGGCTTTGATTACTTGTGATTGTTGCTTACTCAGCAAAGGACGCCAATAAAATGCCCGCCCTTTTTTGTCGCAAGCCAGCCAACCTTTATCGGTGAGGCGTCGCAGAACAGTTGTCACAGAAGTGTAAGCTAATTCGCGGTTGGGATCGGAGAGAATGCGATCGTGGACATCTTTGACTGTGACTGAACCAAGTTCCCAGACGATATTTAAAATTTCCGCTTCTAAAGGGCCTAGAGATAGTTGTTTAGGGCGATAGTCGGGTAAAGGTGCCATAGTTTTGTGGGGGAGTGGGGAGTGGGGGAGATGAGGGGGATGAGGGGGATGAGGGGGATGAGGGAGATGGGGAGATGGGGAGATGGGGAGATGGGGAAGTGTGGGGAGAAAGAGAATTTATGCCTCCCACACCCCCTCTTTGCCCCATGCCCATGCCCAATGCCCCATGCCCCATAACTGTTAGCTTTCTTGTTTTAGATTACAAGATAGTGCAGCAAATCTGAAAGTCTAAAAATATTAAAATCAGCTTTCCCCTCATCTCCCTCATCCCCCCCCATCCTCCTCATCTCCCTCATCTCCCCAATCTCCCCCATCTCCCCCACTCCCCACTCCCCACTCCCATTTATGTATCTAATGAGATACATTGTGTATTCTGATGCTAAAAAAAATTGTCGGAGCAATTGTAGCTCTAGTTAGTGACACTAACTAGGTAGAATGTTATTTGTTTGCCGCAGTAGTATAAAAGCAGGTGTATCCAGCGCGTGAAGCTATTTGTATACCACACTCCGGAATTGACTCCAACGGATAAAGCGCCAGAATGTGCGATCGCAGTTGATGTCTTGCGAGCCACTAGCACAATAGTAACTGTCTTGGCAGCTGGAGGCGAAGCTGTACAAGTATTCAGTGATTTAGATCGACTAATCGCAGTTAGCGAACAATGGCCTGCCGAAAAACGTTTGCGGGCTGGAGAACGCGGCGGCGCTAAAGTAGCGGGCTTTGAGTTGGGCAACTCTCCCCTGGACTGTACTTCAGAATTGGTGCAGGGGCGGCGGTTATTTATCAGTACCACAAATGGCACTCGTGCTTTACAACGGGTACAAGACTCGCCAAATGTATTAGCCGCAGCCATGCTCAACCGAGCAGCGGTGGTGGAATTTCTTCTAGAAAAGCAACCAGAGACAGTGTGGATTGTCGGCTCAGGCTGGGAAGGTAGTTTCTCTCTAGAGGATACAGTTTGTGCGGGTGCGATCGCTCACAGTGTTTTAGAGCAAACCCAGATTTTACCAGAGGAATTAGCTGGTAATGATGAAGTAATTAGTGCGATCGCTCTTTACTCTCATTGGCAAGATAACTTATTAGGATTATTCCATCAAGCTAGTCACGGGCAACGCCTATTGCGTCTCGACTGTGAAGAAGATTTAAAATATTGTTCCCAAACTGATGTTTTAAATGTCTTGCCAATACAACAAGAAATAGGAGTTTTGAAAAGGGGATAGGGCATGGGGCGTTGGGCATTGGGCATGGGGCTTTCCAGGAAGTGTGGGAGGTGTGGGAGGTGTGGGAGGATGGGGAAGAAATCTTTCCCCCCACACTCCCCACACTCCCTCATCCCCGTCATCCCTCCGAAGTTCTGTTCGCCCTTGGCGTTGGCGAAGCCATCGCCGGAAGCCGGCGCTCAGACTTCTCTCCTCATCTCCCTCATCCCCAATCTTTGAGCATTTGCCGGAGTTGTTGTCGCCAATGGGGGGGATATTTTCCTAGAAGTGTGGAAATTTTGCCACAAGCGAGGACGGAATAGGGAGGGCGGCGGGCGGGTGTGGGATATTCGGGGGTGGTAATGGGGATGATATTTTCAACTTTTAGAGGAAGCCCCAGCTGTTGGGCTTCTTCAAAAATGGCAATAGCAAAGTCATACCAGCTAGCAACGCCGCTATTAGTGTAGTGGTATGTGCCTGCAATATCTAAGCTTAAATGGGGAATAATTTCGGCGATGACTGCGGCTATATCTTTTGCCCAAGTGGGGCTACCAATTTGATCGGCGACGATACGCAGTTCTGGGCGTTGGGCACCGAGTCGCAACATGGTTTTGACAAAGTTATTTTTGCCAAAGTTTCCATAAACCCAAGCTGTGCGGAGGATGAGGTGATGGGTGCAATTTTCTTGAATTGCTTGTTCTCCTGCAAGTTTGGTTTTGCCATAGACACTCAAGGGATTTGTGGCATCGGTTTCTTGATATGGGCGACAGCTATTACCATCAAAAACGTAATCGGTGGAAATATGAATTAAGAAAGCTCCCAGTTTTTGACTTTCTTCGGCGAGAATTAAAGGTGCAGTAGCATTAACAGCGGTGGCAATTTCTGATTCGCTTTCGGCTTTGTCTACGGCGGTATAAGCAGCAGCGTTAATGATGATTTGCGGTTGCTTTGCTCTGATAATGCTACGGAGGGTATCAGGCTCGGTAAGGTCTACTATTGGGCGTGCCACTGAGATAACATTGCCGTAGGATGGAAGAATTTGTTGTAATTCTTGACCTACTTGGCCATTGCTACCAATTAGCAGAATTGATTTACTCATCCTAATTAATTCTCGAATTGAATGCGATCGTAAATCTGACGATGGGGAATTTGACAGTTGGCCCAGACTAAAGTTAAAACTCCATTTTCGTCTTCGGATTCGCTAAACAGCCAGTTACCTTCTGTGGTTTTGCTAAACTGTTCGCTGTGTATTTTGTATTGATCGATTAATATATATTCTTGAAATTCGGCAATGGAGCGATAATAGGCGAATTTATCGCCGCGATCGCGGCTGCTAGTGGATTGGGAAAGAACCTCAAAGATAATGCTAGGATTAACAACTGTGTCAGTGCGTCCTTCCTCAAATATGGGATCGCCTTTAATAATTAAAATATCTGGGTAAGTATATTGACGATAGTGAGGAATCCACAGGCGCAAATCGCTGGTGTAAAGGCGATAATTTTGCTCTTTAAGAGTCAGGGTCAAAGCAATTATTAAGTTAACAACAATTTGGTTGTGATTCAGGGAACCACCTGTTATGGGTACAATTTCTCCATTTCGGTATTCACTGCGATATTCTGCGTTTTCTTCCAGGGCGAGATATTCTTCAATGGAGTACAAACGAGATGGACTTTGAACTGGCATAGCATTAAAAGTTTTCGCTTCGGATTTTAGGGCTGTAGTTTTAAGTTAACAAAAGTACTCAATCAAAGATTTCGGCAGTTTTCAAAGATTTACCGGCTTGGTCTTTAGCTGATAAAATTGGTGAACCATTCAAAGGCCAATCTATACCTATATCTGGATCGTTCCAAATAATTGTGCGATCGCCTTGGGGTGCGTAGTAATCTGTAGTTTTATACAGCACTTCAGCTGTTTCTGAAAGTACGAGAAAGCCGTGAGCAAAGCCGATTGGTATCCAAAGTAGGCGTTTGTTCTCGGCACTGAGTTCATAACCCACCCATTTACCAAATGTGGGCGAACTTTTTCTAATGTCTACGGCTACATCAAAAATGGTGCCGGCAATTACGCGAACGAGTTTACCTTGGGGTTGTTGGATTTGATAATGCAATCCCCGCAAAACGTTTTGCTTGGAACAAGAGTGGTTATCTTGGACGAAGTTCGCAGCAATACCAGTTTCTTGGGTAAATTTTTGGTGGTTATAAGCTTCAAAGAAAAAACCGCGATCGTCTGTAAATACTTTGGGTTCGATTTGTATAACTTCGGGAATTTTGGTATATGTAATGCTCATTAATATTGTTGTGAGTAATTTGCCGCAATGTTAATCTTTTGAAGAAATTTTCAGAATCCAGTAGTCAGAATATTTGAACAATCAACTATCGCGTACTGCTTGATTTTGTTCAAATTATTTAAGTCAGCCTATCTCACTCTTATTAATTCTGTTAGCGCAGTAGGACGTAGCCCATTCTGAATTCTGAATTTTTAGAATAAATACAGTTAGTAGCATAACACTTTGGGTGTATTTTTCCTGATTTTTAACAAGGAAATTTTACGTGAGTTCGATTTGACAATCATCACCAATGAGAAATCGTAAAGCTTTTGGGCGACGGGGTGCAAGAGTCAATTGTGCGCGTTGTCCAATGACGCTATCGATAATGCGCTGATGGATTCCGGCAATTTTAGCATTTTCTAAAATCACGCTGTGTTCTAAATCTGTGTCAATGAGTATGGCATTGTTAGCAATACTACTATAAGGGCCAATGAAGCAGTTTTCTAGATGACAATTGTTACCAATGATTACTGGTCCACGGATTGTACAATTAATGACTTGGGATTTTGCACCGATTTTCACTCGCCCAATAATCTGACTTTGGGCATCAACTTCGCCGAGATTTGATGCTGTCAAATAAGTATCGAGAATCAACCGATTAGCTTCTAATAAGTCATCTTTTTTACCTGTATCTAACCACCAACCTTGGAGTTTGTGAGCGACGACTTGTTTTTGTTGATCGATTAGGTATTGAATAGCATCAGTGATTTCCAGTTCGCCTCTAGTGGAAGGTTGAATATTGGCGATCGCATCAAAGATAATGTGAGAAAAGAAATAAACTCCTACCAATGCCAGATTTGAAGGAGGAATTTTCGGTTTTTCAATTAACTGCAATACCCTTCCGGTATCATCGACCTCAGCCACACCAAAGGCGGTAGGATTAGTCACAGGACGTAAGAGAATTAAAGCATCGGGCTGTTGTTGGCTAAATTGTTCAAGAAAGTACTTTAAATCGCCTAATTGAATCAGATTATCGCCCAAATACATGATAAATGGAGAATCCCCTAAAAACGGATGGGCGATTTGGACGGCGTGAGCAAGTCCGGCTGGTTGGTCTTGTAATATGTAGGTAATCTTCGCCCCAAAGTATTCACCATTTCCCGTTTTTGCTTGAACTTCGCCACCAGTTTCCGGGCTGATGATGATGCCAATATCAGTAATACCAGCAGCAACCATTTCTTCAATGCCATACCATAAAACAGGTTTATTAGCAACTGGTACGAGTTGTTTTGCACCGCTGTAAGTGAGGGGACGCAACCGTGTACCTTTACCGCCAGAGAGAATTAGTGCTTTCATAAGGATTTGTTATTGGGCATTGGGCATTGGGCATGGGGCATTGGGCATTGGGCATTGGGCATGGGGCATTGGGCATTGGGCATTGGTTATTTTATCTCCCCCTGCCTCCCCTGCTTCCCCTGCTCCCTCATCCCCCTCATCTCCCTCATCTCCCCATCCCCGTGTCTTCTACTCAACGGTAATATTCTACACGTAGCGGGATAATACTTCGGCGGTGGCTTTTGCTGTTTTTTGCCAAGTGAATTGTTGACAGTGAATAAGTCCCTCCTGAGAAAGGCGCGATCGCAATTCTGAATCAGTGGCGATCGCCTCCATCGCCTCTGTAATTTCTCTGATGTTGTAGGGATCGATGAGAATCGCCGCGTCCCCGGCGACTTCTGGTAGGGAGGAGAGATTTGAGGTAATTACGGGGGTACCGCAAGCCATTGCTTCAAGGACGGGTAAACCAAAGCCTTCCCAGAGACTGGGGAAGACGAGGGCGATGGCTTGATTGATGATTTTTGGCAATTCGCTGTAAGGAACGTAGTCTAGGAATTTTACTTGATTGGTGATGCCGAGTTGTGCGACTTGGGCTTTTAAAGTCGGGGTGTAACGGCGATCGCTTGGCCCTGCTAACCACAGTTGATAATCTTTGTAGTTAGATAATCCAGCAAAGGCGCTAATTAAACGTTCCGGATTTTTATGAGGATTATGCCTTCCTAAATAAAGAAAATAATTTTGCCTTGGTAAATTTAGAAAACGAAAATTTTCGCTGTCGTATCCTAGTGCGATCGCAGTCATTTTTTCCTCAGCAACTCCCAAAAATTTGCTGAAATCTTTAGCTGTTGCTTGGGAATTACAAATAACGTGTTTTGATTGTTGGATAACACCACGAATATAATAACTACAATAAAGTTGTTGGGTTATCGAAAACCATTGGGGAAACCTTAAAGGAATTAAATCATGGACAGTCACAACATAGTTACATGAAGAAAATAAAGGAGCCTCTGGGATAGGAGAAAATAGCAATTTAGACTGCATTTTTTCATAAATATTTGGCAGTTGAAATTGAGTCCACAGCAGGCGCTTTAAATGCCCTTTCATCCCAAAATCAGTCGTTATATCTACTGGTGAATGATGACATTTCATCCCAGAAATTTCCCTGGGGCTTAATACCTCAATATCTAAGTCTTTTATTTCTTTTAATAAATTTAAACTATAACTTAACCAACCAGTCGGTTGAGTTGGAGCAAAAGATAAATTTGCTAAAATCGGCATAGAAAATCTCATTAAACACTTGCTTAAATCACAGACCTTTTCACGGAAAATAACAAACTAATAATTTTCAGACTATTGGGATTAGCTGTAGTTAAAAATTCCCCAAAGAATTTATAAAAAAGATATATACGTAATATAAATTGCTCCCACCAAGGGCGATGTTTTTGATAATAATAAATTTGGCTACGTCTATATTCAATTGCCATTGCATTTGCTGACTTTTGAATTGAATATCCTTTTAAATGAACCAAAGATACAAGAGGTGTGTAAATAATTTTATATCCTTGATTTTGCGCTCTTTGACATAAATCTGATTCTTCAAAATACATGAAAAAGTTTTCATCAAAACCACCTAATTGATGAAACAAACTTGAGCGAATCAAAAAAGCAGCCCCGACAACAATATCTACTTCTTGAATTTCTTGAAATCTTTGCTCAATCAAAACTTGCTCGGAGCTATTGACATAATCTAGATGCATCTTACGAGCTTGATATTCACCTTTAATTCCTAACGCAGGTGAAACAGAAATTTGCAAACTACCATCTGAATTGAGCAATTTCGGCCCAAGAATTCCTATTTTTCGGTCTGCTTGCATCAACCCAATTAAATGGGGTAAAATATTACTAGTAAGTATAGTATCAGTATTTAAAAAAAACAAGAATTCGCCGCTAGCTAGTTTTGCCCCTGCATTGTTTCCTGCTCCAAAACCGCGATTTTTAGTTTGTCTAAGTAGACGAACTTGGGGGAATTTTTCGATAATTAATTCAACACTACCATCGCTAGAAGCATTATCTACAACAATAATTTCGTAGCTAGGTAAATCGATAAATTGTTCTATAGAATTTACGCAATCTGGTAAGATTTCTGCTCCATTATAGTTAACTAAAATAATTGAGACTGAGATGAGTTGTTGCTGGTTCATTTGTTGTAGATATTATTTTGTTCATGCGCTGACAAATTTTTAAATATCCGATGATAAATTTTTTGAATATCGAATAAAATCTTAAGTATCCAAATCCTTAAAGCTATTCCTTCAGAACCGTATCTATTTCGCCAACTTTGGTAACCAAGTTTGAGAATACCTAAACCAAAATCTAATTGTCCATCGTCAAAAGGATCTGTCCAACTTAAACTTAATTGATGCTGAAATCGGTTATAAAATGCTTTGCTTAAGTTACGATGAATTAGATAACTCTTACCAGTAATCCGACATTTTTTACTCAGCCATACTATCAGTTCAACGTAAAGTTTGCCAGCATCTCGCCTAACTCCTACTGTATTGGAACTGTGGAGTCTATAGCGAACTAAAGGTTGGTGAATATGTCCAATTTTACCTTGTTGAACAGCAACCAAGGCTACCCACCAATCGTGATACCAAGCAATTTCATTTTGTTGGGGAAAGGGAAGAATATAGGTAAGTAGAGAAGTACAAAATAACAAAGAGCATCCGGTGAAGACGTTGCGAAGTAATAATAATTCTACGGTAGCTTTTTCTGGATTTCGCCCTTCAAAACTCCAGGTAGAAGGATTGATAGTTTTGTCGTGAGTGTCGATGAGTTCCAAATCGGAATGGACTAAAAGTAATTGTTCTGAACGTAGCTTGGCCATTGATATTTCTAGCTTTTGTGCTTGCCAAATATCATCTTGATCTGAAAAAGCGATCGCTGTAATTGTAGAGTCTGCAACGCAGTATTGTAAACCACGCTCAAAATTATGATAAGACTTCAGGTTATCGTTGTGAAAATGACAGATAAATCGTGAATCATTTTCAACGATTTTTTGAATTTCAGCTTGATATTCAAGTCGGGAACAGTCATCAACAATATGACAAACCCAGTTTTGCCAAGTTTGGTTTTGAATCGACTGAATCTGTTTTTGGAAATATTCAATTTCAGGATTATATGTCGCTAAAACAATGCCAATTTTTTCTTTATCCTGCATTATAACTTATTTTCTAAATTGGATATAAACAAAGTTGTGGTGATTGAAAGTATGAGGAGAACAAGGGATTAAACTAGAATTTTTAAAGATTATTTCGTTAATTGTAAATTAGTTTGTTTTCTCAATGTTTGAGCATGATAAATTTCCTCTAATATCTGTGGAAGATTATACTTATATTTCCACTTTGGATAGTGAGAACGGAATTTTCTCACATCTGAAATGTACCAGATATGATCGCCACAGCGATTTTCTTCTGTATAAGAATATTGCAGCTTTTTACCGACGATATCTTCGCAAATTGAAATTGCTTCCAACATAGAGCAATTACTATGTCGAGAACCTCCCATATTATAAACTTCGCCACATCTAGGATTTCGATAAAAATGATAAAAAGCATTCACCAAATCGTAACTGTGTATATTGTCTCTGACTTGTTTACCTTCATAGCCAAATATGGTGTAAGTGTCACCAGTAATAGTACATTTCATTAAGTAAGCTAGAAAACCATGCAACTGAGCGCCAGAATGGTTGGGGCCAGTCAAGCAACCTCCTCTAAAGGTAACAGTCTTCATGCCGAAATATTTACCATATTCTTGAACTAAAATATCTGCGGCAACTTTAGAAGCACCAAATAAAGAATGTTTGGAGTTGTCAATTGTCATTGACTCATCAATACCTTTTTGATATTGATGATTTGGTGCAATTTCCCAACGGGTTTCTAATTCCTTCAAGGGTAGATAATTGGGAGTATCGCCATAGACTTTGTTGGTTGAGGTGAATATAAAAGTTGCATCAGGGCAATATTGTCGAGTTGCTTCTAGTAATACTAAAGTCCCATTAGCATTAACTGTAAAATCTGTATGAGGGTCTTTTGCTGCCCAGTCATGGGATGGTTGTGCTGCTGTATGGATAATCAGACAAATATCAGAGGAATATTCTTGAAATAGGTTTTCTACTGCAAAGCGATCGCGGATATCAATGTCATAATGACGAAAGCTATTACCGTATTTATCTTCTAAGATGCGACGATTCCATTCTGTTGATGCACATTCTCCAAAAAATACCGCCCGCATATTATTATCGATACCCAGAACATGAAAACCTTTCTGGGTAAAAAAATGAACCGATTCGGAACCAATTAAACCAGATGAACCAGTAATTAAAACTGTTGGCATAATATTTTGAATCGCGTCATAGTACAATCATTAGTCTATGATAAAATTGGCTTGAGAATTGTTTCATGCTCAAGAATCCAGTGATAAATATCTCTGAGGGTTTGTTCGGGATTTATCGTTGGCTTCCATCCAGTTTGGGAAATTATCTTGGAAGAATCTGTAATATAAATGGGGATGTCACCTTGTCTGGCTATTTCTTCTGATTTAATCGAAATAGATTTACCAGTAATTGCCTCGCATAATCTAGTAGTTTCTAATAGAGATAAACTATTGTCAGCACCCCCACCAACATTTAAAACATCTCCATCTAATTGGGAAAAATGTTCTAATTGATAATTAATTAGGTCTAACAAATCTTCAATATGTAATAAATCTCTAACTTGCTTACCAGTACCGCCATAGCCTATATAACTGAGAGATTTTTCAAAATGGTGTGCGGCTAACCACAAAACAAAAACACCTTGGTCAACTTTACCCATTTGCCAAGGCCCTGTAATTACTCCACAACGGTTGACTATTGCTTGAATATTATAAGCTTGTCGATACTCTTCAATCAGCATTTCTGAAGCAAGTTTAGTAGCACCATACAAAGAACGGTAGCTTTGCAGTGGAAATTCCTCTGCAATGCCCAAATGAGATACTCCCGGTATTGTCTGTTCAACAGCAATGCTAAACCGGGTTGGTAGTTCTACTAAATTAATTGATTTTAGTGTTTCAACAGGATAGACACGACTAGTAGATAAAAATAGCAAACGAGCATCAATTTGTCTAGCTAATTCCAGAACATTGATAGTTCCTACTAAATTTGTTTGTAGGACATATTGTGGAGAAACAAATCCTGCAAGTACAGAAGGTTCAGCAGAACAATCAATAATAGTATCGACGTTAAACATTCCAGGTTCTAAATCGCTAGCAGCACGAATATCACCATGAATAAACTCAATTCCCAAATGTTTTAGTCGAGGAAGATTTAATTCTGAACCACGTCTGCGGAGGTTATCAAAACATATAATTTTCCACTGTTCATGATGCTGTTTGAGATTAATCGCTAAAGAACTGCCAACAAAACCAGCCCCTCCTAAAATCAAAATCTTTTCAGGCATTTGATTTTAACCTTTGATTTCCTAGCAGTCTATTTTTGCTGAGATGATAATCTCCACGCGATAAATGTTTTTCCAGCCAGATGTAGAGGACTATAAACAAATATCGACTGCCCATTTCTTTTAATTTTAACTTGGAAACTCCTGTAGTTCTATTTCTCCAAGTAATGGGAATAGTTGTATAAGAATAACCTCTAACTATGGCTTTGAGTGGCATTTCTACAGTTAAATTGAAATGATGAGATACTAATGGCGAAATACCTGCAATAACCTCTTGGCGATAAATCTTAAATGCATTAGTAGTATCGTTAAAATTTAAGCCAAATAAAATTTTAATAAATAAGTTAGCTAACCGATTTACAATCAATTTGTGGCGGGGATAGTCAATGACTCTAGCTCCTTTAATGAAGCGGGAACCAAAAACACAATCGTATCCCTCCTGCAATTTATGGTAGTAAGATATTATGTCTTCTGGCGCATCTGAACTATCCGCCATCACTACCGCCACAGCATCTCCTGTAAAATTTTCTAACCCACAGCGAACTGCAAAGCCAAAGCCGTTAGGATAATAATTATTGACGTAACGCAACTTACTATTTTCATAATTAAGCTGCTGTAATAGTTTTTCTGTATTATCTTTGCTGTTGTCGTTAACAACTAAAATTTCGTAATCTATGTTTTCTTGTTCTAAACTTCTGCTAATAGTTTGAACAGTTTGAACTATGCAATATTCTTCGTTGTAAGCTGGAATGACTATTGATAAAGTCTTGACAGCTTTTGCAGGATCTATCGTGATGGGTTCATTTTTTGCTAAAGTAGGATTTACTGATAGAGCTGGAGCTAGTGCTTCTGGATAGTATGTAATTGATATTTTTTCTGAATGTGAATGATGATGAATTTTTTGTTTTGAAGTTTTAAAAACAATTTTTTTTAACATTTGGCTTTATCACTCCTTTGATTTTCCACATGATAAATATAACAGGTTATAAACTCGATTACTTGTTTATTCCACTACTTTTATCTTTAGTTCGCCATTCAACTGTTTGAACTGTTGACGTTTCTGGTCATAAACCCAAGCCTTAATCACATTTTCACCTGCTGGTATAGACTTTACAGAAACATTTACTTCCCAACCCGATTTATTGTACAGACTTGAGTTGAAAACTTTAGCTACATCAGGTCTGTGTAAATGCACAAGCCCAGCAGCAAAAAATGATCGACTTTTCCCATAGGATAGTAAAACTATGATGGGCTGTTCTTGAGCTTCGGGAAGAACAGCCCAGCCCCAGATTTTTAAACTATCGCTCCTGCGTAAATTTGATAGTTGCTCTATTGATGTTACCCCATCAATAAAACCGCGATCTTTCTTAGTTTTAGTGATAAAAGCAATATTTTTAGGAAAATTTCTAAACTCTAATTCTTCAAGAACTCTACTTAATCTTGGTAGACGAAATTCTTTTGGATAAAGCAACTTTAAACAATTATTAGGTGAATTCCTGATAGATCTATCTAGATAATTTATAACCTCTAAGCAACTTTTTCCAAAGTTTCTTTGAATAAAAATATTTTGACCTTCTGCAATACTATTTGTAGAGTTAAAAACCAAAATAGATATTACAAATCCCAGACAAAACCCTGAAAATGTATGTATATTTTTATCATTTTGCCATTTACATAAAATCCATAATCGGCACAATTGCAGGCAGGATATGACTAATAATATCGAAACACTTACGTATCTCGAACTAGTAGCTTGCTCAATACCAAAACCAGCTCTACCAACAGTAGTCATTAATGCAAATAAAATAGCAAACCAACCTAATGATAGCCAAGGGGCTGCTTTCTTGAAAAAAACAGATTGAGAATTTTTGAGACATAAAATATTAAAAAATAAAAAACTGAAGAATATTATCGATCCAGTAACTACAGGAAACCAAATATATTTGCCTAACGAAAAACCTATGAGAGAGAAGAAATATTTATATGCAATTAATGGCTGCTGTAAAATAAATAATATGCTAGGGTGTCGAGGAGGCTTTTCATAATCAATAAAGTAAATAGCAACACAAAAAGCAAAAAGTACTACCCACACCAACATCCTGATTTTTTTCTGTTTAGTTCTTCCTTCAACTAAGTATACTAATGGGAGTATTACCAGCCAAGATACTAATCCATGAGCTGACGAAAAGCTAGCAATCAAACAGCATAGCGATGCAAATAATAGTTTGTAATTTGGATGCAACTTTTGAGGTACAGTCAGAATGAAAACTGCTAGTATTAGGCATGTATTTATTAAGAACCAAGCTATTTGAAATCCCCACAACCAATTTTCGTACTGAGTTAAAGAAAAATTTATGATACAAGTTATAAAATTAAATAAATGAAATAATAAGTTATTATTTGTATTATCACTATGAGCTGCAATTTTATATAACATGAAGAAATTTATTAAAACCAGTAAAAGGCTAAAATAAATTTCCAATTTAATGTTCCACTTTGAGGAAAATGCAAGGATGGTAAATATTATTTTTGGAAAAAAAATGCGATGTTCGTTATGTTGAGCAAAAAAATCTCCGAAATTTGCAGTACCGCTAGAAATTTTGCCAAAAAGACCTACTAAATCCCAATCGTCCCCAAAGGGGACGTTGACGCTAAAACTGATAACAAACCACAAAAGTAAAATAATTGGTAAGGAATAGGCAACTACTAAGAGTACCTTTCTTTTTGGCAATGGAAGATAGTTGTTGAACATAATCTATTGAGACTTTTGTTTAAGACTGCCTCAAATATAAGAATATTCATTAAAAGAAACTTTATCAAACAGTCTTTGAACTTAGTTCCTTTAAATCGCGATCGAGCATTAATTCGACTAATTGTTCAAAGGAATGCTGTGGACACCAACCTATATTTTTTTTGATTTTCTCAATGTTACCGACTAGCTGCATAGGTTCATTTGGTCGATAAAAGGCAGGATCGACGGTAACATAATCTTGCCAATTTAGTCCTACTAAATTGAAAGCACACTCGACTAACTCTTGCACAGAGTAAGTTTGACCGCTAGCAATGATATAGTCATCAGGCTCCTCTTGCTGCAACATCAACCACATAGCTTGTACAGCATCTTTGGCATAACACCAATCACGACGCGCATCTAAATTACCTAGTTTCAATTCGTCGGTTAAACCAAGTTTGATCGCAGCAACAGTGTGGGTAATTTTTCTAAATACAAATTCCGTACCCCGCCTCGGAGATTCATGGGTGTAAGTTATGCCGCAGCAAGTGAAAAGCTTATATTGTTGGCGATAATTAATAGTCATCCAATGAGCATAAGCTTTCGCAACACCATAAGGATTGCGGGGACGAAAAGCGGTATTTTCATTCTGGGGTGATTCGTCAGGTTGACCGAACACTTCGCTACTAGAGGCTTGATAAAATTTTGCATCAGGCTTACATCGCCGAATCGATTCTAATAAACGGGAAACTCCTAATGCTGTGTATTCAGCAGTGAGGGCTGGTTGTGTCCAAGATAAAGGAACGTAGCTTTGGGATGCAAGGTTATAAATTTCGTCTGGTTGGGCTTGTGTGATTACATCCATCAAAGATGATTGATCTAACAAGTCGCCGGATAGTATCTCAACATTACCCCCAAGGTGACTAATGCGCTCCAAATTACTCGAACTGGAACGGCGGACTAAGCCAAAAACTTGATAGCCTTGGGCAAGGAGAAGTTCAGCTAAATAAGAACCGTCTTGTCCAGTTACGCCTGTAATTAATGCTCGTTTTACCACTGATTTTGACCTTGCTTTCTCTTTAATGCCAAGTAGGCAATTATGGGATATATAAATTTTAAATTTTAAATTTAAGAATAAAAATTTAGTCTTTTGCTACCAAAAAAATTACATTTATTAACAACAATCCCTTAGATTAACCAAATTTATCATTTTGCTAAACTTGGGAATCCTAAATTTAGTCATCTAAACCTTTAGGGACTTCCAATAAAAAAACGTCCCATCGTAGGGGCGCACAGCTGTGCGCCCCTACAAATGTACAAATAATTTGGAACAATTTATTTTTTGGAAGTCCCTTAAGACATGATTGCCATTTTTATATATCTTGAAAGCAATCTTAAATCATCAGGTTTCCTAGCTGGCAAAGCCTTGATGAAAGTATCTATGAGTCGATACAGCAGATTACTTTTTATTAAGAAACGACTAAATAAAGGAACTTTGTGATAAACAGGGTCATTGAGAACTTTGAGCCAAATTTTATATATATCATCCCATCCCCGTCCAACAATCAAGTTTTGATTGGTTGCTTGTCTGCCATGAATACGAAATTTTGCTAGTTTTTCGTCAATAAAACCTATGTCAGAATTGGAAATAATTCTTAACCACATTTCCCAATCTACAATTTGTGCTAAATTAGCATCAAAATTACCTATCTTATCTAATATTTCTTTTCTAATCAGAACATTTGTTGGTTCCCCTATTTTATTTACTGGATCTTTAACAATAACTGTTCTTTTGAGCAATGAACTTCCTTTTTGAATTGGTTGCAAATTACCCCAAAATTCATGTAATATATCTACGCCTAAAGGTACTTGCATTCCATCATTTACTATTAGTTCTCTGGGTGTAAATACCATCCCAATTTCTGGTTTGCTTTCTGCTAAAGCTACCATTTTTTCTACACAGTTTTTATCTAATACATCATCTTGAAAGAGAAATTTGATATATTTACCGCTGGCTTTAGATAAACAAAAATTCCAATTTTGAACTAATCCCAGCCTTTCGTGGCTATAGATTTTAATGTCGAAGTTTTTTTGATTATAAATTTTTAATTTCTCAATTAATAAAAGAGAATTATCATCAGATTTGTCATCAGAAATAATGATTTCAATAGAAGAATAGCTTTGGTTAAAAGCACTAACTAATGCTTCTTCTAAAAATCTTTCTCCGTTATATATTGGTATACAAATACTCACAACAGGTGCATTGCTCATATTAATCCTCATGAAGAATACAAAGAATTATTGTCTATAAAATTCTGCCATCTGGTAATGAAAATATTTCTATCCTGAAGATTCTCCTTTGCAGACCTTGTACGTCCTTCTTTATGAATCCAAGTACTATCTGCATAATAGTAGGAATATAAACCATATTTATCTCGAAGCTTAAAACAATAGTCGATGTCCTGACATTCTTCTTGATAAACTGAATCTAAACCACCGACATCTAAAAATAATTGTCTATTTGTAAACAAGCAGGCTCCTGTAACTGCGGGTACAATTTGGGAACAAACAACTTTATGATCGGCGCTTTTGCAATTTTTATTAACATGTTCGGGAATATATTTATAAGGTTCATGCCTACATATAAATACCCCTGCGTGCTGTATTCGTAAATTAGGATAAAGTAACTTACAACCAACAGCACCTATCTGATTTTGATTAGCCTCAAAAACTCTAATTACTTCTGGAATAGATGGTAAGATTGCTTCTGTGTCATTATTTAATAACAGGATGTAGCGACCACGAGCTTGAGATGCTAAGTAGTTATTCCCTATGCTAAAATTATATTTACCTAAATAAAATACAGGGTCTTTTATTGATTTATAATAAAGTTCTGTGTCTGATAATTCTGAGCCAGTATCACCTATGAGAATTTCATAATTAATATGTTGTATAGTTTGCTTAATCGATTCTAAGCATGGTTTTAAAAGATTAATTTTGTCCTTAGAAAGGATTAATATAGACAAGTCTAATTTCTGTAAGTTACTAAAATATAAACTGTAATTATTGGCTTTTGATTGCAGCTTTTTGATTCGAGGTAATGTTGTTTTATTGATGATCGGCAAAACAAAAGTTTTAGAGTTATCACCGAGAATTGTACTTAAATGTTTAAGACGAGTTTCATAAATAATAGAATTGAGTTTGTGAGAGTTTTCTTTCCATGAGTACAAAGTTTTAGGAGGTGTATATTGGTCTGCTCGCTGTAGATCGTCTAAAATTACTTGCGATAATTCATTAATATTTGACGCTACTTTTGCACCAGTTTCTTTGTGTGCCCCCAAGTCTAATGCAAATGACATCCGACCAACGGCTATAGCTTCCACAAGAGGTAAATTATACCCTTCCCATCTAGACAAAGATACACAAGCACTACAATCTAAGTAAGCGGAAATTAATTGTTCGTTAGATGGGTTTTCAATGCAGATTAGACCTTGTTCTTTGAAGTGTTTTACATCTTTGTAAGTATCTGATTTGCCAACAAGAACAATTGGCATATTTGTCAAGCGCGAAAGTTCTTGTAAATCATTAGTTCCCTTATATCTACTATAAATTTCTCCTAAACGAGATACGCAAAGTAAAAAGGGTTTGTCTAAGCAATTTGGAGAATAACCCCGCGAAGATGCCAAATTTGCCAGCTTACCTCTTAGCTTTTCATATTGAGGATGTTCAATAATTAAATGATCTGAACCACAATAAACTACATCAGCTTTTGTTAATCCCATATCTTCCTTAACAAAATTGCTGATAGCTATAGCTTTGTGATAGAGATGATGATGTAACCTTCTAAATTCTTTTTGGGCTTTTCTTTGTTCTACTTGTTCGGGAAACAATTCTGGAGGTGGTTCACCATAGTCCCAAGCTATTTTAGTAACGTAAGAATTCATCTTAAGTACTAATTCAAAAAAAGGATCGGTATGAGCAATAGCTACATCACAGACTATTTTGGAGACAGTAGAATTCAATCTAAAAGTAGATAACGTGATTACTTCTATGTTTCCTATCTGGGAAAATGAAGAGGTGAAAAATCCATCATTAACTAAAGTATAAATTTTAACTTTGTGACCCCAAGCTGCCAAATACTGAGCTTGCGTAGCTACTACTAAATCTACGCCGTATCCTTTCTTCAGCCTTGCACAGAAAAAAGCTACATTTAAAGAGTCTTGAGATGAAACTATAGACCTTAATCTTAAAAATTTTTCATGATTAAAAATCATATCGATCCTCAATTTGATAGATGCACATAACCGATATTCTTGACGCTATTTTTTGATGTTTATTTGTACTTGGGGATAACAAAAAAGATTGATTTAAACACTATTGAAATTTCAATAAAATATCCTAATTAATCACGAAAAGCAATGTAGATTGGTAGATTTTATATATTGCGATCGCGCTATGAATTTGCTTGTCTTATTTATCTAGTACTCAAGTACTAGATAAATTTCGCATTCTATATAAATTTACCAGTTGAGGGCACAGAATGTACGATAAAATCCTTTTTTTCATCATCTATTGATCTATCACAGTTTTATACACCAGTCAATAAATTTATTAATCTTCATTGCAAGAATAAAGTATATTTTACTGGAATATGCGATCGCAACACTTATGCACATGTTTTTTGTCATCAAACTACAATAGTTTTTTTACTCTTTTACTTCTAAACCCAAGGTTGATTTTACTTGAAACCATACTTTTCGTAATTGCCAAAACTTACTACTCTCCATTGCTGCAATCTTAGTTTTCATCTGTTGCAATTCCAGTTGATGATTATGTAGTTCTGATCGACAAGATTTTAGTTCCAGTTCCGTCTGTTGCAACTGAGATTGTAGTTGTTCTAATTTCATTTGTGTTTGTTGAAATTGTGATTGGGAACGCTCTAGTTCTATCTCAGTGTGTTGGAATTGAGAATATGAGCGTTGTAACTCTATTTGAGTTTGTTGGAATTGCGATCGCGATTGTTCTAATTCTGTTTGAGTTTGTTGAAATTGCGATCGCGATTGTTCTAATTCTGTTTGAGTTTGGTGGAATTGCGATCGCGATTGCTCTAATTCTGCTTGAGTTTGGTGGAATTGCGATCGCGATTGTTCTAATTCTGCTTGAGTTTGGTGGAATTGCGATCGCGATTGCTCTAATTCTGTTTGAGTTTGTTGGAATTGCGATCGCGATTGCTCTAATTCTGTTTGAGTTTGGTGGAATTGCGATCGCGATTGTTCTAATTCTGCTTTACTTTGTTCCAACTCAAAATACAAATTTTCTTTACTAATAATACCATATACATCATATTGACCTGTAATTGCGATTAAATTACCAAAGTCAAAAGCGTATTTCTGGAGAATTTTTTCAAATATGTTATTTTTGGTATCAAGTAACTCATAAAGTTTATCTATGCCAAAACTCTGGTATGCAGGTAGACTAACTTTAATTGCTAAAAGAGCAAGTTGCAGATAAATTGATTCTTCATTATCCTGATTCTGATTTAGATCTAATCCTGCTTCCGGAAATATTTGATAAAAATTATTCCGGACTTCCGGCGAACAATAATTATTTAAAATTTGCTTACATTCTATCTGATGACGAATTCTTGTTTCTGGTCTATTACCGCTAGCATTAGCCTCATTTTTCCGGATACGAAATTTAATTAATTCCTCTGGAATTATATGAATATTATATTTCATGCAAAGCCTAATCCAGAAGTCAAAATCAGGCAACTGAGCAAATCTTTCATCATATTTTCCTAACTCATCGTAACATTTTTTATGAACCAATGCGCTAGGATGGCATAAGCAATTTCCTTTAAAGAAAAAATGATTTAACCATTCAAAACGATTGCGGTTGGGTTGGATGAAAATTTGTTTATAGAAGTGGTTTTCTTGATTAAAATCATTGCCATCATCATCAATAATATGAGCATAACTAAAAACAGCACCCACATCCTGATTTTCTTCTAAATAACTAACTTGCTTTGCCAACTTATCGGCAGTAAAAATATCATCAGAACTTAACATTGCAATTAATTCGCCTCTTGCTTCTTGAATGCAATTGTTAGCAGCAACAGCAGCACCCCGATTTTTAGGAAAGCAAAAAAGTCTAATTCTGGGGTCGTTAAATTCTTTAATAATTTTTATAGTATTATCAGAAGAATAATCATCTGTAATCACTATTTCAAAGTCTTGATAACTTTGATTTAATACGCTGTGTATAGTTTCTGATATATATTTTTCGTGATTATAAGATGGAATGATTACTGATACTTTTGGCACAGATTAATAGCCTCTAATTTCAATCATTATTTGACAAATTTTTTCTACATCATCAACTCTTAAGCCACCATATAAAGGTAATGATAAAACCTCTTTAGCTACTTGATTGGCAACTGGTAGGTTAACGCTACTTGATGATGGTAAGTACTTGTAGCATGGGTATTCGCTACAAAGTGGATAAAAGTATTTGCGAGTGAACACATTATATTGCTTAAATTGATTATGCACATAATCGCGATCGCAGCCAAAAAGCTCTTGATTTATCCTAATTACAAAATACTGGTAGCTACTGGTAACACCAGGAATTTCTTGCAAAAGACTAACACCTGGCACATTTTGTAGACATTGGCGATATGTCTCCACTAGTAGCTTGCGCTGACATCTCTCCTCCTCTATATATTCCAATACAATTAGACCCAGAGCAGCCTGAATTTCGTTCATTTTACCGTTAATACCCGGCATGACTACTTCTTCGGCATTTTTGATCCCGAAGTTTTTTAACAATTCTACTCTCGCTTTCAAGTTATAATCCTTAAATAATAGAGCGCCTCCTTCAGCTGTATGAAATAGCTTTGTAGCATGAAAGCTCATCATCGACAAGTCCCCAAAATTCCCAATACCTACACCGTCAATTTCTACTCCAAAAGCGTGTGCGGCATCATAAACTACTTTTAAGCCATATTTATCAGCTATTTCTTGAATCTTGATTACATTGCAGGGAGTACCATAGACATGAACCCCCAAAATTGCTGTTGTTTGAGGGGTAATCATTGACTCAATCTTGTTGGCGTCAATATTCATTGTTTCTGGATCTATATCACAGAATATTGGCTTAATATTATTCCAAGTCAAGACGTGGGGAGTCGCCGGGAAGGTAAAAGGGGTAGTAATTACTTCTCCAGAAAGGCGTAGACTTTGACACCCCACTACAAGTGCGATCGTGCCATTATTAAATAATGATAGATAAGGTATTTTCAGAAATTGTTCTAATTTTTTTTCCAGTTCTAAATGTTGTTTTCCATTATTTGTTAGCCACTGACTTTGCCAAATTTCTTCAAGCTTTTGATTAAACTTATCTAAATCTGGTAAAAGCGGACGAGTAACATATATAGGTTCTTCAAAAGGAGATATCATTCTTTTACAACTTCTTCTGGTTCTAGTGTTAGTTTGATAAAAATTTTATTATTTTCGTCATCTATGAAATAAGCATTTTGATAATCACCATGTGTTAAAGCACGAAGTAAATCTATGATTTCTCTGCCAGAATATACTTTTTCTAGTTCTATTTGTCTGAGTTGTTGAAAATCTTTTTTTTTATTTATATTTCCTTCTTCTTGAAGAGTGTAAGTTTGATACTCGTTGCAAAGTATTTTTTCTATTACTTCCGAGAATATATTTAACTCAGTATCTAATATCCGGTTGTAAACAGTATCTGAAGTGTCATCAGAAAATATTTCTACCCGGCGCTGAATAATTATTGAGCCGTGGTCTACCTTTTCATCCATTTCATGAATAGTTGCACCAGCCGGAAATTTATTAATAATACTAAATACATGAGGATACCAACCTCTATTATATGGGTTAAAGCCTGGATGTATGTTTATACATTTAACTTTAGTAACTAGCTCTGCTGGAAAAATTTGCTTACAATGTGCAGAGATAATTAAATCAAATTTGTTAATTAAAGTTTTGACATCCTTTTTCACATCTATATGAGTACATTTTAAACCAGAGATTGAAGGTACTTCTATAGATGTTTCTGGAGAGCAAGCATAGCTAAATTCCGCATATTGATTTAAATTTTTCTCTGCTAGAATATCGGATATTTTTTTGAGTAAATTACTGTTATCTCCAATAATTAAATTGTTTTTATAAAATAAGTTCATTTCATCTCCTAAATAATTGAATTATATATTTTTGATTGTTTTATGATTTAAGTTCGATTGATAAATATAAAAAACTTTAACATCAATGTTGAATAACCGAGTTTGGGATACTTGATTAATTCAGAGATTTTTTCATGAGAAAATTTTTAATTTTAATCAATCGAATTGCTTTTTTAATCAGGTTTATCTAAACACACGATCGTGTGTAATTTTTGCATTTTATATTACCTCCAATTCTAGGACTTCAATATTTCTACACAGTTATCCCAATGAACACTTCCATATAAACGTGCGTCTTTTCTGGGTGCTACACCAAACTGAACAGCTAATGGCACAAAATCGCAAAAATCTACTACAGCAATTTCAAATTGAATAGGAATTGACAATACACAGGAAACGTTATAAATACCTTGTATCAAGGCAGCTTTAAACTTCCAATCAATAATATATCTTTCTCCTTCCTTAATAGATTTGAGTGTTTTACCTTCAATTTCACTATCAGAATACACTATGTCAGTACCATTTTTATCTCTAATGTGATAACCAAATACTAGCTCCTCAATATCTTCATAAATTTCAATATACATTCTTAAAATTAAATTTTGCCCATAATCAAGATTAGATATTTTTTTACCTTCTTCGTTGAGAATCTGCACGTTGATAAAACTTGCTTTACCATTTTGTATTCTTTGAAAAGCTGCTCTTTTGAGAAAATCTAAATTATTAACCAAAGAATCTTTTTCATCTGATAAATATTCATCACTTTCAACTAGCAATTCTGAATCATTTAATTCCTTCTTGATTTCATCTCGCTTCAGAATAACCTGCTCACTTTCAACCTTCATAGAAAAATACTTTTCTACGACTTGGTTGGCTTTACCTTGAGTTATTAGCTCTCCATGACTCAATAAAATTGCTTGACGGCAAAGACTTTTAACAGCGCCAACATCATGGCTGACAAACAGCACTGTAACGCCGTCATCCATCATCTGCTTCATCCGCGTCATGCACTTTGCCTGAAAGAACATATCTCCTACAGACAATGCCTCATCTACAATTAGAATATCTGGATCGACATGAATGGCTGAAGCAAAAGCCAATCGTACATACATACCACTAGAATAGCTTTTAACTGGTTGTTCGATAAAATCTCCAATATCAGCAAAAGCAGCAACCTTGTCAAAACGCTCATCTACATCCTGGCGAGAAAGCCCCATAATTGCACCATTCATATATACATTTTCTCGCCCGGTGAATTCTGGATTAAACCCAGCACCCAACTCTAACAGTGCTGCAATTCTGCCATTAACTTGTATTTCTCCACTTGTCGGCGTTAAGGTACCACAAATCATCTGTAAAAGGGTAGATTTACCTGCGCCATTGCGCCCGATAATACCCATAGTCTCGGCTTTATTCACGTCGAAAGAGACATCCCGCAGCGCCCAAAACTCTTGAGCGTAACTTTTTCCTGGGAGTAAAATTTCTTTGAGTCTGTCTACAGGACGAGCATAACGTTTAAAGCACTTGGAGACATTCTTCAATGAAATTGCAACTTCTTCACCCATGTCTTTGCGCTTTCTCCTCAATACACCCAAATTACGATACGATCAAACTACTTTAGGAAAACTTGTCCTAAGAATAGCTGCCATTTTGCCAAAATGTTTTACATAAAAGTCAATGATGTGACATTGACAAGCAAAAAGTACCACTTCCAGCTTAAAGTATCAAGCAGTATGGTACTAAAACATAACAACTCTATTGTTTTCTCTAATTATGTTGTTGTCTGTTTTTTTACTATATTCAATCAGTTGCCGAAATTTGTGGTGGTAAGCTAGCTAGTTCAATTATCACATTAATGCTAAAAAGTCAAAAGCGATCGCCCAAATCAGCAATTGCTTTTGACTATATACATCACAAATCTGAGTAGCCTTGGTAGAAAAGGTTAAGCAGTATACATCTTTAATTTGTAACTAGTATTACTAGTCAAACCGTCAACGCGGAGATAGTAAGTACCAGCAATTAAACTAACGTTGGATATGAAGTCTATGTTAGTGCTACTTAGTGTTGAAGACCTGATAATACTACCATTGGAATTAAGTAAATACAAATCTGCATCTGCTGAGGATGGAGAAAGCGATGCATTGAAAGAAAGAGTCTGAGTTACATTAAATTGATAGTAGTCATCTGTATCACTAGCACCAACAGTATCTTGAAAAGTCCCGGATGATCCAGATGAATTAAATCCGTTTAGAGGAGTAGCACTACCGAGAGTGTTACCAGCATCAATAATCGAACTACAATTAATTACCAAATTGTAATTAGAAGATGCAGTACTTACTCCTTTATAAACTCGGATGTAGTAGCCACCAGGGTTTAAGCCTAAGTAATTAACTCCTTCACCAGTATCACTACCACTTATAGAATTCAGGAGCAGATTACGGTTACCATCAAGTAATGACAAGTCTAAGTCTGCGTCTAGATTATTAAGTGTTGCAGAAATACTGCGAACTTTACTTAAGGTAAAATAGTAATCATCATAAGTGTCGCTGCCACCGGCATAGCTATTAAAGATAATGGCATTGTCATCTAAACTACCAAGGTTGTGAGAAATCCCGGGAAAAGAATCTTCATTCAGATCTCTCGTACCATGACGATAATCGCTGAGCGCCCCAAAAACCACCCAGTGCTGGAACAATTGACGGTTAGTTGTTAAGCCTGCGTTTTTCAGGTCTGAATAAGTATTGCGGTAATAATGTACATCAAACGACGGACTGAATGTACGCCCTTCATTCAGTCCGGAGGTTTGTAAATGCCCAAAGGCACCATAGTAATCGTTTGCAAAATGTCGTAGATCGAAATTTTGAAACAAATAGTACTTTATATCTAGAAAAGGTGAAAAACTGCGTCCTTCTCTAACACCAGAAATTACTAGATGCTCTAGTGCTTTAGTGCGATTATCCCCAAAGGCTTGTTTTAAATCGGGATTCACTGCTAAATAATAATCTTTTAAGTCATAAATAAATGGTGAAAATTCACGCCCTTCGTTGACACCTAAGCCTCGTGCATGTTCATAAGCTCGTTCCCGATTACCGCCAAATGCTTGATTGACATCGGGGTTAACAGCCAAGTAAAAGTTGACATCGAAAAACTGAGAAAATTGGCGTCCTTCTGCTACACCAAATCTTCCTAAATGTTCGTAAGCTTGACGGTTGTTAAAAGAAGCCAAATCGCTGTTGCTGGAGCGATAGAAGTTAAGGTCGGTAAAAGTGCTAAAAGTCCGCCCTTCATCTATACCAAAGTTTTGAAAGTGTGAAACTAACTGTGCATCTGTCGTCAAACCTGCTCTAGCTAAGTCGGCGTTAGCAGTCCGGTAGAAACTGGCATCAAATAAGTTAACGGCCATGAATTAATTGGGGGTTAGAGATTAATTGGCACTACACCCATTCCTGTTGGTTTCAACTCACAAAGACAAAAGCAGGAGCAGGAATTGTGTGCTACTCAGCATAATCTCAACCCATTAAAACTAGCAACTTATACTGAAAAAATACGTAATTATACGCATGAGACTTGCTGATTTTTTAAGGATAAATGAAACTCCAGCGATAATACTAACAACCAATGAAGTTACTTCAACTCGTCGTAGTGTATAACTTTTCCTAAGTCATAACACATCTGCAAAAGCCGGACGCAAGCGCCGATAACACCATAATCCAGCGCAAAACAACGTTAACGCAATTAGTGAAGCAACTCCCAACTCACCCCAATGCTTCACCTCTCCTACTAAAACTATGTCACGATAAACTTCTACGATCGCTGTCATCGGGTTAGCCCAAAATACCCACTCCCGCCATTCCTTGGGAATTGCTGAGGCTGGATAAATAATTGGTGTCAAATACATCCAAATATTCAAAATTACTGTCAATGTTTGGGGTATATCTCGCAAAAATACCGTTAGTGCTGCTGTTAGATAACTCAATCCTGCTGTCATCAATAATTGCGGTATCCACACCAACGGCAATAATGCCAATGTCGTGTGTAAAGTATGAGAACTGATGGCCACAAAAAAAATCAATGCTATTAAACCAAAGGAACTCTCAATAAATGTTGAGAAAATTGGTACTAGAGGTAACAATCCTAGTGGAAAAACCACTTTTTTAACTAAATTTGGCTGTCCAATTACACAACTAGCAGCCTGACTCAAACCACCGCTAAAAGCAATCCAAGGCACTAATCCGGCAAATAGCCATAAACCAAAGGTAAAATTATTATCTGGTAAAGCTGTGATGCTCAACTTCACCTTCAGCACAATTGAGAATACATAAGTGTAAATCAGTAATTGTGATAACTGATTTAGTAAAGGCCACAAATTTCCTAAAACAGAACCCTTATACCGCGCCTCTAAATCCCGACGTACCAAAGTTCTGAGCAAATCAAATTTTGCCCAAAACCGTTCATTTATCGGCAGTATACGCCTGAGCTTCCCTGTTTTACGTACAACTCCTCGCATGATTCGTGACAATTTTTGCTTCCTTGTTTCCTACCTACACACCTAATACCAATTCAAAATTCACACATTCATAAATTCAGAAATTCAGATTAAATCTGGGTTTCGAGGTTTGAATATGTTGCCGAATTTTAGAGCATTGGTATAATTAGTCTCCATATTTTGTTTTTAGGAGAATAAATCATTGACTATCAAATCTTACTCAAATTTGTTGGTAATTATACAATAAATCGACTATTAGCAAGTGTATTTTTACTAAAAATACTTTCTTGGTGAAAGGGATAAGTTTTTGCTCAACTCAAATTGTCTGGATCGATGCCTTGCGATCGCAAATATTCTGCCAATCTATCAGCCCGTTGACGTTCTTCTTGGGCCCGTTGACGTTCTTGTTGTAATTCTTTAGCTAACTCCGTCGGTGTTAGTAATTTTTCTTCTGTATCTAGACGATAAAATCCCAATAATTCCCCCTCCACCGTCACTTTTAATCCTAGAGGTTGAGATATACCATCCACAATTAATTGATAAGTCTCGCCGTCTAACCTATATCCCCTTAACTTTTCTTCTATCCATTCCCCTTTAGGATCGAATAACCAATATTCTAAAATTCCTAATTGTTCATAGAGATTTTTCTTTTGCTCTTGGTCTTGTTTTTGAGTTCCTTGAGAAGTCATTTCAAATACTACCTGGGGAACTTGACCTTCCTCCCAAACTTTATAACTATCCCGACCCCCAGGTGGCACATCAAAAATTACCATTACATCTGGTGCAACTCTTAATTTGGGAAAACCTTGAGCATAGTAGAGAAATTGGTTTGCTAAAACTGTGGCTTGTCTACCTGCTAGGTATTGTTTAATTACTTCTAGGGTGGTGAGAATTGCGTAGAGATGTAGGTATGATTCAGCCAATGGTTCACCGTCTGAAGTGGGATATTCAATGTTGGGATTGACTATTTTAATGGTTGTAGTCATGGCTACCTTTTACTAGGGTAGATTGTTTGGATCGATGCCCTGCGATCGCAAATATTCTGCCAATCGATCAGCTCGTTGACGTTCCTGTTCGGCTCGTTGAAATTCTCGTTCAGCCCGTTGGCGTTCTTGTTCGCTCTGTTGACGTTCCTGTTCGGCTTTTTCTTTTGATGTCGGCACCCAACCAGCTGAATTATACCAACGCAACCACAAGCCTGTGGTCTGTTGATAAGAACCTTGCCACAGACCCAATCCTAATTCTAATTCTTGCAACCAAAAGCGGTTTTCTGGTAAAGATATTGCCTCATAGCGAGTACCTTGAAGTTGAAAAACACGCAAATGATTTTCATAGCGATCGTAGACAACGTAGTAGGGAACCCGCAAAATCCGTTCGTATACTTCCCACTTTGTTGGTGGCTGCTTTACCTCACGCAGTGTTTTTCCTAAATCTTCTTGTTCAGTCCCTGGTGAGAGTAATTCCACAACTAAAAACGGTACGACTCCCTCTTGCCAAATGACGTAACTTAAGCGTAGGTCTTGCTGTTGAGTAGCGCTAGGTACTCCTAAAACCATATACCAATCAGGACGCTTATACCACAATCTATGGCGCGGGTCGTAGTAAAGATTCAAATCACTAGCAAGTAAAATTTCCTCAGATGGATAAGTCAGAGGTTGACAAGTTTCAGTCAGCAAATCCGCCTGAATGCAGTGAAATTCATCTGGCAAACCTGATTCCCCGATCGCTTCACTAGGTAAATCATACATTGTAGGCATGGTTTCTTGCGGTGGACGGGGAGGATCTGTTTGATACATGACTGCTACCTTTGTTGCTTAACTCAAGCTATCGGGATTTACTCCTAACGTTCGCAAATATTCCGCCAACCGTTGCGATCGCATCTGTTCTTGTTCCAACAGCAATTGTGTCTCAGATGCCTGTTGCTGGGCTTCTGATGCCTGTTGCTTGGCTTCTGATGCTTGTTGCTGGGCTTCTGATGCCTGTTGCTGGGCTTGTGATGCCTGTTGCTGGGCTTCTGATGCTTGTTGCTGGGCTACAATAGCCACCTGTTGGGCTGCAATAGCAGCTTCCTCTGGTGTTGGAACTAAATCACCATCGGGTGTAAAGTAGCGCAGTTTACCTGCTTCTATACCTAAGTACAGCCCAAGCACATCACTCCAACGCCATCCTCGCGCATTTGGTGTAATTTCCTGATAACTGTTGCCTACCAATTCAAAACCGACAAATTCCAAATTTTCCGGCGAAAACCAAAAATATTCTGGTGTGTGGAATCGATTTTCATAGAGATTCTTCTTCAAGTTCCGGTCAATATCAGCCGTACTTTCTGAAAGTAATTCAATAATCAAATCTGGATAACGACCATCTTCCTCCCAGACTACCCAAGAATTGCGCGATCGCTTTTCGGTATCTTTGACCAAAAAAAAGTCTGGGCCACGAAAATCTCGATTTCGCAACTGCTGACGGCTAAAATAGATTGTGAGATTCGCACCTATAAAGAAATCATTACAATCACGCCACAGCCACTCAAGGGAAGTTACTAGCACCAGTAGCTGCATATAGTGTAATGAAGTTTCCATCTCCGGCTCATCACTTAACAACCGAGTTGCATCGGGCATCTGTTGTTCTAGCTCTTGCGCTGTGACAAACATTGGCTGTGTACCTGTTTGGTTGTTGATTTAATTTTAAGCTTTTTGGCATTTGTTATTTGTTATTGGGCATTGGGCATGGGGAAGAGGTGTGGGAGGTGTGGGAGGTGTGGGAGGTGTGGGAGGATGGGGAAGCATTAATTCTCTTTCCCCCATCTCCCCATCTCCCCATCTCCCCATCTTTCCACACTCCCTCATCCCCCTCATCCCCCTCATCCCCCCCATCCCCCCCATCCCCCCCCTCCCCCTCATCCCCCCCCTCCCCCCCCGCTCCCCCCTCCCCCTCCCCCCTCCCCACCTCCCCGTTCTATTTTTGCCTGAATGGTGGCTCATGCCCTTAGAAGTACACATGGGAATCGGGGAGGGGGGTGGGGGAAAAGGGAAGAGGGGGGAGGATGGGGAAGGAGGGGGATGGGGGGGGTGAGAGGGAAGAGGGGGATGAGGGGGATGAGGGAGTGT
>JAVRBV020000049.1:0-3119 GCA_034531095.2 Nostoc sp. CreGUA01 | reverse complement strand
TGTTACTGGCGTGTCGATGAAACCAACTATTTTACTGATATTTCAGTGCTTAAATGTTCATCTTTTCGTCACGCTTACTTACAATTTTCTCTTCTTACATCTTGACAAATCCTGTTTGAAATGGAATGAAACAGCCCTGCTTCTAGGGGGGACTTTACATTAGTACTAATTTGACTTATCATAGTAGTTTTAGTTTGGTAGGCACAATGTTAAAAGCCTACAAGTACAGAATATATCCGACTGGTGAGCAATCTATATTGCTTGCCAAGTCGTTTGGTTGTGTACGTTGGTTTTACAACTTTGCGCTTAATTTAACCAGTGAAACTTACAAAGCGACAGGTAAAGGTTTAAGTCGTAATGACATCATTAATCTGTTACCATCTTTGAAAAAAGAGCATGAATGGTTAACAGAACCTCCTTCACAATGTTTGCAACAAGTAGCATTGGATTTGTCTAGTGCATTCTTGAACTTTTTTGAAAAACGGGCTAAATATCCCAACTTCAAAAAGAAAGGTCAAAAGCAGTCTATCCGATTTCCACAAGGAATTAAATTAGACGACGACTATCTCACGTTGCCAAAACTGGGTAATGTTTACTGCAAAGTATCTCGATTACCTGAAGGTAAGTTAAAATCTGTTACCGTATCGCTAAATCCATCAGGTGAATACTATGCCTCTTGTCTTTATGATGATGGTAAAGATAAGCCTGTTTCATCACCGAATGGTAAATCTGTCGGTGTAGATATGGGGATTAACCATTACGCTATTACCTCTGATGGGACTAAGCATGGCAACCCCAAATATTACCGTAAGTATGAGGTCAAGTTAGCCAAAAAACACTCATCACTTAGCCGTAAGCAGAAAGGATCTAGCAACCGCAATAAAGCCCGAATCAAAGTTGCTAAAGTCCACAATAAAATTACTAGATGTCGTGAAGACTTTCTACACAAACTAAGTCGTAAATTAGTTGACGAAAACCAAGTCATAGTCGTAGAAAATCTAGCAGTTAAAAATATGGTGCGGAACTCTAAACTAGCTAAATCTATTAGTGATGCAGGATGGGGTCAATTTTGCACTATGTTGAAATACAAGGCGGAATGGGAAGGGAAAATCTACATTGAAGTCGATAGGTTTTTTCCCAGTTCCAAAACTTGTAACAACTGCTTACACCAAGTAGATAGCCTGAGTTTAGATGTTCGTAGTTGGCAATGTCCTAAATGTCAAACGACACATGACAGAGACATTAATGCTGCTATAAACATAAGAGATGAAGGTTTACGAATTTTGGCGGGAGGGCATCTCGCTACTGCTTCTGGAGAAAGAGTAAGACCAAGTAAAGGCACTGCTTTTACAAGGCGTTTTTCTATGAAGGAAGAATCCCCACGCCTTTAGGCTGGGGAGTTGTCAATCAGCACTTGTTTTTTTCCAAGAAGAACAAAATATAAATAACCAACGACTATTGACTAGTAATTGTTGACTATTGACTAATGAGCATGAAATTGAGTGTGAAGGGCACTGTGGATCAGTGGTTCAACAAAATGGGAAAAAACTCAACGCTTGGGATAACGGCGTCGATTTTGTGGTTGATGATGATTGGCTGGATAGCTTTTGGGTGGAATTTGGGCAACATTGGGTTGATTGATGAGACAGAACCCTTATTTGCAGAAGCTTCCCGCCAGATGTTCATTACAGGTGATTGGATCACCCCATTTTTTAATGGTGACACTCGTTTCGATAAACCTGCTTTAATTTACTGGTGTCAGGCGATCGCCTATGCAATTATTGGAGTGAATGAGTGGGCAGTACGCCTTCCTTCTGCGATCGCTGCATTTGGCTTGATTTGTTTAGCTTTTTATACTGTGCAGTGGTATTTGGGCAAACAAGACGAATTAGAGCAAGTTTCACGTCCTACTCGCCGCTACTTAATATCGTTTTTGACAGCAGCCCTCATGGCACTCAATGGCGAAACAATCATTTGGGCGAGAATCGGTGTCTCTGACATGTTGCTCACCGGCTGCATAGGATCGGCTTTGTTGTGTTTCTTCCTGGGGTATGCGAAGGAAGGGACATGGGGACACGGAGACACGGAGAAAGAACTCACCGCGTCACCGCGTCACCGCGTCACCGCGTCTTCTTCTACCCGATCCCCATTCCCCAATAACTGGTATTTAGCTTGTTATGTGCTAATTGCTGCTGGAATTTTAACTAAAGGCCCTGTGGGAATTGTCTTACCAGGGCTAATTGTTGTCGCCTTTTTGCTTTATGTGGGCAAGCTGCTAGAGGTATTTCGGGAAATGCGCTTGTTCGTAGGCATACTGATAATTCTTGGATTATCAGTACCCTGGTATGCATTAGTGATTTGGCGCAATGGCTGGAATTATATAAACGCCTTTTTTGGTTATCACAACCTAGAACGCTTCACAGAAGTAGTTAATGGCCACTCAGCACCTTGGTATTTTTACTTTATAATAGTGCTGCTAGGCTTTGCACCATACTCTGTGTATATACCCGTAGCACTATTTAGGCTGAAATTTTGGCAGCGATCGCACTGGCTTTCTCAACAACGTTTTCAGCAATTGAATTTATTTGCCGGTTTCTGGTTTGTTGGTATCTTTGGCTTTTTTAGCATCGCCGTCACCAAACTTCCTAGCTACGTATTGCCTCTAATGCCAGCAGCAGCCATCCTAGTAGCCCTGCTGTGGAACGATCTTTTCCAACGAAAAACAGGATACGCAGAAAATCAAGTCAATAATTTTACTTCATCCCCCTCATCTCCCTCATCCCCCTCCTCCCCCTCCTCCCCCTTCCCCCTCCTCCCCCACCGGGGAAATGTAGCCTTTTTTTTAGTTCTGGGCACCGTACTGTTTAACATCAACCATAATATAGGTGTGATTTTAAATGGTTGGGAAGCGGATCATGAAAAAAAGCCTACATTAACGGGCCCAGAGGAGGGGGGGAAGGGAGAGGGGGGGGATGAGGGGGAAGAGGGAGATGAGGGGGATGAAGTAAAATTATTGACTTGATTTTCTGCGTATCCTGTTTTTCGTTGGAAAAGATCGTTCCACAGCAGGGCTACTAGGATGGCTGCTGCTGGCATTAGAGGCAATACGTAGCTAGGAA
>JAVRBV020000048.1:0-10705 GCA_034531095.2 Nostoc sp. CreGUA01 | reverse complement strand
CTACCAAATTCTCGGTACCGAAAAAATCCATTTTGATGACCGAGAACACGCACGCCAAGCCTTACAAATAAGACTAGGGTAATTTGGGCATGGGGCATCGGCACTGTGGAGTTAGGAGTTAGGAGTGAGGAATTAGGAGGTAGGAGTGTGGGAGGTGTGGGAGGTGTGGGAGGATGGGGAAGGATTAATTCTCTTTCCCCCATCTCCCCAACTCCCCATCTCCCCATCTTTCCACACTCCCTCATCCCCCTCATCCCCCTCATCCCCCTCATCCCCCTCATCCCCCTCATCCCCCTCATCCCCCTCATCTCCCCCTGCTCCCTTTGCCCCATGCCCCATACCCAATTCCATGTTGAATTTATGAGAGCTGAGTCACGGATTCAGCTAAACTGAGACTTGGTTTATTGCATTGTAATCAGGCATGGAAATCGGACAAAAGGTTCAAGTCTATCGTTTGCGCGATCGCGTTTCTTCTCCCATTGCAAAAAAATTAGGACAAGTGGGTGTTATCCAAGGCTACAAAGTCACCGATGGTATGGGGATCGGTGTAGTGGTGCTGTTTGCAGATAATTCTTCGACTTGGTTTTTTGAAGATGAAATTCAGGCTGTGTAAGAAAAAGAACTCACAACCGAATTTTTTTTTGAATTTCAAATTCACAGCCCAAGCTGAGAATCTTTGTTGAGTGCTAAGTTGGAGTTGAAGACCGGCGGTGAAAAGAGGAATCAAGTAATGGCTCTAATATTGACATTTTTGGGCAAAGGCGGCATCGCTCGTACCAAAATTGCGATCGCCGCCGCCAAATTATTGGCAAGCCAAGGCAAGCGCGTACTTTTAGCAGGACTTCCAGAGCCAGCTCTGTCAATCCTGCTCGGTATTCCTGTTGGTTCGGAACCTCAGGAAATCGCAGCTAATTTGCAAGTAGTACAGTTTCAAGCATCTGTACTACTAGAGAGTAACTGGGAAGAAGCAAAGAAACTTGAGGCGCAATACCTCCGCACCCCCATCTTCAAAGACGTTTTTGGTCAAGAATTGGTAGCATTGCCGGGTATGGACAGCGCTCTAGCCTTGAATGCGATCCGAGAATATGATGCCAGTGGCAAGTATGATGCGATCGTCTACGATGGCACGGGTGACTCTTCAACCCTACGGATGTTGGGATTACCAGAATCTTTGAGTTGGTATGTCCGGAGATTTCGGCAATTATTTGTCAACTCTGACTTAGGCAAAACAATTGCTGAATCGCCGTTAATTCAACCACTGATTAGCAGTTTTTTCAATGTCAATTGGACAGCAGACAACTTTGCAGGGCCTACTAACCAAGTCAATAATTTTTTAGACAAAGGTAGAGCTGCTCTTAGCGATCCCAAGCGCGTTGCTGCTTTTTTGGTGACCACACAAGACCCGATGGAAGTGGCAAGTGTTCGTTATTTGTGGGGTAGCGCTCAGCAAATTGGTTTAACTGTCGGTGGTGTTCTACTGGTATCTTCTGAGACGAACATCAAGCTGTCAGAGGAATTTACACCTTTACCTGTGAGTGTTATTCCTGACTCCCCAACAGATGACTGGCAAACACTCATAGACGCCCTACCTAACTTTGAAGCCCAAGCAGTACAGGCTCCGAAACCAATTGAAATCGATATCCACAATCGTCAGGTACGCTTATTTTTGCCCGGATTTGACAAAAAACAAGTCAAACTCACACAGTACGGGCCAGAAGTCACCGTGGAAGCAGGAGACCAACGGCGGAATATTTCTCTACCCCCGGCTCTCAGTGGTAGACCTGTTGCAGGAGCAAAGTTTCAGAATAATTATTTGATAATTTCGTTTTAATTTAGTTAGGAATTAGGAACAAAGTTAGGAGTTAAGAACAAAGTTAGGAGTTAAGAGTGAGGAGTTAGGAATAAAAATGATAATTCATAACTCCTAATTCATAACTCCTAACTCCTAATTCATAACTCCTAACTCATAACTCCTCACTCTAAAAAAAAATACACCTTATGTCAGAATTAACTCCCATTACCCCAGATTCCAAATCGGCTGAAGCATTAGACTCAGTAGGCAATTCTAGCGACCAAACAATAGTACCTGGCGATCGCACCGCCAAAACTCGGCAATTATTGGGGATGAAAGGTGCCTCACCAGGAGAGACTTCAATTTGGAAAATCCGTTTGCAATTGATGAAGCCTATCACCTGGATTCCCTTAATTTGGGGTGTAGTTTGTGGTGCGGCTTCTTCTGGTAACTATACCTGGACGCTAGAAAATGTTTTGAAGGTAGCAGCCTGTATGTTTCTGGCTGGGCCATTGATGACAGGTTATACCCAAATCCTCAATGATTACTACGATCGCGAAATCGATGCCATCAATGAACCCTATCGCCCCATTCCCTCTGGAGCAATTTCTCTCAACCAGGTAATTACGCAGATTTGGGTATTATTAATTGGTGGTATTGGTTTGGCATTTTTGCTCGATGTTTGGGCTGGTCATGAATTCCCCACAATTGGTGCGATCGCCATTATCGGTTCTTTCATCGCCTATATTTATTCTGCGCCTCCCCTGAAACTCAAACAAAACGGCTGGCTGGGTAGCTACGCCTTGGGTGCAAGCTATATTACCCTGCCTTGGTCTACAGGACACGCTTTATTTGGCGACCTCAATTCTACAATTGTGATTTTGACAATGTTCTACAGCTTAGCTGGATTGGGTATTGCCATTGTCAACGACTTCAAGAGTGTAGAAGGCGATCGGCAGTTAGGGTTAAATTCACTACCCGTAATGTTTGGTATCACCACCGCCGCCTGGATTTGCGTACTGACAATTGATGTATTTCAAGGATTCATTGCAGCTTATCTCGTCTACATCCATGAGAATTTGTTTGCAGGAATACTGCTCCTGTTAATCATTCCGCAAATCATCTTGCAGAATATATATTTCCTGCGCGATCCTGTGGCTAATGACGTTAAATACCAAGCCAGCGCCCAACCATTCCTAGTTCTGGGAATGCTTGTTGTTGGTTTAGCACTCGGTCACGCTGGCATTTAACAGTCAAGAGTTAGGAGTGAGGAGTGAGGAGTGAGGAGTTAAGAGTAAAATTTTTTCCCCATCCCCCTCATCCCCCTCATCCCCCTCATCCCCCCACCTCCCCACCTCCCCACTCCCTAATCACTCAACCAATAAACTTATACTTCCATAGTCAGAAGTTAAGAATTAGGAGTTAGGAGTTAATATACTTCTAACTCTTAATTTGTATCAGGAAATGCCGTGTTAGAACTGTTATATTTCCTCATTCATAGAATTCAACCTTTGTTAGTCCCGATTTGCTTTGTCGTTGCTTGGACTGTAATTATTCTGGCTATTTTGAATATTTGGGCGGCAGCGCGAGATAGTGTGGCTACAGCCAAACAAATGCATCAAATCCCCTGTACTGGCTGCCAATATTTTACTGACAATTACCGTCTCAAATGCACTGTCCGTCCATCTATTGCCAACACAGAAGAAGCGATAGATTGTTCTGATTATCAACCGAAGACAAATCCTTATCTGTATTAGGGCATGGGGCATGGGGATGAGGGAGATGAGGGGGATGAGGGAGATGAGGGAGATGAGGGAGTGTGGGGGGAAAGATTTCTTCCCCACACCTCCCACACCTCTCACACTTCCCACACTTCCCACACTTTCAATGCCCAATGCCCAATGCCCAATGCCCAATGCCCAATTCCCAATGCCCAATGCCCAATGACTATTGACTAATTTCTAATAAAACCTTCAAAACACCACGGGTTTGAGCTTGTTCAAAAGCTACAAGCCCTTCAGTTAGGGGGTAACTGGCATGAATCAGGGGTTGTACATCCACTTGTTTTGTGGCTAGCAACTGGAGTGCTGGAAGAAAGGGACCGCAACGAGAGCCGATGAGGGTGATTTCATCTACTACTAAAGAAGAAGCATCCAGGCTGAGGTTGCCAGCATAAGTACTTTTAAGCACTAATGTACCACGAGGACGCAGGGCACGACGGGCGATCGCAAATCCTTCTGGATTGCCAGTACATTCTACTGAAATATCAAAATATCTATCTGTGACAGCATTAGCAAGACTTGTTTTAATCCCCCGTACTTGCAGGTTGGCAAGTTTGTCTTCATGACGCCCAACAACCAAGAGTTCACAGCCAGTTAGGGCTAGTGTCTGGGCTACCAACTGCCCTAGTTTACCGTCTCCAACCACTAGCACGCGATCGTCTGGATGTAACGATACTTGCTGTTGAATTTCCAGAGCTGCTGCTAAAGGTTCAGTAAATGTTGCTGCTTGTGTTGGTACACTATCAGGTACTAAATGTAGGTTCTCTACTGGCAAACAGAGATAATCTGCAAAAGCTCCGTGGCGGTTGACAATGCCTAAAACTGTGCGGTTTTCGCAGTGAGTCGGTTGTCCGCTGCGACAAAAACGACAATGGCCACAAACAGCGTTGATTTCCCCAACCACCCGTTGGTTAACTAGGTTTTCTGGCCCTTGTTCCACAACGCCGACAAATTCATGACCAAGAATACCAGTATATGGATAGTAGCCTCTGAGTAATTCCAGGTCAGTGTTACAAATACCCGCCCGCAAGACACGTACCAGAGCCTCTCCCGCTGACGGTTCAGGAATGGGAATATCTGTGCGTAGTTGCAATTGGTTGTTTTCGAGCCAGAGTCCTTTCATTACTGTTTCAGGGGTAATAAAAAAATTAGTATATGCGCGATTATTCGGTATATATTATAACAATATATTCCGGATGAAATATAAATAAAGCTAAAAACAAAAGCAGCTTTTCAGTATGTGTCTCTTTATTTTAGTGAATTGGTATCATGTAGAGATGCGATTTACCTCAATACGATTCAGTTAAGGATTTTTTGGAGAACCATAGACCTGTAGAGACGTTGCAATGCAACGTCTCTACCCACTCCCTTTATTTCCTCAAAGATAAATAATCCACAATCCACAATCCAAAATCTAAAATCTAAAATCGTTTAACTTACTTCAATTTTTTTTAACCAAGTAACTAGGTCATTGGAGTCAAGTGCTATCTCGCTGCCTAATGTTTTTATATAAAGAAGTCCGTCGCTAATAATTAAATCTCTAACTGGATACCATGAATCTCGTGTTCTAATCAAAAGTTCCAAAGGAATACCTGGCCTTGAGGTATACTTGCGATATTTCCACCAAGCCCGCCATAACAGCACAGATTTAGTACACTGCATCTCATACCCTTTAGGAATTTCGCAATATTGATACTGATAGAAACCCCGACTATCAATTTCTCCTTTGAGGAGAAAACTATATTCTGCTAATGCCTGATTTATCAATTCCCAATGGGATGAGTTGGGAGAAATCGAGAATTGACATAATGTGTTAGATACTTGTGCGATCGCAATCACACCTTCCGATTTTGCACTCAGCTGGTTAGCCTTATAAACTGTTTGCGCTGTGAAAGAAGGGTTTGACAATAAAATGTCTTTTTTGTGGATAGAGTTTTTGATAAACTCTCGAATCAAATCTAGATTAGACAACATAAATTTTTATATATCGCTGTAGTCACATTGGTTCAGACGGTGTTAATTGCAAAAAAACAATCAAGCAACTGGCTGTATACTCAGCACTTTGCTATAGCCAGTGACCCAGTGTAAGGCAAGCTCCAACACAGTGCAAATTAGCATTTATACTGGTACTGTCACTTGCCAAATAATAGACAAGAGTTTTAATTATACTTAAAGCGTTCTTTGTTAAGCTCATCCCACCCCTAAAAAGGGATACTATGAAAGTGTTGAGTGTTAACACTCAACACTCAACACTCAACTTAAATTTTTATGCCTTCGAGAAAAGGTTCAAACACGGGAAGCAGTTCTGGGCGACTAACCACGAGGGTGGGAAAAGAGCGATCGCTATAATCTTCTCCCGCTGATAAAGGAAACGGCTCAGAATTCAGCGATGACCAAACACCGCCAGCAGCCTGGACAATTACCCAAGCACCTGCTAAGTCCCAAACTTTTGGTGTCGCCTCAATTCCGCCGAGAGTCGCCCCAGTAGCAACTGTCAAAAAGTTATAGCTAGCTACACCCAACATGCGGATTTTACAGGGAAAGCCGTTGCGGATAATTGCAGTGCTACGGGAACAGAGGTTAAAAAAGTGATTATTGCTGGGACGATCGCTACTGCTGTGGATGGGGTGATGGTTGAGAAATGCTCCAGTTGGTGTGGTTATCCCAGATGAACCAGGCCAAAAACCATGAAAAGCTTGGTTCAGGGGTGGTACGTAAACATAACCAAAAATTGGAGTGCCTTGATACAGTAAACCTAGAGAAATTGACCAGATGGGAATACCGCGTGTGAAGTTAGTTGTACCATCGAGAGGATCAATTACCCAGCACCACTCAGTACCGGGAAAAGAGCGTTCGCTTTCTTCAGTTAAAATACCGTAACCAGAAAAATTAGAAGCGATCGCATCCCTAATTTCCTGATCTGCCCATTTATCAGATCGCGTTACCAAAGTACCATCGGCTTTTTGCGAAGCTTGTACTTGCCCAAAATCTTGCATTAATTGGTTGCCCACTCTGGTAGTGGTTGTTTGGGCAAAATCAATAACTGTAGTCCAAAAATCATTCATTAATTAATTCTCACGCAGAGGCGCTCCAGGCGCAAAGGGTTTTTGGATTTTTGCTTGGGAGGGTAAAGTTCAATCGAGTTCATTTGATAAGATAGAGGCGATCGCAGTTTTGGCATTAGTCTGAAATTCTTTGACATTCACCCGCCACAGCAACCAAACAGCGATCAGCATTCCTATTGCTTGCACCGCAAACACTGTACTGTATGCTAACACTGGCAAAGGAAACAGCATTTTACCTAAATTTAATACTGCTCCACCAAGTATTGTAGCTATTCCCCTAGCCATTGCTTGAGATAACCCCCAAGCGCCAATAAATGTACCCGCAGTTTCCGCAGCAGTTAAATCCAACATCAAACTCGTAGCACCAGCTGTAATCACTCCAGATGACAGACCGAAGAAAAATAGACTACCCATTAGTAAACCTGGGTTAGCGCTAAATCCGGACATAATGATTAAACCAAAGCAGACGGCGGCGCTGATACATCCAATTTTAGTAGTCTGTTTCTTACCTAAGCGCGGCAAAAGTGCAAAACCAGTAGAGCAAATTCCAATGAGAGTACCTATGCCAAAAGGAATGTTTAGTCTGGTGGTTTGGGAAATACACATCCCAAAAACTTCTCCACCGTAAGGTTCTAAAACTGCATCCTGCATAAAAATACTAATAGTCAACACCAACAGAAAGCCAAAAAATACTCCTGTTTGGCGATTAGCAGTCAACACTCGTAAAGCTGTACCCAAAGTTATTTGGTCTTCTCTACCTACTAAAGAAGAACGTGTTGTGAAACGAGAATACTTTTTTTCCACGCCGAAAGTTGCCAGCAGCGATAGTCCAAAGACGATGGCAGGCATGATTATAAAAACTGGGTTGATTGTGGATTGGAGTTTAGCTATGTCAACAACTTTGTTTGCCTCAGAGGGGTTGTAGGTTAAAAGAGCCGTCCCACAAATTTCTGGTCTTTCTAGCAACCTGGAACTTACCACTGCTCCAATTACAATACCAATCATCAGCATTGACCAGACAATGCCAATCAATTTAGAACGGTTATCTTCATCGGTAACATCTACCAAAAGAGCAGTAAAAGGTGTGGAACTAGCACTTAAGGCTAAACCATATCCGGCAAAAATTAATGCCAGTACTCCCGCCCAACTATAAGTTTGGAAACTCCAGCCAGTAGTTTGCAAACTGCTACCTAATTGCCAGACTACTTGGAGAGCCAAGAAAGATATGGTTGTAAATAAGATTGCGCCAATCCAGACATAGCTAGTGCGATGATAGCCCAACAATGGCTTGGCATCGGACATCTGCCCAAACCAAATTCGTGCAGGGCTAACAAATTGGTGCATAGCTATAGCAGCAGCTGTGATTAATGGCAAGACTTTTAACTCGTCAATCATCACTCGATTCAGTACACCCAAGGTGAGAAGCGACATGATGCCTAATCCCATCTGAAACAAACCCAGTCGGAACATTGTGAATAAATTAAGCCTGGGTAATGATTGCAAAGATACCGAAGGATTTGATTCCGGATTCGGTGAAATATCGCTGGTGGCCATAGCTACTTTTTCGTATGCTTTATAGGATTTAATCTCTCTCTCTTTAAATAAAGATAAACCCTACTCGCTGCAAAGGAGCGATCGCACCCTACTTATCTCCAGAATTTAGGATGAGTTTTTATGGCTTGGTTGAAATTGGCGATGTCTACGACGGGCTACACCTACGGATAACAAAAGAATTTTAGGATGAACTAGTGAAACGAGATTCCATTTACTATCAAATTTTTAAACGCTTTCCTGGGTTACTCTTTGAACTAGTTGATAATCCTCCTCTTGAAGCGCAAAACTATCGATTTGAATCAGTTGAAGTCAAAGAAACCGCTTTTCGCATTGATGGTGTGTTTTTACCTCCAGAGGGTGCAACATCTAAAGTCATCTTTTTTGCTGAAGTTCAATTCCAAAAAGATGAATCCATCTACCATCGCTTCTTTACCGAGTCGATGATGTACCTGAACAGAAATCGTTCTCAGTACGATGATTGGTTATGTGTAGTAATTTTTTCATCACGTTCTTTGGAACCAAGGGATAAAAGAACTCATCGAATATTTCTTAATAGCGACCAAGTACAGCGAATATATTTAGATGAGTTAGGCGAGAATAATCAGCAGCCAATAGGTATCAGCTTAATGCAATTGACTCTAGCATCAGATCGAGTGATGGCAGAGCAAGCAAAGCAATTAATTGAGCGAGTAAAATTAGAGAAAACGGGCACACTGCCAAAAACCGAAATACTAGACATCATCACCACAATCGCCGTTTATAAGTTTTCGACCTTGAGTAGAGAGGAAGTTGAAGCTATGCTGGGACTGACTTTGGAGCAAACAAGAGTTTATCAGGAAGCCAAAGCCGAAGGTCGAGAAGAAGGTCGAGAAGAAGGTCGAGAAGAACGGGAAGCTGAAATGTTGAAACTGACTGTGCCTCTGTTACTAAAAACAGGGATGAGTGTAGAGCAGATTGCTCAACACCTCAATGTTGAGATAGAAGCTGTCCAGATTGCCGCACAGTCAAGCACATAGAATGGACATTTAATGTTTGTTGTCATCTTTTTGCAAAATGAGGATAGCTTGATTAAAATCCTCAATTGCCCTTTTATGGTCTCCAGAGCGATCGCGCCAAAATATGACAGATTAAGATATTTTCCAACTGTTATCTTTTCAAGTCCAAACATAATGCTCTCCCAAAAATATTTAGGTTTCCATTGTTTGAGTATTACCGTAAAATTCGGTTGAATTATCACGGTCAGAATAAAAGTAAAGAAATGTAAATAAATTAATTTTTGCAACCGTGGAAACCATCACATTGGGGCAAAACGGCCCAGTTGTTACACCTTTGTGCATAGGTACTTGGGCTTGGGGTGATAAACTCTTTTGGAATTATGGCAACGACTACGGCCCAGAACAGTTACAAGAAGCCTTCACCGCAGCACTACAAGCTGGTGTTAACTTCTTCGATACTGCCGAAGTCTACGGAATGGGATTATCAGAGAAATTTTTGGGCGAATTTATGCAACAGACACAACAAAGAGTGCAAATTGCCACAAAATTTGGCCCTCTACCGTGGCGATTTACAGGCCAATCTGTCTCTGATGCTTTGACAGAAAGTCTTAAACGCTTACAAGTAGAGCAAATCGCCCTCTACCAAGTACATTGGCCTTTTGCTTTCTTTTTAAGCCAAAAAACTCTGATGAATGCTTTAGCTGATGAAGTGAAGCAGGGTAGAATTGCTGCGATCGGCGTGAGTAATTACTCAGCAGAGCAAATGCGAGACGCCCATCAAATCTTGGCAGACCGTGGAGTGCCTTTGGCTGTGAACCAAGTACGCTATTCTTTACTCAGTCGCCAAGTTGAAAGCAAGGCTATTGTAGCAACTGCCCGTGAGTTGGGTGTGACTCTGTTGGCTTATAGTCCTTTAGCTCAGGGATTACTCACAGGCAAATATACTATTGATAATGCTGAGACCCCCACTGGTGCCAGGAAAATAGACCCGCGATTTAATCAAGAAGGCTTACAAAAAATTGCACCAGTAATATCTTTGCTGCGTAACTTCGGAGAAAAATACGATCGCACCCCTGCCCAAGTTGCTCTCAATTGGTTAATTTCTCAAGGTAATGTCATTCCCATTGCTGGTGTGAAGACAGCCGAACATGTACGTCAAAATGCCGGCGCTTTGGGTTGGAGATTGAACGAAGATGAAATTCAAGAGTTAGAAAAAGTTAGCCGTCCTTGGCTGTAGAGACGTTGCAATGCAACGTCTCTACTCAAACACCGGAGGCCAAAGTTCTGACACTACTAGTTCCCAACCTGGTAATAATTCTGGTAGTGTCAGTTTGTCGTTGTCCTGCAAAACTATCGGTTCTTGGTTGAGGCGATAAACTGTCAGAAACCCCACGGCTAAAGCCGGGGGCTTGAAAAAGCCCATCTGACCAGCCTAAGTTCTTAACTGAACTACGTTTAAGGCAAGAGTTTAAGACCTACCAGGGAATGCGTAGCTAGTTCCCTGCAATAGAACCGAAC
>JAVRBV020000047.1:0-52434 GCA_034531095.2 Nostoc sp. CreGUA01 | reverse complement strand
TGGGGACTGGGGACTGTTAAAGTTCAGAGGCTCATTAATGGAGTTCAGAGGCTCATTAATGGAGTTCAAAGCCTCATTAATGGAGTTCAAATACTCATAAATGGAGTTCAAATACTCATTAACGGAGTTCAAATACTCATTAACGGAGTTCAAATACTCATTAAGGGAGTTCAAAGCCTCATTAATCGAGTTCAAAGCCTCATTAATCGAGTTCAAATACTCATTAAGGATTTCCAAGAAATAAATTATTCAATCTTGTGGGGTGGACATCTTGTCCGCCCTAACCATTGGGCGGGCGAGACGCCCACCCCACAAGAAAAATTGAAATGTTTTTTTCTTTGGAAGTGCGTTGGTGAATGAGGAATTATTAATTCATAACTCCTAACTCCTAACTTCTCAAGTTGACGCCGAATTTTTCCACCAAGGCTTCGCGGACTTTGTTGTGTACTGGTTCCACTTCAGCCTCAGTAAGAGTGCGATCGCTTGCCCGATAAACTAAACGAAATGCTAGACTCCGCTGGCCTTGAGGGACGTGTTCACCACGATATTCATCGAACAATTCTACTGATTCGAGTAAGTCTTTGCCAGCTTTGTTGATTGCTTTTTCAAGTTCGGCAACTGAGACTTTTACGGGTGCGAAAAAGGCGATGTCGCGATCGCTTGCTGGATAGGTGGAATAGGATTTAAATGTGGGGTTGAGAACTTCATCTTCTTCTAGAGAATTTAAAAGTGCATCTAAATCTAGCTGGAAAACATAAGCTGAATCTGGTAAGCCTTTTTCTCGCCGTAGTTGGGGGTGAATTTGTCCAAAAATTCCCAGTCTAATACCTCTAATCCATAATGAGGCGGTGCGTCCAGGATGTAAGCGTTCATCTCGACAGTCTGGTTGATATTCTACTTGCAAGGCTAGTTGGCGAAATACACTTTCTAAAATGCCTTTGGCTTCAAACCAAGTCAAGGGTTGTTCTCGACCGCCTTTTGACCATTTACCAATAAAGCGATCGCCTCCGATAATCCCAGCCAGGGCTTCTGCTTCTTGCAAACCGTCTTCTCCTTGCCAGAAAATTTGCCCGACTTCAAAGCCGTTGAGGGCGCCGTTACCCTGCTCTATATTATATTGAAAGGCGTCAATTAACCCGGATATTAAATCGGTTCGCAGCGCTGAATATTCCACAAATAAGGGATTTGTTAATACTATTTGTCTGTCTTCTCCTGGTTTAACTAAAGAGTAATGAATTAATTCTGTTAAGCCTTCTGCCCGAAAAAAAGCTCGTAATTTGCGAATCAATTCTTGGTCTAAAGGCAGATAACCAGCTTCGGATTTTTCTGGTAAGGTATCACAAAATTTGTTGTATCCATACAAACGGGCGATTTCTTCAATTAAGTCAATTTCCCGTTCTAAATCGCGGTAACGATAGGGTGGAACTGAAACAGACCATGTGGGTTGGGATGTGTTGTCTTGTCCTAAGACATTACCTGAAGGAGTTAATTGACATCCCAATGCAGTCAGAATTCTTTCAACGTCTTGTTCTTGGAGTTCTGCTGTGTCTTCTCCCAAATCGATTGGCCCTAGTATCTGATTGACTCTATCTAAACGCAGGGCAATGGAACGACTCCAGGTAGATGGGTCGGGGCGGGTGTCGGCGATTTCTTGGTGAGTGATAACTCCATTCGCTAATTCGCTAATTAACGACAAGGCGCGGCGATTTGCAATTTCCAATTCGGCGCGGTTAACTCCTCTTTCGTATCTCCCAGAGGCTTCACTTCTTAAGCCAACGCTGCGAGAAGAACGGCGAATTGCCACGGAATCAAATAAAGCGGCTTCTAAAACTAGGCTTTGGGTACCTTCATGGACTTCGGTTTCTTCTCCACCCATGACTCCCGCCAATGCAACGGGTTTTTCGTTGGCGGTGATTAATAAATTTTGCGATGCTAAGGTGCGAGTTTGTCCGTCCAGGGTTTTCAGGGATTCTCCAGCACTGGCGAAACGGACGCCGATGGTTAAATTTTCGCTGCTGGCAACTGATTTTAGGCGATCGCCATCAAATGCGTGTAGTGGTTGTCCCCATTCCAACAATACGTAGTTAGTAATATCCACAACATTATTTATGGGACGTACTCCCGCAGCGCGTAAACGCTGTTGCAACCATTCAGGAGATGAAGCAATTTTAACTTCTTCAATTACCGTACCAATGTATGCTGGACAAGCTTGGGTGTCACCAATTTTTAAAGTTAAATTTCCTGTATTTTTAGCAATTGGTACTTCACTCGGTACGGGAATGCTCAGTTTTCCCCCAGTTAAGGCTGCTACTTCTCTGGCTACGCCTACCATACTTAGAGCATCAGCACGATTAGCAGTTGCTGTCAGGTCTAAAATGACATCATCTAAACCCAACAACGGACGCACATCACTACCTAAGGGTAAATTTTCCTGGGGGAAAATATAAATTCCGTCTACATCAGTGGGCAAACCGAGTTCTTTTAAAGAACAAATCATGCCTTGGGAGGGGACACCGCGTAGTTTTGCAGGTTTAATTTTTAAATCGATGTTGGGTAAGTAAGTTCCCGTAGTTGCCACTGGCACATAGATATCTGCTTTGACATTAGCAGCACCACAGACAATATTTAAAGTCTCATCTGCGCCAATATCCACTTGACAAACACTTAATTTATCAGCATTGGGGTGTGGTTGACGTTCAAGCACTCTCCCCACAACGACGCCATTTGCCCAAGTGCGGCGGTCTTCAATATCTTCTACTTCAAACCCCGCCATTGTCAGGGTTTCGGCTAATTCTTCTGGACTAAGTTTTATCTCTACTAGTTCGCGCAGCCAATTTAGAGAAATACGCATGGAGTGTGCTGGTTTTAGGAATCGTCTTTTGCTCTCATTTTAGAGTGTCTGTTAGCGTAGCGATCGCTATTCACTTGAACAATCCTACTACGTTAGACTAGCTCAACAATCTCCCACGCTCATCTTTTCTTGGTGTTTTGCACATACATCGTGAAGTACCACAGGTTTCGCTACGCTGCACCTGTGGCTTCCTGCCCTAAACCAGTATCCCAGTTCATAGCTTTGTTAATGCGATCGTAGACTGAAGTATCAACGATGACTTTAGTCATTGGGACAGTTAACAGTTAACAGTACTAAAACTTTAGCCATATTAATTTATCCCTACCACTTCTAGGCTCGTATATTCATGAATTCATGAATTTAAGTTAAATGCATGAAAACCATTTTCAGTAACTCGGCGCGAGTAAACGGTTTTGTGAGATATCCAGATGCCCCTACTAATCTCGCTTTTACTTTATCTACAATTCCTTTGCTACCAGTGACAAAGATAATCGGAGTCTGTTTAAACATTGAATTATTGCGTATAATCCTACACAATTCATAACCATCAATTCCTGCCATATTTAGATCCAACAAAATTAAGTCTGGTTTGTGCCTGATAATTGACAAAACGGCTTTTAACGGATCGTTTATAGTCACTACAGAAAAATTTTCGTTTTCTAGGAAATGGCTAATTTCCTTAAGAATTGTGGGACTATCATCTACAGAAACGATTTTGTGGATTTTTTGTGCAGTTACGGTAGCAGCAGTTACTCTTTGGGAAGCAGAATTTATGTTATTTGATATTGTTGGTTCTTGAAAGTTTGTTTTTGGAGGAGTGGCAACTTGTGGTAATTGCTCAACAGCAACTATATTTTCTTGGGCAATATCTGGGTGACTATTGACTTCATCTTTGGTATCAAATAATTTTGTGGTCAATTTTGGTAAAAGCGACTTTTCCGGAAATATCTTTGGCAATTTATCAAATGGTGGATCTGGTTCATGCAAGATAATTCCCCCCTTAACGATGTAAGGATATAATTGACGAGCCAGTTGAATTTCATCTTGATTTAAAATTGCAGCCAAATGACAAAGACTAAAACCTTTCATCCAGTTAGTTAAATTTGGCTGGAGGTTTGGTAAATCTTTTTCCTCAAATTGGTTATTAGCCAATAGATATGGACGTTGATATGGAGAAGAAATTTGCGGCACAAAGGACTGCCAACTCTCTAATCTTACTTGGCAACGTTCTAATATTTTTTCGATATCGAACCTGCAAATTTTTGCCATTCTAGTCAGCGGTTCTGTTAATTCATAACTACCTTCTTTGATGAGCAAAAATGATTCAATCACTTCTTTGACTAATTCTTGAATCAACGCTGCTGCTTGCGTAGAATGTAGATGTTGTTGACTAACGAGCCAGTATATAGCTTGATATTCAGGAGGCTGGCTTGTTGATTGAATGTGATGTTCAGTTAACTGACTGTGTGAGTCAGGTTCAAACATCAAACGAAGTTGAACCCGAACTTCGTTGGTAAGTAGTGGAATTTGATGGCTTAAGCGACGCAAATGACGTTCTAATCGGTCGAAGGGTTCCACTGAATGTGTTGCGTAAGTTATTTTGCCCTGTTCTAAGTAAATCGACCACGAAACTGAATTACTTAATGCTTGTAAACAAGTAGTGTCGGAGCAATTAGATAACTGTCTTAACAAACTTAAAGGACGTAGCTTGGCGAACACACCTGAATTATTCATATTTTTCTACTTTTTTGCGGAATCACCAACCTAACATTTGTAAATTACAAATATCAACTAAACCTCGTCCAAGTTGAGAACTGGAGTTTTTCAAAAGGGAACAGGGAACAGGGAACAGGGAAGAGTATAGGGTTTGGGAATAAAACCCGATTCCAAAAAACTACGGATTTCAAAGTAGACGTGGTTTATGAAGTATTTCTTCTTTGTAATATTTCTCTACGCACAAATTATTTATTTAAAACATGTATATATATTAAAATTTATAAATTTTTCAATAGCTAGTTGTATTTTATACGTTTTATGGAGGTCTCAAAAATCAATACTTGTTTTTAATTATGTACAGTCCACATGCAACAACTTCTCTTTGCTTCTGTTCGCGGCTTTTTTACCTGAGGTAGTCACAAATAAACAAATGTAAAGACCAATTAAAAATAGAATACCAGTAGATGATGACTATTTTTAACTCGATCGCTCGCTGATAAATCTTGATTCAAGACTGTAATCATCTACGTCTTAGTTATGGCAGTTCACTTTTGGGGTAAATTTGATTCTCAGTTCGCACAATCACACAGGTACACTTGTAAAGTAATCTAACTTAATTATGCTTAATTGCTTTTCTATAAAGGAACGATTATCCTACATAAAATCTTTAAAAACCGATGTAGGAAATTCTACGTATTTATTGTACTCTAGGTTTGATAGATATAAATTTTGGGTAGATACACTACTACAGGTAATGCTAAGTTTTGAGAAACTCTTTTTTGCAAAACTAGCCGCCGTTCAACCTCTGGTGAAATATGTAGAAAACTTGGTGAAAATAATTTGTTTTATGACAATTACAGCATCTACCACTAGATACTATATCTGTAGTCACCTCAGTGACTAGCAACTATATACTTTTGAAAACAGGGAAATAAAACTTTGAATTTTAACATAACACAAAAAGTTATGCATGACACATTAAGACTTGATGAAGTTGTAGAATTTGCAGAGAACCCAGAACCGCGTTGTCCGTGCGTCCTCTTACTAGATACATCTGGGTCGATGCAAGGAGATCCGATTGAGGCTTTAAATCAGGGTTTACTATCTTTAAAAGATGAACTAGTCAAAAATTCCTTGGCGGCTAGACGTGTGGAAGTGGCGATCGTCACTTTTGACAGCAATATTAATGTAGTGCAAGATTTTGTAACCGCCGATCAATTCAATCCGCCGATTTTGACAGCTCAGGGATTGACGACGATGGGTGCAGGAATTCATAAAGCTTTAGACATTATTCAAGAGAGAAAGTCTCAGTATCGTACCAATGGAATTGCTTATTATCGTCCTTGGGTATTTATGATTACCGACGGAGAACCGCAAGGTGAGTTAGATCACGTAGTCGAGCAAGCATCCCAGCGCTTACAAGGAGATGAAGCGAATAAGCGAGTAGCATTTTTTACAGTAGGTGTAGAAAATGCGAATATGACGCGCTTAAATCAAATAGCTGTGCGTACTCCGCTGAAACTCAAAGGGCTAAACTTTATCGAGATGTTTGTTTGGCTCTCAGCTAGTATGTCAGCTGTTTCGCATTCCCAGGTGGACGAACAGGTAGCACTACCGCCAATTGGTTGGGGGACTGTTTAATTAAAAGATGGCAGCTAGCTGTTGGAACAAAATCTTATGAACCTATCAAAACAGATTGCTCAATGGCGGATTGTGGCTGCGTCAGTATGTGGTACAAGTCACTTAAGAAACAAGCAATTATGTCAGGATGCTCATCACTGGCAGATATTATCAGATAACATCTTAGTGGCAGCGGCGGCAGATGGCGCGGGTTCTGCAAGTCTGGGGAAAGTGGGAGCGATGCTGGCTGTGGAGACAGCCATCGAAAACCTTTCTCATCAAGGACTGACCCGGAGCAGTTTGACTCATGATGCTCATGTGCGATCGCTCTTAAATGATGCCATACTAGCTGCCAAAAAAGCTGTAGAAGATGAAGCTCTTGCTTGTGACAAACAACTTTCAGACCTAGCAACTACTTTAATTATTATGGTTGCCACACCAGACGTTGTGGCAGTAGCCCAAATAGGTGATGGCTTGGCTGTGGCCAAAGACCGACTGGGCAACCTTTTAGCACTGACTATGCCTGATAGCGGCGAATACATCAACGAAACCACTTTTTTAACCTCGCCCACTGCCTTAGATACAGCACAGATGAGATTATGGCGTACAGACATAGTAAATGTTGGTATAATTACTGACGGGCTACAAATGCTGGCTTTAAATATGGTTGTTGGGGAACCTCATAAACCGTTCTTTTTTCCGCTATTTGAATTTGTAGCCAATGCCGAGGATAAGACAGCAGCCAAAGAGCAGTTAGTAAAATTTTTACGCTCAGAGCGAATCGCCCAACGCACTGATGATGATTTGACACTGATAATAGCTGCATTCAACAACTCATAAGCATTAACTTTAAAGGTTTGAGATTTTAAATACTCCCGTTAGCGGTAATTTGACTATGCAGGTACTACGTTGTTCTCCTAAAAAAGAAATCCTCAATTTGAATATGAGTTTGGGGCGTGGCGGTGAAGCTTGTGTTTATACAGTGCCATCCGATGCCAACTTGGTGGCCAAGATATACCACAAGCCAAGCAGTGCCCATGCTGAAAAACTCCAAGCAATGTTGGCTAACCCGCCGGAAAACCCCACAGCTAGTTTGGGACATATTTCCATCGCTTGGCCAGAGGAATTATTATACGCGGCAGATGGTAGCAATGGCATTCTGGGGTTTTTAATGCCACGCATTCAGGGAATGCGTCCAATCATTGACTTTTATAACCCCAGAACCCGTCGGCAACACTGCCCGTTATTCAACTATCAGTACCTGCTCCGCACGGCTCGTAACCTGGCGGCGGCCTTTGCGGCTTTGCACGCCAGCGGATATTGCATTGGTGATGTGAATGAGTCAAACATCCTCGTCAGTGACACAGCACTGGTGACCTTAATAGACACAGACTCATTTCAAGTACGTAACCCAGACACCGAACTTGTTTACCGTTGCCCAGTCGGGAAACCAGAGTTTACTCCCCCAGAACTCCAAAATAAAACTTTTGCGGAACACGATCGCGAAATTGCCCACGACTTATTCGGGTTAGCAGTACTAGTATTCCAACTATTGATGGAAGGTACTCACCCATTTTCGGGGATTTTTCAAGGCGCCATCGAACCACCGACCTACGAATCACGCATCGCATCCGGTCATTTCACTTACAGCCAAAAGCGACGCGTACCCTACCTACCGACACCCATTGCACCTCATTGGGAAATTCTTCATCCCAGCTTGCAAGAACTGTTTGTGCGTTGTTTTGAAGATGGTCACCACAACCCGCAGTTGCGTCCGAGTGCCCAAACTTGGCTCAGTGCAATAGCCGAAGCCGAAGATTCCCTGATTACCTGTACAGTTAATCCCCAACATCGGTACAACAACCACCTAGATCTTTGTCCCTGGTGCGAACGTACCGTGCGCTTAGGTGGACGCGATCCTTTTCCATCACATCGGGCCATAGAAGCCAGAGAACATCTACAACCGCGAATCAAACCGAAAAAGCGCCACACCCAAACACCGCGTTTGCCACAGCGAGTGATGCCATCGCACCTAGCGAATTATTGGCAAGCAGGAATTACCCCAAGCAATTCGTTTTATAGACGTTCCAAGAAATCAAAATTGTACCCAATTGTTTTTTGCTTGTTGGGTTTTGGTTTATTGGGATATGCCGACTTAATGATTAAATTCACCGAGCCGTTAGTTTCCCAGAATGCTTACACCCAACAAAGATTGAAATCCGATCAAACAATTAATAAACTCAGCTTTGCGGATTACTATCAGCAAGGTCATACTGCTTACAAACAACGAGACTATGAAAAAGCAGTTGCAAGTTATAGCCAAGCAATTCAACAAGAACCCAAACATGCTAGAGCGATTGTAAATCGTGGCAATGCTCGTTATAATCTCAAAGATTACGAAGGAGCAGTTGCAGATTACACCCAAGCCTTGAAAATCAAACCTAGTGAAATTAAAGCTTTAGTTAACCGGGGAAATGCTCGGTTTATGTTGGCTGAATATAGCAACGATCCAGATACAGAATACAATCTAGCGATCGTTGATTATAATCGAGCCATAGGACTCGATCGCAACGAAGTTGAAGCTTATATTAGACGCGGGATTGTCCGCGCCCAAATGGCTAAATATAGCGGTGAATCTCAACAAGTTTACAGAAGAGCGATCGCCGATTTTACTCAAGCAATCAAACTGAATTTATCCAAAGCAGAAGCTTATTTTCAGCGCGGTATTGTCCATTATCAAATTGCCCAGTATAGCAGCAGTTACGAGCAAGAATATAGACAAGCGATCGCTGACTTTAACCAAGCATTAACCATCAGCCCCAAACTAGCAAAAGCCTTCCTGAAACGAGGCATGGTTCGTTATGAGCTAGCCCAATATGGTGGTAGTGAATCTAACCAAAACCAAACAAGAGCGATCGCAGATTTACAGACAGCTGCTAAAATCTTCCTTGAGCAAGATGATATGGATAATTATCAACAAGCACTCAGTAACATGTGTGTAGTTGTTGAAAATAAATGTGACCCTGTATTCCAAGGATCAAGTAGTGCAGAAAAAATCAACTGAATTCAGAAATCAGAAGTCAGAATTCAGAATTCAGAATTCAGAAGTCAGAATGGGCTACGCCCGCTGCGCTAACAGAAGTCAGAATTAGAATAGTTTCTATGTCTAGTTTTCAGACCTAGATGATATAATTCATACTTCTTGAAATCTGTTTTATCACTTGCATGTCATTGGTTTTGATTGAATAAATCAAATCTGACTAGGATTAACTGGCGTTAATCCTAGTTATTTTATGTGTAACATTCTATTTCTTGTGGGGTGGGCATCTTGCCCGCCCTACAAAATTGAATAATATATTTCTTGGAAATCCCCTATTAAAAAATCATTAAAGAGTAATATTATGTGAGTTTAATTACTTGCAATTAAAATTTCTCAGTGTCTCCGTGTCATATCAAGTTCGGATAATCACTTATTATTACAATTTCTCCGCGTCCCCGCGTCTTTGCTTCCCCGCGTCAGTCCTAATGATAAGTCTTCACCCGAACATGATATCAGCCCTGATAAGCCTTCAACCGGATACAATATAATTTGATACTTGCCTGATTTATTCTGAATTCTGAATTCTGCTCTATAGATATTCTTTATATAGAAAAGATTTTAATTCATATCCCCTTCATAATTTTGCATAAAAATACAGTTAGATTATTGACTGAGAAAAACAAATCAGAAATCAATTTTTCTCCATAAAAGTGCATCCTCTTCATGTCAGAAAAGACAAATAATATCCCTACAAATCTCCGAGGTAATTGCATGAAAGCGGTGATTTTAGCCGGAGGGCTTGGTACACGCCTCAGTGAAGAAACTAGTATCAGACCCAAGCCGATGGTTGAGATTGGTGGTAAGCCAATTCTATGGCACATCATGAAGACTTACTCTGCCCACGGCATTAACGACTTCATTATTTGTTGTGGTTACAAAGGTTACATAATTAAAGAGTATTTTGCTAACTACTTTTTACACATGTCAGATGTTACCTTTGACATGCGATTTAACCAGATGAATGTGCATTCTGGATATGCTGAACCCTGGCGTGTAACCTTAGTAAATACAGGCGACCAGACAATGACAGGTGGACGCTTAAAACGAATCAGCGAACATCTAGGAAATGAGACTTTTTGCTTTACTTATGGTGATGGTGTCAGTGATATTAATATCACCGAACTAGTTCAATTCCACAAAGAACAAAACACCTTAGCAACACTCACAGCCGTGCAACCAGCAGGACGTTTTGGTGCCATCTCCTTAGGATATGAGCAAACTAAAATCACCAACTTTCGAGAAAAACCTGAAGGCGATGGCGCTTGGATTAATGGCGGTTATTTTGTCTTAGAACCAGAAGTGATAAACTTGATTGCTGATGATTCTACCGTGTGGGAACAAGAACCATTAGAAAAGCTAGCTTCTATTGAACAGCTATCAGCCTTCAAGCACTATGGCTTTTGGCAACCAATGGATACTTTACGCGATAAAAACCACCTAGAGGGGCTATGGAACAGCAGTCAGGCTCCTTGGAAGGTGTGGTAGAGGGGAGATGAGGGGGATGAGGGAGATGAGGGAGATGAGGGAGTGTGGGGAGTGTGGGGAGTGTGGGGAGATGGGGAGATGGGGAGATGGGGGAAAGAGAATTAATGCTTCCCCATCCTCCCACACCTCCCACACCTCCCACACTTCTTCCCCATGCCCAATGCCCAATGCCCTGTTTGGCCAATTAACTTTATAGTGTAACTAGAAGTACGATAATACTAATGTATGATTTTGCAATTATAGGCGGGGGAATAGTTGGACTCTCTACGGCGCTGGCTTTAGGTAAACGCTATCCCAATGCGCGTATTTTAGTAGTAGAAAAAGAGAGTCAATGGGCATTTCACCAAACTGGCAATAATAGCGGAGTGATTCATTCTGGTATTTACTATAAACCAGGGAGTTTCAAAGCTAAATTTTGTCGTGATGGTTCTCGTTCAATGGTAGATTTCTGTCAAGAACATGGAATTGACCATGAAGTTTGTGGTAAAGTAATTGTTGCAACCGCAGAACAAGAACTACCACGCCTAGAAAATCTCTACCAACGGGGCTTGGAAAATGGTATAGAAGTCCAAAGAATTAGCCCCGAAGAAGTTAAAGAAATTGAACCTCATGTTAGTTGTGTAGGTGGAATTCGGGTATTTTCAACTGGAATTGTTAATTATAAGCAAGTTTGTTTGAAATATGCCCAGCTAATTCAACAGCAAGGGGGACATTTACACCTAAATACAAAAGTCCTGAAAATCTTGCCGAGGGGTAAAAGTCAGGTATTAGAAACAAACAAAGGTAGCTTTGAAACTCGATTTGTAATTAATTGTAGTGGATTGCATAGCGATCGCACTGCCAGATTAAATCAAGTTGAACCCCAAGCCCAAATTGTCCCATTCCGGGGAGAATACTACGAACTCACCCCAGAAAAACGCTATCTAGTCAAAACTTTAATTTATCCAGTACCCAACCCAGATTTTCCCTTCTTGGGCGTTCACTTTACCCGAATGATTGATGGTAGCGTTCATGCAGGGCCAAACGCAGTTTTATCTCTCAAACGCGAAGGTTATAAAAAAACCGACTTTGATTTGGGCGATTTTCTGGAAGTCATGACTTATCCTGGTTTTTGGAAATTAGCAGCCAAACACGCACCTGAAGGCATCCAAGAAATTATTCGTTCCTTTAGTAAAGCAGCCTTCGTGAAAAGTTTGCAAAAACTAATTCCCGAAGTCCAAGCAGAAGATTTAGTTCCCACCCATGCAGGAGTCCGCGCTCAAGCCTTAATGAACGATGGCAAGCTTGTAGACGACTTTTTGATTGTTTCCGGTCAAAACTCCATCCATGTTTGCAATGCTCCTTCTCCTGCTGCTACTTCTTCTTTAGAAATTGGCAAAGCAATTGTGGCGCAAGTTCCCCAACTCTCGCATCTAGAGAGCGTAGTAAGTACATAGATAGTTATAGCTGCTTGTACTTTGAGGATACATATTAACATTGCCCAATTCAGAGATTAATCTTGTGGGGTGGGCCGAAAAGCCCACCCAGAACATCAAAGGACGGGCGAGACGCCCATCCCACAAGAAATACAGCAGATTTCAACAAGGGTGAAGTACAGCATCTAAGTTTGAAAAACAGACATAGAAACTATCTGACTCCTGTTAACGCAGCGGGGCGTAGACCATTCTGACTCCTGAATTCTGACTCCTGAATTCTGAATTCTGAGTTCTGACTCCTTTTACTCTTCAATACAAAGGCATTAACCACAATGAAAATATTAGTAACCGGCACAGAAGGCTATCTGGGTTCATTATTGCCATCTCTGTTAATCGAACGCGGACATGAAGTTATCGGTATAGATACTGGTTTCTATAAAGTTGGTTGGCTCTACAACGGTACTGATGTCACAGCCAAAACCTTGAACAAAGATATCCGCAACATCACCCCTGATGATTTAGAAGGTGTGGAAGCAGTTGTTCACATGGCGGAACTTTCCAACGACCCAGCCGGACAATTGGCACCGAATATTACCTACCAAATTAATCATGTAGGTTCAGTTCGTCTAGCTAGCTTGGCTAAGGCTATGGGTGTGCGTCGTTTTGTGTATATGTCTTCGTGCAGTGTCTACGGTGTTGCTACCAAAGATGATGTCACAGAAGAATCACCGGTTAATCCCCAAACAGCCTACGCAGAGTGTAAAACTCTGGTGGAAAGAGATGTTGCACCATTAGCTGACGATGACTTTTCGCCTACGTTTATGCGGAATGCGACTGCTTTTGGTGCTTCTCCCAGGATGCGGTTTGATATTGTTTTGAACAATTTGGCAGGGTTGGCTTGGACTAGCAAACAAATCAAAATGACTAGTGATGGTACACCTTGGCGTCCATTAGTCCATGCATTGGATATTTGCAAAGCAATAGTCTGCGCCTTGGAAGCACCACGGGACATTATACATAACCAAATCTTCAATGTCGGAGATACAGCGAATAACTATCGAGTTAAAGAAATCGCTGAAATTATTGCTGATGTTTTCCCTGATTGTAAATTGTTCTTTGGCAATAACGGCGCAGATAACCGCAGCTATCGGGTATCTTTTGAGAAAATTAATAGCATTTTACCCGGATTTAAATGTGATTGGAATGCTCGACTTGGTGCCGAGCAGCTACTTAATTTATTCAGTCAAATCGATATGGCTGAAGATACTTTCTTGTTTAGAGGATTTACCCGTTTAAAACAGCTAGAGTATCTGATTCGTACCGAGCAAATTGACAAAGATTTTTTCTGGAATAAGTAAAAAATGTTTGTAGTTTGTGCTTTAGCACTAAAGTGCAAACTACGAACATATCTTCTGATTTACACAACAACTTATTCACTATTAATAGGGCTTAAAATTATGGCGATCGCCAAATGTCGTTTCAGTGGTCAACCTTTAAAGCAAACCTTTATTGACTTAGGAATGTCACCCTTAGCCAATGCTTATCTCAGACCAGAACAGCTAAATAAAGCCGAAAAATTTTATCCTCTCCACGCTTATATTTCTGAAGATACTCTCTTAGTTCAACTAGAACAATTTGAAACTCCAGACCAAATTTTCAGTGACTATGCTTACTTTTCTTCATACTCAACAAGTTGGCTAAAACATGCCAAAGCTTACACCGAGATGATGGTAGAAAAGTTTCATTTTAATCATCATAGTCAGGTGATTGAAATTGCCAGTAATGACGGCTACTTACTGCAATATTTTTTAGAGAAAGGTATCCCTGTTTTAGGCATAGAACCAGCAGCAAATATAGCTAAGGTTGCTCAAGATAGAGGTATTCCTAGTATTAACAAGTTTTTTGGAATTGAAACTGCCAAAGAACTGGTTATGCAAGGAAAACTAGCTGACCTTTTAATAGGTAACAATGTTTTAGCTCATGTACCAGATTTAAACGATTTCATCGCCGGCATGAAAGCCATTCTCAAACAAAATGGCATCTTGACGATGGAATTTCCTCATATTTTGCAACTCATTGAACAAAATCAATTTGATACTATTTATCACGAGCATTTTTCTTACTTCTCATTCCTGACAATCCAAAAAATCTTTGCAGCACACAACTTGCAAATTTTTGACGTAGAAGAATTACCAACTCATGGCGGTTCTCTGAGAATTTATGCCAGACATGACTATGCTGATTATCCTAGCATTCGGGAACGGGTTAGGTATTTGAAAGACAAAGAAATCGCTGCTGGACTGCATCGCATAGAAACTTACATCACATTTGCAGAGAAAGTTAAAGCCACAAAACACAAGCTATTAAATTTTATCTTGGCAGCTAAAACAGAAGGTAAATCAATTGCTGGTTATGGCGCACCTGCTAAAGGTAATACTTTGCTCAATTACTGTGGTATTGGTAAAGATTTTATCGATTACACAGTAGATTGCAATCCTTACAAACAAGGTTTATTTTTACCTGGCACTCATATTCCGATCTTTCATCCAGATAAAATTCGAGAAACTCAGCCAGATTATGTACTAATTTTACCTTGGAATCTCAAGGAAGAAATTATGGAACAAATGGCATTTATTAGCGAATGGGGCGGACAATTTGTAGTGCCAATTCCTGAAGTAAAAATTTATCCATGTCCTGTTCCTGATAGAGTTTTAATGGTGTTGTAATTAGTAAATAACAGAATTCAGGAGTCAGGAATCAGAATTCAGAATTCAGAATTTACAAGAAATTAGTGTGGTGTTTCACTATTCACTACCATTGCGACTCAAATTCGTACTTTCATTGTGATAAGCTGTTCCACATCTAGTATGTATATCTAAATTTGATGAAAATCTTGTGGGGTGGGCATCTTGCCCGCCCTAATTATGCAATTTGAATGTGGAACAACTTATCAAGTTCGGATAATTACTTATTATTAAAATTTCCCAGCATCAATTCTAATGATAAGTCTTCAACCGAACTTGATATGACTCGTAAATTACTTTCTGTTAAAAGGTGTATTTACCATGTAACCATCAATAGGCTATTTCCAAATTTGATTACTCTACTATGCCTAAATTACTGACTATTGCCATTCCTACTTATAATCGTGCTGAACTACTGGATAAACAGTTAGCATGGCTAGCTCAAGCTATCAAAGGATTTGAAAATGATTGTGAAATTTTAGTTTCTGATAATTGCTCAACAGACAATACTCAAGAAGTAATACAGAAATGGCAAACAATACTGAGTAGTATAACATTCAAATCGAATAAAAACCCGAAGAATTTAGGCGTAGTTAAAAATATTATGTATTGCCTAAATTCTGCAACGACAAAATACGTTTGGACAATTGGTGATGATGACCCAATTCAAAATAGAGCCGTTGCTTATGTTATCAATAAACTCAGAGGACATGAAGATTTATCATTATTATTCCTCAACTTTTCTGGGCGTAACCAAATTACCGGCGAACCAGTTCATCCACCCACAATTGTTGGTAACCGCTGGTTTGATATAGATAGTGAAGACGGTAATGGTAATGGTAAAGCCATATTTGAACATTGTTTTTCAAAAAGTGTCGGCGCAGTGATCTTTTTGACTGCCACAGTCTACCGTACTGATTTAGTAAAACGCGCTTTACAAATTTGGCCAGACGCCGAAAATAATTGGATATCTTTAGCATATTTAGCCGGTTATTGTGCTGCGAATGGCAGTGTAATTGTCACTAAAGAGACTTATTTAGAATGTGTCGTTGGTGTTAGTTATTGGCAGAAAGAACCAAAATCTGCACTGTTAATGCAATACAAACACATACCAGAAGTGATTTTGAAATTGCAAGAAAACGGATATTCTAAGCAATTTTGTAGACGGATGCTGTTGCAAAACGGCAAAGAAGTTAACTGGAAAGTTTTCTTGGGTGCTTTAAGAAGATGGCCGATGTCTGCCATCAAAACAGTAGTTCCATTTGTGGCTTTAGTGGGCTTGTGTGCTTTTGATGTGATGGTTTCTAAAGAGTTCAACTTAGCAGACTCTAGTGAACTATCTAGTCAAAAAATCCGGAGTTATGAGCCATGAACTACTCATATTTTGATAATTACATATCAAAAAATAGGAGTTATTGACGCCATGTTTAGTGCAATTAAACGCAAAATATTGACGCTGCATTTTGATTTTAAATATTATGTAGATCGTTGGAATCATAGCAGAAAGTTGCCAGCATTGGAAGCAGGCGATCGCCAAATCTTAAATACTCTTAAAAAAGACGGTGTTTGTGTCACAACACTTGCGGATTTAGGGTTAGATTCTAGCTCAGAACTCCTCAAGGCTGCTTATGAGCAATTATCTGAGATGGGAAATCCAAATAATGACCATCTAGATGAAAAATTGCCACAAATTTATACAGTGACAGGTTTATCAGAATTTTCTAACTGGGGAAAAGAAAAAAGGCTACTCAATATCATTGAAAATTATATCGGTCTTCCCGTTGCTTTTCACGGCGTACATTTACGCAAAGATTTTCCTAGTAAACATCAATTTGGGACGTTACTATGGCATAGTGATGCTGAAGACCGCCGCATTATCAAAATCTTTATTTACTTGAATGATGTCGAACAGAAAACTGGCCCATTTGAATATATTCCCCGTTCATTAGCTCCTTTATTCAGTTGGAAATATATTCAGCTTTACTACAAACTTTACAAGTCAGGTTATATGGGTATTGACGATGAAGAAGTTAAACCAATCATCCCGAAATCAGCTTGGAAATCATGTCCTGGGTCAGCAGGTACAGTAATTATTGTAGATACAAAAAATGCTTTACATCATGGCACAGTCCGCACAGAAGAACGGTCAGCATTATTCTTTTGTTACACGGCTAATCCTCCGGAAAGACCAGAACTTTGTACGCAATATTGGGATGATACTTATCCCAGAGTAGAGTTACCTTCTATGTCAGATACAGTTAAAACTTCGACTTAGAAATGTAAATTGTTCTGTTTGTGCTGGAGGAAAATCTAATTTAATTAACCGCAGAGGCACAGAGAACACAGAGTAAGAAAAGAAAAACTAACACAAAATACCTCTCATATCTCTGTGCCCTCTGCGCCTGGAGTGGTTCGTCTCTTTTTTGTAATCAACATTCATCTGAAAAAAATCAATATGATCTTTACTGAAACTGAACTCAAAGACGCATTCATTATTGACTTAGAAGAAAAGCCAGATCATCGTGGTTTTTTTGCGCGGAGTTTCTGCGCTCAAGAATTTGCAGCACACGGTTTAAAGGCAACAGTAGCCCAATGTAACCTGTCTTTTAATTATAAAAAAGGCACTATTCGGGGAATGCACTATCAAGTTTCGCCAGCAGCAGAAACAAAATTAATTCGCTGCACTAAAGGCGCTATTTATGACGTAATTATTGATATGCGTCCTGAATCTCCTACATTTTTATCACACATCGGCGTAGAACTAACTCCAGAAAATCGCCGCGCTTTGTATGTTCCAGAAATGTTTGCTCACGGTTATCAAGCACTCACAGATGAAACCGAAGTTGTATATCAAGTAGGTGAATTTTATACACCTGGATATGAGCGTGGTCTACGCTATGACGACCCATTTTTTAACATTGATTGGCCTCTAGAAGTAACTGAAATCTCTGAAAAAGATTTAAATTGGCCACTATTAAGAATGATGACCGTCGGCGGCACAACTTCCAGATAACCTCACCTCGTCCCCTCTGCGCCTGGGCGTGAAAACAAATGCCAAATATTATCCCATCCCCTATCAGCAACACCATAAACTGGAAATTGCTATAAAGTACCAACGTGTCACTAATACAAATAGCATCTGAAAATGTACTTAATAAATATTGGTAACGAATTATTAAGTACAAAATAATTGGGAATTTGTAACACAACAAACAGTTCTAAAAAGGAGTTTAGTCCATGATTATTATCGATCGCGCCTTACAAGCCAGAGCAGCAGCAGGAAATCCGATTAAAGTTGGGATGATTGGTGCTGGTTTTATGGGTCGAGGAATTGCCAATCAAATTGTCAATTCAGTCCCAGGAATGGAGTTAGTTGCTATTTTTAATCGTCAGATTGATGCAGCTAAACAAGCTTATTCAGAAGCAGGAATTGAAGATATTCAAGTTGTTGCAACTGTGGGCGAATTAGAAGATGCGATCGCCAACGGGAAATATGCAGTCACAGAAGACGCTAAATTACTGTGCCGCGCCGAGAATATCGATGCACTCATCGAAGTCACAGGTGCAATAGAATTTGGCGCTCAAATCGTCACCGAAGCGATCGCCCATCGCAAACATGTGATTATGATGAATGCTGAACTCGACGGCACCATTGGCCCCATCCTGAAAGTGTATGCCGACAAAGCAGGCGTCATTCTCAGCGCTTGTGATGGGGATCAGCCAGGGGTGCAAATGAACCTCTACCGATTTGTCAAAAGCATTGGTTTAACTCCACTTTTGTGCGGTAACATTAAAGGACTCCAAGACCCCTATCGTAATCCCACCACCCAGGAAGGATTTGCAAAACGTTGGGGTCAAAAGCCCCACATGGTGGCTAGCTTTGCCGACGGAACCAAAATTTCCTTCGAGCAAGCGATCGTAGCCAATGCCACAGGCATGAAAGTCGCCAAACGCGGAATGCTCGGATATGACTTCAACGGCTACGTCGATGAAATGACCCAACTATATGATGTCGAACAACTCAAGGAACTGGGTGGCATCGTCGATTATGTAGTTGGAGCCAAACCCGGCCCTGGCGTATACGTATTTGCCACTCACGACGACCCCAAACAACGCCACTATCTGAACTTATACAAATTAGGTGAAGGCCCTCTTTACAGCTTCTATACTCCTTATCACCTCTGTCATTTTGAAGTTCCCCTATCCGTAGCCCGTGTAGTTTTGTTCGGTGATGCCGTCATGTCTCCCCTCGCAGGCCCCTTAGTAGATGTCATCACCACCGCCAAAATCGACCTGAAAGCCGGAGAAACCCTCGATGGCATAGGTTACTACATGACCTACGGACAATGCGAGAATTCCGATATCGTCCAACAGCAAAATCTCCTACCAATCGGTTTAGCCGAAGGATGTCGCCTCAAACGAGACATTTCTAAGGATCAAGTCCTGACATACGACGACGTAGAATTACCCGAAAATAGACTTTGCGATCAACTACGAGCCGAGCAAAATAGCTATTTCGCCCCAGAAAAAATCCTGGCGGCTGTTGGGTATTAGGGTTTCGTATTTTGCGGGGATGAGGGGGATGAGGGAGATGAGGGGGATGAGGGAGATGAGGGGGATGAGGGAGAATAACTCCTAACTCCTAACTCCTAACTCCTAACTCCTAACTCCCCACTCCCCATGCCCAATGCCCCATGCCCCATTCCCTATTTCCTTAAAATTCATGAAAATTGCTCTAGTCCACGATTATTTAACCCAGCGGGGTGGGGCAGAGCGTGTATTTGAACTGCTTTGTAAGCGTTATCCCGAAGCAGACATTTTCACATCTCTGTACGATCCGCAAAAAACTATCGATCTTGGCGATCGCATAGTTAACACAACATTCTTACAAAAAATTCCCTGTGCAGCAAAGTATTTTCGGTCAATGGCACCGTTATACTTTCCTGCTTTTCGTGCATTGGATTTGCAAGACTACGATTTGATTATTAGTAGTAGCACAAGCTTTGCCAAAGCAGTGCGAAAAAATCCCAATGCTCGCCACATTTGCTTTTGTCATAATGTGACTCGTTTTTTATGGGATACGGCAACTTATTTAAAGGAATATGGAGACTATAAATATTTTGCTCCTTTAATCGAGCAAGTCTTCCAAGTAATGAGAAAGGTAGACTTAAAATACTCACAAGAGCCTGACATTTATATTGCTAATTCTAGTGTTGTTGCCCGCCGTATTGAAAACATTTATGGCAAACAGGCAATGATGGTGAACTATCCAATTGATACTAGTAAATTTGTTTTTTCTGATATTAAAGATGAATATTATCTTGCCTCTGCTCGAATGATTAGCTATAAGCGTCTTGATGTGATAGTTGAAGCTTTTAATTGGCTAGGCTGGCAATTATTAATATCAGGTGATGGACCAGAACTAGAACGGTTAAAATCCAAAGCATTACAAAATATTCAGTTTTTAGGACACGTCAGCGATCGAACACGCAAAGACTTATTTTCTAAAGCTAAGTCGATTATTGTTGCTGCTTTAGAAGACTACGGATTAGTTCCAGTAGAAGCTAATGCTAGCGGCACACCAGTTATTGCCTACGGAGCAGGTGGAGTATTAGATACTCAAATCCCTGGTGAAACCGGAGTCTTTTTCAAAAGACAAACACCCGAATCTTTGCAAATTGCATTACTACAAGCCAATGGAATTTCTTGGGATTACGATCGCATTCGTAATCATGCAGTCAACAATTTCTCTGAAAATGCATTTTTTAGTAAAGTTGAGCGCATTATTAACCAAGCTTGTAGTGTGCATGTTTAAGAATTCAGGAGTCAGAATTCAGGAGTCAGAATTCTGAATTCTAAATTCTTTTATCTCTTAGCGTAAATCTCGGAAGGATAATAAAAGTGGTTCAAACTAGTCTAAATCCTCATGTAAATCCAGTTTCGGAAACTGAACCAAGCTATGGACAAATGTTTACCGTCTTGGTGCGGAGATTTCCTTGGTTTTTAGTAGTACTTATTGGTTCACTGACTGTTGCAAGTATAGTAACTTTAAAAACCAAACCAACTTTTAGAAGTTCCATGCAGCTCCTAGTAGAACCTAACTATCAAGGTAAGAAAGAAGGAGGCGGAGTCGAAAACCAGTTTACAGACTCTAATGTAGTGATAGATACCGCAACCCAGCTTAACTTGATGCAAAGTTCGGGTCTCATCCAAAAAGCAGTTGATAAACTTCAGTCTGAATATCCAGATATCAGTACAGGTGAAATTAAAGGTTCTTTGGTCTTAACTCAATTAAGAAGCAAAGAAGATAATGTTGCAACTAAAATCTTTCAAGTCGAATACACCGATAAAGATCCACAAAAAACTCAAAAAGTTTTGGGTGCAATTAGACAAGTTTATGTTGAATACAATAAACAACAACAGGATTCGCGTTTACAAAAAGGTTTGCAAATTATTAGAGAACAGTTAAGTAAAGCCAGTGAAGAAGTAAAAGCGGCTGAGACAAATCTCCAACGATTTCGCAGAAACCAAAATTTAATCGATCCCGAATCACAGGCTAAAGCAATTGAGACAGCTTTGAACAATATTGGCCAAGAACGCCAAACAACTCGTTCTCAATATGGTGAGGCTTTAGCACGCCAAAAATCTTTACAAGAACAACTTAATCGTTCTCCACAAAATGCCTTAGTGGCTTCGCGTTTGAGTCAGTCTACTCGTTATCAAAGTTTGCTTAACGAAATCCAAAAAACAGAACTGGCGCTAGCACAAGAACGCTTACGTTTTACAGATGCAACTCCCAGTGTCCAAAAGCTCAAAGAACAGCTTCAAAGTCAAAAGGAATTATTGCAACAAGAGGTAGGAAGGGCTTTAGGTGGAAAGTCTGGTAGTGCATTCATTTCTGGAGACTCTCTTCTAGAAAGAGGACAACTTGGTGAAATCGATCTCAACCTTGCTAGTCAATTAGTAGAAACGCAAACAAATTTAGTTGCTTTAAGTGCCCGCGACCAAACTTTAGCTAACAAAGAAAACGAATTGCGTTTTGAAATTAAACGCTTTCCACCTTTGTTGGCTTATTACAATCGGATGCTACCGCAGCTACAATTTAGCCGTGAAAGATTAGAGCAACTTTTAAGGGCAGAACAACAACTGCGGCAAGAACTTGCTAAGGGTGGATTTAATTGGGAAGTTGTGGAAGAACCTCAACAAGGCGCACAATTAGGCCCCAATCTTCAGCAGAATTTATTGTTAGGGGCAGTGGTTGGGTTAATGTTAGGAGGAATTGCTGTCTTTATTCGAGAATCGATTGATGATTCAGTTCACACTACTGCTGAGTTAGAGAAGCAAATACCCCTACCATTGTTAGGAACAACTCCTAAATTACCGCCAGCAAAACCGAGAGAATCAATGATTAAATTGCCTTTTGGCAAGCCAGAAGTTCTCGCGCCTTGGACAATTCAAATATTACAATCTCCACCGCGTTGGGAATCGCTCGATTTGATTTACAAAAACATTGAACTTTTAAATACTGTTTCTAATTTGAAATCTTTGATGGTCACTTCGGCTTTGCCGGATGAAGGTAAATCAGCTTTAGCATTGGGTTTGGCGATGAGTGCTGCGCGTTTACATAAAAGAGTATTGCTGATTGATGCCAACTTACGCGATCCTAGTCTGCACGAACAGCTGAATCTTCCTAATGAACAGGGGCTTTCAACTTTACTCTCTAGCGATGCAACTTTACCCAACCAAATTAGTATTCAGTACTCAGGTTCAGCCTACATCGATATTTTGACTGCTGGACCAAAACCTGCTGACCCCGCTAATCTATTGAGTTCTCCTCGGATGATGGAATTGATGGCAGCATTTGAGGAAAACTATGATTTGGTACTCATAGATGCTTCACCAGTTCTCGGCATGGTGGATGCCATGCTGACTGCATCATCTTCTCGTAGTGTGGTCATGGTGGCCAGCATCGGTATTGTGACGCGAAGCCAACTGACTCAAGCTACAGCCATGCTCAGCAAGTTAAACTTGATTGGAGTTGTAGCAAACGGCGTATCAAACTCCAGCAGTAATTACGTTCCTTATGTCAAACAACAGCAATTAGCCCTGCGGCAAGCTGTGGAAAAATAGATTGGGTATGGGGTATGGGGTATGGGGGGATGAGGGGGATGAGGGGGATGAGGGGGATGAGGGAGGTGTGGGAGGTGTGGGAGGTGTGGGGAGTGTGGGAAGAAATCTTTCCCCCCACACTCCCCAGACTCCCCACACTTCCTGTTTGCCCAATGCCCCATGCCCAGTCCCCAGTCCCCAGTCCCCAGTCATCAGTCAAATTACTATCAGGAAAAATCCGTTATTTTTATGCTATCTTTATCAGATTATAGAGAAATCACTGAGTAATTAAAGTCTAAATAAAGAATTGATTTGAGCGATCGCTATTTCTACAGAGTCTTATATTCTAGAGATTAAAGCACTTACAAAAAGTTAAAACACAAGAGTGAATTGGTTTTGTTAAATCCTTCGACACAACAAACACTTCAGCACAATTAAACATAGATATAGATTCATCGGTAATTTTTCTCTACACTTTTCTACTATCAGTAGTTAGTTGAAAAATCCCAATTACCCAGGAATCTCCATCGCAACCTTTCTTGTAATTAAGCATAAGGTTTCAGAACCTGATCTCCACAGGTAGCTTTGTTTTAGATAGAGGCTAAATGTAAAAATTCAGACTGGGCTAGGCATCACCGCGCTAACAGAATTCAGAATGCAAATTATTAACAAAAAAAATCCAGCATTCATACACGGTAAATTTTCTAATTATTCTGGATTCTGACTGGTAACTCCTGAATTATTACATATAGATGACTCTCTCCAAGATAATTACAAATTAGCTTGATAGCTTTGATAACGCCTCAGCAATTCACTCTTGTAGAAACCCCAAGATTTATGACCACTTCAATAATTCCATCTCTAGAGAATTTGTATGATGTAACCCCACAACAGCAAAATCTTCGCTCTGGGTACTGCACATTACTGTGGCGACGGGGTAAACTGTTGGTGAAGCCACCAGGACGAGTTAAATTACCATATTTGGCTTCATTAAATAATCAGCGATCGCTAGTAGAATGCTTGAAACATTCTCCTATAAATTTAGTGAGCATAGATGCCAAACTAGGTGAAGATTTACTACAGTTTTGGGCAGATGCATGTGAACAAGCTCATAAGCCAATATTTTTACGCATATCCGCTAGTAATAAACAGCTCAAACAAGCTAATCAAACCTCCAGATGGTTACAAAGAATAATTAATTCGATTGTTGCTTTTTTGTTGCTGTTATTACTCAGTCCAGTTATCCTGGTATTGATTGTATTAATGCAAATTTATTCGCCAGGGTCAATTTTTTGCTATGAATGGTGTGTCGGAGAAAGAGGTAGACTTTTTCGCGCAATTCGATTTTCCAAGACACCAAACTACAACGTTACACTGTTTGAACGTTGGATGCATAAATACAACCTCAACAATTTGCCACTGTTATTTAATGTATTGCGCGGTGACATGAGTTTGATGGGATTTCGTTCTTGGACTTTAGCAGATGCAATACAACTAATTGAAGAAGAAATCAGAATTCAGAATGGGCTACACTCCACTGCGCTAACAGAATTTAGAATAATTTGAAGAAAATTAAGTTTGCTATGAGTTCTTGATTTTCCGAAAATTGTGACTCCTGACTCTGCAAAATTGAGATTTTTAATTTTGAATTTGGGATTAAATTGGAAATCTCAAATTCAAAATTAACAATCACATCACTATGTTTGTGCCAAATTATCGTTAGAAAAATCCATGCTTTTCAAACTTCCCCAACAAATCCGCAGTCTGCTTAAAGCTACCAGCTTCTGGCAAGACAACTATTTGATATTGCGAGAATTTCGACACTTTGACAAAATTGCAACTTTAGCTCTGATATTTTCGATTTTAGCAGCAGCATTTGAAGGTGTGAGTATTGGCTTCTTACTTTCATTTTTGCAAAGTTTAACTAGCCCTAATACTCAACCTGTTCAGACAGGAATAGAGTTGTTTGATATTTGGATTTTGGGAACTAAGACATCCGCACTTAATCGTCTGTATCGGATATCTTTATTAATTTTATTGAGTACTTGGTTACGTGCCACCTTTAATTACTTTTCCCAAGTCTACACAGAACTATCTCAACTACATCTTGCAGACCGCTTACGCAAGCAAATTTTTGAACAGTTACAAGCCTTATCTCTAAGTTACTTTGCTAAAACTCGTTCTGGGGAATTAATTAACACAATTACCACAGAAATTGAAAGAATCAGACAAGCTTTTAGTGCTGGAGCATTTTTAGTTACTAGAGGACTGACAACTGTTGTTTATTTGATATCAATGTTTTTGATATCATGGCAACTAACGTTGATTTCAGCATTACTATTTACACTTTTAGGTGTAGGGTTATCTAATCTAAATGCCAGAGTTAGAGAATCAAGTTTTGGCATGACAACTGCTAATGCTAATTTTACATCAACAGCCGTAGAATTTATTAATGGCATTCGCACTGTACACTCCTGTGGTACTCAAGAATTTGAGCGCCAGCGTTACTATAAAGCTAGCGATAAAGTAGTAAGTACTACAACTAAAGTTGTATTCACTTGGACACTGGTGAAGCCAATTGCCGAAGGGGTAGCTACTACGGTTTTGGTGGGAATGATTATTTTGGCATTCACTAGCCTGGTTAGTAATGGAACGCTACAAGTTGCTTCTTTACTAACATTTTTCTTTGTGCTATTTCGTTTTATTCCATTTGTGCAAGATATTAATGGCACAAGAGCTTTCCTCAGCACTTTACATGGTTCAGCAGACAACATTAAAAACATCTTGAAAAGTGATGATAAAAATTATTTCCAAAATGGACATCTTAAATTTAATGGGTTAAAAACTTCAATTAATTTAGTATGTGTAGATTTTGGTTATGACGAAGAAAATCTAGTTTTGCATAATATTACCCTGACTATTGAAAAGGGTAAGATGACGGCGTTAGTTGGCGCTTCTGGGGCTGGTAAAACAACACTTGCTGATTTAATTCCCCGATTTTATAATGCCACAGAAGGGAATATTTACATCGATGAAATTGATGTCCGATTATTTGAAATTAACTCTCTACGTCGTCAAATAGCAGTTGTTAGTCAAGATACTTTTATCTTCAATACCACTGTTTGGGAGAATATTGCTTATGGAACTCCAGAAGCTACGAATGAAGAAATTCAAGAAGCTGCTAAATTAGCGAATGCACTGGACTTTATTTTAGAAATGCCCGAAGGTTTTAATACCCAATTAGGAGATAGGGGTGTTAGATTATCTGGAGGACAAAGACAGCGAATTGCTATTGCGCGGGCGCTACTAAAAAACCCAGAAATTTTAATTTTAGATGAAGCAACTAGCGCTTTAGATTCACTATCTGAACGCTTAATTCAAGATTCATTAGAGAAGCTATCTGTTGGCAGAACAGTAATTGCGATCGCTCACCGTCTTTCTACTATTGCTAAAGCCGATAAAGTCGTAGTACTGGAAGCAGGACGGATAGTAGAACAGGGCAAGTATCAAGAATTGCTGGGACGCCAAGGTAAGCTTTGGGAATATCACCAAATGCAATACCATAATTCGTAATTTACGGATTGCGAATTGATTATCCTACTCAACTATTTATAGTTTTAAAGAGGAAAAATCAATGAAGAATTGTTTTTATTTATATCAGTAACACAATTCATAATAAAGTGAAAACTAAGTGGCTAACTATGCCTAAAATAATTAATAATACCAAGCAAAATGCCAAACAATTGCACAGGGAAGCTTTTGCAGAAAACCTGATTTACCAATGCTCAAATTTTGAGGTTGGTGAGGGCGGAGGTGTTGAAACTTATTTAGCTTCTTTATTTGAACATCGTTCGCCTGATATTAGCGATCGCGTCATCAAATCTCTCAAGAATGTTGACCAAAGCCAGTTCAAATTACTACACCTCCACAGCCCAGATTTACTATTGCAGCTTACAGGAAAATGTCCTACGATATTCAGCGTTCATAATCACTCTCTCTATTGTCCTAGCGGTACAAAGTATTTAGCTGGAGAGCGAACAATCTGCGATCGCAATTTTTCTCACTTGGGATGTACCTGGGGTAAATTAGTAGATCAATGTGGTAGCCGTAAGCCATTGAGAACTATCAGAGAAATTCACGGAACTCAGCAGTTTTTAGATATTCTCAAAAAAGTAAAAATTACTTTTATTGCTAATAGCGAATATGTGCGTAAAGAGTTAATTAAAAACGGCATACCCGCTGAACAAACTGTAACAGTCCACTGTGGTATTTCTCTGCCGCAAACACCAACTGCACCCCTAAGTTTAGAAGTCCACCAAAATCAAAGAATTTTGTTTGCTGGTCGGATTGTTTCTGATAAAGGTTTAGAATGGTTGATTAAAACCTTAATACATACAAACCCGCAAATTCAACTTGACATTGCAGGTGAAGGTTGGGAACGACCACGGTTAGAAAAGTTAGCCAATACCTTGGGATTGAATCACCGAATTACTTGGCATGGTTGGTGCGATCGCCATAAAATAAATCAACTTTATCAACAGTGTTTTGCAGTCATTTTTCCCAGTGTTTGGCCTGAACCTGCCGGTCTTGTAACCTTAGAAGCATACGCTCGTTATCGACCTGTAATTGGTAGTGCAGTCGGCGGAATTCCCGAACATTTACGAGATGGAGAAACGGGTATTCTTGTTCCGGCTAATAATATTAAAAAACTCGCCCAAGCTATTAATTATTTGTCTACAAATTATCAAAAAAGCCGAGAGATGGGCGAACAAGGTTACGCTTTATTGATGAGAGAATTCACAATGAATTATCATGTCAATAATCTGCAAACAATTTATGCAAAAACAATAGCCGAATTTGATGATCGTAGGGAAAAATTCTCTACAATCCCTCATTAACAATTCAAAATTCAAAATTCAAAATTAAAGACAATTTCAGAAGGGGACTGTTACCCCGACTGAAATTGGGTCTACCTGTAGAGGTAGGGGTCTTAAACCCTCAAATGTACGATAAACTAAGAGATAAAAATATGTCATTGCATCAACAACCGTTAGTCAGCGTTATTATCCCGACTTATAATCGACCAGAATATCTCAAGCAAGCGATCGCTAGCGCTGTTCAACAAACTTATCAAAATATTGAAATTATTGTTTCTGATAATTGTAGTCCAGAAAATCCCCAAGCGATCGTCGCATCTTTTGATGATTCACGCATTCGATTTTGGCGACACGAGCAAAACGTGGGGATGATTGCTAATCAGCAACACGCCTTCAAAATGGCACAAGGTAAATACGTTGCTAGCCTTCATGACGATGATATTTGGAATCAAGATTTTTTAGCAAAGCTTGTACCACTATTAGAAGAAAATCCTGACTTAATTCTCGCTTTTTGTGACCAATATATCATAGATGCTAATGGCATAATTAATCATATTGGAACTGAAGAAAATACACGCGGTTACAAGCGGGACAAACTAACACCAGGAATTCATCAACCTTTTTATGAAATTGGATTGATAGATAAAAGTATACCCACTGCGGCATCTTGTGTAATTCGGAATTACTCTGTTGATTGGCATAGTATTCCCCTAGAAGTTGGTGGGATGTGGGATTTATATTTAACGTACCTGTGCTGTATCTCTGGTTGTGGTGCTTACTATTATCCAGAAAAATTGACGCAATATCGCGCTCACGAACAAACAGATACCATGCTCAGTGGTAGTCGAGATGTTCAGGCAAAAATTCGCAAAGCTAAAAGCGAAATGTTTTGTTATCAAGTCTTTATGGAAGATACTCGGCTACAAGAATTTAGGACGCATTTTCAACAAAAATGGTTAGAAGCAAATACTACATTGGGAATTGGTTTGCTAAGAAGTGAAGAAGTAGCCGCTGCACGTCCTTATTTTTGGCAGGCATTGAAAAAACAAAAATTTAATTTGCGAACTATCGCCGCGCTGACTCTCAGTTTTATTCCGCGATTTTTCGCAAATAAGTTAATAGGAGTATCGAAATAATAGAGCAAGTTATTTTTTAACGAACCACTCCAGACGCAGAGGACACAGAGAAAAGAAAACTCTCCTCAACTCTCTCTGCGCCTCTGCGCCTCTGCGTGAACTTTCCCCCCTAAATAAACTAGTATATGAAACTTTGCATTATTACCCATAAAATCAAAAAAGGCGATGGTCAAGGTCGAGTCAACTACGAAGTTGCGAACGAAGCAATCCGTCGCGGTCATCACCTAACATTATTAGCCAGTGAAATCGCCCCAGAACTAGAACACAACACTCAAGTTAGTTGGATTAAAATTCCAGTTAAAGGCTATTTTACGGAATTTGTTCGTAATTTTATCTTTGCCCAAAAAAGTACAAATTGGTTACGTCAACATCGCTCAAACCTTGATTTAGTTAAAATCAATGGCGCCATTAATATGGCTGCGGCTGATGTGAATGCTGTACATTTTGTCCATAGTTCATGGTTGCGATCGCCAGTTCATATTTCTCGCAATCGCCGAGATTTATATGGCTTATATCAATGGCTATTTACTGCTTTTAATGCTCGTTGGGAAAAACAAGCTTTTCAAAAAGCTCAGGTGGTTGTAGCGGTATCTGAAAAGGTCGCCCAGGAATTAATTAATATTGGTGTACCTCGTTCTCGGATTCGGGTAATTGTTAATGGAGTAGACCTCGAAGAGTTTACTCCTGGTGAAAGCAATCGCCAACAATTAGGTTTACCAGAAAATGTCACTTTAGCCTTGTTCGCCGGAGACATTCGCACACCTAGAAAGAATTTAGATACAGTTTTACACGCCTTAACTAAAGTTCCCGATTTACATCTGGTGGTGGTAGGTCACATCGAAGGTAGTCCTTTTCCCCAATTAGCCGCTTCCTTGGGGTTAAGCGATCGCGTGCATTTTGTGGGATTTCGCCGTGATATCCCCGAAATTATGCGATCGGTAGATTTATTTATTTTTCCTTCCCGATATGAAGCTTGTAGCTTGGTATTGTTAGAAGCACTGGCTTCCGGACTGCCGGTCGTTACTGCCACAGCTACCGGGGGTGCAGAGTTAGTCACACCAGAATGCGGCATCGTCTTACCCGACTCAGATGATATCGATGCATTGGCTGTGGTGCTGATGTCTTTAGTGAGTGACAAACTGCTGATACAACAAATGAGTCAAGCTGCTCGTTCTGTGGCAGAACAACACAGCTGGACTACTATGGCACAAACTTATGTGGATCTATTCGAGGAGTTAAGCAAGAATGCGGAACACTGTTCTGATACCGACTTATCGCCGTCCACAAGACCTATCACGCTGCCTTTTGGCGCTACAGAAGCAAATCAAACCAGTTGATCAGGTGATAGTGGTTGTCCGTGATACGGATGCACAAACGTGGGAATTTCTAGCCCAATTCAAAGCAGATAATTTGCCACTACAAACTGTGAAAGTTACACAATCGGGGGTAGTAGCAGCCTTAAACGCCGGACTGGCAGAGGTGCAAGGCGATATTCTTTCCATCACTGATGATGATGCTGCACCCCACCCCGATTGGTTAGAGCGCATCGCCGCTTACTTTGCTTGTGATAGTCGCCTTGGCGGTTTGGGTGGGCGTGATTGGATACACCACGGGAGCAAATTAGAAGATGATTCCCGCTTAATAGTTGGTCGATTACAGTGGTTCGGGCGGGTAATTGGCAACCATCATCTGGGAGTAGGAGAAGCCCGCGAAGTCGATATTCTCAAAGGCGTAAACATGAGTTTTCGTAAAGAAGCAATTGGGCAATTGCGCTTTGATGAGCGAATGCGAGGTACTGGAGCGCAAGTACATTTTGAAATGGCATTCACACTGGCATTAAAGCGAGCTGGTTGGAAGATAATTTACGATCCTAATGTTGCCGTAGAACATTACCCAGCAAAACGTTTTGATGAAGATCAACGAAACAATTTTAATGAAATTGCCTTGATTAATTTAGTTCATAATGAAACCCTAGTTTTATTAGAACATCTATCATTTATTCGCCAAATTGTATTTTTATTCTGGGCAATATTAGTTGGAACCTGCGATAGTTTTGGCTTCATCCAATGGCTGAGATTTTTCCCCAGCCAAGGACAATTAGCAAGTAAAAAATTGTTAGCATCTTGGCGTGGACGTTGGCAAGGATGTAGAGAATTCGTAATTCGTAATTCGTAATTCGTAATTGAATGATTTCTAAGCAGATACTTTACAATAGTTTTTCCCAAGAAAACTATTCTCCTGAGGAGCGATCGCCACAGGGGTGGATGGCGATCGCCGGCTTTATACTATTAACTGTAGTTTGCTATTTTGCTGGTGCTACTGCTGCATTGCGCCTAATTTTTCCGGTGACAGCTTTAGTAGTAGCCGTGTTTTTATACTTGCGCCATCCCATTCTCTACATCGGCTTTACTTGGTGGATATGCTTTCTCACACCCTTAGCTACCCGCTTAGTTGATTATCGAGTGGGCTGGGACCCTACCCGACAGATGATGATAGCACCATATTTGGTGGTGTTTGTAACCATCGCAACTTTTTTGCGACGCTTTAAAAGTGCCTCTCGTCAGGGGGGTTTGCCGTTTATTTTAGCTTTTATTGGAGTCTTTTATGGCTTTTTAGTAGGTTTAATTTACAACGCACCAATACCCGTAGCACGTGGTTTATTGGATTGGTTAGGGCCAATTATTTTTGCTTTTCACTTATTTATTAACTGGCGAGATTATCCCGTCTATCGGCGAAATTTTCAGCGAACATTCCTCTGGTGTGTGTTGATTTTAGGAGCTTATGGTGTATATCAATTCGTTGTCGCTCCTGAATGGGATAGGTACTGGCTCATAGAATCAAAATTATTCATGAGTGCTGGAAATCCCGTGCCTTTTGGAATGCGTGTTTGGAGTACATTGCACTCAGTCGGTCCCTTTGGCTCCGTGATGCAAGCTGGGTTGTTATTGTTATTTACCAGTTCTGGAAATTTAATTTTTCCTGCTTCAGCCGTTGGTTATTTATCCTTTTTATTGACACAAGCGCGGACAAATTGGGGCGGCTGGTTATTGGGAGTAGTTATGATTGTGGGTTCAGTTAAAACCAGAATTCAAATGCGCTTAATAACCATCATTGTAGTGATGGCAATTTGTGTTGTGCCATTAACAACCATCGAGCCAATTTCTGAGGTTGTGTCGGCTCGTTTAGAAACTTTTTCTAATCTGGAAAAAGATAACAGTTTTAAAGATAGATCCGAAACCTACGACAAAAACCTGAGTCTCGCTCTTTCTAATGTTTTAGGTAACGGATTAGGAAATATTTGGAAAGTCAACGAAAAAACCGGTCAAATCGAAGTAGTGGTAATTGACAGCGGCATTTTAGATATGTTTTTTACCCTTGGTTGGTTTGGAGCCAGCTTTTATATGGGTGGATTAATTTTGTTAATTATTAGTGTTAGCAAATATGGTGAAGGACGTTTTGATAGTTTTATCAGTGCTGCCCGCGCCATTGGCATTAGCTCTGCTACACAACTAGTGATTGGTAGCGGCATGTTGAGTGTCGCAGGTATGATTCTTTGGGGATTTTTAGCTATGGCGATGGCAGGGCATAAATATTATCTTCATCAACAAAAATAAACAGAATTCAGAATTCTGAATGGGCTAAACCTTAGCTATCCGCTGACAGGAGTCAGAAGTAGAGAAACACTTTTATTAAATAGACGGGTTGAAATTATGAAAGTAATTATTGTCATGCCACTAGCCGAACAACGAGGCGGTGGTGAAATGATGCTTTGGGATTTGATGCAGCAGGGACGTAATGCTGGTGTCGAGTGGCTAGTGATATTTTTAGAAAACGGCCCGATGGTAGAACAAGTAAAGTCCCTTGGCATTGAAACAAGAGTTGTAGAAAGTGGACGCTTACGCCAAATTCACCGTTTTATTGCTGCTGTTTTGCGGATAGCTGCGATCGCCCGCGAGGAAAATGCAGATATAATTGTCAATTGGATGTGGATTACGCACATATCCGGAGGTTTGGCGGCGATGTTGGCGGGGTTACCTGCTGTGTGGTATCAGCTAGAAGTGCCTAGCGATAAAACTTGGTTAGTGCGCCTAGCTACATTAATCCCAGCACAGGCAATTATTACCCTCTCCCAAGATGGTAAACAAGCACAAGCCGAGATTTGGCCGCACAGACCAACACCTCTGGTCTATCCTGGTGTAGCACTAGACCGATTTGAACCTGATGCTTTACCTTCTCCTGAAGAAGCACGGCGCAAGTTGGGCTTACCTTTGCACGGGCCATTGATTGGAATTGTCGGACGATTGCAACGATGGAAGGGAATGCACGTATTAGTACAAGCAATGCCCAAAATTTTACAGCATTATCCCGATGCCCATTGTGTGGTAGTTGGTGGTAAGCACGATTTGGAACCGGATTATGAAGACTTTTTAAAAGCAGAAATCGCCACTTTAGGCTTAAAAGAGCAAGTAATTATGGCTGGGTTACAGCGCAATATTCCAGAGTGGGTACAGGCGATGGATGTATTTGTTCATGCGTCCGATAAAGAACCCTTTGGTATTGTGATTATTGAAGCGATGGCGCTTTCTAAACCTGTGATTGCTGGCGATGCAGGGGGACCAACGGAGATTATTACAGATGGGATTAATGGACTATTAACACCTTACGGCGATGCGGATAAATTAGCGATCGCTATTCTCCGTTATCTTGATGAGCAAGAATTCGCCCAAAGTGCCGGGGTTGCTGCACGACAACGCGCCCTGGATTTTTCAACGCATAATTATGCTCAAAATTTTATCAACACCGTTCGTTCTGTAATCCCAAGCGTTTCATAGAAATAAAACTCAAATTGTATTGATATGATATATAGCGTTTCCTAGTCTGCTGAGGTACAAATCTCTGCGTACCTCTGCGCTTTACTTTGCATCCCTACCCTGCGGGAACGCCTAACGGCGAATGCGTTTCAAAATATTATCTGTACCTCACGTAACTGGGAATCGCTATATTATCCCCGACTTTTTTGATAAGTTGGGGATTTAGATTTTTATAAATCAAATTGCACTGATAATACAAGCTATAAAATATCACGCGATCGCACTAGCCTAAATTGTATCTGGGTCGATATTTAACTCCCGCAACTTTGCTGCCAAACGTTGTGCTTTTTGTTGTGCTTGTTCTAATCTTTGTTCTGTCTGTTCTACTGTTTCTTCAGGTGTTTTTACAAGTTGTCTATCTGCTGTAAAAAACCGCAATAATCCCTGATGAATTCCTAGATATAACCCTAACTGTTGACTCCATAAATATCCTTCTTCATTTGCGTGTAGAGGTTGATATTCTCCATCTACTAAATGAAATCCTGCAAATTCTAATGTGTATGGGTCAAACCAAAAATAATCAGGTGTACGAAAAGTATCTTGATAAATTTCTTTTTTTAAACCTCTATCTGTCTTCGCTGTTGAGTCTGAGAAAATTTCTAAAATTAAATTCGGATATTTACCATCTTCTTCCCACACTACCCAACTTTTACGGGTTTTGCGTTGGGTTCCCAACACCACAAAAAAATCCGGACCTCGGAAATATTCTGATTTGAGTTGGTGTGGACTGTAATAGATAGTCAAGTTTCCAGCTGCATAGAAATCATTTCTATCTCGCCATAGCCATTCTAGACAGGTCAAAAGTAAAATTATTTGTCGTAGATGCAGTTCAGTTTCCAAGGGAGGCTCGTCGCTATATAAATCACCAGGGGGAAATATAACATCACCAGGGATGCCTTCTTGAGATTCTAATTCTTGAGCTATGGTCATAGAATGATCGGGCATCAATTAGTTATGAATTTATTTTAGCAGCATTGTAAGTAATAGCATCCTACCTATAATCTAGAGTAGAATGTCACTGCTCATTGGTGTCAACTTAAGCTAAAAATGGCTTATCTGTTGGCTTCGTCACCCGCTTGGGAATGAATTCCCTCTCTTATAGCTGAAGTCTACTTCAGTAGACTAAAGATTGTTGAGTAATTCAGTCATCTTTTAGATGACTTTTGCTATTAGCATTGAACTTCAGTTCCTTGCGGGACATCAATTTTACGTTAAGTTGACACGTATGGTCACTGATATACCCCTACAGCATGGTCTATTTACCTAAAAATAGCTTGAAGTAAATGACATTGCGACTTAGTGAGACGCAGCACACTAAAAATTTATTTTTATAATTGAAAATTTTACTTTATTTATTTGCTAAGTAACTTTAACTATTAGATATGTATAATCTATCATTCATTGTTAATTCTTATGTGTATAATCTATCATTCAGTCTTCTTTATTCTTCACCTCTATGACTTATTTATCGTTGCCATTTTGGTAATAAAGCATTGATTTTTAAAACATCAAAAACTACCCACCTAGTAGTGATTTATTGACGATATTTGAGAAATTGGATCGGCATACTCTGTCATAGCCATTCCCTGAGCTTTTGCTACAGAAATGATGAGGCATCATATGAATAGTTAGCACTTTTACGGCACTATCCAATGTCTAAAGAATTATTAATTTCGTTCCAAGAAGCATACAGTAATCTCGAACTGTTTCCCTTAATGGAACGGAACGAAATGGAAAGATTTAGAGTCGAATATGGTGATGATTTGATTGCAGACCTCAACCAATTAGTTGAAGACAGTCCCAACAAAGATGGTAAAATTGTCTTTACAGGACATCGTGGCTGTGGTAAGTCAACTTTGTTAGCTGAATTTAGCAGGCAAATTCAAAATAAGTATTTTGTAGTTCTATTTTCTATTGCTGACAAAATTGAAATGTCAGCAGTCAACCATATTAATATTCTGTTTGCCATTGCAGTTAATTTAATGGCAGAAGCAGAAGCACGCCGAGTTGATATTCCTCAAAGTACTAAAGAAGCTCTTTATAAATGGTTCGCTACCCGCACTCGGACTGAAGAATTAAATTTGCAGGTAGAAGCCGAAATAGGTTTTGACTTACTGAAATTGATTAGCTCTAAATTAAAAGCTGATGCTAGCGTCCGGGATGAAATTAAACAAGAGTTTGAGCGCAAAATTTCAGATTTAGTTGCTAGGATTAACGAAATTGCTGCTTTGATTCAATCTGCTACTAAACAAGATGTTTTAGTCATTATTGATGATTTAGATAAACTCGATTTAGGCAGAGTTAACGAAATCTATAAAGATAATATTAAAGCTCTTTGTCAACCGAATTTTCGGATTATCTACACTATTCCGATCGCCGTTCTTCGAGAAACCTTTATCAGCACAATAATTGCTACAGAAACTAACGACCAAATTGTAGCAATGCCTGTCCTAAAAATCTTTGATAGAGGTAAAAATCGCTTTGCTAATGCTCAACCTCGTCCTGAAGCAACAAAGATTCTTGGTGAAGTTTTACGCAAGCGGATTACTAGCGAATTAATAACACCAGAAACTGCTGAAAAAATTGTCATTTACAGTGGCGGAGTATTGCGAGAGTTAATTCGTATTTCTAAAGAGTGTTGCCGTATTTGTTTGCGGATGATTCGACGAAATCCCAAAGCCGAAGTTATCATTGACGATCAAATTCTTGCCCAAGCAATTAATAAAATTCGCAATGATTTTTCTATACGTTTAGGCAAAATTGATATAGATATCTTACAAAGTGTTTATGAACAATTTATGCCCAATGACCCTAAACAAGCTGAATTTTTGGATTTATTACATGGTTTATATGTCCTAGAATATCGCACTGAAGAAACATGGTACGATGTTCATCCAATTATTATAGAAAGCTTGAAAAGACAGGGAGCTATTAATGTTCAATGAAGATTTTTTCAACGATGAAGGAGAAAATCAAGATGCGTATGATGATTTAATTGTTTCTATTGAAGCCCAAACCCAGGGCTTAAATTTACTGATTGCTGTTTGCGACGATCCTAACTTTCGTGATGAAATTATTGCCAGATATGAAGCCGAACTCGAATCTAATTTTCGTACATATCGAGTAACTTTAGCACGTCATGAACCGAGTTTAAAAGCTGCTCTCAATCAACTGGTAGAAGAAGAAGAATATCTGCGTCAACGTCAACCAGCAATCATTACTGTAACGGGTGCTGAACAACTTTATTTTCTCAGATTAGGAAAAGAGCAATCAGAACAAGAGAAATTTTTTGGTTATTTACAGTGGACAAGGGAAGGATTGCGCGATTTTCCTTTTGCAATTATTCTTTGGGTAACTAATCAAATTTTAATTAATTTGATCAAAAAAGCTCCTGACTTTTGGAGTTGGCGCAACGGTGTATTTCGGTTTGCATCTAAAAAAACCAATGCGATCGCTGGTAAAGAATTAGAACCGATACGCTTTGTTTTTCGAGACACGGAATTAGCCAGCACAGATACTAATGAAAATAATACTTTTTTCTTGCCTATCCAAGATTTACAAAGGCTGATTGATAATATCCAACAGGAACGAGGAACTAAAGACCCCAGTTTGGCTACTTTATATTCAAGATTGGGTGATATTTATCGCAGCAGATTAGAACGCGGTGAGTCTCAGAATTATCAACAAGAACAAGAATTAGCAATTAAGTATTGGCGTCAAGCGATTGAATTACAAAATGAATTAGGTTTGCAAATAGACTTAGCTACTAACTTCAGCAATTTAGCAGGATTGTATCGTGCAACAGGACGCTACAACGAAGCGGAACCACTATATCAACAAGCTTTGCAATTAAGGAAACGCTTGTTAGGAGAAAACCATCCTGCTTACGCTACTAGCCTAAATAATTTGGCAGGAATTTACAAATCTACGGGACAATATACCAAAGCAGAACTTCTTTATCAACAAGCTTTGGAATTGAGGAAACGCTTATTGGGAGAAAATCATGGTGATGTTGTCGCTAGTCTCAATAATTTAGCATTATTATATGATGAACAAGGACGTTATGATGAAGCAGAACCTTTGTATCTGCGATCGCTAGAAATTGCCAAAAATTTGCTCGGCGAAAATCATCCTTCTTTTGCTCTGATATTAAATAATTTAGCGCTACTTTATTATCATCAAGGACGCTACAGTGAAGCTGAACCTTTGTCGCAACAAGCAATAGAATTAGATAAGCAATTTTTGGGAGAAGAAAATCCTGATGTGGCGACAGATTTACACAATTTGGGTTTAATCTACCGCGCTCAAGGACGCTACAATGAAGCGGAATCTTTGTTTTTACAATCTTTGGAATTGAAGCAGCGGCTATTACAAAAGGCGCATCCGCTTTTAGCAGATACTATTTATGCTTTGGGTTATTTGTATAGAGAACAGGGACGCTACAATGAGGCAGAAATTTTAGGTATAAAAGCGTTGGAACTTGATAAGCTCTTGTTGGGAGAAAATCATCCGAATGTTGCGGAAAGTCTCAACAATTTAGCGGAAATTTATCGAGTGACGGGGCGTTATGCTGAAGCAGAATCTCTTTATTTGGAAGCGCTGGAAATTTGTGAGCGAGTTTGGGGTGTGAATCATCTTCGGTGTGTGGCGGTGCGGGAGAATTTAGCAAAAGTTGGGGTGGAAATGGGGAAGAGTTGTTAAATCTGGGCAACTTCCTAAAAGTTTTTAAGTAGATGGACATAAATACAGCGTTTTTTAGGTAAATAAGGTACACGGGTAGTGTAGAAGGCTCTGCCTACGCCCTTACAATAGTCTGTACCTCATAAACTCCAAATCTGGTGTAAATATAATATGTTCTGTCATTGCCAGCGTTGCGTTCGCAATGACATCTTAAATTTAATCATGGCTATCTACTTAGTAGATATATCCAAGGATAGATGTTTGATCTCGTCGATCATTAACTATCAATATCAATGTCAATGTATCGCAACAAAAATATAAAAATCGTTGTTTATATTAAAAAATTTGTTATATTAGTTTACGTAAGGCAATAAAGCTTAAAAATTTAATTTGGAGTGCCAACCATGACAAATGCAACCACAACAAAAGTCACTACTCCCGTAGTGGAAGATCGTAATGCTTGGCGTTGGGGCTTTACTCCACAAGCAGAAATTTGGAACGGTCGCTTGGCAATGATTGGCTTTTTAGCGGCAGTACTAGTTGAACTATTTTCTGGTCAAGGTTTCTTACACTTTTGGGGTATCCTGTAATACCACTTTTGATTTTGGATTTGAGATTTTGGATTGAGAATTTCTTTCTGTGAAAGGGTTCTGTAAATTCATTGATCGCATTCATTTTTCAAATTGGTATGAGTTTTAATATCTAAGATGACCCATAAATAAAAAAACCTGGAGTGCTAATTCACTACCAGGTTTTTTATTTGTTTGTCATTTGTCCTTTGCGTTTTGTTTATTCACTAATGACAAATGACCATTGACTTTTGACTACCGAATATATTCCTTGAGAACGCTGTTGCGATTTGGGTGACGTAACTTGCGGAGTGCCTTCGCCTCAATTTGACGAATGCGTTCGCGGGTAACGTTGAAAATCTGCCCAATTTCTTCAAGTGTCTTCATCCGACCATCGTCCAAACCGTACCGCAGTCTGAGAACATCGCGTTCGCGGGGACTGAGACTGTCGAGAACTTTTTCTAGGTCTTCGCGCAGCAGATTTTTAGAAACTTGGTCTTCTGGTGTTTCACCATCGGATTCAATAAAATCGCCTAACCGAGAATCTTCTTCTTTCCCAATAGGCGTTTCTAATGAAATGGGTAACTGGGCGGATTTAGCAATAAACCGCAACTTCTCGATGGTCATTTCCATGCGAGTGGCAATTTCTTCTTCTGTGGGTTTACGACCCATTTCTTGAGATAACAATTTGGTGGTTTTCTTAATTCGAGAAATGGTTTCGTAAAGATGGACTGGAAGGCGAATTGTGCGGGATTGATCGGCGATCGCGCGGGTAATTGCTTGACGAATCCACCATGTAGCGTAGGTAGAAAACTTATAACCTTTCTCGTGGTCAAACTTTTCAGCAGCGCGAATCAAACCGAGACTGCCTTCCTGAATTAAGTCTTGGAATGACAAACCACGATTCATGTACTTCTTAGCAATTGAAACCACAAGACGCAGGTTAGATTGCACCATCTTGTCTTTCGCTCTGCGCCCAACATGCAGGCGATAACGAAAAGCTGGTAGTGGCAGTTGCACGGCTTCTGCCCATTCACTGTCACGAGGATCGCGATCTAACTGTTCTGACAGTCTTTCTCGTACCCTCTCCAATTCGAGCAAATCGGCTATTTTACGGGCTAATTCGATTTCTTCATCTGCCCGTAATAGGCGAATTCTACCGATTTCTTGCAAGTAAAGCCGAATGGAATCTTCTGTATAATGCTTTTTCTTGCTTTGTGTCCGACGACGCGATTTAGCGGCTTTTCCAGACTTTGCGTCGTCCTCATCAGACTGAGGCTCTAAAAATTCATCTTCACCTTCATCTACGATCAGCAAGTCCTCTTCATCGTCTATTAAGAGTTCTTCTAACTCGAGCTCAGGCTGATTCATTATTTCTAGGTCAGGCTGATATATGCTTTCGAGTACGTTGTTAGCCTGGTTCATGCCGCGTTCCTCATGCTCCTTGCAGAATCAATTACTCAAGATGTGTTTAATGCTCTTTAAAACGAGCTATTTGACAACCGAAAATAAGCTTTTTGGCAGATTTACCAGAGATATTTTCGGCACTTTTGCACCTCTGTTTGAGGCCTTTTTACTTTAGTTTAAGTCACTACTAAAAGGTGACTTGTTGACTTTAGTAAATGTGGTATGTGTTGCTGTCACACATACTTTTTTAGTGGCTGGTCTTTAAAAAAGACTTGCCTTTACCAAAAAACTTACCACTCGATATAAACAAACTCAGACTTCTGGCAGATTTTCGGATAAAGACTCTTCCGATTGTAGCCTGTTTCACAGAAATTGCACTCTTTTTGTGTATCGATCGTGAATTCATTAAGCAAGTGCTAGCCACTTTTACCAAAAAGACATTAAAAACGGGAATTATACCCTGAAATATTTTCTGGACTTTTCGGAATTGCAGTGGTTTTGTGATTGCATTTAAAAGTTAAGTACACTTTGTTTTGCTCAATTTCATGTATTTTACACAACATTAAATTACTGAGAAAGAGTGCATTGTTATGTTAGCTCAGGCGAAAAGTCTTAGCCTACCTATTTTACATTTCCTTCATAAATTATTGAGTCCTTGGATCAAAGTGGGTTTTTGCTATGAATAAAGACAGCAACAGTGCTGGTGCTAGGCTCAAAGCAGTTAACTTTCTGCGTAATAATTACCTTAACTAAGGAGTTGAGGTTGTGGCAGAATCGACTTGATAGCAAATCGCTTTAGGTTTAACTAATTCGGCCTTATTCACACGTTAGCGCACTGTGGCGATTTCAGCCCTATGAAACTTGACAAACTCTTCTTATTGTATACAACGATATTTTAATCAATTCAAAAACAATTTGTCCTGAAAGATCGTTGATATTAGTTTACCTAAGGTGCAAGTACATTGGATACATGCGATGCAATAACTATTCCCAAGGTGGTACATGAAGATATTAACAAGTTTTCAGCCAGATGGTGTTTGTTTTCATTAGGCATTGCCTTGAGCAAAGAAACTCAAACATTTGCCTGATGACTTGGTTGAGAAGCTTCTTTAAGTAAAGTATTTGTAATATTAAATACTTTTAGTCCAGTAAATTTTTGTCATTTTGTCATCTAATTTTGAGAAATCCTCAAGATACTTATTAAATGTTGTTTGATAGATGATATTTAGTTATGTTATTTAAGCATAACAAATGTGTTTCTCGCTGGTGGGGGAAATTCATCACTAAGGAGGGCTAAAAGCTTTTACTAGAGGAATTTCCAACAATGTTGGTAGTTTTACAGGTATTTTGACATTGATTTTTTTAAATCTTTACAATAATCCAAATTATATGATGAGTTGCTAACTGAAAAATTGATATTTTTTGTAGTATATGTATTACGTAATTATAGTTATTGCAGGTTGGAATTTATTAGCTCCTAAACCCCCAAAACAAGGGGAAAAAGAAAAACCCCTTGTCTTATAAAGTTCCAGTGGTGTTTGAGGAATGTAGGCGTGTTAGCTTTCTTGAACTATCATGGTGTTGGCGTGGCATTAAGACTTGCAGGAAAATTGGGTGGCAGAATTACTTGGTCAACTATGTGAACAATGCCATTGCTAGCTGGGATATCAGGCTGAGTCACTTTAGCGTTGTTGATGGTTATGGCTTTAGTACTGGGAGTAACCGTAATTTTAACGGGAGTACCGTCCACGGTTTTAACTTCTCCAGATGTTAACTGTTGGGAGGTAATTCGCCCCGGTATAACGTGGTAAGCCAAAAGTCTGACTAATTGTTGTTTGTTAGCAGGCTGTAAGAGTTTATCTAGAGTAGCTTTTGGTAAAGCAGAGAAAGCTGCGTCGGTAGGTGCAAAAACTGTGTAAGGGCCTGGTTGAGTCAATTGTTCATTTAAGCCAGCAATTCCCACTGCTTTGATGAGAGTTTGAAACTGTCCCTGAGCAGCGGCTGACTTTGCCAGGTCTGCTAAATTTTGGCTGGTAGTGGGGGTGGGGGTTGGTGCGACGGGAGAAGGAGTTGTTATGGGGGTTTGGGTAACCGGAGGGACAGTTGCTATGGGAGCTTCAGTCACAGGTTCAGCGCAGGCAGATAGACCAACCAGACTACTTATGCCAACAATATTAAAAAATGCTTTTCTAGCTAGGGCTTTAGTCGCTTTCATAATTTTGTCTAGAATTGAGTTAAATAGAGAATTATTGACAATAATCAATGAATTTATGAATATAGTCACTTATCTAGCGACATAGTTTGTATAGCAATCCTAAAGGTAATGGGTAATAGATTTGCTATCCATTACCCATTACCAAGGTCCCAAATTATGAGAGTGGTGAGAAAAAACTGAATTAAATATCTAGATCCGTGAAGTTGAGTTTAGAACCATAGGTTTCAATGAATTCTCTTCTTGGTGCGACACGATCGCCCATTAAAATGGTGAAAATGCGATCGGCTTCGGCGGCGTCTTCAATTTCGACTTGCTTCATTTTGCGAGTTTCTGGGTTCATTGTGGTGTCCCAGAGTTGTTGTGGCATCATTTCACCCAAACCTTTGAAGCGTTGGATGGTGTAGTTGGCGTTGGCTGGAAATTTGGCGATTACTTGGTCTTTTTCGCGATCGCTATAGCAATATTCATGATTGCGCCCGCGTTCTACTTTAAACAGTGGCGGACAAGCAATATAAATGAAACCTTGTTCAATGAGCGATCGCTGATATCGATAGAAGAAAGTTAACAACAAAGTACGGATGTGCGCTCCATCTACGTCAGCGTCAGTCATGATGACTATGCGGTGATAGCGCAGTTGGGTGGAATCGAATTCATCACCTTTGACACCTAAACCGAGTGCTGTAATTAACGCTTGAACTTCGTTATTTTTATAAATTTTGGCGTCGTCGGTTTTTTCAATGTTGAGGATTTTACCACGTAGAGGCAAGATAGCTTGAGTGCGGCGATCGCGTCCTTGCTTCGCACTTCCGCCGGCGGAGTCCCCTTCCACGATGAAAATCTCTGATTCACTAGGATCGCGGGAACTACAATCTGCCAATTTCCCAGGTAATGGCGAAGATTCCAGTACCGATTTGCGTCTGACTAATTCCCGTGCATGACGCGCTGCTTCTGCGGCTTTGAAAGCTTGGATAGCTTTATCTAAAATTGAGTCGGCGATGGCTGGGTGAAATTCTAGGTACTCGGTGAGGACTTCTCCCACCAAGGAATCCACAATACCGCGAACTTCGGTGTTACCGAGTTTGGTTTTGGTTTGTCCTTCAAATTCTGGATCGGGGACTTTTACAGAAATTACCGCTGTTAAACCTTCGCGGACGTGTTCGCCACTGAGGTTGGGTTCATTTTCTTTAATTTTATTTCGTTTGCGGGCGATCGCATTTAATGTCCGAGTCAGAACTGCTTTCAACCCTTCTAAGTGTGTACCACCATCCACGGTGCGAATATTGTTCGCAAAACCTAGGACATTATCCGTATAAGCATCAGTACACCATTGCAAAGAAACTTCCACTTGTACGTTGTTCCGTTCCCCCTGCACATAGATAATTTCTTCATGCAGTGGTTGTTTTTCACGGTTCATGTAAGCAATGTACTCTTTAATGCCACCCTTGTATTCGTAGGATTCTACCTTGGGTGTATCGCTTTTCAGTAATTCTAGACGATGGTCAGTAAAGGTAATTTTGACACCAGCATTCAGATACGCCAATTCCCGTAGGCGACCTGATAAAGTGATGTAATCAAACTCAATACTAGTAGTGAATATTTGGGTATCTGGCTTAAACGTGACAGAAGTTCCGGTTCTAGTTTCTTTGTAAGGCTTGACTTGCAGATCGGTAACTGGAATACCCCGTTCATAGCGCTGGATATGAACTTTTTTATCTCGCCAAACTGTAACTTCTACAATCTCAGATAGGGCATTAACAACAGAAATACCAACCCCGTGCAATCCTCCAGAAACTTTGTAGCCACCACCGCCAAACTTACCACCGGCGTGCAGTACCGTCATCACGGTTTCCAAAGCCGATTTTCCGGTACGTGAGTGAGTATCGACGGGAATACCGCGACCGTCATCTGTTACAGTCACAGAACCATCAGCGTTGATATCCACCTCTATATGAGTGCAATGACCCGCCAAAGCCTCATCGATTGAATTGTCCACCACCTCGTAAACTAAATGGTGGAGTCCTCGCGGCCCGGTGGTACCGATGTACATTCCTGGTCGTTTGCGGACGGCTTCCAGACCTTCCAGAACTTGAATCTGATCGGCACTGTAACTGCTCGTCATGTAAACTCTCCTGATGCGTGGGGTTGAACTCGCCTAAAGGCAAATAAAAGTAAAAACACTCCAAAATTGTAACACAAAAGCCTTGCTGGCGTCTGTAGGGCATTTTCAAGAGAAGTTTATACAGGGGTTGGAGTCCCTAGAATAGGGATGAGGGGGATGAGGGGGATGAGGGAGATGAGGGAGATGAGGGAGTGTGGGGGGAAAGATTTCTTCCCCATCCTCCCACACCTCCCACACTCCCTGCTTGCCCAATGCCCCATGCCCCATGCCCCATGCCCAATAACTAATGACCAATGACTAATGACAAATGACTAAATTGATTGTAATTTGTGGGGCGACGGCAACAGGTAAGTCAGGGTTGGCTTTGGCTTTGGCGATGCGGTTAGGTTCAGTAATTCTCAGTGCTGATTCACGTCAAGTTTACCGTGAGTTTGATATTGGCACGGCTAAGCCAACTGTGGCTGAACAAAAATTAGTGCCGCACTACTTAATAGATATCTGCGACCCGACAGACACGATGACAGTAGCAGACTACCAACAACAAGCGCAAGCCTTAATTAATTCTCCCCCATCTCCCAAACAAGAGGACACGGGGACGCGGGGACAGGGGGACGCGGCGAATTTATTACAAACACTCTCCGCGTCACCGTGTCTCCCCATCTTTGCGTCTTCTTCATCCTCATCTCCCCCACTCTTCATGGTTGGTGGTACTGGTTTATATATACGTTCTATTGTCCAAGGGATGAAAATTCCTCGGGTGGCACCGCAAAATGAATTGCGATCGCAACTTGAATCTCTCGGTCAAAATCAACTCTATGCAATGTTACAACAAGTCGATCCTGTTGCCGGACAAAAAATTCATGCTAATGATTCGGTGCGAACTTTACGAGCGTTAGAAGTATATTATGTAACAGGAATTCCAATTTCAGAACAGCAAGGGGAAAATCCGCCAAATTATCCGATTTTGCAAATTGGTTTAGATTGCGATGTTGAAAAATTGGGCGCTCGTATTCAAAAGCGTACTGAGCAAATGATCGCAAATGGTTTGGTTGCTGAAGTGGAATATCTTTGTCAAAAATATGGTGCTGATTTGCCTTTGTTGAATACCTTGGGCTATCAAGAAATCAAGCAATATTTAGCTGGGGATATTTCTTTGGACGAAGCTAAAGAATTAACGGTTTTGCATACAAGACAATTTGCCAAGCGACAACGTACTTGGTTTAGAGCATATCAACAAATTGAGTGGTTTGATGCGGATGATCCTGATTTATTAGAGAAGGTTTGGCGGCGAATAAATGAGTTTATTAATCAAGACCTTTGCCAAATCGAAAAATGCCCTGATTTGTAGGTTGGGTTTCGTGCCTCAACCGAACCTACAAAAAAATGGCGAACGCGAGTGCGTCTCGCAGAGAAGGTATTGTTAATTGCACGAGTTAGTAAGATTTTTTTGCTCAAGCAAAGACGCAAAAAAACTTTGCGTCTTTACAGCGAGTGTTTTAAAGAGTGTCAGGATCTACGCCCATAGCACGTAGCCTATCTGCTAGTAATTGGCTGCGTTGTCGTTCCTGTTCAGCACGTTGTCGTTCCTGTTCAGCACGTTCATCTCCAGTTGGTAAAACAGTTCCATCTTGGTAGCACCAGCGTAACCAACTATCCTGTCTACCTTCAAATTCACCTTCCCAAAGAGTTATACCTAAACCAACTTGTTCTAACCAAGTTTCTGAAGTTTCAAAGTAGCGTGTTCCCCTAAGTTCATAAACATGCAATATTTTTTCTGCTAATTGCTGATTTGGGTCATATACGATGTAGTAACTAGCCCGCATATGTTCATAAATTTTCAGCTTTTTGCCCAGTTCATCACCTTCTTTATTAGAGACAATTTCGAGGACAACTTCCGGTGGTTTACCAAAACGCCAAACCATATAACAACGATTTTGTTTTTCCCACCAATTTTCCGGCGCTTGCACATCGAAGCTGAGAAAGACATCAGGTACAATGGGGGGCTGAAGGTCTGTGTAGTAAATGGCCACATTAGCTTCAGCTAAAAAAGTCTGGCTTTGTAGAGAACTATAAAGAGAACTCACCAAGAGGCGTTGTTGTTTGGCAGATGCAAAATTGTCCACAGGTGTATCATCTTCAGTGACTAGCTGGTTGGCATCTGGCACATAGTAATCATCATCATTGATTAGAACTTGTTGAACCATGACTTTATCCAGTATTTAAGAGCGTTATTTCTAGGTTAGTTGATTCATGTAATACAACACTAACTAATTTTGTATCCTGTATTCAAAAATTACAAAATGCTTGAATTTACTGGATGGGGATAATCCTTCTTCCAAACTAATGAATAACGCCAAAATAAGTGCTTTCTGATCTTCGTGTTGCTCAAGAATTTTGTATAAGTTCGTCTTGCTTGGGATAAGGTTAAATACTTATCTCGTGCTAGATGCTCTCTCATTGCTACTACTGCTTCTGATGATGGTTGAATATGCCTATTTTTGCTTCTCTGAAGCAACCAGTTGAGAGGAACGGCAACAAAATCGCTCAACATGTCTTGCACATTTTCATACTCTAATAAATCCAAAATCACCAGACTACCACCCGATTTTAAAGCAGCTTTTATATTTGGCAACAAGTTTTCTATTGGTAAATGATGAACTGTAGCTATAGAAACGATCGCATCAAATTGCTTGACTGGAAACTCCCATTGCAAAATATCAGCAACTTGAAACTCAATATTTGTATACTGTCTTGAACGTTCCTTTGCAACCTCTATCATATTTGGGGATAAATCAATCGCAACAACTCTGTCAGCACGTTTAGCGAGATGACGTGAAAATTCACCTGTTCCGCAACCAATATCTAGGACAGTTTCGCATCGCTTTGGTAAGTGTTTGAGGAGAAAAGAGTGATAGTGATTATTATGATCCCACCCCTGTTGGTCATACAGGGCAATGCCATCGAAATCATTCTGGATTTTTTGCCTCAGGTTCTCATTCATACTGCTTTGTTACATAGCACAATACTGAATCTAACTCATACTTTTTCTGTAATCCCTCAAAACACTTCCTTGCACCTTCTATACTCAAATCATGCGATCGCCCTCGATCTCCCATGAACTGCTATTCTTGCAACAATGGTAATTACAGCGATATCAACCAAGCTAAAACATCTACCTTTAACTGTAAAACCTATGCTTACCCAAGATAAAAAACAACGCAACTGGAAGCCCATTATCAAAGCATTTGAGGCTGTTCTTGGCAAAAATGGTGTAGTGCAACGCCGCGAAGAACTTATTACCTATGAATGCGACGGTTTAACCGGTTATCGTCAACGTCCCGCTGTGGTAGTTTTACCTAGAACTACAGAACAAGTTGCGGAAGTTGTGAAAATATGCAACCAATACTCTATCCCCTTCATCGCACGCGGTTCAGGCACCGGTCTATCTGGCGGTGCTTTGCCGTTGGAAGATTCGGTTTTAATTGTCACTTCATTAATGCGGCAAATCCTCAGCATTGATTTGGAAAATCAACGCACGGTTGTGCAACCAGGGGTAATTAATAGTTGGGTAACACAGGCTGTTAGTGGTGCTGGTTTTTACTACGCTCCTGACCCTTCCAGTCAAATTATTTGCTCTATTGGCGGAAATATTGCCGAAAATTCTGGTGGGGTACATTGTCTCAAATATGGCGTGACTACTAACCACGTTTTAGGATTAAAAATTGTCACGCCGTTAGGAGAAATTGTTGATTTAGGGGGACAAATTCCAGAAATGCCTGGTTATGATTTAACGGGTGTTTTTGTTGGCTCTGAAGGCACTTTAGGAATTGCTACAGAAATTACTTTGCGAATTCTCAAAAGTGCAGAATCAATTTGTGTACTGTTGGCAGATTTTACTAGTATTGAAGCTGCTGGGGCAACTGTTTCTGATATCATCAGCGCCGGAATTATTCCCGGTGGAATGGAAATGATGGATAACTTTAGTATCAATGCCGTTGAAGATGTTGTCGCAACTAATTGTTATCCCCGCGATGCTACTGCGATTTTGCTGATAGAAATTGACGGTTTAGAAGTCGAGGTTGCAGGCAATAAACAGCGAGTTACAGAAATTTGTCAAAAGAATGGTGCGCGGAATGTCACTTCTGCTAGTGACCCAGAAACACGATTGAAATTATGGAAAGGACGTAAAGCGGCTTTTGCTGCTGCTGGTCATTTAAGCCCAGATTATTATGTACAAGATGGTGTGATTCCTCGGACTCAGTTGCCTTATGTACTGCATGAAATTGAGATGTTAAGTGAGCAATATGGTTATCGAGTTGCTAATGTATTTCACGCTGGCGATGGTAATCTTCATCCGTTAATTTTGTATGATAATTCTGTGGCTGGAGCATTAGAAAAAGTGGAAGAAATGGGAGGAAAAATTCTTAAGCTTTGCGTCCAAGTTGGTGGTAGTATTTCTGGCGAACATGGCATTGGTGAAGAGAAAAAATGCTACATGCCACAAATGTTTAGTCAAGTTGATTTAGAAACTATGCAATGGGTACGCCAAGTTTTTAATCCTCAAGGTTTAGCAAATCCGGAAAAAATATTTCCTACACCACGAACTTGTGGTGAAGCAGCAAACGCATCGCCTGTCAAGCAATTTGAAGGTGTCGAAAGATTTTAAGAAGAATTGGATGAAGAGTTGATGAGGTTCTGAGTTTTCACTGAATCTGGAAAGTCATAAAAAGTATAGCGTAGGATAGCGATCGCCATCCTACGCACTTTCCTTTGTTAAGGTATCGAAAAGACAAGCAAAAAAACTTGTATTTTCCCGGATAATCTTGATAAGATTACACGTAAGTAATTTGACACAGTTAATTTGTTACACAACATCATTGTGAATGGATCAAGCGGATAGCTGAGCTTTGATGAAAAAAGCTGCGTAAAAATTCTATCCGTAATGTCATATTGCTGAGCAAAAAAAAGTACACAACTAAAGGATAAGAGGATGCGTCTGAGAAAGCTAGTCAACTATGGGATTTTTGTGCTGGTAATTGTCATCAGCTGCGGTTTAACGACAATTGCCCGTGGTTATGATATTCCACCGCCACCAGCACGGATCGAATTCGCCCAAGAAACGAGCGATCTCATGCTCAACACCTTGTTTGCTGCCCTGACGCAGGAGTTCGACGAAACTACGCCAGATAACGTAGAGCAGGGCAAGCACTCCATCTCGCTGATATTTAACGATAAGAATAAGGATATGCGGCTAGTCGGCACAATTGGCCCACTACGAGAAAACGACCGCCCCCAAGACAGCTTCGAGCGTCAGGCAAACAACCTGGCGTTGGTAGGGCAAACATACACGTCCGTACAGCGTGTAGACAATCAATGGTACTATCGACGCTCAGTTCCCCTGAGCAACTTCAGATCTGAGTGTGCGCTCTGTCATATCAATTACGCGCCTGGGCCTACGTCAGACTGGGTGGGTGCCCTCATGCTCAGAGTGCCAATCAAGAGATAAGGAACTGGCAAAAAATACAGGAGAATTCAGAAGTCAGAATTCAGAAGTCAGAAGTCAGAAGTCAGAATTTAGAACTCAGAAGTCAGAAGTCAGAAGTCAGAATTTAGAACTCAGAAGTAAGACAACCTCTAGGCTTGGCTTTGAGAGCAAGGTTGTGTAATTGGGCAACTTAAAATCCACCGTCAAATAATGATTGTAGAAGTTAGGAGTCAATGCTGCCGATGGCAATGTTGGCTTATTTTTTGTAGTAAATTTAACTGAATTCTAAATTCTGGATTCTGGATTCTGAATTCTGAATTCTGAATTCTGATAAATCATCATTTATTAACATATTCCGGACAATTACAATTTAATTGTGTAGTTATATATAGTATTGATAGTATTGCGATCGCACTCCTTAACGCTGACAAATGAATCAGGTTGCACGCCGTTTTTTTTCTTACTTGCTGTGTTTGGGATTAGTGATTTCCATAACAGTTTTTTCACACTCTTCAGGCCTAGTTTCTTCTCAAAAAACAAGTCCTTTAAGTACGGAAATTCGCGGTGTTTGGCTGACTAATGTTGCTAGTGGTGTACTATTTGTACCTTGGGGCATTAATCGCGCTCTCAATCAATTATCGGCTCTCAATTTTAATACAATTTATCCTGTAGCCTGGAACCGAGGGCATACTTTTTATCAGAGTGCTGTAGCTAAAATGACCACAGGCTCAGACACTCAACCTTTGCTCAAGTTTATGCATGGTGGACAAGATGTTTTAACAAAGATAGTCAGACTTGCCAAAAATAAAGATTTGAGAGTCATTCCCTGGTTTGAATATGGGTTTATGACACCCCATTATTCGGAATTAGCAAGGCGTTATCCTGACTGGTTGACAATTGGGCAAGAAGGTATCAATTCTATTTCAAATACTCCCCTAGAAGAAATCGACAATGGTTTAGTAAACAAGCAAGCTTGGCTAAATCCTTTACATCCGCAAGTGCAAGAATTTATCCAAGGGCTAATTGTGGAAGTAGTCAAAAATTATGATGTCGATGGTATTCAAGTTGACGATCACTTTGGGATGCCTGTACAGTTTGGTTACGATCGCTTCACCATTGAACTTTATCAACAAGAACATCAAGGCAAAAATCCCCCAAACGATCCTTTTAACTCAGAATGGATGCGTTGGCGAGCAGACAAAATTACTGATTTCATGGCAGAAATCTATCAAGCTGTCAAGGCAGTTAAACCCAAAGCTAAAATATCTGTGTCTCCGAACTACCAAGCTTTTGCCTATAAATATTATTTGCAAGACTGGGAAAATTGGGTAAAAAAAGGTTTAGTTGATGAGTTGATTTTGCAGGTATATCGAAGTGACAAAAACTCTTTTATCGCTCAACTCGAACAACCATCTGTGAAATTAGCTCAAACTTTAATTCCCGTAGGAATTGGTATATTAACAGGAACAACTCATAATCCAGTAAAAATACCCCAAATCAAAGCGCAGGTTCAAGCAGTACGCGATCGCAATTTTGACGGCATCTCCTTTTTTTACTGGGAAAGTCTGTGGGGTTACATCGTACCTGAATCACCCCAACAGCGACGCAAAGCTTTTTTTGACATGTTTGATGCTAAAACAAAAGGGATTGGGGATTAGGGATTGGGGCATTGGGCATTGGGCATTGGGCATTGGGCACGGAAAGAGGATGGGGGGATAAGGGGATGGGGAGATGGGGGGAAAGAAGAATTACTTTCTCCCTCATTTGGCCACCTCCCCACCTCCCTCATCCCCCTCATCTCCCTCATCTCCCTCATCTCCCTCATCCCCCTCATCCCCCTCATCTCCCCAATCCCCACTCGCCTCAATGCCATTATTTAACTTTACTTTTCTCTGGACTTCAGCTACTTTTAGCGGTTTTTTGCTGAGTTTGTTGTTAATTGAAATTGGCGAAAAGCCTGATATTGGAGTATTAGAAGCTGCTATCGGTGGATTTGCGATCGCACTTTTTCAAGGTTTTCTTTTCAAACAACCCA
>JAVRBV020000046.1:0-29856 GCA_034531095.2 Nostoc sp. CreGUA01 | reverse complement strand
GGTTAAGTTGACTTGGTGTTTGATAGCCATGATGAATAAATTTTTATATCCAACTTCCGAATGCCTTAATTATCCAGCTTATACTAGGGCAGCGATCGCTCTGGTGTATGCCCAGCAAAATTAATGTGGTGGACTACTAGTAGTCTGTCCCATTAGTTCTGAGGGGTAAGTAAGTTTGTAGTTAGGACTTTAGTCCTTGATTTTTAAGCACGCTTTGTGCTTACTACAAACTCATCAAAATTAATGGGACAGACTACTAATTTAGACATTTACTGGCTGTTTGTTAGGTTCCGATGTGTAATAGGTGTTGGAATCGCTAATTCCTAACTGCGTGAGCGATTCTTTTCCTGTAATTAATCTTGCTCCGCGATTACGGGTAAAGTAATTCCACGCCCACTGAATTATTACTACTAATTTATTGTCAAATTCAATTAAGAAGTAGATATGAATCACCAGCCAAAACAGCCATGCAAAAAAACCTGTCAGCTTGATAAAGCCCAAATCGACTACAGCAGAATTGTGCCCAATCATTGCTAAACTACCATGATCGGTATAAGCAAAGGGTGGCAAAGTTTTACCTGCTAGCCGATGTTGGACTAATGTTGCTACATATTCGCCTTGCTGCTTGGCTACAGGTGCAACACCAGGTAGTGGTTTACCATTTTGATGAGAGAAATTTGCTAAGTCGCCAACTACAAAAATATTGGGATATCCCTTAATACTCAAGTCAGATTCAACCATAACGCGTCCAGCGCGATCGCATTCGGCACCTGTGTGTTCTGCTAGCACTTTTCCCATAGCCGAAGCTTTCACACCTGCTGCCCATAATACCGTCTTTGAGGCAATCTCTTTTACTTCATCCCCTTGTTTGAGGGTAACAATATCATTTTCAATATTGGTTACTAATGTTTTTGTTTGGACAACCACCCCCAACCGCGTTAGAGATGCTTCTGCTTCTTGTGATAACTCTGGTGCAAAAGGTGGCAGAATGCGATCTAATCCTTCTAAGAGTAAAATCTGGGCTTCTGAGGTGTCGATGTTGCGGAAATCTTCTTTGAGGGTTTGGTTTGCCAGTTCTGCGATCGCTCCCGCCAATTCTACACCAGTGGGTCCACCGCCAACAATCACAAAAGTTAACCAGGCACGGCGTTTTTCTGGGTCGGTTTCTTTTTCCGCTGCTTCAAATGCCATAAAAATCCGCCGACGCATTTCTATAGCATCTTCTACAGTTTTCAAGCCAGGGGCGAATTCTTCCCAGTTGTCTTTCCCAAAGTAGGAATGCTTCGCACCTGTAGCGACAATTAACGTATCGTAAGATATTGCTTCATCGCCCACAATCACTTTTTGCGCTTCTGCATCGATATTATTCACCTCTCCCAGCAACACTTTTGTATTCTTGCTCTTACTGAGTACAGAACGCAACGGTGAAGAAATATCAGCCGGAGATAAGGCACCTGTGGCGACTTGGTATAGGAGGGGTTGAAATAGATGAAAGTTGCGTTTATCGATTAAAGTAACGTTTACTGCTGCCTTGGCGAGTGTTTTTGCCGCATAAAGTCCACCAAAACCACCGCCAACAATAACAACTTGATGGGGTGGATTATTGTCAAGTGAATTTACCATAAGAAATATTTCTCTGGATGATGATTGCTGTAACTATTCTTAACAAATTTATCTCAAAGTTGTCATCATAAATTTTGTATTATTTTTTACATTTAAAATGATGGGAGTGGGGAGTAGGGAGTGGGTATGGGGTATTTGGGCATTGGGCAGAAGAGGCAGGGGGCAGGGGGCAAGGGGGAGAATGAAAAATTACTTCTTTCCCCCCTACTCCCTGCTCCCTGCCTCTCCCTCATCTCCCTCATCCCCCTCATCTCCCCAATCCTCATTCCCCAGTTTTTAGCTACTCAATTTGAGGTACAATCAGAAGCCTGCCAATTAATGATGCTTGCTGACAGGAGATGCTTCTATGGCCCGGATGTATTATGACGAAGATGCCAATTTAGACCTTTTGGCTGGAAAAACTATTGCTATCATCGGCTATGGTTCCCAAGGTCATGCCCACGCTCTCAATTTAAAAGATAGTGGTTTGAATGTGATTGTGGGACTATATCCGGGTAGTAAGTCAGTGGCGAAAGCCGAAGCAGCTGGGTTAACTGTGAAAAATGTTGCAGATGCGGTCAATGCTGCTGACTTCATTATGATTTTGTTACCTGATGAAGTTCAAAAAACGATTTACAAAAACGAGATTGAACCGAATTTAGAAGAAGGGAATGTGTTAGCCTTTGCCCACGGTTTCAATATTCACTTTGGGCAAGTTGTACCACCGGCGAATGTAGATGTGGTGATGATAGCACCAAAAGGGCCGGGGCATATAGTACGGCGGACTTATGAGAATGGCGAAGGCGTACCAGCGCTGTTTGCAGTTTATCAGGATGCTAGTGGTCAGGCACGCGATCGCGCCATGTCTTATGCTAAAGGTATCGGTGGTACTCGCGCCGGTGTTCTCGAAACTACTTTCCGCGAAGAAACTGAAACCGATTTATTTGGCGAACAAGCAGTATTGTGCGGTGGTTTGAGTGCTTTAATCAAAGCCGGATTTGAAACTTTAGTAGAAGCTGGTTATCAACCAGAATTGGCTTATTTTGAATGTCTGCATGAAGTCAAGCTGATTGTTGACTTGGTTGTAGAAGGCGGTTTAGCCAAAATGCGCGACAGCATTTCTAACACTGCTGAATATGGCGATTATACCCGTGGACCGCGGATTGTCACCGAACAAACCAAAGCTGAAATGCAGAAGATTCTTAGCGAGATTCAATCTGGGCAATTTGCACGAGAATTTGTTCTCGAAAACCAATCTGGTAAACCAGGATTTACCGCCATGCGTCGTCAAGAAGCTGAACACAAAATTGAGGAAGTTGGTAAAGATTTACGCGCCATGTTTAGCTGGTTGAAAAAAGCCTAATCTAAATGTAGAGACGTTGCAATGCAACGTCTCCATAGATGTGATTTGGTAATGCATCTATCTATGCATTACCAAACATTATTTTCTTTTGGTTTTAAGATAATCTGCGATATACTCTCCATAGCGATCGCGCAATATTTGTTCCCGGAATTTGAATCCTAATGTTTTCCCTCGACAAGATAGAGAACCGCACAAGCACCGGGAGACAGCAATTGATTCATATTCAGTGGTTTCGTAGTCCCAGGTAATTTCCTCACCTGCTTCGATATCGCCCAACGCAACGAAGTCATATCCTCCAAACTGATTGTTTCTTACCCCAGTATTTGGATCGCAAGAATGGTTGATGACAACAGCAGGTTCATTTAGGTTGACATACAAATTAAAATCCATCTGAAAGGAATAAATTGTTCGTTCGGAAACTTCTTCAATTGGTATACCCACCACGACAGTTTCCCCTTGGGCAAACTTTTTTGTAGCAAATACTCCTCGTCCTTTTGCAGTTTGCTGAATCGTGACATGAGAATTGAGCTTTGCAGCTGAAATCGACTCTATTGTAGTCATAGATAAAGACCTACTGGATTTAAATTTATTACGGTTTCAAAGTTTCAAAATTGGCTTAGTTGCAGATCACCTGACTAGAACTAGCCCTTTCAAGGTGGATAAAAATTTTCGGAAATAGATTCCTCTTGAACCTCTTATTTCTGTATTCTCTGCGGCTCTGTGATTAAATAAATAAGTTATTAAGCGCTCCAGACGCAGAGATAACAGAGAAAAAAATAGATTTTATCAGTCACCTTGAAAGAGTCATTCACTAGGACTTATACATTGACATTAGTTGACTATGTGTATTAAGCCTACCTGTTGTTTAAAGCGTTCCAAAATGAAGTTACAAGCCAGGGGAAGAGATAAATTTCCGGTCTACTGACAGTATTCCCTTTAGTTAACCGTAAAGAGGTTGACTAGAGTAAGAAATATCAATATTTATTGTTTCGTCATCAGCGTAGGTGAAGATTAGGTTAGTTCGCTTGACTTCTTCCCAAAGTGGCAAAACTCGATGAACAGTTTTGTTCGTTTTCATAAAGTAGCAATCTCCAACATTATGCCCAGCCCGTTTAGCTAATGGTGTATCGAGATCGCTAATTTCCATACTGTGGGGAACAAACTCTAGGCATCCTCCAGCTTCTTCTGATGGAGTTTCAATAAAAATAGCAAAAGCAAAAGCATAGGTATCGAGATGTCCCCCATGAACATCTCCGATTTTGTCAAGCCTATGGATTACATGCCTATCAAAAGGATCTGGTACTAGATAAATTTGAGTTCCCGCAATACCACAGAGAAACTCAATGAGTTGAGAATCACGGTACAAAGCCGGAATAAGTTGTGAGTGTTCCGCAACGGCAACTCCCGAAACAGTACTAAGATGTCTAGGAGTATTTTTCTCATGCTCCATGTTGAAGTCTCTTCTTCGAGAATGCTGCTCAAATATTCTGAGAACTTCTGTCTTCAAAATCCCAAATGAATCATCGTTGAAAAACAACGGCAATTTTACATAACAGTTGAGAGCAAACTCTTCCTGAAATAAAGCTCCAGCTTCTCGGCTCAGACGAGAATAGTTAGTGGTATTGAACAAATTGGTGGTATGTTGATACACAATCTTCACTACAAAATCATTAGAAATTTAGGCATGAAAATTATTTATTGAAGTAATAGCATTGATGGATGGCGTCAACGTAAAATCCAGATTCTGGCTAATTCAATTACTCCAAAACTTGGCTAATTCAATTAATAAACTGCATGCAAAACATCTTTTTATGTCACTATACTAAGATGTTTTTTACAATTCAAATTGTTAATTGATTATCTAATAACTAACTGAAAGAAGTCAAGCACTTTTTCAGAATATTTATGAAGAATTACGTATTGACAAATGCATGATTATGTTTTTTGATTTATACCTAATTAGCTAACTTTAAACGGCAGCATCCCAGTTTCTATTCTTCCGATCAAGATATAGTCAAGGAATAATCGCAGCAATCGTTATTTAACAGAACTACCATGAATGATCTACACTAAAATACTCTACAAAAATGCTCCAGTTGAGCAACCAACAAGCTTAGGCAAGATTGAAGAAGAAGTAGTAAGTATGGATTAATCTTTGCTCGCTAAGGAAGTCGGCGGGAATAAACAAAGTTATGTGACCAAATATAAACAGGCTTAAAACCTTGAGAAATAACTAATAACAAAGGATAAATGACGAACTTTGCTAGTTAGCTTTAATTGCGCCGACTTACTTAAATAAAAAGTGGGATGCACCCAATTTAAACACCTAATCGTTAATTGCTCTGTACCTCAACTTTTGGTTCAGGCTCAATTTTTTGAGGGCTTTGACTTAGAACCAGAGCAACCAAGACAAGAATCGCGCCAATTAGACCGCGTATTCCCAGATGTTCTCCAAGTAGCCAAAACGAGAAAATTGTGGCAAACAATGGCTCAAGTGTAAAAAGTAAAGCAGCTTCGTCAGAGGAAACCCATTGCTGTGCCGATGTTTGAAGCCAAATGACAGCAGCCGTCGCCACTAGCCCTAAGTAAAAAATTGCTCCCCAGTGTTGGCGAATTACCTCAAATTGGTTAAGAATTTGCGTATTATTCCAGAGTACCCCTACCGTTGCAATGAACAAAAGTTGAACACTAGTAAGTGTTAAAGTGGGGTGACGAGAGGCGATTCGCTCTAGGAAAAGTATGTAGGCTGCATAGACAAAAGCATCAATGAACATCAATAGATCGCCAATTCCTAGTTCTCCCCCTTCCCAAAACATGATGCCAATACCGATCACAGCTACTCCAGCGGCTAGGAAAGTTCTCAACAGCACGCGCTGTCCAGTCAGCCATCCTAGCAGGGGGACAATGAGTGCGTTCAAACTGCCAATAAATGCAGCCCGGTTTGCTGGTATAGTCTTAAGTGCAATTGTTTCGATCGCTAAGAAAAAGAACAACAAAAGTCCTAATACAATACCATCACGAAATAAAATTGCATTAAGATTACGTAAATTTAGGCTAAAAACCCCTGCTGCTATAACAAAGCGGCTGGCAATCAATGCACTTGGTGGAAGGCTACTAACGATGTCTTTAGTCAATGGAAAAGTTGTAGCACCGATTATATTAACAAGGATGAGCAGAATTATTCCTTTTAAATGTAAGTTATTTTTAGTTTCCATTAAACTAATTGATTGAATAATATTTCTTTAGATCCACAGACAATGTTGGTTTTCCTGCGTCCAGTCAGTGCCTTCTAAATTCAGGATTTTTAGTTGGGGAAGTTGTACTAATTTGAGTTTCGTAATTTCATGTCTTGTTCCACACTGCAATTAAAAGGTAAAAAAAGTTCACATTTACCCAATCCAGATTGTATCATTATCTGTGTTATTTTTAAGATTTGTAATCAATAAAAATCCCAGAGTCACAAAAATTATGCCAGTAATTCAGACGCTCGAGTACTCGCTTGCCGCCTGCGCTATCCGCCAGTCATACAGAAAACATTGCTGAATTCTGACGGCTGACGCCTCTATTCTGTTCGATAAATATACATATAGTAAATTGCAAGTTAGCGAGGTACAGATGATTGTAAGGGCACAACATTGTTGTGCGCCTAGCTGTGTACCTCATTTGCCTAAAAAATGCCGTATGTGCTTACAATAACTGAAGCGTATTTGGAGATAACCTTGTTTTTCAACCAATATTTCCTAGAAATTATCCTCCGCACTGGAGAACATTTAATATTAGTTGTAATTGCAATGGTGGTAGCCGTTTCCATTGGCATTCCTTTAGGCATTTTCATCACTCGCCAGCCGAAACTCGCCCAACCTATTATCGGTATCGCTAACGCTATTCAAACTACTCCCAGTTTAGCTATCTTTGGCTTTCTGATATCGGTGCCATTCATTGGAGGAATTGGCAAAATTCCCGCTATTGTCACCTTGATTCTTTATGCTTTGCTCCCAGTAATTCGCAACACTTATATCGGCATTAATAGTGTTGAGCCAGCAATTCGAGAGGCGGGACGGGGGATGGGAATGACAGACCGGCAATTGCTATTTCAAGTAGAAATTCCTCTAGCTTTAGGTGTGATTTTGGCAGGAGTTAGGGTAGCAACAGTTATTTGTGTCGGAATTGCTACTATTGCAGCAGCTATTGGCGGTGGTGGTTTGGGGGTATTTATTTTTCGGGGGATTTCTACCCTGAATAATCAGTTAATTTTAGCTGGAGCAATACCCGCTGCTTTGATTGCGTTAGGTGCAGATTATACGTTGGGATGGTTAGAAAAAAATCTGAGGCAACAAAGAGAAAAAAGTATCACAATTAATCGTAGAATCGCCATTTATTTGACTATAGCAACGTTACTCATTGGCGGATTAATTGGCTTTACCTACTGGCTAACACCACCAACAATTATTATTGGTTCTAAAAATTTCACGGAACAATTTATTTTAGGAGAATTACTGGCTCAACAAATTGAATCTCATACAAAATTAAGGGTTGATAGAAGCTTAAATTTAGGCGGAACTTTTATCTGTCATGAAGCACTTAAAGCAGGGCAAATTGCTGGCTATGTAGAATACACGGGAACGAGTTTAACAAATATTTTGAAAGAAAAAACTATTAGTAACTACCAAGTTGTATATGAAAAAGTTAAACAAGAGTACAGCCAAAAATTTAAATTAGAAGTTATGCCACCTTTAGGATTTAACAGCACCTTCGCTATGATTATCCGAGGTGAAGATGCTAAACGGTGGCAGATTAAAACCCTTTCCGAAGCTGCTAAGTATACACCTGAAATGCAAGCAGGATTTGGTTATGAATTTCTGGAACGGCAAGATGGTTATCCAGGGTTAGCTAAAACTTATGGCTTCCAATTTACCAAACCTCCCCTACAAATGGAGTTAGGGTTGATGTATCAAGCCTTAAAAGAAAAGAAAGTAGATTTGATAGCAGCTAATTCTACAGATGGCTTAATTCCTGTTTTAAATTTAGTTGTTCTAGAAGATGACAAAAAATACTTTCCACCTTATGAAGCTGTACCAATCTTCAATCAAGCAATTTTGGAAAAATATCCAGAGTTACGAGAAGCTATCAATCAATTATCTGGGCTAATTTCCACTGAAGAAATGCAAAAAATGAATTATCAAGTTGATAATCAATATCGTCCGGTTGAAGAAGTTGTCCGCGAGTGGCTGAAGTCTAAGAAACTGCTAAATTAAATGGGAATATAATTAATGTCTTCTAGTAATTGGGATTGAGTTACAAAACTCACTCGTAAAAAGCAGCGATCGCTCCTACTAAAATTAAATCAGTAAAAGCGATCGCTGCTGCAATCATCGTAAATTTTCCCAGCAAAAATGCTACTCTATTTCATCTTGAATGTCGTCAATCACCTTTAAAATCGATTCCCGAATTATTCCTTCCAGGACATCGATAAATGAACCATTCGCGGTTTCAGTCGTCCAGGGATCTTGGACTACGGTACGAATCACAGTAATCGGTTCATCTGGTTCGCCAGTCACGCCTAAACGCTGCTTGTAGTGTTCAATGAAATAAGAACCATAAGCTTCGGCGTTGAAATCTGTGGTACTCACAATCATGGGATAATTGTTAATATCATCCCCTTCATCAATACTCAGGTTTTCATAATACCGTTTATTCAGAAGGTTAGCATTCTTTAAACTGGTATTGAGTTTACCATTAATCTTGAAGTTGAAAGCGTAAATCAAGATATTTAAATCAGGCCCTAATTCTTCGAGCGCCTCCATAGCTTCTTTATCTTCCTGAACCTCTTCATTGGTTCTACCATCAACTCTTTCCCGAATGAATTTAATTTTTTCTGCTTCTGTATTTCCGGGAATAGAATCTGGAATTAAAGTCAGAGGAACAATAGTAAACGGATCTTCCTCTTTAGCCATGCACAACAGTCGCGCATAAAGTTTATCACCACTGAAGAGAGCCTGAGCCATAATTCTGCCATAGCCGTCTTTGGTCGGTCGAATGACGCGATGGCTCAAATATACCGCCGCCGGCGCTGCACCCGGTTTAGATCCTTCAATCCCATAAATTCCGATGGTTGGCTCTGCTTCTCCATGAAAAACGTAGGGAGCTACGAAGGTAACTAAGTTTCGCATCGCTGAGTTGCGATAGCATAACGCTCCCGCCGGATAAGGAATATAACCTGATTTATGAGGATCGACAGTAATTGAGTCAGCCTGGGGAAGCGCCGCGAATTGTTCCTCGACATAAGCACTCAAGGGACAAATCGAGAGGTCTGGATCTTTGGGAGAGGGTAAATAATAGTCTGCGTCAGTACGTAATAAAGTAGCGAAATATCCTCCCCAAGCAGCATCAGCATGAACGGTGAATTGTAATCCTTTTTGGCTGAATTCTTCTCGGAGTTCTAGAACTTTTTTCAGAGGATCGACCGCGCTTTCTTCAGTGGTCCCGATAACTGCAACGACAGTATAAACAGGAATTTTGTTGTCTACGCAATACTGTAAATCTTCTCGGAGACTATAACCTTTGAGTCCATCTTGTATTAATTCAGCTTCAGGATCTTTAAGAGGATCAATTCTCATTCTGCCGTGTTCATCTACTTCCACATCAACCATGTGGGAAGCTCCGATTCCCAAAATGGCAGCCGCTTTGGGGAATGAATAATGTTTAGTTCCTGGTACGAAAAAGACGGGAGATGCAATTTCTTGTAAATAACGTTTGGAAAATTCTTGTATGCCTAAATCTTGCAGCGAATACTTAGATAAAGCCGCAGATAAAATGGTGGAGGCTTTACTTTCATCAACGCCTTGACTAACTAATTGCTTGGTGATTTGCGTTGATAAAGCAAGGATATCGTCAACTTTGAGGTTTAAAAGTTGCCAAGTGTCGAGCTTGATTAATTGTTGCTCTGTCCAAGTTTTAGAAGTTGGTGAATAAGCATTAATCTTAATTTGTTCTGCTACCTTCACCAAGTTTCCATCGTTTAACAAAGCTTCTTTGATAGAAATCGGATAAAATTTGAGATTTCTTGCTGACCAAATAGCCTCGATGTTTGCAACAGTTCCCCCACAAGTAATATGTCCCCAAGCTCGCAGCTTATCAGTTTCATTATCCTCTGGCGGAACGTGATACCCTAGCATTCGACAAAGGTCGTCACCTACCTGAATTTCTAGTTTTGTGGTGACAGTGGAAGCTTCAAAAGCCACATTATTGGCGTTGTACAACATTCCTGCAAAGTAGCCAATCACCGAAGGAATTGTTGAATCCCAACCCATGTGTCCTTGATAGCGCAGACTGAAAAAGGGAACCGATTTTTTCAGTTCTTCTAATAAGTCATGATAACCTTCTTCAATGATAGTAACTGCTCGTTGATAATCTCGCGATCGCTTAATTTCTTCTGTAATATGACAAGGATCGTCAGGAAAATAACTATTTCTCCACTCAGCCTGAGAGTCGATTGCCTGTAATATCAATCTTTTGAGCAAATCGGCGTTTTCTGCTCTAGGCCCTAAAAACCATGCTTCTACCGATCTTGAGCCAGTTGTGTTTAGATTTAGGTTATTTGGTTTTTTAAAAGACTCTTGGATACGGTGTGCTGCTTTTTCAAAAGCTTTGCTGGAAATCTCTCTGGGAATTCTAATCAAAACCTTCTCCTTGTAAAATCAAATAGACCTAGCCGAAAGAGGCTATTTTTAAAGAAATATCAAGAGTGGCAATGTCTACTGACAAATCACCGTCAGCAGGGTTGATATGATGTTAATACGAGTCTGAAAATTTCAATCAAGACGTTCATAATCGTTTACAAGCGGTCTGTGATATTTTTTGAGCAAAGAATATTAAACATTCTCTTCATTGCTGAAAAACAATATCCCCGACTTTTTTAAAAAGTCGGGGATTTGTCATAGGCTACAGTGGGGTAGCACAGATAGTTCTCTCTAATTTTGTATTGCGATTACCACCACATTGTTCCGGGACTGCCTTTAAATGGGCCGACAATATCAGCAGTAATCCATCCCCCATAAAAATCACCAGGTTGAGGTGTTACTAGCTCATCATTGACATAGCAAGCATCCATTAAATTGGCAATAAAACCATAGTATTTTTCAAGGGAAACAAAATCAGAGGTGGGATCAAAATATCGCCAAGCAGCATATTTTAAATACTTCTCACCAACTTTGACATCATAATATTCATATCGACCTTTCCATTCACACAAGCCTTTTTTTGGCGTTTCAATTAAATATTCTAGTTTAATGTCTTCAGCGGGAAAGTAATAGGTAGGAGGATGACTTGTTTCTAAGACTCTTTTACCTTTGTTAGTTTCTGCCAAAACAATACCATTACAAATTATCCGCAGATGTTTGTTAGTATCTTCTAAAACAGCTGGGCGCGGATAATCCCAGACTGATTCTTGACCGGGTTCTGGGCGAATAGGATTTGGTTTCATCATAAGTGTCTCGTAATATTTTTAATCAGAATGATGATACAGGGTATTTCAGATAAATGAGGTACACGGGTAGGGTAGCACAGCTGTGCTGCCCTACGATTATCTGTACCTCACCAGATAAGGCAAGAGTAAAAAGTTAAAAGGCAAATGAAAGAAAAATAAAAATGGTTTGAAGCCCCTCAATTTATTTATGGAACGAAATAAAAACATTTATTTCGAGATGCATAGCGGAGGCAGTGTATTGGACGGATGAATCAACTGTCACTCAGGAGTATGAATTGTTTTCAAAACAAAAATGCTGTTCGCAGCAATCCAACCCAAACTGTATCATTCGCTGTATTATGCTCGGGATTTGTAATCATTAAAAAACCCGGAGTAATCAAAATTCTGTCTGTAATTGGGTAGCGGTAAGATAATTCAAAATGCAAGGATGTATCTGGGTCACGCCGTTCGACAATATCATTATTTGTCACTTTTGGAGGCATCCCAAATACAAAACTTAATTGACTACCTAATTTTCCTAAATCTGTTAATGATGCGGTAACAGCCCAACTCCAAATATCTGCATTAGCGCCTTGGGAACCGTTGAGATTACTAATGGTAGGCGAACCCTCGGCTTGAGCATTAAAGTAACTAGTCCAACCGCCTAAAGTTAATTTATCGGTCAATTTGTATGTAAATTGCAGACCAAAAGCGTCAGAGGAAGTTGGTGTATCTCCACCAAATGGTAATTGAGCAAATTCACTACCTTTACTTCCGGTGATATTAATAGTTGCGCCTGGTTGGGGAGCGTAGTAACGACCGTAGGTAAAAGCAATCCCTATTTTATCTGATGGAGTGTAGGTTACTTGAGTTAAAGCAGTGTATTGACCATTAAATAATCCTTCGTTAGGAGCGCTAGTAGAGCTACTTAAATAACTAATCCCTGCGGCTAATGTGTCTGTGAATTGATAGTAAGCTACAGCACCACCGCCAAAAGCAAAGGAGTAAATGGGACTTTCTGCACCAAAGGTAGAAATTGAGCTAACAGGATTAAGAGCCGGAAAAATGCGAGTAGGAAAGTCTGCTGCTGGAGCAATGGCTAGTATACCGCGATCGCCTATGGGAAATTCATAAAATAGCGAGCTTAATATGACATTATTGCCAGTGTTTACAGCACCTGTCAAACTAGTCATATCTGTGCCAGTGACGCCACTGCCAAAACCATTAATATTTCCTGCTAAAAGTTGGGTTCGTAATCTATCTTTACCTGTAAAACTGGTATCAAAAGTCAAATTTGCCAGTGCTGATAAGGTAGTATTTGCATCTAATTCTTCTGTGGGATTGCCACCAGGAGGAACTGCTCTTCTATCACCAAAGCCACTAATTAAATTAAATACTACTGCACCCCTTAAAACTGTAGTAGTACTAAATTGACGCTGTTCAATTAAAGTTGTTTTTTGTTCTAAGTTGTCTATTTTGGCAGTAATATTTTGCAGTTCTCCAGCAAATTCTTCTTGCAATTTTTGGAAAGTTGCCAAGTCTTGTTGACTAGCAAACTTATTGTTTAAACTGGAAATTGAACGTGTAACTTTTAGCAAACAATTGTCTAAAAAAGCGGCAAATTCATAACGGCTCATCGCTCGATTACCATTAAAATTGCCCTGTTCATCACCGCTAACACATTGATATTTTTCTACTAAGTTACGTAGCGCTTCATAAGCCCAATCGTCAGGAGTTACATCTTGTAATTGATTGACATTGACGATTTCATCTAATTCCGGAGGAGCATTACTATATAGTTTTTGGCTTTCGGTTACCGGAATTTCTGCAATTTCTTGATTTGCTACAGAGTTTGTGTCTTTAAAACCCCTTTCCTGTTTTTTGAAAAGCTTTAAATTTGCTCTATTATTTAATCGAGAAGCAGTTAGATTTGGCGTTAATTTTTCACCTGATGGGGAAAAAGTGCCTGAAATTTCAAAGTTGGAATCAGAACTAACTAGGGTTGAATGATTTTCAGTATGATTTAAACCTTCTTGTTTGCGAAAATTGGAATTTAAATCTGTTTGGGCTAATACTGGCGATGAAGTTAGTAAATTACCGCTGAGAATGACGAAACTAAGAGTAACGGATACATCCAATTTTTTCATTATTTTGCTCTGACTCAATCCACACAAAAATGCTATTTAAAACAGAACTCAGAACTCAGAACTCAGAATTCAGAATTCAGAATTCAGAATGTAATCAGTGGGGAATTTAGATCCGCCACTGATTGTTAATTTATCGGTATTCAAAGTTTTGATTTAGTGTAGCTTGCTTCTCCGTAGAGGCACGCCCAACATCCCGTAGAGAAGAATTCATAGAGGGTGCATAAGTCCTACTAATTTCTGAATTCTGAATTCTGAATTCTTTCAATAAGGTCGGAGTCCCACTTCATTCTTGACAGCTTCAATTAATTTGGGAGTAACATCTTCAGGCACTTTGGTATATCCCAAATCTTCGTTAAAGCTTTGTCCTTTAGTCAAAATCCATGTCAGCAAATTTTGAGTTTTTTGCAGAATATCTTGGTCGGGATACTTTTTATGCACCAGCAGCCAAGTTAAACTTACTAAGGGATAGCCATTTTCTGGGTCTTGGATATCTTCGGTGGTGAAGTCTTGTTGAAATTTGATATTTGCTAGGGCTTTTTTGGTTTGTTCTAAAGTTGGTTTGATGTAATTACCAGCTTGATTTTCAACACTGGCTATTGACAGTTTATTTGCCAGAGCAACGTTTGTTTGCACATAGCCAATGGCACCATCAATTCTTCGTACTTCTCCAGCGATTTCATTATCTTGGCTCAAAGCAGAAAATACCCGAAATCCCCAGTCAGGTTTTCTACTGGCTAGAATTTTACCTCCGGTAATTTTCTGCAAGTATTTAGTCAGAATAAAGCTAGTACCTGAGTTTTCCGAGTTAACTATAACTTGAATTCTTTTATTAGGGAGGCGGGAATTAATTTGTTGCCAATTGCTGATTTGACCTGTGAAGATTTTTGCTAATTGCTCACGAGATAATTTGACATTACTGCTCACTTCTTTGAGGTGATAAACAATAGCTACCCCACCTCCTCCCATTGGCAGCATTAATAACCCGTCTTCCATTTGATTGATTTCAATGGGAGTGGGAATTAAAGTTGTAGCACCAAAGTCTACGGAGTTTTTCATCAATAACCGAATACCACCAGCACTGCCAACGGCGCTATATTTAAATTTTTCACCTGTTTCTTTTTCGTATTCTTGGCTGTAGCGTTCTATCAGAGGTTGAGCAAAAGAATCACCAGAGCCTCTGAGTAATTGAGCAAAAGCAACATTCGTGGTGAAGTTAATTGTTGTGACAGCTACTAATGTGGCAGTAAAAACTTGTTGATACTTACTGTTTTTCACCTTAATTATGACTATTTTTTTCAAAACAAGCATCAATTTAAGAATTTAGATTTAGAAATTTCAAATCTAAATTCTTTCACATATCTTTTAACTCAGATTAAGTTTTTTGCGGTAAATCATCACTTTATTGCCATCAGTAGCAACTTCTAACCAAAAATCCTGAATGACAAATTGGTAATAAAATTCTCCCAAACGAGTACTGCGCCAAATGCTTACTAATTGGTCATTTGGTGCCCATCGTTTGAAGGCTTTCACAGCAACTTCGGGAACTCCACTAGGATCTATTTGTTCGTCAACTTGGGTAATGGTGCCATTGGGAGTAACTTGTGCTTCAACTTCAAAGCCTTGTTGATTTTTTCCTCTGATTATATATAGTAAGGAACCATCTGATTTCAATTCGATTCGGGCTTGATTAAATTGAGCATTTGTCACTGTTTTGGCCGCAGACATAGCCGGAACTGGTACTTCTTCTAGGGGAATTTTTCGCACTATTCCCCCAAGATTTTGGGCTAGCAATATGTTTTCTTTTTCAGTGAAAGATTGAGCCTGAGCATTACAGGAAAAAATGGAGGATGTAAAAACTGCTATGCCTGTAGCTATTAGTATTCTGCACAAATTAGTTGTGTAAAACATCATGTTTGTGTTAATGCTTGATATTTTGAACAATTCTAAAACCGACGTGTTGATAAAAATTGGGACGGAACCAATTGCGATAGTATTTTAAAGCTTCTGTACCGTTCGTTATCCAACAACCTCCTAACATCATATAATGCTTTGTGTCAAAAAATATAGCAGAATTATCTTCATAAAGATAATGAGGTTGATATCCAGAAAGGGGATTTAAATTATCGCTTAACCATTCCCAAACATTGCCTCGTAAATCGTATAATCCAGAGTGACTTTTGGCTGTTTTTAACATGCCGACTGGACTAGGTGAGCCAAATTTTAAATTGAGATTGTAATTGTCTATATCTTCTGATAAATTATTGCCATAAGTTGCTAAATGGTATTCTGCTTCAGTCATTAAGCGAGTATCTTCACCTTGCCAGCGACAATAAGCCATTGCTTCATAGTGATTGACTTCCACCGGCCAATCTAAGGGCAATTCCATTTCGTCAAACATGGCGCGATATTTGTAATTACCATTTTCAGGTAGGCAAAATTTGGGATGTTTGATGTTATTTTGAGTTTTCCAATTCCAAGATTCTTCATCCCAATAGTCTTGGTTTTCGTAGCCACCAGCCTTGATAAAATAAAGAAATTCGGCGTTGGTAATCAGATATTTACTGGCGAAAAATGATTGAACTTCCACAGTGCGATCGCCATAATCAATATCCCATCCGTAAGTCGGATCGTCAAAGGCTTTTCCAAGTTTTACTACCCCACCAGAAACTTCGATCATTTCATTGCGGGGAGTGTAACCATTAAAAGCAGCATATTGCCAATTTTCGGGACGTTTGACTCTTGCAATTGGTAGTTGACGAATTAACATCGAAGAAGTTTCAATGTGAATCCGCTGGTGTTCAATTGCCATCATTAACGCCCAAAGAGGATGATCGGGATGAATTGGCAGAGTAATTGGCGTTGTTTTAATTACTTCTGAAATTACAGAATATGCCTGTTTTCGATACTCCCAAGTTTGGGCAACAGACGGCCAATTTAAATGAGCGATCGCTTCCTTTAATTCCTCTGGATTCTCTGGATCGACTCCAATTTCAAATAAAATTTCATATTCGGGATTCAGGCGTTTTTCTAATAATCCTACGCGAATTAATTTATTAATGTAGAAAACAGGCGAATGTCCCAGATAAAAAATTAAAGGATTTCTCAAAGCATCGGGATTGATATAGAATGTATCTTCCCCAATTAAACTCTCCATCAAAATATCTTCTAATTGCCAAGCATTCTGAAAATAATCGAGAATGTCTTGGGAATTACAACTATCAAGTTTTGGAGGTTTAGTAGATTGTAGATTAATCATGGTGACAATTTTCGATTTGGAATTTGGGATTTCTGCCACGCTTTAGATCCCTCTAAATCCCCCTTAAAAAGGGAGACTTTGATTCCAGTTCCCCCCTTTAAAAGGGGGGTTAGGGTGGATCTACAAGCGCCTAAAGTCACAGCGAACTACTTTTCAAACAACCTCAAATGGAACTATTATCATTGACTGCAACTTAGTATCATCAGTCACTTAATCGATAATTTCAATGGTTGGGGCTTGCAGACTTTTTTTAGATTTTTCTGGATTCGTTTCTAATCTCACGTAGAGGAAGTCAATTCCTTCCCGTTCCAGTAATTCTAGTATGGCTAGATTTAAATTTTTTTCAGCGTCAAAATAGAGATTATCATCGTTCACAAAAGCTATAATTTCAATGACACGAGCATTTTCTTCAATTTTTTTAAACCGTACTGTACATGATGGCGAAAAACCAGCAATAAATTTTGGCATTTCCTGAATAGCATCACAAATTCGGGCTGTTTGCTGTGCCGAAATTCCATCAATTTTCAGAATTAAATTTATGCCCCATTTTAATTCTTTCCCAGGATTTTGTGTCCAATTTTCCACAATTCCGGTAATCATTCTAGAATTAGGCATTTTGATAATTGAACCCCACTTTACTATATGCAATGTTGTGGTTCTAAATCCAATACTTAGTATTTGTACAAATCCATCTACCCCTGATATTCCCACCCAGTCGCCTTCTTTATAAAGATTATCAGAGTAGATAATTAATGTACAAAACCAGTCATAAACAATGTCTTTTAACAGCAAACCCAAAGTAATACCAGCACCACCTAATAACCCAACCAATGCAGCTGCTGATTGTCCTAAAAATATTTCACTAAGCTTAATTGCCAGGACAATAATTGCTGCTGATTGAAAAACCTTCGGCATTAAGGGACGGAGTAATTCATCAAGTTCTGTCTCGGTGTGTAGCAACACATTAGCAATTATCTGTCCAAAGATAGAAGAACCCCGGTATACAATATAGGCAATAATAAAAACGACTGTGAAATTGAGCGTTTTCCCTATTGCTTCATTCAACTGAGGATTTAATTCATCTGCCAAGATGATTTTTGATAACCAGATTCCACCAATGAAAATCAGCCAGCCTAAGGAAGGTTTGAGAACTGCAATCAATTCATCATCAAGTGTACTTTTGGTTTTGCTAGTAAAACGCTCGATGGTTTTAATAACGACAGTAATAAACAACCGTCTCAATGCTTGTGTCAGCGACAATATAACTAGAACAGCTATAATTTTACTGACAGGAATTCCAGAATAATTAATATTTTTGAGTGCGTTCAAAACTGCTTCCATACATTGACTCAAGATTAGCTAAGTGGTTGGGTATTCGATCAAAAACTATTCAATACAGGAGTCTGAGCCAAACTCTCTTGTTGGTAGCTAAAGTTTTTATATCCCCCTAAATTTTACTTTTTCAGGGAAACATTGATGAAGGTTCTGCTCTTTTTCAAAAGCACCAATTACACAGATATTTATGGCAATTAAACTTCGGCGAAGTAAAATTTAAGCTTGACAAAGAATTAATCCAAACCATTGTTTGGGATCTGTCCAAGTCTTCAAGGTTTCCAGTCCGCGTGTCTCCAGTTGTTTTTGCATATCTCGTAAATCAAATTTGCGGGAAATTTCTGTGAGAATAGTTTCTCCCTCTGCAAAGGAAACTTGTAAATCTAATGCTTTTAAAGATACTTGATGATTCTTTTGGCAATGCAGATACATCTCAATTTGAGCATCAGTTTCGTTATAAATAGCTCGATGAGTGAATAAATTTATGTCAAAATTGCCTTGAAAACGCCAATTTAAATGAGAAAGAATATTCAAGTTAAAAGCAGCCGTTATTCCTTGATTGTCGTTATAAGCTGGCTCTAAAATTTCCTTGGGTTTTTGTAAATCAACCCCCAATAGAAAGTAATCCCCTACTTGTAAAGTTTGAGAAATTTGTTTGAAAAACCGATCGCATTCTTGTGGTTTAAAATTACCTACAGAACTGCCCAAGAAAAAAATCATCCGTGATGCCGCAAAAGTTGATTCTAGTTTTGCTAAGGCTTGTTCGTAGGTTCCGATTAAACCCTCAATAAAGAAACCAGGATATTTTTTTTGTAGCTTGAGTACGCTAGGTTGAAGGATTCCCTTGCTAACATCAATGGGTATATATCTACAATAATTGGCAAGTTTTTGGTAAGCATCTAACAAAAATAGAGTTTTTGTAGAACTGCCACTGCCTAATTCTACTAGTTCACACGCACCTGTTATTTGAGCAATTTCATTGGCATATTGACCCAAAATCGATGCTTCTGTTCGTGTCGGGTAATATTCTGGTAATTGACATATTTGTTCAAATAATTCTGAACCGTAATCGTCGTAAAAATATTTTGGAGGTAAACTTTTCGGTGTTTGAGTTAACCCTTGAATGACATCTAGCCCCTCATTGTTGAGAGCTTGATAATGGTCGTTGAGAGTTTTGAGAGATGTTGTTATCATTATGTAAATATCTTGATTTTTGCATTTAATTCTTAAATATTGCAGATTTAGAATTTAATAGCAAGTGTGATTTTTAAATAAATTCATAATTATTTCTTATCTACCAAAAGTCTATCTGATTTGAGTAGTATTTTTCACGTTTGAATAAATTAATTATGGTCATTGCGATCGTAATTAATTTTGTTTATTTACTTATGAATCTGTTTTCAAAAAAACTATCATTGTTGCCAAAGAATAATCTTAGGTAAACACGGGAAATTATCATAATGTTATCAAGTAAAGTCACAACAAAATTACTTGTTAATAGTTAAAAATGGACTTAATTAAAGAACGATAAGTCGGTGGGTAGGAATAAACTAAAGTATATGATTAAGGGTTAGCACCTTTCAAAAGCTTACTAATAGCAAATGAAATCTTCCAAACGTTCATCTTTACAAGTTAACTTTATTTGTGCCGTTTTATTTTCAGTTAAGTTAAAAAAATTGTACCTTGGGTTGCGATCGCCAAATCATATCATGTCCGGTTGAATACCTATCGTATAGACTGACTCAAAGACACGGGGATGCGGAGAATTGTTTTTGATAAGTAATTAGGCGGACGAAAGCCTGTGTAGCCAAGCCACTGCGTTGGGCGGCTCTGCCGACTTGTTCGCGTAGCGTCTCCCCTTGGGAGAAGCAAGTGGCGCGCGAATTCCATTCGCCGAGGCTTAAGTTGACACTGATGAAAGCTTTGCGCCTTTACCAAGTACCTCACTAGAACGAGAAATATTATAAGTATTATTAAATACAACAATTCTGTTAAGTAGGTAGGTATAATTCAACATTTATGCGAACGATTCATAGCTGATTCAGGATTATCAGGACTAAAGTCCTGACTACCAACTTGAAATTTATTTATGCTTAGCTACTTAGTGTCTGCGACAAATTTTGTGTAGTGAAATTAGAGAAGCATACGGCGATGCCTTCACAGTAGGCATCGCGGATTTTAGATTCGAGCGATCTAAAATCCCAAATCGATTTAACGATTTAGCGCCGCAGCTTCTCTGGCTGCTGCTGCTTGATCTGGGTGGATACCCAAGCGTGTGAGATTAATCCGGCCTTTGTTATCAATTTCGCGCACTTTGATAATCACTTCATCGCCCACTGCGACTTCATCCTCAACTTTGCCAACGCGGTAGTCAGCTAGTTGAGAAATGTGAATCATGCCTTCTTTTCCAGGCAGAAATTCCACAAATGCGCCTATTGGTATAATCCGAGTTACTCGTCCTACGTAGACATCCCCTTCGTGCAACTTGCGGGTCATACCTTGGATGATACTACGTGCTTTCTTGGCCTTGCTTTCATCCACAGCAGAAATTGTTACAGTGCCATCGTCTTCGATGTCAATTTTTGCACCAGTTTCCTCAGTAATTCCCTTGATGGTTTTGCCTCCCGGACCGATGACTAGACCAATCATGTCTGAATCAATCTTGATTGTTAACAGACGTGGGGCATAGGGTGAAGTTTCGGTGCGTGGTTCGCCAATACAAGCGAGCATTTTTTCCAGAATGTGCAACCGGGCTGATTTAGCTTGGTGGATGGCTTGGGCAATTACGTCTAAAGACAAACCGGAGATTTTCATATCCATTTGCAAGGCGGTAATCCCGGTGTCCGTCCCCGCAACTTTAAAGTCCATGTCGCCCAAAAAGTCTTCAATGCCTTGAATGTCAGTGAGGACGCGCACTTCATCTCCTTCCTTAATCAAACCCATTGCCGCACCACTGACGGGTTTGAGAATTGGTACACCAGCATCCATCAAGGCGAGGGTGGAACCGCATACGGAACCCATTGAGGTGGAACCGTTGGAAGAAAGTACTTCCGATACGACGCGAATGACGTAAGGAAATTGTTCTTTTGTTGGTAGCACAGGCAACAGCGCTCGTTCCGCTAAGGCACCGTGACCGATTTCACGTCTTCCCGGCGCACGTAGGGGTTTGGTTTCCCCGACTGAGAAAGGCGGGAAGTTGTAATGGTGCAAATAACGCTTGGATTGATCTATTTGTAAATCGTCGTTGAGGTTTTGGGCATCTCCTGGTGTACCAAGGGTACAAGCGGATAATACCTGGGTTAAACCCCGATTAAATAAACCACTGCCGTGGACTCGCTTTGGTAAAAGGTCAATTTGACAAGAAACCGGACGTACTTCATCGAGTTTACGGCCGTCAACGCGGATGTTATCTTCGACGATTTGACGCCGCATGAAGTATTTGGTGATGTCTTTAAATGTGTTACCAAGCGCCTTAGAGTTTGCAGTTGCGGCGACTCGAATCGGGTCTTCTTCCGGCAATTCGGCGATCGCAGTTTGGATTTTTTCCTTGACGACATCTAAAGCGGCATCACGTTCGGTTTTACCCAATTCAAATTGCGCCAAAATTTTCTTAATTTCGTCATTGGCGCGATCGCGGATATAATTTTCCAGCGTCGCGTCTACTTCTGGTGGTGCTTCTTGCACGAGTTGTAAGCCGAGTTCTGCGACCAAATCTTCTTGAGCTTTGATTAAGTCCCGCACCGCTTCATAACCAAAGTCAATGGCCTCGATAATATCTCGCTCTGGCAATTGATTGGCTCCCGCCTCCACCATAATCACACCGTGGGGCGAACCTGCTACTATCAGATCCAAATCTCCAGCTTCAATTTCTGCATAGGTAGGATTAATGATAAAATCATCTCCCACTAAACCAACCCGCACCGCTGCCATTGGCCCATTAAAAGGAATCTGAGCAATCAGGGTGGCAATTGAAGCACCTGTAACTGCTAGCACATCGGGTGGCACTAACTCGTCCATCGACAGCGTTAAAGCCACAACTTGCAGGTCATCCCGTAACCATGAAGGAAACAAAGGACGCAGGGGACGATCTATCAGACGGCTGGTAAGAATTGTTTTTTCTGGTGGGCGACCTTCGCGCCGCATAATTCCGCCGGGAATTCTACCAGCGGCATATAGCCTTTCTTCGTAATCTACTGTGAGGGGAAGAAAATCAATGCCTTCTCTGGCTTGCGATCGCGTAGCCGTCACCAAAACAGCTGTATCCCCTGATTCTATCAAAACCGACCCACCAGCCTGGGGAGCTAGTAGGCCTACTTTCAGTCGAATATCCCGTCCATCGAAGGATATTGACTTATCAACTTCAGCCATTCAGTTTTTTTTCCTTCTCTTTCGCTATTCTCTTTCTGTGGCAATCCTAACATTTATGCACTATGGCTGACTTCTGGTACATACAAAGTTAACTGTTGACGGTTAACAAAATCAATTGGCATCTTTCAAGGCAAAGTCCGATACAAGATCAGCGCGTCTACCACTTGCCCATTTTCTAGCTTTGCAGCATGGGGAATCCGCCCAATAATCTCAAATTCTAACGACTGCCAAAGTCTAATTGAAGCTATATTAGTGTCAAAGACCAAATTGAACATTACTGCCTCGTAGCCCAGATTTGTTGCTATCAAGAGCATTGCCTCTCCCATGATCCGCCCTATACCCTGACCCCGCAAAAGAGCTTGTACAATAAAACCAGCATTGCAAATATGGCTACACCGACCGGGAAAGTTTGGCTTTAAATAAAATGCCCCTAATATTTCTTTTGGTTTTTCTGTACCATCCACAGCTGATGTCCTAACAACAAAGGCATCTTTGCTTAACCAATAACTGGAAAACTCTGCTGGAGATAGAGGTTGCTTTTGAGGATAAGTTTTACCTTCAACAATTACACTATTTAATAATGTTCTCACAGCCTCTTCTTCTTGAGGATGCATATAATCTATTTCGACTTTTATGCCATTTTTTAAAATTTGAAAGATCGGAAAATCCATGATGAATAATGTCTCAATTAAATAAAGAGTTATCAGGATATAATTCTAATGTAATATCTAATTAACTAATCATTCTTAGGGTGAAAATGTAGCAAGAAGTCTCGGAAAAAGAAATTATTTTATTTGATGATAATTTGAGTAGTTAGAAATGGCAATTTTACACGGCAATTGGTTAGTAAAAAATCAAAATAGTTGTTTATTTATTTGGGGAGAAACTTGGCGATCGCCGCGAGTAAATTGGGCATTGAGTGAATCTGAACAAATACCATTACATCCATTGGCAATGACATCGCTAGAGTTAAGCGAGTGGTTGCGTTCCCAAAATATGCCAATTGCTAACTTTGTCCAGCAACCCCAAATTGCTGTAGCCACCACTGGGCGCACACGCAAAACAGCTACTAGCACTGAGATTGTTTTGCCAACCCACTGCCAAATAATTGCCCTACCAACTCACATCCCAGAAAGCACCAATCAAGACACAGCAGCAATTTTCCCCGTCCATTCTGCCAGTTTTGGGCTGCAAGCAGACTCACCCCAATATTTACAACCGTGGCGAGTTGAGGGTTTTTGTCTCAACCCCACCCAAGCAGTAAAATTTCTTGCTACTGTTCCCCTCAATGCCACTAAAGGGGAAGATGCCTTTTTGGGGGGAGATTTACGCTTTTGGTCGCAGATTGCCCGTTGGAGTCTCGATTTAATCTCCCGGTGTAAGTTTTTACCAAAAATTGCACGACAATCAGATGGTGCATTTTCCACTACCTGGCAAGTACTCTTAGACAGTTCTGTAGACGGAACCCGCCTCGAAAAATTTTCTGCAAAGATGCCGTTGGTTTGTCGCACTTATCAAGAGGTGGGAGAAGAGGACGCGGGGACGCGGGGACACGGGGACGCGGGGAATGTTCAATGCCCAATGTGTGTAGACTTTCCCACAGAACCTCAACAATTGTTGCTAGGATTTCTTAACAGCACGATAAACGCCCAAGTGCGAGAGATGATGGGTTTCCAATCACCAATGGAAGCTAAGGCCATGGCCTCTTTACCAGCGGCGGTGCGAGAGTGGCTACCAGCTTTAACTAGTGCATCTGGTAGAGTCAATGCAGAAGCAATTGAAGTGGAACGACTCGAAGCGGCACTCAAGGCTTGGACTATGCCGCTACAATACCAGTTAACTCTGAAAACACTCTTTCGTACTTGTTTTCAACTGCGTTCTCCGGAGTCTGGCCAAACAAATTGGACATTGGCATACTTCTTACAAGCGGCTGATAATCCAGAGTTTTTAGTAGATGCGGCAACAATTTGGCACAATCCAGTTGAACAATTGGTATATGAAAATCGCACAATTGAGCAACCCCAAGAAACATTTTTGCGGGGTTTGGGGCTAGCTTCTCGGTTGTATCCAATCCTAGCACCCAGCTTAGAAACAGAATATCCCCAATCTTTTCATCTCAACCCCATCCAAGCTTACGAGTTTATCAAGTCCGTGACTTGGAGATTTGAAGATAGCGGTTTGGGAGTGATTTTACCTCCCAGTTTAACGAACCGTGAAGGATGGGCAAACCGTTTGGGTTTGAAAATTACTGCCGAAACTCCCAAGACAAAGCAGGGACGTTTGGGATTGCAAAGTTTATTGAATTTCCAATGGCAATTGGCAATTGGTGGACAGATTATTTCCAAAGCTGAATTTGATAAACTTGTGGCTTTAAATAGCCCCTTGGTGGAAATTAATGGCGAGTGGGTGGAATTGCGACCCCAAGACATCAAGACAGCCCAGACCTTTTTCGCTTCCCGCAAAGACCAAATGGCGTTGTCTTTGGAAGATGCTTTGCGTCTGAGTACAGGAGATACCCAGGTAATTGAAAAGTTACCAGTGGTTAGCTTTGAAGCCTCTGGCGCATTACAAGAGTTGATTGGGGCGCTAACCAATAATCAGGCCATTGAACCTTTGCCTACACCAGCCAGCTTTCAAGGACAGTTACGACCTTATCAAGAACGTGGTGCGGCTTGGTTGTCCTTCTTGGAACGTTGGGGCTTGGGTGCCTGTCTGGCGGACGACATGGGACTAGGAAAAACCATTCAGTTCATTGCTTTTCTTCTACATCTGAAAGAACAAGACGCCCTAGAAAATCCAACTCTATTAGTTTGCCCAACTTCGGTTTTAGGCAACTGGGAAAGAGAAGTCAAAAAATTTGCACCAAGTCTGAAAATTTTCCAATATCACGGTGATAAACGTCCGAAAGGAAAGGCGTTTGTAGAAGCAACGAAAAAGCATGATTTAGTCATTACCAGTTACTCGCTAATTCATCGAGATATTAAATTATTAGAGAGCGTTACTTGGCAGATAATTGTTTTAGATGAAGCCCAAAATGTGAAAAATTCCGAGGCGAAGCAATCAAAAGCAGTGCGGCAATTAGCAGCTACGTTTCGGATTGCGTTGACGGGGACGCCAGTAGAAAATAGATTGCAAGAGTTGTGGTCGATTTTAGATTTTCTCAATCCTGGATATTTGGGCAATCGGCAGTTTTTTCAGCGGCGATTTGCTATGCCAATTGAAAAGTATGGGGATACGGCTTCTTTGAGTCAATTACGTTCATTAGTTCAGCCATTTATACTGCGGCGGTTGAAAAGCGATCGCCAAATTATTCAAGACTTGCCAGATAAGCAAGAAATGACAGTATTTTGTGGTTTAACCGCCGACCAAGCCGCACTTTATCAACAAGTAGTAGAAACATCTTTAGCAGAAATTGAATCTGCCCAAGGATTGCAACGTCGGGGGATGATTTTGGCTTTACTAATCAAACTCAAACAAATCTGCAATCATCCAGCCCAATATCTAAAACAAGCCACATTAGAACAACATCATTCAGCCAAACTACTGCGGCTAGAAGAAATGTTAGAAGAACTTTTAGCAGAAGGAGATAGGGCTTTAATCTTCACACAATTTGCTGAGTGGGGTAAATTGCTGAAACCTCACTTAGAAAAACATTTAGGACGAGAAATATTCTTTTTATATGGCAGCACTAATAAAAAACAACGCGAGGAAATGATCGACCGTTTCCAACACGATCCTCAAGGACCACCGATTATGATTCTTTCCCTCAAAGCAGGTGGTGTAGGATTAAATTTAACACGAGCAAATCACGTATTCCATTTCGACAGATGGTGGAATCCAGCGGTAGAAAATCAAGCTACAGACCGAGTATTTCGCATTGGTCAAACCCGCAACGTCCAAGTACATAAATTTGTCTGCACTGGTACATTAGAAGAGAAAATACATGACATGATTGAAAGTAAAAAACAACTAGCTGAACAAGTTGTAGGTGCTGGTGAAGAATGGTTGACCGAACTAGATACAGACCAACTTCGTAACTTACTAATTCTTGACCGCAACGCAGTAATTGACGAAGATGCAGAATAAGTTAGGACTTACGCAAACTCTACAAACTCTTGGCGTTCTTGGCGTCTTGGCGGTAGCCTACGGCAAGCCGCAAAGCGTCTACGATAAATTAGGCAAAGTTGGCTATTTTTGCGTAAGTCCTATAAGTTTGTAATCATTGAACTTTTTCAACTAATCTGCAATTGGATTCCCGCGAGACATAGAAGGCAATTCCCAATCCAAAATCTAAAATCCAAAATGGTATAACCATGACTAATGATACCCTTCAGGCAAGTCGAGAATGGTGGTCGCAGCAATGGCTAGATTTACTCGATTCTTATCGCTTTAAAAAGCGTTTGGAACGTGCGAGAAACTATGCACGTCAAGGAAATGTTTTAAGTATTGAGTTTCAAGGTGCAAAAGTATTGGCTAGGGTACAAGGTAGTGAAGTCGAACCTTATAAAGTTTCTCTTTCCCTTGAACCGTTTAGCGATGAACAATGGGGTTATGTTATTGAAACCATGTCCCAAAAGGCAATTTTCGCTGCCAAATTGTTAGCAGGGGAAATGCCGCAAAATATCGCAGAAGTGTTCACAGCTAATGGTCTTTCGTTATTTCCTTTTACCCTTTCTGATGTCCACAGTAAATGCTCTTGTCCTGATAAAGCAAATCCCTGTAAACACATTGGTGCGATATACTATCAGTTAGGCGATCGCTTTAGTGAAGATCCCTTTGTGCTATTTCAATTGCGGGGACGCACCAAAGAGCAAATTCTCAGCGATTTACGACAGCTACGTAGAGGCAAAATAGAAGCTGAGACTCCAGAAACGCCTGATGTTCAACAACCAATTCCTGACAACAAATACTCGGTAAAACTTGACTCTTTCTGGCAATATAATGAACCACTAGAATCATCTTTAGTAGTAATTGCCCCCTCCAGTAACGAGACATTATTAGATGTATTAGGAGCAATTCCTCTAGCAAAAGAAGAAGAAAATCTAGTAAATTCAACTTCCAGTGATGTGGTCATGAAATATCTGAATACTGTTTACAAAGATGCCAGCCAAAAAGCTGTTTTAGCAGCAATGAATGTGGGAGGAAATTGATAGCAATTCGTAATTATGAATTAGAGTGACTGTGTAGTTCACCCTTCCCGCCTTCCCTTACCCATTCCCGCATCGCCCGACGAATTGCCCGTCTGCCATCTGCCCGATTTTGCTCAATCAGTTTCGGCAGATATTGAATGAAATTTTGCAGGTGATAAATCTTGAGTTCACCTGAGTCATAACACCAGTCTTTCAGGAGATTCTCAAACTGTTGCCAGCTGATGTCGTAGAGCATTACTCGGTCTGCTCGATTTTTAGTACTGTCATTGTTACGACCTCTAAAATCTATAGAATCTGGACTTGTGAAGGATAATTGTAGGTTGGGTTGAACGAAGTGAAACCCAATAAACCCCCTGAAAATGTTGGGTTTCGTTTTTCAACCCAACCTACACAGTTAGGCTTTTTTACCTAACACCAAGTAGACATCTTCGATAATGAATGTAGAGACGTAGCACTGCTACGTCTCTACAAGGGTTTCAGGTAACGCATAATTAATTTCTGGAGATATCTAGTGTATTGCATTCTGACTTCTGAATTCTGACTTCTGAATTTTTCTTCAAAAAAAACTCTTGCTTTGATGCAAGAGTTTGTAAACTAATTAATTGTCAGTGATGAAAGAAACTTTGTAACCTAGTCGAGGAAGTCCATCGACATTACTGGTTCATTTTCACGGTTAATACCTTTTTCAAAACCACCAGCGGCTGCACGAGCGCGACCAGCGTGCCACAAGTGACCAACTAGGAAGAAGAATCCTAGTACGAAGTGTGAACATGCCAACCAAGCGCGAGGAGACACATAGTTGAAGGAGTTGATTTCAGTAGCCACGCCGCCCACAGAGTTCAGAGAACCTAAAGGAGCATGGGTCATATATTCAGCAGCACGACGAGCTTGCCAAGGCTGAATATCGTTTTTGATTTTTTCCAGGTCAAGACCGTTGGGACCACGCAGAGGCTCCAACCAAGGACCGCGGAAATCCCAGAAGCGCATGGTTTCACCACCGAAGATGATTTCACCAGTGGGGGAACGCATCAAGTATTTACCCAAACCGGTGGGGCCTTGGGCAGAACCAACGTTAGCACCTAAGCGTTGGTCACGAATTAGGAAAGTCAGAGCTTGAGCTTGAGAAGCTTCAGGACCAGTAGGGCCAAAGAATTCGCTGGGGTAAACGGTGTTGTTGTACCAAACCATGATGGAGGCAATGAAGCCCATCAAGGAAAGGGCACCCAAGCTGTAGGATAGGTAAGCTTCACCAGACCAGATGGACGCACGACGCGACCAACCAAAAGGCTTAGTGAGAATGTGGAAAATACCACCAGCAATACAGATAAAGGCAATCCAAATATGACCACCGATAACATCTTCCAAGTTATCGACGCTGACAATCCAACCTTCGCCACCGAAGGGAGACTTGATCAGATAACCGAAGATGACCGCTGGATTGAGTGTAGGATTAGTAATGATCCGAACATCACCACCACCTGGTGCCCAAGTATCATAGATACCACCGAAGAACATTGCCTTCAGCACCAACAATAGCGCACCGCATCCCAAAATAATTAGGTGGAATCCGATGATGTTGGTCATCTTGTTCTTGTCTTTCCAGTCGTAACCAAAGAATGAAGAGTATTCTTCTAAGGTTTCTGGACCACGGACGGCATGATAGATACCGCCAAATCCCAGTACGGCTGAGGAAATTAGGTGCAGCACACCAACAACAAAGTAGGGGAAGGTATCGATGACTTCACCACCAGCACCAACACCCCAGCCCAAAGTGGCAAGGTGAGGTAGCAGGATCAATCCCTGCTCATACATGGGCTTTTCCGGAATGAAGTGAGCGACTTCAAACAAAGTCATTGCTCCAGCCCAGAATACAATCAAACCAGCGTGAGCAACGTGAGCGCCCAGTAGTTTGCCAGAAAGGTTGATTAAACGGGCGTTACCAGACCACCAGGCAAACCCGGTAGATTCTTGGTCGCGTCCAGCGCCGCCTAAAGCATTTGGTCTATTAGAGAGCGTTACCACGTGGTAATACCTCCTCAGGGAATACAAATTGTTCGTGGATCTGATCTTGAGGAGCCATCCAAGCGCGGATACCCTCGTTCAGCAAAATATTTTTGGTATAGAAAGTTTCAAACTCAGGGTCTTCCGCCGCCCGCAATTCTTGGGAGACGAAA
>JAVRBV020000045.1:0-6815 GCA_034531095.2 Nostoc sp. CreGUA01 | reverse complement strand
GGGAATGAATTCCCTCTCTTATAGCTAAAGTCTACTGAAGTAGACTAAAGATTTTTGGCTATATTTTAGTCATCTTTAGATGACTTGAGCTATGAGCAAGGAACTTCAGTTCCTTGCGGGAGATGAATCTTACGTTAAGTTGACACCAATGAGCATTGCTGTGCCCCTACCACGTGGTTTATTTACCTGAAAATAGCTGTAGGAAATATGGGGTGGGTTAGAGACGCGATTAATCGCGCCTGTAGTGAAACAGCGGGGCACAGAGGAATAATCAATAACCTATGCCCAATGACCAATGACTAATGATTTTTGCGTAGCGGCACTAATATTAATTGTGAAGTTCCAAGGCGAAATTGACTGTGTATGGTTCCTCCAGTGATTGCTGATTACTAGCCTTGATCGAATTGAGATAGCGGCGCAAAGACAAAAGTTGTTGGGAATTGGGACGATAGGTGAGACTGCCTTGCTTTTCAAAAAGTGGTGCAGTAGCGATCGCTTGATAGTCAGGATTTTCTTGAGAACTTTGGGTGAGCCAGGTTGAGTCTGTAACTGAAGGTATCAAACCTGAAGGTAATTCACCCTCCAAAAAAGCCAACAAGCGTTGCTGACAAGTGCGGGTATTGATACCGCGACCTTCAAATAACTGGATAACCTCACCAAAAGATAAGGGTCGCTCTGGTAGCAGGCGCAGTAATTCTGTAAACAGGAAATAATCAGTGTATTGTTGTCTGGGTATATCTAATATCTGGGGATGCAGAGGTAGCATTGCCAAACCATAAGCAACTCGACTGCAATTAGGAGCGCCGTTTTCGCCGAGATATAAATCTTGGATAATTTTCGCGCTGGGGAGTTTTTGTCGTAGCCAACGGTTCACTGTCCCTACGCAAGCCACGCCACCAGTGAGGATAGCTTGATTAATTGCTTCTGTGGGAATTCCACGAGCGACTAATAATTTGTTGAGTTCGCGGTTCAAACGGCGGACAAAGGGGATAAATACTTGGCTTTCTAAGTCTCGTCGGCGTAAAATCCACCGTTGGTCGGCTAATTCTAAGGTAAAAGTGTCTTGGTGTTGTAAAATCAGCTTCAGAGCTAGTGCTGCATCTAATATCGCTTGTCCCAGCAAGGAACTTTCTAGACGCTGTTGGAGACGAATTCGGGCGGTGATATCCGGTTCTCCGACTCTGGGTAGTTCTAATTCTTCTAACCCTAAACTCTGCCAATGCATTTGATCTAAACCGGGAATTGATGGTTGCCATTGCCAGGGATTAGCGGTAGCACTTTTATTTTCGCTTTGGGTTTCTAAACGTGGTTGCCGAGATTTAGGTGGCAAAAGCAGCTGACAAATAATGTCTTGTTCAATTCCCTTGCCAGCATAAGCAAAACTGTGGAGCATGAAATCGTTGTATGTCAAATGTGCTAGGGTTTCTGGTACATCGACTAGTAACATTTCTGTAGCAGTTGCCCCGATATTAATCACAAGGGTGTTACCCACAAGGGAATTTTCGCTGGTTTTTGCAGGATGAGAATCTTGATCTTGGCTTAATTTTAATTTGATTTGGTTGCCGTTAGCAGCATCGAGTTCTGGAAGTAGACTAGCGATCGCTTCTTCAACAAAAAAGACTTGCTGGGAATGTTGGATCAGCTTGCTAGTGAGTACGGCTTCTCTGACGTTGAAACGATATTGTTCTGACCAACTAGATGGACAAGTACAAATTACACCAGCAATATTATGAATAATCTGAGCAAAATTTTGTTCGTTGATACCAACAGCAGCAGCAATTAAACTAGGGGTAGTACTACTGCGATCGCACTTGAGAGTCAGTAGTAGCTTAGAGAGCGATCGCACAATCCAAATTAACGGCCCTGCCGAAAATTCATTTAATTGCAAGACAGGTTCCCATTTTTGGCGTTCACTCTTGTAGGGAATGGCTACTTGTAAATAAGGCTTCAGCTGTGCTGAGTAAAGATTGTTTGTTGAATCCGATCTCGGTGGCGTAGGATTCTTATCTTGGGCTACAGCCGCAGGTGCTATCTGTTCCTGGGTTTCAATACTTTCATTTTCACCTTGGGGTACAGAAGCTGTGGGCAGATAAACCTCTGTTGGTAAACGAAACGATTGCTGGAAAGAATTTGTTCCCGGTGGATTTTCTGCTGACCAATAAATAGGATGTACAACTAAAGAAGAACTATTTAATAAAGTGGCAGAAATTCCTGTTGTACCTAAATCAATTCCTAAATACCAGACTGATTCAAGAACATTTGTTGAAACTTTTGTATTGTTTATCGAGTTGGAATTTGGAGGTAAAGAGCTTTCGGGAATAGGAGTTGTCTCTGGCTTTTTTTTTTCAGTTTTTGTCTCTACATCTAAGTTAGTTTCTACCTGGGGAATTGCCAAACTATTTGTGGGAATTTGGAGATTTTCTGGCGGTTTTTCCGGAGAAACTGTGGGTATTGTGCCTGGGATTTTAGCAACGGATTCCTGAGAATTTTCTAAGTTTGTAGCTGGTTGCCAATCAGAATTTACCTGCCGGTCGAAATTAGCTAAATCCAGGTCTAATTGCTGCAACTGTTCTTCATCTAAGGAAATATCAGGGATAACTGGAGCCTGATTTGATTCTAGAGAAAGTAGGTTTTCTTGTGGTGAAGCTGGGATGTAGTTCTCTAAAGGAGGTTCTTGGCGATCGCTTGTGACATCTGTGGCAATATCTTTTGTAGGGTTTGCCAAGGCAATTTCTGGTATTTCTGGAGTGTCTGGTGCTGTGGTTGTAACATTAATCGCAGGTAACGGCACTTCCAGAAATTGCTGCTCAGTATCTACATCAGGCAATAAATCAGTTAAGGTGCTAATTGTATCAGTAACTTCTGGTTGAGTGCTGAGTTCCACAGGTAAACTATCTTCTGCCAAAATTTCTGGCGGCGAGGCTAGGTTACTATCCTCTGCAAAAAATAGTTCTTCCCCTGAATCTGTGGTTTCTATGGTCGCCTGAGCATCCGTGTCTGTCGCTGAAAATGCTGAAAATAATGTACTCTCTGTTACACTATTATCTACTATAGGTGAGATAACAGGTGTCTCCTCAGGGGTATTCAAAGTTGATGGAGAAGCTGTAAAAGAAGCTGATGAATCATTAACAGTACCGAACAAACTGGCATAAAGTTGGTCTACTTCATCAGCAATTAACGTAGAAATATCTTCTGGTAACTCAGCTGGACTTTCAGAAGATTGAGACGAGTCTAAGCCAAGCTGCAACAGTACTGCATCTAAGTCTTCTGTGAGGGTAGTAGTTTGTTGCTCAGAATTAATTGATGAAGTTTCTGGCTGTATAAGTTCTAAAAGCGGAAGTGGAGATTCAGTATCGATATCAGTTGGCAGAGTCAGTGATGCAGGTAGTGACTCTGCTTCTACCCCTAGAAAAGAAGACTCGGAACTAGGGGATTGTTGTTGCAAATACTGAGTCAAATTGTTGAGAAAGCTGGCCATCAACTGTTCGCCTTGGATTCCCTTGCTATGCATTCTTGCCAGTGCTTGGGACAAAGACTCGTAATAAGTATTAATGTTGCGTTGTAGAGCATCAAAGACAACATTTACAGTTCCATCTAGTGATAGCAGGCGTCGATCTAACTCCTGAGCCAGTCGTGTTAACTGCTCTACACGATCTGGAGATTCTAACAAAGGTTGAGTTACAAAAGATACTGGTTCTGAATTTGGGCGATCGCCTCCTGCTGAAGAACTAGGGGAATTGACGGAAGTTTGTCCTAACAATGGCGTTAAAGTTGGCACAAGGCGACTCATCAGTACCTGTAAAAACTCGGTAATCATCTGCTCTTGGTTGGTCAACTGCTGCGCCAGGGAGTAGTTTTGCAACCGCTTTTGTTCTAACTGCCGAATTTCCTGTAGGAGAGTGGCTCGTTCTTGCAATAATCCTTCTAATTCTGTCCGTAATGGCTGAATCAACTGGGAAAATTCAGTTTTTAATTCTCCTGCTTCAACAGCGCTGTATTCTGGAGTGGATGGGGATGGTGGTAGTAAAAGTTGGTTATCACCTTGATCGATAAATTTTGTTAGCAAAGGCGAACGCGGTTCTCTCAAAGATTGATTTGGAATGCCGCCCTCTAATCCTTCTTTTTCTTTTAACCTCACCAAAAAGTCCCGAATACGTTCTAAAACCTCTTTAGGTTCTTGTCCCTGACCAGATAAAAATCTAGACAGGCGCTTGCCACCACTGGCAAGTAAGTTGTCAATGTCTGCAATCAGCTTTTGAATTTCATCTGCACTGGAAGTCACTTTCGATTACCTTAGCTACAACAATATGTCAATTAATGTGACAATTAATTTACAGTCCTGGAAGTTTCGAGTGACAAAAGCTGCCACTTTGACTTGTGACTGTCATTATGTTATGGATTACAGGGAGGAGTGGCAATCTTCAGTCAGTGTTTGTTTAACAAGCTTACCTTGATTGCTCAAAACCACTAAAGTATGTGAGCAATAATTTACCTTGATTTAGTGAGGCGATCGCCATTGAGACGGGAAGCCTAGACTTTACCGTAAGATTAGTGCAGATACTTCACTAGCTTGAGTATGATGGATGTTGTTTGCCTATATTTTTAATTAATCAAGAGTAATCAAGTTTGCACTACAACTAGCCCCTAAGTAATACTTCAGCAGGCTATAAACTAATTTTTGCAAAACTTTTACCCTATTTAAACCCATAGGTAAAAATTGTTTAGAAAAACCCTCTTATTACTTTCTTGCGTAGCATAGGTTATTTTTATTGTTAAAAGGTGGCTGTGCTTTGATAGCTTAGGCTGAAAAAAATGCTCTTTCTTTTATGTCGTGTGTATATAGCAGCTTGAATAAAAATGCCGTAATGGAAGACCGATATGTGCCCTTATTTTTTCAGGGTTTGCCAGATGCTGTTGTGCAAACAGCCCTTACCCATCTTGTAACCCGCACTCACCCAGCTAATCAAGTGATCGTACTAGAAAATGACTGGGGTGGTGCTGTGTATTTTATCAGAGAAGGATGGGTCAAAATTCGTACTTATAATTTAGAAGGAAAAGAGGTAACACTGAACATTCTTGGCAAAGAGGAATTGTTTGGTGAAATGGCGGTTCTTAGTGAAAAACGTCGAACTACCGATGTGATTACCTTGACTCCCACGGTAATTGGCAGTATGCCTGCTTCAGATTTTAGCAATTTACTGAAAATAGAACCCTTGGCAGGGCTGAGATTAGCAAAACTGATGGCAGAGCGTTTACAGCAAGTGAATCGGCGATTACGTTTGCGAGAATCTCATAGTCAGTCACGGGTGGCAGATACATTGCTGTTTTTGGCAGAAGGACAGGGAAAAAAAGGGCAAACAGGAACCGAAATCCCAAATTTACCTCACCGAGAATTGAGCAGTTTGAGTGGACTAGCACGGGAAACGGTGACGCGAGTGTTGACAAGGCTGGAAAGAAGAGGCTTGATTAAACGGGATCAAGATATCATCTGTATTCCTGATATGTCAGCCTTGGAAAGGATGATAGTTTGAAGAAGAATTCAGAATTCAGAATTCACAAGCAAAGCCGGAGACGTTTCTTTCGGTTGCTCCGGTGAGAAGACACTCGGTTTCCAAGCTCCCGCAAGGTTGATATGAGCATTTTAAATTCTCTGCCAGATAAGCCAGAGGAAGAACCATCGCCGGAATCTCAAACTCCTGCTAATCATTGGGTAGATAAACAAGAATTAACCCGTCCTCAACTCAAGGCTGATACACCCTTGAGGATGGTGGAAACAGCCTTTTTAGCCAGTACTGCTAGCCTAATTTGGTTTATTAATTTTTACTTTCCTTTAGGTCCAGTTTTGCGGATATTTTTTCCAGTACCGATCGCTTTAGTTTATCTCCGTTGGGACAAACGAGCAGCATGGATGGCAGCACTCACTTCTGGCTTATTACTAACAGTACTCATGGGGCCAGCCCGCAGTTTACTATTTGTCATGCCCTACGGTTTTATGGGCGTGCTTTTGGGTGCGACGTGGTATCGTCGTCGTGTTCCCTGGATAATTTCCATCACCTTGGGTACCCTGTTGGGTACCTTAGGAGTCTTTTTTCGCTTGTGGTTATTATCTTTGTTGTCAGGTGAAGACCTCTGGATTTACGTCATTACCCAGGTGAGTGAGTTTATCGAGTGGGTATTTTTGAAGCTGAGTTTACTAGCAAGTCCCAGCGTGTTTTTGATTCAAATAGGCGCGATCGCTTTGATAATACTCAACAACTTTATCTACCTTTTTATCGTACACCTAGCAGCATGGCTGCTTTTCGACCGCCTGGGCAACCCCATTCCCCGCCCACCACATTGGGTGCAAGTCCTCATGGATTATGAAGGATAGTTAAAAATGGGGAATGGGGAATGGGGAATGGGGAATGGGGCATTGGGCATTGGGCATGGGGCATGGAAAGAGGATGGGGGGATAAGGGGATGGGGAGATGGGGGGAAAGAAGAATTACTTTCTCCCTCATTTGGCCACCCCCCCCCCCCCCCCCATCTCCACACCCCCCCCTCCCCCCCCCCCCCCCACCTCCCCCCCCCCCCCCTCCCCCCCCCCCCCCCCCCTCCCCCCCCCCCCCCTCCCCCTCCCCCAACCCCCCCTCCCCCCCCCAAAAAAAAAAAGACAAAAGGGGGGCGGGGGTACGTGGGTTGTTTGAAAAGAAAACCTTGAAAAAGTGCGATCGCAAATCCACCGATAGCAGCTTCTAATACTCCAATATCAGGCTTTTCGCCAATTTCAATTAACAACAAACTCAGCAAAAAACCGCTAAAAGTAGCTGAAGTCC